>JAHCAW010000040.1 GCA_019634695.1 Candidatus Sumerlaeia bacterium
TGCCCTCCGGCCGCGTGGACGCCGTGCTCAACGTCGAATCGTCGCACTGCTACGGCTCGCGCGCCCGCTTCTTCGCCGAGGTCGCCCGCGTCCTGCGCCCCGGCGGCCACTTTCTCTACGCCGACTTCTTCGCTGCCCCGGCGCTCGCCGCCGCCCGGCGCGACCTTGCCGCCGTCGGCCTCGTCGTCCGCGCCGAACGCGACATCACGCCCAACGTCCTGGCCGCCATGGACCGCGACGACGACTGGAAGCGCGCCGAAATCCGCCGCCTCCTGCCCCGTCCGCTCGCCGCCTCCTTCGCCCAGTTCGCCGGCCTCAAGGACTCCGACATCCACACCGCCTTCCGCACCGGCGCGCTGATCTATGCGAGCCTGGTGCTCGAGAAACGCCGGGGGTGAGGAGGGGGGCGGCCCAGTCGACGCCGGGGTGTGCCGTTGTGCAGGTTGGGGCGGGAGGCTTGCGAGACTGCGCCGAGAGCTAACAGCCATTGACGGCGCGGCCGCCGTTGATACAATGTCCCCACAACGTATCATCCAGCGGAGGCCCGCATGATCAAGACCCTCGCCAAGCACGGCAACAGCCTCGCCCTCGTGATCGACCGACCCATCCTCGATCTTCTCAAGATCGAGGCCGACACCCGGCTTGAGGTTACGACCGACGGTCAGCGCCTCATCATCTCCCGCGCGGAGGACCCGCCGGCGCGCGACGCAAACTTCCGCGCTGCTCTGGAGAAAACGAACGCTCGCTACGGCAAGGCGCTCAAGAAACTGGCCGAGTAAGCGATGGAGCCCGTCTTCCTCACCCTTGAGGAGGTCCTGGCGATCCAATCCAGTATTGCGCCGCCCAGCCCACTACCATGGACGCTATCAAGATGCCCCCAGAGTAGCGACTCGCCCAAACCTGCAAGAATCAGATTGACAACACACGGTCTATCACGAGGACTATCATCGCCAAGGATAACTGGAACAAGAGCCGACTACAGTTCCGTAAGCGCGCAACTCCAAGGTTTACGCGGCCAAGTCACATGGAGTACTCCAAGGCTATCTCGGGCGAGTCCGTCCCAATTCAGGCTCACTACGCCCTTACGGCCAACAAGGACATTACGTTCTATCAGTATTTGGCGCTGTGCCGGCTGATTGAAGGGCTTATACTGCATCAAGAGTACTGGATAATCGGATCAGCGAGCGAAGAGCAGCCACATCAAGACACAAAATGCGCGCTTCAGTTTATCCAAGAGTTGGCACCGGAGACAAGAGTCGTCTACTTGTCGGGCAAGAAACTGGACGCGCGGCTGACCCAGCCGGTTAAAGCCAGGTGGCATGAAATAGCGAAATCGGTTTATGGTAGCACTCTAGGCATGACGGCGGCCGCCGCCACAAGTCGAGTGAAACTCGACAGGCACGATGGCTCGCTCATCGAAAAGCTTGAAAACGATTTCCAGTCGGCCTCCAATACAGTGCCATGGAATCCTCGGCAACTAGCGGCATCGATCTACAATGGTCATATACATAACGCAACGACGCCGTTCTACCGTCGTGTCATGCGAACTCATCTACTAACCGCATTGGCCAAACAACATAATGCCAAACTGCTCATCGGGGACGAAAGGGTTATTATCCAATTCATCCAGTCCGATGTCCTGGGGCCAACTGCTTACGAGCCTTTCGCCTCACGGCTCCACAATCTTGTGCAGTCATGCTGGCTGGCGACACAGCGGGGTGGGCAAGAGTTCTGCCCGTATCCGGACATTCCATTGCTCCTTGCTGCGGTGTTGGTCGGATCTCATAGCCGGACGCAAGTCCGCAACAGAATCGCCGAGCTTATCAGTGAGACAAGCAGCTTCAGAGAGGCGTGCGCAGCCCTTGACAGGGTGCTTTCCGACGCTGACGCTAGTGGATATGATCGCGCCGAGGCCCAAGACAAGGCCCAGAAGGTCCTCGACTTTGTTGGTGTTTATGTTAGGTACCGAAGCGGCCTTTCGGATGGCACCTTCCGGGGAATGTGGGCAAGTGCGAGGAGAACGGTATGTGACGAGTCAGGATGCCAGTCGGGGCAATCGTCTTTGAGCTTGACAGTACCCAATCCGATGGCAGACAACCAAGTCATTGGCGGAGTACAGGTCACACTTGGTACCGTGAAGGGCATCATCAACGCCGTGAAGCAGTTCGGCTTGAAAGAGCCTCTGGAACAGTATCTAAATGCTGTAAAGGGAGCTTTTGCCTCGCAAGGGATCCAATCAACAGCGTTGCGTCTGCTTCCTGTCAAGAGATATAGGTTGGGTTCTGTCCACGAATTGATAGACAGACGACTTCGTGAATCGGTCAGGTCCGTATAGGAGATAAACCTATGAGCCTATTCGATCAAAGTTCCCGGTGGCATGGCTACATGTCGTCAGCATTGACGATTGAGAATGAGAGCGCCAGACAACGCGTCATTACGCTAAATGAAAGAATTAGAGACCATGTTGAGGCAGATGGTGACGTTCGGCTATACCTCCCTCAAGAAAACTCCATGCCAACGGCAGTCCATGGCGATGGCATGTCGCCTGAAGAAATTTACATATTGGATCGCTGGCGCGTGGCAGAAGCCGACTTTATTCTGATGAATTTGGACAATCCGTCTTTTGGCGTCGGTCAGGAGGCCGAGATCGCTTGCTCCCTCGGAACGCCCATCATTGCTTTTCATCATCAGGGGAAACTCGTCTCTCGTATGATCAAAGGCATGCCGCTTGTTTTTGATCCAGAAATGACGGGGAATCCCAGCGGATTACTTATTAAATATCAGGATCAGTTCGAGTTCAAGGACTTGCTCCCGGAGATAACTGCTCGGCTCGTCCAGATTAAGAGCTCCCGAACTCCACTTCAGGAGGTCACCCTCGGTGAAGCGAGTTTCTCTAGCATTTTGCGGAGTGCCATGAGCAACAGGGACCTTAGGGTGGAGGACCTCGCTAGCCAGACCGGGTTTTCCGTTGAGTTCATTCGGCAGCTTACATCAGATTTGGATCGAGTCTCGGAAAGGCTCCCAAGCCAAGTGCAAAGCAATTGGTGTCTTCGCAACATTCCACCGGATCGCTTCAACGTGCCAGGCATTTCGGTTATAAAGAAGCTTGCACAATGCTTGGGTGTGAGTGCGTCTGACTTGCTTGGCGAGCGGTTCATGCATCGGGCGGCGATTGAGGTATTGGCGGCTGCGGGAAAGAGTGGCGTGAGATTGGACGAGTTTGCATCGGTCTCGGATGCCCTTGGGTTTGAGATTCGGTACTCGCGGGCTGCAAGATCGACCGACGAGAAGAGCGAGATTGTTAAAGAGATTCAGGAAGCCGTCAAGCGGCTTCGCGGTCCTCACAATGAGCCGGGGTGATGCAATCTGGAGTGCAACTTCCCTTCGGAATCCTCTCCTCCTACGATATTGCATCCAGGCGGGTGAGCCACTTCAACTTGCTCTAGATTCTGAAGCGCGGCAGTTCCTAGGTGAAGTTTCTAGGTTGACCGGTCGGGTTCCGGCTTCCAAGCGAGTGGATATAGAACGGATTGCGGTTGAGGAGTTGGGATGGCATGTCGAGCGGGTCCCGTTGAGTGATGCAACGAGGGGTATTCTGCGGCAAACGGCTGGCCGAACCGGGGTGCAGTTAAATGAGAGTGATAGTCACTTCTCTCAGCGGTTTACTCTCGCACATGAGTTGGCACATTTCCTAATTAGGCGGCGGGTCGGACCGCTGGCGCAGGTCGATGCCGCATCTTCCGAGCGGGGTATTCTGGAAGAAGAGTACGCATGCAACTACTTGGCCGCAGCGATTCTGGTCCCAGAGGAAGTTTTCCACCCTGATATGGAATTTCTGCTGCAACATCCTCGAAGGTTCCTAAACCTTGCGCTGAACGCGTTCGGCGTCAGTGATATTGTAATTATTAATAGAATAGCGACGCATTTTGGAGGAATCGTCCTTTATTGGGCAGCTGGGCAGGCGAGGAATCAAGGAGATGAACCAGTATCGAGGGCTGAGATTCTGCCGCGAGCTTGCAAGGTATCTTGGGTCTTTCCGCCGCCGATCTTCCGTTCGAGGGTCTTCGTGCCAGTTGGAGCCACGCCGAAGTTCGAGAGGTTCAGTCCTAACATTGTGTTGGATGCGATCCGTGGTCAAAGAGATGCAGCTGGGACGCTTTGGGTGAGGGGTCTGGGCAGTTTGCCCGATGGGGAGTACGCAATAGTGTGCTTGGGACTGACGTGTTCGGAGCAGGACTTCTTCGGCAGGCGAATAGGGGAGAAGCGCAGGAGCGACTGGATTCCAGTGATGGCGAGCATACTGCTGCCAGGTCTCACATGATCCTGCACCAGCGAAGCTGGGCTGAGAGGCGGCTCGCTGGGAGGACGCTTCGGCAGCGAGAGCCAGACTTTAGGATCAAGTGATGCGCGGCATGCATGTCCGCCCCCCCACTTCCCCTTGCCATGGCCGTCCCGGTCCGGGAGGGGTTGGGGGTGAGGGGTGGGTGCCCGGGGAGGTTGATGGGTCGGGTGCCCGGTGAAACTTGAGGCACGGAGGCGTGGCGCGTGATGAGACGGATTTTGGCGGGTGGTCTTGCGGTGGGGTTGATCGGGGCGGGTGGGATGGCTTGGGGGCTTGAGGGCTGTGCGTGCGGGTCGATCGAGGCGCATTTGCATGGCGAGCATGGGCCGCCGGTGCCGGTGCCGGGGCTGGAGGAGACGGACTTCACGGAGGCCGAGCTGCTGGCCAAGCATGGGCCGCTGAAGGCGACGAACCCGGACCTGTCGCGGTCGGTCGCCACGGTGGAGGAGGCGCAGGCGCTGCTGGGCAAGTCGTTCACGGCGGTCGGCGGGGCGATGCGCACGGTCAGCGGATCGCTCGACGGCCGGATCGTCTATTTGATGGCCGGGCACGGCTGGACGTACGACAGCCCGGGCGTGTGGTACACCCAGCGGCCGCGGCTGCTGGAGATGATCGAGGACTTCGGCAATCAGGACCAGGCCGCGATCATGGCGGAGTATCTGCTGAACGCGGGCGCGACGGTCGTGCCGCTGCGGCCGATCGGGCACCAGCGCCAAGAGGTCGTCATCGACAACGACGATGCGCAGGTGACCTTTGCCGGCTCGTGGACCAACAGCACGGCGACGAATTTCTATGGATCGACGGGCGACGTGCCGTATCGCTTCGCGTCCACAGTGGTCGGCGCGCCGACGGCGACGGCGACGTTCAACGCGTCGTCGTTGATTCCGGTCGAGGGCTTCTATCCCGTTTACGTGTGGACGCGCGCGGGGTCCGACCGCATCAATCAGGAGTACATCATCGGCCACTCGGGCGGCACGGTCAGCCGTCGGATCAACCATCGTCGCGTGGGCGGCGGTTGGATCTACGTCGGCACGTTCCACTTCGCGCCGGGCGGCCAGGCCTATGTGCAGATCACGAACGCGCGCGAGTCGGGCGACACGGGGACGTACACCTTCGCGGACGCCGTGCGGTTCGGCAACGGGATGGGCGACTCGACGGTGGACGGCGAAGTTTCGGGCCATCCGCGCGAGGAGGAGAACGGGCGCTACTGGCTGACGGAGAGCCGTGGCATCGGCAGCGGCCTGTCGGCGAGCGATTCGGTCAGTTCGCCGCCGCGTTTGGCGCGCTACATGAATCGCGAGGCCGAGGGCACCAACACCGAGCGCATCTACTTCAGCTTCCACTCGAACGCGGGCAGCGGCACGGCGCGCGGCGCCGATGGCCTGTTCAACTCCGACGCCTCGGGCGGGTACACCGAGAACCCGGCCAACGCCAACTCGCAGACCACCCCCAACGGCACGATCCTGGCACAGTACGCCGGCACGAAGACCAACGTGAACATGCGCGGCATCACGTCGGCGGCCGGCAATCCCTTCGAGCATCTGTGGGGCCAGACCGGGCTCGCCGGCAGCGGCACGAACCTGTACGGCAGCGGCGGCAGCAACATCAACGCCTTCGGCGAAATCAGCGTCAACAACCTCGGCACCGAAATGGCCGCGACCATCATCGAGGTGGCCTTCCACGACAATTCACAGGACGCCGAGTTGATGCGCGATCCGAAGGCCCGCGACGCCATCGCCCGCGCCAACCTGCACGCGATCGTCGACTTCTTCAACACTGTGGCCAGCGGCCCGACCACTTACCTGCCCGAGCCGCCGGAGCGTCCGCGCGTTGTCACCAACGCCAGCGGCCAGGCGACGCTGCACTGGACGGCACCCGTCGCCGGCGGGGCGCTCGGATTCGGCGGCGCCGCGCCCACCGGCTACGTGGTCTACGTTTCGGAGAACGGCCGGGGCTTCGCCGTGCACCAGACAATCGCCGGCGGGGGAGTGACCTCGCTGGACGTGACGAGTGCCGTGCCCGCGGGCCAGACGCGGTACTTCCGCGTGGCGGCGACGAACGCCGGCGGCGAGTCCTTCCCCAGCCGCGTCGTCTCGGTGCGCCGCAACACGGCGAAGAGCAAGGCGCTGATCGTCGATGGGTTCGACCGCTACGAGCGGCGCCAGAACCATCGTCAGACGGAGGCGGCCTACCTGGGTTCGGGCAGCGCGGGCGGCGGGACGTTCGACCGCGTGATTCCGCGCTTCAACAACAGCTTCGACTACGTTGTCGAGGTGGGCAGCGCGCTCGCCGCGGCCGGCGTGACGTTCGACACGTGCCACAACTCGGCGGTCGCCGGCGGTCAGGTGGCGCTCACGGGCTACGACCATGTGTTCTACATCCTCGGGCGCGAGAGTACGGCGGACGTGACCTTCAGCGCGGCCGAGCAGACCGCCGTGGAGGCCTTTGTCGCCGCGGGCGGGAACCTGTTTGCCTCGGGCACCGAGATTGGTTGGGACCTCGGCCGCACGGCCGCCTCGGCGGGCAACAAGGCCTTCCTGCAGAACACGCTGCGCATCGCGCCGTTCGCCACCGGCAACCTCGAGGACGACGCGCTGACCTTCACCGTGCAGGGCGCCGCCGGCGGGATCTTCGCCGGCATCGGGTCGTTCACCTTCTCCGACGGCAGCAACCCCAACGGCAAGTACCGCGGCGCCTTCCCCGACGTGCTGAACCCGAGCGGCGCGAACGCAACGTCGGACCTCACGTACGTCGGCGGCACCGGCGGAAGCGCTGCCATCGTCTACGACGGCTCAACGCAGAACCGCGGCAAGGTCGTCGTCTTCGGCTTCCCGTTCGAGATCGTCAACAGCGCCACCGTGCGAAACCAGCTCATGGCGGCGACCGTTACCTTCTTCGAGGCGACCACGAATTCGGTGGATTGCTGGCGCATCTACTGACGGATCGCCTTGGCGCATCACACCCTCGGGCCGGCCGCGCGTTCCCCCTGCGCCGCCGGCCCGCTTTGTCCTTGCCGGACCGCTGGCGGGCGTGGTGGGCTTCGGCCTACGATACATTTCCCAATGAGGCCAGAGTCCGATGAATCGTCATGCCAGGATGTCGTCTATCGTTTTGTTGGCCGTGCTGCTGGGTGTTCCGCAACTTCTTCGCGCCAGTGCGTTGGCCGACCTGCTGGCGCCCGCGACGGGCCGCGCGTGGTTCGTCAACGGCGAGACGGGCAACAACGGCAATGAGGGCACGCAGGCCGCGCCGCTGAAAAACATCGACCGGGCGATCCGCAACGCCGCCGCGGGCGACACGATCCTGGTGGCCGGCGGCGTGTACATGGGGACCTTCGGTTCCGGCAAGCTGGAGATCGACAAGCCGTTGTCGCTCTATGGCGGCTTCGCGTCGGACTTCTCGGCGCGCGACTTCCTTGCCCATCCGACGTTCTTCCAGCCCGACAACGCCAGCGCCGCGAAGACCCGCGATGCACTGGTCACGATCACGAAGTCCATCGACGGAATCGTGATCGACGGCTTCGTGTTCGATATGGGCCGGCGCAACTCCTACAGCAGCGCGAAGGGCCAGCCGGAAGGCGTCGAGACGGGGATGCTGCTGCTGCCGCCTGCGAAGGATGGCAACGACGCGCCGACGGTCGAGAAGCCGATCCTCTCCATCCCGAGCGCCACGCAAGGCGGGGACATGACCGTCCGCAACTGCGTGTTCGCCAACGGGGCGAACTTCGGGATTCAGGCGGGGGTGCGCTCCGGGACGCTGCGCATCCTCAACAACGTGTTCGTCGCGAACCGGATGGCGGCGATTGAGGTCTATGGCACGGCGGCGCAGGAGCCGGGCAACGTCGAAATCGCGCACAACACGATCCTGTTCACCTGGAGTCGGCTCGAGGACTTTCAGGACATGGGCTACGGCATCCGCCTGATGACGAAGATGCGCTACGACATCCACGACAACATCATCGGGGGGAACATCCTGGGTGGGGTGGAGCACCGACGGTTCAACAAGGACGAGTGGATCAAGTTGGACAACAACATCTTCTTCGTGAACAAGACGGCGGACTTTGCGTACAGCCCCGGCAGCAACGAGCTGTTCAATCTGGCGGCGGCCGAGTTGTCGGACGTGCCGCTGGCCAGCGTGCGCGGCAATGTCACCGAGATCCCCGCGAGCCTGCCCGTCGACAAGGCCTACCTCGAGGGCTACCTCGGCGCGCGCTACAGCGAACAGACGAGCCTGGACCGCGACTCGCCGGCGAACCAGTGGCGCTCGGCGCTGGGGATGAACCTGGTTGGCTCGATCCAGACGCAGGTGACGATGTTCGCCAACCGCTATCCGGTGGCGAACGCGCTGGCGATGTTCGGGGCCGTGCCGGGCAAGGGTGCCCAGAAGCCGTGACGCCGGCCTGCGTGCCCCCTTGACGACGGGGCGGGCCCGGGCCGAAACAGGATCCAGAATCCCGCGGGCGGCATCGGGCCCGGCATGGAAACTTTGCAGAACATCTCGCTGGGCCTCGTCCTGCACATCGTGCTGCTGACGGCGACGATTCCGCGCATCCTGCGCATCAAGCGCGATGCGACGGCGGCAATCGCGTGGATGTTGTTCGTCTTCCTGATGCCGCTGGTGGGAACAGTCTGCTTCTGGGCGATCGGCGATCCGGAGATGCGGCGCTCGATTCGCCGCGTGATCGTCGGCCCGCCGATCCATCGCGTGCCGCGGGCCCGCATCCGGCGTCGCGTCGGATCGGAGCGCCTGCAGCGCATCATGCGGCGCCTGCACGAGACGCCGATGACGTCCGGCAATCTGGTGGAGTTCACCACCGAGGGTGCGGAGTTCTACGCCGAGCTCGAGCGCGAACTTGCCGGCGCCCGCCACGAGATCTGCTTCCAGTTCTACATCTTCCGCAACGACGAGTGCGGTCGCCGCTTCGCGCGCGTGCTCGAGCGCAAGGCCTCCGAGGGCGTGCACGTCTTCTTCCTGTACGACGCGATCGGCTCGCAGGAACTGCGGCCCTCCTTCATCGCGCGCATGCGTCGCGCCGGCGTGCAGTGCCATCCCTTCCTGCCCTTCAATCCATTGCGCCGGCGCGTGCAGATCAACTTCCGCAACCACCGCAAGCTGGTGATCGTCGATCGGCGCGTGGCCTTCACGGGCGGAATCAACATCGGGTGCGAGTACACCGGCGCGTCGCGTCGCGCCCGCCGGTGGTTCGATGCCCATGTGCGCGTCGAGGGCAAGGCCGTGCCGCAGATGTACGACGAGTTCGCGGCGGACTGGACCTTCGCCAGCGAGACGGACTCGAGCGCGCTCGACCCCACGCCCATGTGGTTCGAGGCGCCGGACCAGATGCCACGCGTGAATCCGCGCCGGCGCGGCGCCGTGCAGACCGTCTCCTCGGGCCCGGACCAGCCGGTGAACCGCATGCGCACGCTGATGTTCTCCGTCATCACCTCCGCGCGCCGGCGCCTGTGGATCGCCACGCCGTACCTGGTGCCGGACGAGGCGATTCTGACGGCATTGCAGACGGCGGCGCTGGCCGGCGTGGACGTGCGGATTCTGATGCAGGGCACGCGCCCGGACAAGTGGGTGCCGTGGTTCGCGGCGAACTACTTCGCGCGGCCGCTCATGGAGGCCGGCGTGCGCGTTTTCCGCTACCAGCCCGGGATGATGCACGCCAAGATGCTGCTCGCCGACGAGGACTTCGCCACGGTGGGCTCCGCGAACCTGGACGTGCGCAGTCTGGCGCTGAACTTCGAATTGAACCTCGTCTTCTACTCGCGTTGGGAGATCGCGCGCGTCGAACGTCTGTTCGAGCGGGCGCTCGAGGAGTCCGAGGAATTGGGCGAGGAGTTCCTCCGCCGCCCGTGGTACACGCGCATCCACGAGGAATTCTGCCGCCTGTTCGCGCCGGTGCTGTGACGGCGCGCTAGGCCTTTCGCGCGCGGAACGCGTAGGCAATGCCGGCCGCGACGATCACCAGGCCGACGGCAAGGAACGCCCCGGCCTTCACGGCCAGCGAGGCGTTGGCGAGCTCGAAGACGAACAGACGCCCGAC
This sequence comes from Candidatus Sumerlaeia bacterium, assembly GCA_019634695.1. Classification (GTDB taxonomy): domain Bacteria; phylum Sumerlaeota; class Sumerlaeia; order SLMS01; family JAHLLQ01; genus JAHCAW01. Next base: position 10,392 of record JAHCAW010000040.1, read on the forward strand.
GGCCGCAACGAACACGCCCAGCGCCGTGTACCGCAGCGGCGCGCGGTCCAGCGCGAATCCGGTGAGCAACACCGCGATTCCGATCGCCGCCCACGACGCCGTGATCAGCGACGCCGCAAGCACGTCGCCGATCGTCAGCGCCATCAGCGTCAGGAACGATCCGACGACCGCGAAGACGGACTCCCACATCGGATGGGCCAGATTGCGCGCCACCGGATGATCGTCGGCCAACGCCAGTCGACGATGCGCGAACCGCGGCAGCAACGCCGTCGCAAGGATCAGTACGGCCGCCAGCAGCGCGTGCGCCCCCCAGCCCTCCGCGCCACGCCGCTGCGCATCCAGCATCGTCGCCGGCACCAACGTCATCGCGGCCAGCATCCACACGCCCGACGTCACCACCGCCGCGGCGTTGCGCCACGCGAGACCGATCACGCCGAGCACCGCCGAACACGTGACGACGATTTGAATCTCGCGCGGTGCGAAGTTGCCGGCAACCATGATGGCCGGGAACAGCACCAGCGTGCCCGCGGCAAGCGCACCGAGCGTGGGCAGCAGCGCCCCCGGTCGCCGCATCGACATCACCAGCCACAATCCCGCGCCGACCGCCGCAGGCACACCCGCCGACACGAGCGAATCGCGCGCGTCCACCACCACCGCCGCGATCGCGCCGACGAAGGCCGCCGCGAGCCCGGCGGCGACTCCGGGCGCCAGAATCCGATCCCACGCGCGCGTCGGCGTTGGCGCGACGTCGTCGCTCTTGTCGGCCCGCACGCCAATCGGTCGAATCGCCGGCAGACGCAGCGTCATCCATCCGCAACCCGCCGCGACGGTGCCCAGCACCATCATGCCCAGCCCGACGAAGGGATCCCAGTGGCGCGCCGCTGCCCACATGGAACTCGCGAACCCAACCGCCGCCGCGCCGGCAATCGCCACGCGCACCGCGACTCCGAAACGCGGTCCGCTCGGCGGGGCCTCGAGTTGCTCGGGCGTCCCCGCGATCATCCCCCGCAGGGTCCACGCATCCGGGCGACGCGACAGCATCTGCCATAACACGAAGGCCGCCAACCAGACGCCGATGCCGATGGCGACCAGGTGCAGGCCGTCGTCGGCCAACTCGAACGTGCCCACCCAGAAGACCATCGCCGCGGCGACCGTTGCCAGCAACCACCCTCCCGCGCCGAGGAACAACAGGCCGGCCGACAGCAGCAGGAAGATCACCCCGATGGCGCAAAGCGTCAGGGCATCCCCATCCAGATAAGCGAACAGCGGCACGACCAGCATCACGCCGGCGATGAGGCCGCGCACCTGGCTCGACAGAAACTCCAGGCCACGCAGCACCACGTTGCGCGAGTAGACTTGACCGGTCAGCAGGCGCTCCCACGGAAGGCACGAGGAGATCAGGAACAGTCCCGGCAGCATGGCGACGAGCAGATCGAAGAACGTGGCCGGTGTGCCCCAGTTGAACGATTGGGTGGCAAGGAACGCGCACCCGACGGTGATCGGTCGCAGCCAGCGCAGGTCGCGCAGACGCGCGCCGGCAATCGCGATCGCCGCCGCCAGCGCCGCCACGACGCAGCTCTCCGTCAGGCCGGCGAACGCGCTCGCCGCGGCGCTCGTCGCCAGCACGGCCGCCAGCAATACATGGAACGGCACGGTGACCCCGCGGCGCAGCGCCCGCACGGACAGGCGCACCGTCTCGAGCAACGCGAGCGCGGTCAGCAGCCAATGCACCTGATCCCACAGCGTACGCGTCACCCACAGCAACGTCACCGACAGGACGGACAGGAACAGCGAGTTCAGCAACGCGCCGGCCGCCGAGAAGATCGTCTGCGGCATTTCGACGCGCGGCGCGCCTTCGCGGACGGCGGCCTCGACGGCGCGCTCGCGAGCGCTCCACATCCGACCCCACCGCCAGAACGACGCCGCGAACACCGCGTGGTACAGCGCCAGCGCCCCAAGATGCGTGACGATCTCGGCGGACCCCGAGCCGATCGGCATGATCGCCCACAGCAGCGCCGTGCCCAGGTAGCTGCCCACCACCGCCAACACGGCCAGCGTCTTCCACTCGTGCCGCACCAGCAGCCAGCCCGCTCCCACGGCCAACGTGCCCAGCGCCAGCAGCGCGAAGCCTTCGCTGGTCTTGGCGCTGATCAACGCCGCCAGCAGGCCCAGGCCCAATCCCACCGCCGCGACGAGCTGCGAGCGCCAACGCTCCGCCGTCAAAAAGATGCCCGCACAGAACGCCGCCATCAGCGCCAGCGCCACGACCGCCGGCAACGCGCGCGATGCCTCGATATAGTGCGACGCGAACGACACGAAGAATCCGACCGACAACGCCACGGCGACCGTCGCCCGGCCGATCGCCTGCGACCGACCCAGCACCAGCAACCCCGCACCCCCCAACGCCGCCGCGATCACGTACCCCAGCGCCACCTTCAACCACGGCACGTCCACCAACGTGGCGAAAAACGCCACGCCCACCGTGACGAGCGCTCCGCCGACCACCGGCAGCCACTTGGCCAGCAGCACCTCGAGCGACACGGGCTCGCGCGGCTCCGGCTCAGGAGCGTCGGCCGTCTGGCCGGCGTACTCGTGTTCGCTCAGGAAATCGACCTTCGCCGCCCGCGCGGCACGCCGCGCCCGCATCGCCTCCGACAGACTCGGCGGGGCTCCGGCCTCCGAAACGCCGACGGGCGCCGCTGCGGGGATCGCTTCGGGCACGGACGCGGGAATCACTTCGGGCTCGACCGCTGCCGGAAGGATCGCCTCTCCGGCGGCGGGCGCCTCGGGGACCGCCTCCACACGGAACCCCGGCGGATGCGTCACGGGCAGCCCCACGATGGGCGACGCAGCAACCGCGGGCACCGTCTCCACCACAGGTGCCGTCTCGGCCACCGGGGCCGGTTCCACGACGGGCGCGGCGGTCTCCAGAATGGGCCGCCCCTCGACGCGTGGCACCTCGTCCTTGGCCGCAGGGGCCGCCTCGCCGCCGGCCGCCGCCAACGCGGCCTCGAGCACTTGCAGGCGGGCCTCATGCTCGGCCAGCCGCGCGGCGAGGGACTGCAAGGTGGGCTCGTTCATGGGGGTACTCCCTTGGCCGGGATGGGCCGTCGGGGGTACGGGACGGCCTTGGGCCACCCGTGGTCAACCAAAAAATCAACAGTCGTTTACTTTATGGGGAACTGGCCGGTGACCCCTCCCTTCTACTTGTCCAGCACCTCGCGGAAGACGCGGCGGGCGTTTTCGGACATGACGCCGCGGATGGTGGCGTCGTCGAAGCCGCGGGTGCGCAGGCCTTCGACCACCTTGGGCCAGCCCGACGCCTTCTCGAGTCCGACAGGGAAGGCCCAGATGCCGTCGAAGTCCGAGCCGATGGCGACGTGGCGGGGGCCGGCGACGTGGATGGCGTGCTCGAGGTGGTCGAGGTAGTCGTCGATGGTGACGACGGCCTCGGGGGCGAGGGCGGCCTGGATGAGCAGGCGACGTTCCTCGCGGTAGTCGGGGTGGAGCCGGTTGCCGCCATAGCGTTGGGCGAGCGCCTCGATCTGCGGGGCGATGGACGCCTCGGCGGCTTCCCAGCCGGCCTCCCACTCCTTCTTGAGGAAGGTGGGCAGCAGCGCGATGCCGACGACGCCGCCGTTGGCGGCGATGGCGCGGAGTTGGTCGTCGGTCAGGTTGCGATCGTGATCGCACAGGGCCCGGCAGGCCGAGTGCGAGGCGACGACCGGGTCGGTGCTGATCGCGAGCGCGTCGTAGAAGGTGCGTTCGGAGACGTGGCTGACGTCGACGATCATGCCGATGCGGTTCATTTCGCGGACGACGTCGCGGCCGAAGTCGGTCAGGCCCATCTTGTCGTCCTCGGTGTCGGACGACGATCCGGCCCACAGCAGGTTGTTGGTCCAGGCAAGCGTCATGCCGCGGATGCCGAGTCGGTGGAAGGTGCGCAGCAGGGCGAGATCGTTGTCGATGGGCGCGCCGCCTTCGAGCCAGAGCCAGACGGCGACGCGGCCGCTGGCGTGGATGGCGTCGGATTCGGCGACGGTGCGGGCCAGGGCGAACTCGTCGGCGTACTTCTCGGCCTGGAGCTCGAAGAGGTCGATCATCTGGAGCGCCCGTCGGGTGGACGCCATGCCGGTGAGCAGGCGCGAGTTGACCCAGACGGAGAGCACCTGGTCGCGCACGTTGCCCTCGCGCATCGTGCGCGTGTTGACCTGGGTCCACTCCGGGGCGTTGCCGATCTCGACGCCGTAGTCGATCGCGCGCAGCAGGATGTCGGAGTGCAGGTCCATGACGGGGAAGTCGTTTGCCGCGCGTGCTTTGGGGGCGGCGCACGAGAGCGCCAGAGTGGCGAGGAGCAGAAGGAGGAGGGGCTTCATGGAGGAATCCGGTGTGAAGGCGCTAGTCGGAAGGATGAAGGCGATGGTTGGCCCTAGTCGAGAACTTCGCGGAAGACGCGGCGGACGTTTTCGAACATGACGTCGCGGATGGTTTGCTCGTCATGGCCGCGGGCGCGCAGGCCGGCGACGACGTTGGGCCAGTCGGCCGCGGACTCCAGACCCATCGGCAGGGTCGAGACGCCGTCGAAGTCCGATCCCATGGCGACGTGCTTGGGGCCGGCGATGCGGATGGCGTGATCGACGTGGTCGAGGAAGTCGTCGAGCGTGACGCGGTGCTCGGCGGGCATCGCTTCCTGCATCAGCAGGCGCCGCTCGTGGCGATAGTTCATGTCGCCGGTGTTTCCGTCGTAGCGCGCGGCCAGCGCGTCGAGTTGCGGCTGGATGGAGGCTTCGACGTCATGCACGACGTCGCGGGGCACTGCCTTGAGGATCGTCGGGAAGGCGGCGATGCCGACGACGCCGCCCTTGGCCGCCAGCGCGCGGAGTTGATCGTCGGTGAGGTTGCGATCGTGGTCGTGGAGTGCGCGGCATCCCGAGTGCGACGCCACGACAGGGGCCGTGCTCAGCTCGAGCACCTCGTAGAAGGTGCGCTGCGAGACATGGCTGACGTCGACGATCATGCGCAGGCGATTCATCTCGCGGACGACCTCGCGGCCGAAGTCGGTCAGGCCCATGTCGTCGTCCTCGCGGTCGGAGGACGAGCCGGCCCACAACAGGTTGTTGGACCAGGTGAGCGTCATGCCGCAGACGCCGAGGCGGTGGAAGGTGCGCAGCAGCGACAGGTCGTCATCGATGGGCGCGCCGCCCTCGAGCCAGAGCCACATCGCGATGCGTCCGCTGGCGTGGATGGCGTCGGACTCGGCAACGGTGCGGGCCAGGGCGATGTGGTCGGCGTTGCGTTCGGCCTGAAGCCCGAAGGCGTCGATCATCTGCAGGGCGCGGCGGGTGGCGGCCGGGCCGCGCACGCCGCGCGAGTCCACCCAGACCGAGAGCACCTGGTCGCGCACGTTGCCCTGGCGCATCTTGTCCGGCGTCACCTGCATCCAGGGGGCTTCGTCGCCCATGTCGGCACCGACGTTGAGCGTGCGGTTGAGGATGTCCGAGTGGAGATCCATGACGGGCACGGGTGCACTCTGGGCGGCGACCGGCGAGACTGCGGCAAGCGGAAGGGCGAGCAAGATCAGGGGCATGAGTCGGGTGACTTTGCGAAGGCGTTCGGAGTGGGACGACGGAAAGCGCAGGAATCGCATGGCAGGGCACGCAGAGGGGAGGATACCTGACACGTTGGCGCGTGCAGGCGATGGGGCAAGCGCAATGGCGGCGGTCCGAATCGGGCGAGCGGGTGGCGCGCGGCGCCGCTGCTTCACGGCACCATCATGCGGAATCGCCCTTGGCGCTCGAGTTCGGCGAGCTTCTCGCGGGCGGGGTTTTCGGCCAGGTCGCGTCGCCAGGCGGTGCGGGCGCGGGCGAGCAATTCGGTCTCGGCCGGCGCGACGCGTTCGGCCTGATCGGCCCGGTACAGCGCCACCACGGTGCCGTCGCCGCGGGGCAGCGGCGGCGTGAAGCGACCGACCGCGATGCTTTCCAGATCGACGGACCAGGCGCGGCGGGCCTGCGCGGCCGTGTAGTCGCCGGCGCGCTCGAACGTCACCGTGAAGTCGCCCTGATCGGGGCGGACGACGCGTTCGACGACGAACTGCGGCGAAACGTAGACGATCGGGCCGTTGATGCGCGCGCGGTCTTCGAGCAGGCGTTCGGCCTCGCGGACGACGTCCTCGAGCAGCCCCTGCATGCGGGCGGCGATGGCGGCGCGCTCGGTGGGCCCCAGATCACGCGCCTCCTTGGGCGCCGCGGTCAGCTTCCACACGAACGACGCCCACTCGGGCGCCAGCTCGTCGCGGTGCGCCTGCACGAAGGCGCGCAGCTCCTCGGCGGTCGGCTCGGGCACTTCGCGTTCGAGCTGAAGCGCCTTGCGCGCGGCGGCCAGCACGCCGGCCAGCTCGCGCGCCCGCACGTATCCCCGATGCGAGTCGAATCCGTTGGCCGCAAGGTGCTGCGTGACCGCTTCGCACTCGACCACCAGACGCGTCGCAGCCGTCAATGGGCGCGACGGCCGGCGGCCGGTCTCGTTGGCCGTCTCGTCCGGGAACAGCGTGGCGAACTCGCCCTTGGTCAGCACGAAGCCGCCGACCAGCACGAGCTCCATGTCGTCCTCCAGCAGCGCGTAGTGGCGCACGCGATTGATCGGCAGTGCGGCCTCGACCACGCGCTGGATGTGGAACTCGAGCTGCTGGCGGAAGAAGCGGCGGGCCAGACGCGCGTGAATCTCCTCGCGCACTTCGTCAAAGGCGCGCGACCGCGCCGGCCGACGATTCAGCACCTCGTAAAGGTACACGCCGTCGCCCTGCACGAGCGGCGGCGAAATCTGGCTGATCGCCATGCGGAAGACCTCGTCCATCGTGTTGCGCCAGTCCGGGCCGCGACCGCGCACCAGGCGCATCGTGGCGCCGACCGGTTGCTCGACGGCAAGGTCGGGGTGGCGGGCCAGCAGGCCGGTCACCCCGCCACCGCGAATCGCCTCGGCGCGCAGGGCATCGGCGCGAATCAGCGCGGCGGTGCGCTGCTCGCTGTCCTCCGGGTTTGCCAGCGGGATGCGGGCGCGCACGGCGTCCACCTCGGCGGGCACCTCGAAGCGCGCGCGATTCGTGCGGAAGTAGTGCAGCAGATCGTCGTTTGCGACGGTGACTTCGGGACGCACCACCAGGTCGGCGAAGACCATGAAGGCCACCGGCGCGGCGAGCACGCGCGAGCCCTTCTCGCGATACCAGGGCTCGACGGCGCCGGCCTCGATGGCCTCGCGCGCCAGCAAGCGGGCTTCGGCAAGGTCGCGCACCGCCTCGACGAGCGGACGCAGCGCCCGCGCATCGACCCCGTTCTGGCTGGCCAGGCGCGCCACCATCGGATCGCGGCCACGAATCGCCTGCCACAGGAAGACGTCCTCCTGCGTGATCGCCTCGCCCTCGAAGGTCGCCACCACCACGCCGCGGTCCGGGCGCCAGGTCTCCTCGATGAACGGATAGTCCGGCAGCGCGCACAGCCTGCCAGCCATCAGTGCCAGCAGCAGCGCCAGCGGGAAAAACCCGCGCCGTCCGAGCGTTGCCATTCCCACGGTCGTCACCGTCCTTTCCAGATTCGGCGCGCCGCGTACCACCAGCGCAGCGGCCACTTGCGACGCAATCGGGCCAGCGCCACGACGTCGCCCAGTATTCTGTCCACCTCGCCGGCGGCCTTCAGTGCCGCCCAGCGACGGGCTTCGAGTTCACGCACCTCGGTCCCGCGGGCCGAGCCGGCCGCCTCGCGGTCCGGCGCCCGAGACGGAGCCTCACACCAGTCGAGGAACCGTTTCAACGTTTCTTCGGGGGCGAAGTCGTGCAACGCCCGCCGGCGGGCCTCGGCCGCCCGGGTCGCCCAGGCCTCCCGCGAACGGGCCGCCTCGACCAACGCCGCCGCCAACGCCCCGGCGTCCCCGGGCTCGACCACCGCCCCGGCCCCGTGTCGCTCGATCCACTCGGCGATCTCCGTCCCGCGCGTCGTGGCCACGGGCAGCCCGGCGCCCAGCATGTTCGTCAGGCGGTTGCGTGCCCCGAAACGGGTCTCCGTGTTGCGGCTGTCGATGTTGATCCCGACCGCCGCGCCGGCGTGCAGCGCCAGCACCTGACCGGTCGGCACCCAGCCCAGCAGCGCACAGCGGTCGGCCGGCAGGCGCTCGCGGGCCAGGGCCTTGAAGCGCTCGAAGGTGCTGTCGTCGTGGCCTTGGACCGCGCCGCCAGTCGCCGCAAAGTGCAGGGTCGGCTCGCTGGCCAGCGCGCGCTCCAGCGCGTCGGCCAGCATCCCGATGTCGGTCCACGTGTTAAAGCCCCCGCTCCAGAGGACGACGGGTCGATCGCGCGGGACTTCGGTCGGCCAGTCGTTCGGCTTGATTGTTCCCCGTTGCAGGCCGGCGTAGAGCGCATGGACGGCGTTCGGCACGGCCTCGGCAAACGGCCAGTCGAACGTCAGGCTGTTGAGGCGGCCGACGAGGGCGAGTTCGCCGTGCAGCGCGTCGGCCTGCCGGGCGCTGACCGTCGAGAAGCGGTCCGCGGCCAGCAGCACGCCGACCTCGAGGCGCCAGAAGTGATCGAGATCGCGGTCGTGGCCGACCAGCGTCGCGCGCGTCTGGCCCTCGGCCATGGTCCAGCCATTGAGGTCCGCCCAGAAGGGGGGCGCCGGCTCGGCGCGCGCCAGCAGGTACGCCGGCCAGGCGTTGACGCCCACGCAGGCGTCGAAGCGCTCACTCGCCAACAAGCGGCGCAGATGCGGCACGATGTGCGCCTCGTCGTGCGTGGCGAAGGCGGTGTAGGCGATGCCGTCGGGGGTGTGCTCCTGGCGGGGCGCCTTGTCCTCCCCGGACTCGGTGCCGGGAATCGGAACGGTCAGCAGATGCACGTCGTGGCCGGCGGCGCGCAGGGGGCGGACGAAGTGCATCGTGCGCAGGCATTGGCCGCTGACGAGCCGGGTGTCCGGCGCGTCGAGCAGCGGTCCGGTGGCGACCACCAGCAGGCGCGCCATCAGGCAAGGCCCTCCCGACGCCGCACGTCCTCGATCTCGCGCCACTGCAGCACGGCCCACGCGTACGCGAGCGCCAGCGGCCAGAAGTTGTCCCACGGGCGATGGCCGGCCAGCCAACGCGCCTCCGCGCGCACCGCGCGCAGCAGCGCCCGCCCGCGACGGTGCTTCAGCAGAAAGCGCAGCCGGTTGCGATTGTACATCGTCAGAAACCGGCGGCTCATCTTCACGGTGGTCTGCGACTCGTGATGGATCACCGTCGAGGCGGGGTAGACGCGCACGTGCCAGTGGCGTCGGCGGGCGCGCTCGCACCAGTCCACTTCCTCGAAGTAGATCGGCCAGAAGCCCGCGTCGAGCAGGCCGATCTCGCGGACGGTCTGGCGACGGATCGCCAGCGCCGCGCCGGTGACGTAGTCGGCATCGAGCGGTTCGTGCACCTTCTGCTCGTCGAGCGTGGCGCCGTAGTCGAGGTGCTTGGTCAGCCCGTTGGGCTCGATCGTGCCGCCGAGGTGCTGGATGGTCTGGCGATCCGGGTACAGCAGGCGAACGCCCGCGATGCCGAGCCGGGGATCGTCGTGGAAGGCCGCATGCAGCGGCGCCAGCCAGTCGGTCTCGGGCTCGGTGTCGTCGTTGAGCAGCACCAGCACGTCGCCCGAGGCGTTGAGCAGGCCAAGGTTGTTGCCGCCGGCGAAGCCCAAATTGTGGGGGGCGCGGACCAGAAGCACCTCGGGATAGTGCTCGCGGACGAAATCGCTCGTGCCGTCGCTCGAGCCATTGTCGACGACGATGACCTCGTCGGCCGGCGGATCGCACCGGCGCAGGGCGTCGAGCGGCATGGCGAGGCGCTCGCGCCCGTTCAAGGACACGATGACGATCGAGAACGTCAGGGGACGAGCGGCCACGCGGCGGGCGCCTCCGGCAGGTGGGGGGACGGTCCCCCCCGGGGCCGGGGCGGGAAAAGGCTTTTCCGAGGAGCCCAGGCAGCCGGGAGGGCCAAATTGGGCGTTGCCCGAGTCCGAGGGCTGCCGCAGGATGCGGGCAAGGTCCCGGCCAGCGGGCCATCCTTTCGATCGGAGTCAGTCGTATGAAGCGCATCCTGCTTGGGAACATGGCCGCTTTGGCCGCTGCGATGGGTGTGGGCATTCTGGTGGCCGGGTGCGCGGGTCGCACGGAACCGCTGGCGGCTGCACCGCCGAGCCCGATCGCCGCGCCGGCCGTGGTGCTGCCCGCCGAAGTGCGCGAGCGCATGGACTCGGTGGTCGAAGCGGGCATCGCCGACGGGCGCATGCCCGGCGCGGTGTTGCTCGTCGGCGCCGGCGATCAGGTGGCCTACTTGAATTCCTACGGCAACCGATCGCTCGAACCCAACGTGCCGATGACGCCCGATACCGTCTTCGACCTCGCGTCGGTGTCGAAGGTCGTGGGCACGGCAACGGCCGCGATGCTGCTCATCGAGGACGGCAAGATGACGCTTGAGACCCGGGTGGCGGACCTGATCCCGGACTTCTCCGCGGGCGACAAGGGCAACGTCACGATCCGCGACCTGATGACGCACACCTCGGGGCTCAAGGCCTACGAGAACTGGCAGACCGCCGAGGCCATCCGCGGCGACGGCGAGAAGAGCGACGCCCTGATCCGCCGCATCGCCAGCCTCGACAAGTCCTACCAGACGGGCGAGCGCACCGTCTACTCGTGCCTGAACTTCCTGACGCTGGCGCGAGTGAACGAGATCGTCGCCGGCGAGAGCATGGAATCGCTGCTGAGCCGGCGCGTGTGGAAACCGCTCGGCATGAAGGACACCTCCTACATCCCGCGGCCGGACATGATCGCGCGTTGGGCGCCGACGTTCAAGGGCGCGCTGCCCGCCAGCCGCACGCCGGCCAGCACCCACGACCCGCTCGCCTTCTACTACGGCTCGAGCACCCAGCACTGCCCGGGCAACGCCGGGCTGTTCTCGACCGCCCCGGACCTTGCCCAGTGGTGCCGCATGATCGCCAACGAGGGCGAGGTTGACGGCGTCCGCATCTTCAAGCCCGAGACGATCCGGTTGTGGACCAGCGTGCAGGCCCACGTGCCGGCGCACTCGGCGAACAATCCCGAAGGCGGCAATCCGATCAAGCGCGCGCTCGGCTTCCAGGTCTCGCGCGACATGCACCCCGACGGCCCCAGCGAATCGTGGATCAACCACACGGGCTACACGGGCACGTACTTCTTCATCGACAAGAGCAAGAAGTCGTTCGTGTTGCTGCTGGCCAACGCCGTCTACAGCCAGGATCCGCCCCAGATGGGCCCGCCGCGCACCGGCGTCGCCCGTGCCCTCGTCCGCTACCAGTACGGCAGCGACAGCCCGGAGGAGTAAGGCGCGGCGGAAGTAGGTCGGCGAGAACGCTTGGCAGGCACACCCTTGGGCCTGTCGGACTTGACGTCCGGCGGGCCCACTGTTTAGGCTTTGGTTCACCCTCACCAGAGGGCGCGGTCTTATGGAAGGGGTGTATCCATGACGAAGACGCCAGAGCCGAAGTACCCCCCAATGGTCAAGGACCACCTTGAGACCGCCAAGCGCGTCATGGAGAAGGTGCTCAAGGATAAGGAAAGTGCGCAGAAGTTCCTGCAACAGACGGGCATTTATGATGCCGACGGGAACCTGACCGAGCACTACCGGTGAAGCGCGCGTGTACGACGTCCTCCCCTCCTTCGTTCTTGGCTTTCATGGTTGCGATGCCGCGGTTGCCGAGAAGGTGTTCTCGGGCGACGGCACTCTGAAATCCAGCGAAAACGATTACGACTGGCTGGGACCCGGTATCTACTTCTGGGAGAACAACCCGGCTCGGGCCCTCGAGTACGCAACCATGCTCAGCGAGCATCCGCGTCCGAAGTCCCCTCGAATCAACACGCCCGCAGTAATCGGGGCGGTCATCGATCCCGGTCACTGTCTGAATCTGCTCGATTCGCACTCGCTCGCGATCGTCAAGGATGCCTACGAAAGCTACTCCACCTCGCTGGCGATCGCAGGATATCACCTGCCGGAAAACCGAACAGGTGGTAGCTCGACGGACCTCTTGTTGCGATTTCTGGACTGTGCGGTGATCCGATTCGTGCACGAATTGAGAGCGTCTGGTGGCGAGATCCCATTCGACACCGTTCGCGGGGTCTTCGTTGAGGGGGAGCCTCTGTATCCGGGAGCCGGATTCCACGCCAAGAGCCACATCCAGATTTGCGTCCGGGATTCGAGTCGCATCAAAGGTTACTTCCGGGTGCGCGAGTGACGCGACTGTGTCCCCCGGAAGGGGGGGGCGGGCATCCGAGCCCGCCGAGGAGGGCAGAGCGGAACGCTCGCGCTCCCTTCGCGACAGCGCCACGATGCCCCCGCGGCAAGTGGCCCGTCCGACCCCCAAGCCACCGTGCTACCGCCCGGCTGGCGCGCTGCCCGGCAAGGACCGGTCCTTGCCGGCGAGCGTCGTGTTGCCGGAGAGCAGTCATCCAATTCCCGAATGTGTGTCGGTCAGGACACGAACGCCGCGATCAGGCCGGCGATCCCCAGCAGCGCCACGCCCCCCACAAGCAGCACCAGTCGAACACGCTGGCGTTCCTCGGGTGTGGGCACGACGCGGCGCCAGACGCGCAGCGCTTCGCGCGGCGAACCGCTGCGCAGCAGCGACATGCCGAGCAGGCGGCGCGCAAGATCGTCCTGCGGGGTGCGCTCGAGGGCCATGCGCAGCGGCTCGATGGCATCGCGCCAGCGTTTGCCCCGATGCAGTATCTCGCCGAGCAGGCTGTGCGCGCCGCTCAACTGGGGATCCAGCCGAAGCGCCTCGCGCACGCTGGCCTCGGCCTTGTCGAGCCGGCCGGCCTGCAAGTGGATGTCGGCGGCGTAAAGCGCGGGAAACGGGCTCGCCGGGTCGGCCTCGCGCGCGCGCTCGGTGGCCTCCAGAGCCTGTTCCTGCCGGCCGTCCTCGGCGCAGCAACTCGCCCACAGCAGCCAGCCGTCGAGCTGCGCGCCGTCGCGCTCGACCGCGTTGCGTGCGCACTCCTTGGCCGCCTCGTACTCACCCAGATGCCGATGGCAGACGCCCTTCCATGCCCAACCCTGCGCGTCGCCCGGATCGAGCGACACCGCCCGACCGAACGCCTCGACCGCCTCGCCGTAGCGCCCGGCGCGCTGCAAGAGGGTGGCCAGGTTGAACCAGGTGTTCGGCGACTCGTTGTCCAGATCCAGTGACCGGCGGTACAGGCGCTCCGCCTCGGCCACGTCGCCCAGCGCCGCCATGCAGTCGGCCAGGTCGGCCGGGGGGGCCGGGTCGTCCGGGGACAGCATGATCGCCTGGCGCAGGTGCCCGGCGGCTTCGGTGGGGTTGCCCAGTTCGAGCAACGCGCGGCCCTGCAAGCGCGGGCCCTCCGAGCAGGTGCTGTCCAGCGCGCGGATGCCCTGCGCGACGCGCAGCGCTTCCTCGAACTGGCCCGATTCGATCAGCATCCCCGCGACGCCGCTCTGGGCGTCCACCGAGTAGGGGCTGAGCTGCGCCGCGCGACGCGCGCGCGCCAGCGCCATGAAGGTCTTGCCGAGATCGAAGAGCACGCGCGCTGAGGCCAGCTGCAAATCGGGGTCGGAGGGGTCGAGCTTGAGCGCCTGCTCAAACGCCTCGCGCGCGCCGTCGAGGTCGCCCAACTGGTCCAGCACGCCGCCCAGTTCGGCCCATGCCTCAAGGTGCGTCGGATCGAGCTCGACGGCGACATGGAGCGCCGCCGCGGCCTTATCCGGTTGATTTTCTTCGAGATACTCCAGGGCCTTCTCGTAGTATTCCGATGCGGTCATGCTTGGTCCCGGGTCGTTCCCGCCCTCCCATTGGGCTGCTGGGCGGGATGCCGCCACAGCCTGCCGGCGATTGCGACCGGAAAATGCGGGGCCCTCGAGGGCGCATGTGTGGGCGTGCGGCTTGCTTTCCGCTGGACGCGGGCAGGGCCGGTCTGGTCTACCCTCACGCCGTTCCGGTGCCAGGACGGTGCCCCCCCACATTGCCGGAGGCCATCCGCCCCCTTGTCGGACATTCCGATCAGCAGAATCCGAAACTTCAGCATCATCGCCCACATCGATCACGGCAAGTCCACGTTGGCGGACCGCCTGATCGAGATGACCGGGACGGTGAGCGACCGCGAGATGCGCGACCAGCTGCTCGACTCCATGGACCTGGAGCGCGAGCGCGGCATCACGATCAAGGCGCAGGCCGTGCGGTTGATCCACCGCGGTCTGGACGGACAGGACTATCAGCTCAACCTGATCGACACGCCCGGGCACGTGGACTTCACCTACGAAGTCTCGCGGTCGCTGGCCGCGTGCGAGGGAGCCATCCTGGTGGTGGACTCCACGCAGGGCGTCGAGGCCCAGACGTTGGCCAACGTCTACCTGGCACTCGAGCACAACCTCGAGATCATCCCAGCGATCAACAAGATCGACCTGCCGAGCGCCGACGTCGCGGCCGCGCGGGCACAGGTCACCGAGACGGTGGGGCTCGACGGCGAGCACGCCTTCCCGATTTCGGCGAAGACGGGCGTGGGCTGCAAGGACCTGCTCGACGCGGTCGTCGAGTTCGTGCCGTCGCCGCGCGGCAATCCGGAAGCGCCGCTGCGGGCACTCATCTTCGACTCGAGCTACGACACCTATCGCGGCGTCATCTGCTACGTGCGCATCGTGGACGGCCAACTGCGGCCCGGCGAAAAGATTCGCTTCATGCGCTCGGGCCTCGAGTATGAAGTGCAGGAGGTCGGCACCTTCTCGCCTCGCATGATGCCGTGCCCGGACCTGGCGTGCGGCGAAGTGGGCTACGTCGTCTCGGGTCTGAAGACGATCCAGGACGTGCGCGTGGGCGACACGCTGACGCACGCACGGCGCCCCGCTGCCGAGCCTTTGCCCGGCTACAAGGAGGCCCGCTCCGTCGTCTTCGCGGGCATGTATCCGACGGCGCCGGACGACTATGACGACCTGAAGGACGCGATCGAGAAGCTGCGCCTCAACGACGCCTCGATCCACGTCGAGCCCGAGGTCAGCGAAGCCCTCGGCTTCGGCTTCCGCGTCGGCTTCCTCGGCCTGCTCCACATGGAGATCGTGCAGGAGCGCCTCGAGCGCGAGTACGGGCTCGACCTGGTCTTCACCGCGCCTTCGGTGAACTATCGGGTGTCGACGACCGGCGGCGACACGTTCTTCATCGAGAATCCCGCCAAGCTCCCCTCGCCGCAGGAAATCGAGTCCATCGAGGAACCGTACATCGTCGCGCACATCTACTTCCCGCCCGACTACATGGGCAACGTGATGTCGCTGTGTCAGGCCAAGAAGGGCGTGCAGGTCAGCATGTCGTACGTCTCGAAGGCGCGGGTGCAGCTCGTCTACGAGTTCCCGCTCGCCGAAGTGGTCACGGACTTCCATGACAAGCTGAAGGCGGCGACGCAGGGCTACGCGTCGTTCGACTACGAGCTGGGCGAGTATCGCCCCGAGAAGCTGGTCAAGATGGACGTCTTGATCAACGGCGACCCGGTGGATGCGCTCTCGACAATCGTGCGTCGCGACGATGCGCCTTATCGTGGTCGGCTGCTGTGCGCGCGCCTACGCAAGATCGTGCCGCGCCAACTCTTCCAGGTCGCCATCCAGGCCGCCGTCGGCGGCAAGATCGTCGCCCGCGAGACGGTCTCGCCCCTGCGCAAGGACGTCACCGCGAAGTGCTACGGCGGCGACATCTCCCGCAAGCGCAAGCTCCTCGACAAGCAGAAGGAGGGCAAGAAGCGCATGAAGCAACTCGGCAACGTCGAGATTCCCCAGGAAGCCTTCATGGCCGTCCTCAAGCTCGACGAGGAGTGATGGGGAAGGATGAAGGCAGAGCGATGAAGGCAGAAGGAAGAGGGATGAGGGATGAAGGCGGAGGGATGAGGGCAGAAGGATGAGAGATGAAGGCAGAAAGCTGCGGGCAGAAGAATGAAGTGCGCTCCCGTCTTGGCAGGTTCCTCCTTCTGCGCTCTGGCCTCTGCGTTCTGACCTCTGCATTCTGACCTCTGCGTTCTGACCTCTGCATTCTGACCACTGCATTCTGACCTCTGCATTCTGACCTCTGACTTATGACTTTCGCTCTCTGACTTCCAACAGCTAACTACCAACAACTAACAACCAACCACCAACACCCCACCGCCCCGGAGTCCTCCATGGCCACCTTCAAGCCCTTCCTAGCGCTTCGTCCCGATCCGGCGCGGGCGCGTCGCGTATGCACGTTGCCCTATGACGTGATGAGCACGGCCGAGGCCCGGCGCATGGCCGAGGGGAACTCCGACAGCTTCCTGCGCGTCACGCGGCCCGAGATTGAACTTCCCGACGACGTCGATCCCCACGCGCCGGAGGTCTACGCGCGCGGCGCCGCCAACCTGCGTCGCCTCATCGACGAGAAGGCGCTCGTGCGCGAGGACTCGCCCGTCTATCTGCTTTATCGTCTTGTCATGGGCGAGCACTCGCAGCTCGGCATCGTCGGACTTGCCAGTTGCGCGGAGTACGACGCGGGCATTGTCAAGAAGCACGAGCTCACGCGCCCCGACAAGGAAGACGACCGCACGGTCCACATCAACATCCTGGGCGCGCAGACAGGTCTCGTGTTCCTGACGTATCGTGCCGAGGCGACGGTGGATGCCCTGCTGGCGGCCGAGGCGAACCGTCGGCCGGCCGACATCGACCTCGTGGCCGAGGACGGCATCCGGCACAGCGCCTGGATCGTGCGCGATCCGCAACGGGTGCGCGCGATCGAGCAGGGCTTCGTCGGCGTGCCGGCCTTCTACGTTGCCGACGGGCATCATCGCAGCGCGGCCGCCTCGCGCGTGGCCGCAGAGCGCCGCGCCGTTCACGCCGCGCAGCCCGATGCGCCATGGAACTCCTTCATCACGGTCGCCTTCCCGCACGACCAGGTGCGCATCCTCGACTACAATCGCGTGGTGCAGGACCTCAACGGTCTCTCGCCGGACGCATTGCTGGCGGCGCTGGCGCAGGTGGCCGACGTGGGCGCGCCGCAGGGCGAGGCACCGCGCCTGCGCGGCAAGGGCGAACTTGCGCTCTATCTCGCCGGCCAGTGGCGCACCCTTCAGTGGAAGCCCGCCGTGTTGGCGCGCGCAACCGATCCGGTCGCGGCGCTCGATGTTTCTGTTCTGCAGGACAACGTGCTCGCGCCCCTGCTGGCGATCGGCGACCCGCGGCTGGACAAGCGCATCGCATTCGTCGGCGGCATCCGCGGCACGGGCGAGTTGCAGCGCCTTGTCGATTCAGGCGCCGCGGCCGTTGCGTTCGCGTTGTTCCCGACGTCGCTTGAGGACCTGATGACCATCGCCGACCAAGGCGGGCTCATGCCGCCGAAGTCCACGTGGTTCGAGCCCAAGCTGCGCGACGGCATGGCCGTGCATCTGCTGTGACGCGTCCGGCGGTCAGAAGATCTTCCACTTGATGGGCGCTTCGCCGTCGTCGTCGTCGGACTGCATGCCTTCCTCACGTGTTGGCGGACGCAGGGGTTCATCGACCGAGTCGTTGCTGAGCGGGGTGAATCGCGGCGTCTCGACCTTGTCGTCCATGAGGTTGGCGAGCAGCCCCTTTCCGAGTTCGGGCGGGGGCGGTGGCAGGGGCTTCAGGCCCGAGGACTGCCGCGCATGCGGTGAATCCGACTGGGCAATCTGGGCCGTCGGGGCCAGCTTGTGCGTGGGGCGTTCGTCGCGCACGGCCCCCTTCTCGATTTCGCCCGGGCTCAGCGGTGTATGCCGGCTTTGCAGCGGGGCCTTGGGCTTGGCTGGCGGCGTCGCGGACGAACTGGGCATCATACCCGCGATCGGAAGTTGATCCCGACTGATGAAGTCGGTCTCCTTGTGGGCGACCTCGGGCGGGATGCGCTTGCCGGGCATTGGCGTGGGCGGCGTCTTCGGCGGCTCGAAGGGGAAGATCGAGCGCTCCGACGGCGGGTCCAAGGGCACCCAAGCGCTGGAGCCCGGACGCACCGGCGGAATCGGCGGGCCCGGAATGATGCGCGACGAACTGCTGCGCGCCGGCGTCGGAACGCCCGGCGAGGACGCCCGGGCGGCGCCCGGCGCCTGGAATTCGAAGTCGGGCCCGAGTTGCTGCACCCGGTCGGTGACGACGACACCGGACATGCGGCGCACCGCGGCCCGCGAATGCCGCGCCTGCAACTCCTTCTGGCGACGTATCTCGACGCTCTCGGGCATCATCAGGTCCTTCTGCAACTCGACCACCGACGTGCGCGAGGCCGCCTCGACGACGCTCTGGTGGTCGCCCGTCAGCGCCGCGTAGGGAATTGCCAGGTGCATCTCGAGCAGCTCGGCGTGCGCGACCAGCGCCAGCGTCCAGGCATACGAGAGCGACAGCACCATGCCCTTGGGTTGCCACCAGTCGGTGTGGAAGAGTTGGCCGATGGCCTGGCCACGGCGGGCGTTGTACTCGCCATCGCTGCGTGCCAGCAGTTGCGTGGCGAACGTGCGGCTCTCGCGAGCCCGGTCGCCGTAGTAACTGTCGCCTGTCAGCGCGGACAGCTTCTGCAACTCGCCGTAGCTGATGAGGCCGTTGGCGGTCAGCACCGGCATGGCGGGGGAGACGATGTCGCCACCGCGGGTCATGAAACCGGTTTGGGCCAGCATCGTGTCGGCGTCGAAGGTGACGTTCCATGCCATGCGGAACGTGAGCGCCAGGTCGGCGGCGCGGCGCGCCAACTCGAGCCACCGCGGCGAACGATCGGCCTCGTACAGCAGCATGTACGCGATCAGCGCCATGTGGCAGTCGTCCACCGTCGGCACCAACGGCAAGTCCTCGACGCAGCCGTACAGGAAGCCCTTCTCGACGAAGGAGGCGTAGTACTCGCCGGCCAGGCGCGCGGCATCCAGATAGGCGTTCGACGCGACCAGGTGATTGCAGGCGACCAGCGGCGCGACCCAGCACAGGCCCGCCGTGCCGTCATAGGATTGGACCTCGCCCGTGTCGGCCTCCCAGTAGGCCGGCAGCGCGCCGGATTCGAGCTGGTTCTGCACGGCGAAGCGCAGCGTCGAGGCGATCGCGCCGAACCACGTCGAGTGGGTTGTGTTCGCCTGCAACTCCAGGCGCATCGCCCGGACAAGAAACAGGACGGCCTCGCCGATCGTGCGCGCGTGGATCAGCCCCTCACTCGGGCCGGCCCCGGCAGAGGGGCCCTCGTCGACCGTGAACATGGACCACAGCGTCCCGCAAGGCGCCAAATCCGAACAGATGCGGTCGATCACCAGCGTGCCGGCGCGCACGTAATTCGGGTTCGTCGTGTCCCGTCCGTGCCAGAGCAACACGTAGGCGGGCAGCACACCGCTGAGCCAGCCGACGTGCATGTGCGGCAACTCGACCTGCGAGCCCCCGCGCGCGTAGTGCCGATCGAACGCGGCGCGCTCGTGCACCATGCCCCGCGGCTCGTCCAGGTGCCAGTTGACCAGGCCCTCGATCGCCAGGTGCTGCGCGCCGATGGAACTGACCTTTGGCCGGGGGGGCTGCACGGCCCACCAGCGACGGTACAGGCTGCGATAGACCGACTCGCGCGCGCCCTCGCGCTGGGGCACCAGCCCCACCTGCGCCCCGAGCGTCAGCGGTCTGCCCTCCTCCAGCAGCGTGAAGTGCTCCTCCATGTCCGTGCCCGTCGGCCGGCAGAAGGTGAACTTGACCGGTTCCTCGCAGTACGGCGCCTCCATGCGCAGCACCGGGTAGCCATCCTCGGTGCTGAAGCCCAGGGAGGTCAGGCTGCGCGCGGGCGACAACTCGTCGTCCACGACCGCGTATTCCTCGGTGGCGATGAAGCCGACCACGCCAAAGGTCTCGCACAGCACGGCGGGCAGCGCGGCGCGGTCGCACCGGAAGCTCCAGTGGTTCGAGACGAACCGCCCGGGGTCGCGCTGGATTTCCGAGTAACTCGGATAGACGTGCTGGCAGTCGCGCACCTTGTTCTCGTTGTAGAACAGGCCCGGGATCAGCCACTCGGCTTCCGCCTCGCCGAACAACTCCAGGTACATTCCGAAACGCACATGCACGTCGTCGGCCGAGTTGCTGATGGCGAGCTTGAACTCCAGCCCTTCGGTCACCTCGTCGTACTGGATGCGCCCGTCGATCGCCAGGGCGTCGGTGACGTAGCCATGCAGACGGATACCGCCCTTGGGCGAGGGGTCGGCCATCAGGCGCTCGATGGTGAACGGCACGGGGGCCTGGCCCTGCTCGGTCAGAGTCAGGACGATCAGGCCGCGCACTTCACCGACGGGGCCTTCCACCTCGCGGGTGATGCGGATGCCTCGGGGATCAAACCCAAGGACGTAGGGGCCAGCGGGGACGCTCGGGGGAGGCACTCGGCAATCCTTCCGGACAATTGCACGACGTATTCCTGATAGGGGAGCGGGACGGCGTCGGGCAAGTGAAAGGTCATCAGGGTCCGGAATCCCTGTCGGGCCATGGTTCCAGGGGGGGCAAATCCACCTCAAAGGCCGTCACGCGACGGGTGTGCATCGGGCGGGGGAAGAACAGGAAGACCGACTCGCTGGCCACGATGTCGAACCGCAGGGGACGGTAGCGCAGGTTCTGGACCGGGGTCTGGCGTTCGCGATGCAGCGGGTAGATCTGGTCCGAATCCAAGGCGCCGAAGACCTCCTGCTGATAGTCGCGGGCGAACTCGGTCAGGCGGGCCTCGACGGCCGCGGCGTCGCCGTCGCCCGGGCGCCAGCGCCCCCGGCTCTGCACCGCCATCGCCACCCGCAGCGTCGCGGAGGAGTCGGCGTCGTAGAGGTCCTCGACGAAGGATTGAACCAGCTCCGGGGTGACCGTCTCGCGCAGGCGTTGCGGGTCGGCCTCCACCGGAAACAGGCGCATCGAGATGAACGTCGTGGGACTCAGATGTTGGCGGGCAAGGCCCCGCTCGGTCTCGTGCAGCCGGGCGGCCTTGTCCTCGCCCAGCCCGCGCACCGTCATGATGACCAGCAGCGTCAGGATCAGCAGAAACGTCGCCGTCCCGTTGATCATCGCCTGCCGGTGGAAGCGCTGCCACTGGCCGCCGATGATCTCGCAGGTCTCCTCGAAGGAGGTCGTCGGAAGGGCCGCGGGCTGGACCAGCGTCCGCGACAGGAAGTCGTGCATGCCCTGCTTGAACGGGTTGAACATAATGGCGATGGCCGTGCCGACGAAGTGCGCAAACGTCAGGTAGCCCGCTGCCATGCTCTGGAACACCAGCCCGCGATAGGTGTCGGCGTCGAAGACGAACGGGCCGACGAAGAAGGCCACCAGGATACCGGGATAGAGCAGGGCGGTGCGGACAAGCGCACGGCCGAACGAGGGCGTCTGCCCGTCGTAGCCCACCACCCGGATGCCGACCAGAAACTTGCCGATCGTGCGCCCCTTGCCGACCGGTCCGGTGGCGAGCGCGAAGTAGAGCAGCACAACGATGGCGGCCAGAGTGCTCGACCAATGGCCCAGTTGCAGCAGCGGCCCGCCAGCCACGAAGCCCACGGCAAAGAACAGCGCGTACAGCGTCAAGAAGTCGAACAGCAGCGCGCCGACGCGGCGCCGGAATCCGGCCACCGGGGCGACGGGAAAGTTGAGGCTGTTGCGCTCGCGGTCCTTGTCGGGGGGGGCGGGGCGGTTGCCGTCCGGTTCGCGTCGGGGTGGGAGCGGCTTGAGGAATTCGCCAACCTGAGTCATCG
This sequence comes from Candidatus Sumerlaeia bacterium, assembly GCA_019634695.1. GTDB lineage: Bacteria > Sumerlaeota > Sumerlaeia > SLMS01 > JAHLLQ01 > JAHCAW01. Next base: position 32,108 of record JAHCAW010000040.1, read on the forward strand.
CGGGGTCCGTGGGGGAGTGGCCGTGGCCGGGGGTGCGCGCCGGGCCGGTCAGAACGGATCGGCTTCCAGCGGTCGGCCGTCTATCAGGTCGGCCAGCCGGATGCGCAACTGGACACTGACCAGCTCGACGCGGCGCAGGACGCGGCGCTGGGCGAGCAGGCTCTGGCGCTCGTAGGCGTCGCGCACGAGCAGGGCGGCGAGCTGGTCGGCAATGATGCCCGGGTGGAGATGCTGGTTGTCCAGGTTGGTCAGCGCGTCGCGCAGCTCGGGCTGGTGGGTGGCGATCTGGGCGGCCAGGGCGGTCAGCTCGCGCGTGGCGGCGCGGATCGGTTCGCGGTCGGCGTCCCCCATCAGGTCCGGCGCCGAGGCCACTCGCACGACGCGGTAGGGGGTCTGCTTGATCTCTTCGACGATCTGGGCGCGCTCGATGCCCTCCAGCAGGATGTTGTAGCGCCGCCCCGGCAGCGACTCGTGGTGCAGCACGCGCGCCACCGTCACCATGCGATGTACCGCCGGCGCCCCGTAGTAGTCCGTCTCCCAGCCCTTGCGCAGGTTCGCCGCCGCCAGCCGGCAGTCGCCCTTCAGCAGGTCCGTCACCATCCGGTAGTACCGTGGCTCGAAGATGTGCAGCGGCAGCACGGTGCGCGGGAAGAGCACCAGACCGGGCAGCGGGAACATGGGGACTGTCTGCAACGACACGACGCGCCTCCGGGTTCGGCGACCGGCCACACCACTGGCCGAGGCGGGCCTTCCGACTCAACCCGAACATTGCGCGCCTTTCACGAGCACTCCCGGATTGCCATTCGGACCGTCGCGCATCCAGAATCTCCGCGCATCGAACCCCGGGTCACTCGCACCGACCAGAATCCCGTCATGCGCTTGCGGTGGCTTCCCCTTGTGCCGGTCCTGTTGCTGCTCGCCTCGGCGACGCACGCCGACCGTGTGCGGCTGGCCAGCGGCCGCCTCTTCGAGCAGGCGCACGTCGAGCGCTTCGAGACCGTCGGCGGCAAGGCGGTCTTCTGGATTCGCGCCGCCGCCCGCGACGCCGAGCCCGCCCACCCGACCGAGGCCGACCTGATCGCCTTCGTGCGCTTCGGATCCGCCAACCACGACGACCAGGCAACGCACAACGCCGCCCGACTCGAACTCACCAACGGCACGATCTTCGAACGCGTCTACATCACGGTCTACCTGCGCGAGGCGGGCCAGGGGCACTTCCTCGTTCGCGAGTCGTCCGACGCCACGGCCGAGCCTTTTCCCGTCGAGGCCGCCATCGTGCGTGCGATTCGCTTCGAGCCGCCCGCTGCGGTGACGACCGCCGAGCCGACCCCGGCCCGTGCCGACTCACCCACCAGCCCCGTACTCGCTCGACGTCCCGTCGTTCCGGCCGACTACGAGGAGGAGCCCGAGTGGGGTTTCAATCCGCTGATGCCCGATCCGCGCTATTTGGTGCCCGGCGGCGAGGGAGCGGCTCCACTCGTTGACCTGACGCGGCTGGCCGGTCGCCCGAGCGCGGCACGCCCGGACTCCGGCCTGCCCGACTTCATGACGCGGCGCTTCCGCGTGCCCGTCGTCGGCCTGGATGTCAGCCTCGTCGGCTGGCTGCTCTACGTGCTTCTGGGTTCGGTCGTCGGCGCGTGGCACCTGCGGAGGGTCGCCCGGGTGGAGGCGATCGCACGCTACACCTGGAAGCGCGCGAGCTGGTCCGCGGTCGGCATGGCGGCCGTCGCCTCGACAGCAATGTATCTGGCGAGCAAGTACATCCCGGGAATTGGGTTCTTCGTCGGTGCGGCCGCGGCGTTCCTGACGATGCGCATCGGCGTGATGGCCTCGCTCGAGGTGCTCGAGGAGAAGGCGCAGGCGGTCGTCACGCTCTTCGCCGCGGTGCAGACGGCGCTGGCGATTCTGATTCCTGTCGTGGCGAACCAGTTCGTCTGAACGCGCGCGCTACGCGGTTGCGATGCGCATCGAGTAATCCATGGCCGGCGCGGAGTGCGTGAGCGCGCCGACGCTGACGCGGTCGATGCCGAGTTCGGCGAGGTCGGCGAGGTGCTCGCACCGGATGCCTCCGGTGATTTCGATCGGCGCACGGCCCCGCGCCAGCGCAATCGCCGCGCGCAGAGTCTCCGTGTCCATGTTGTCGAGCATCAGCAGGTCCACCTTCTCGTCGAGGGCAGCGCGCACTTCGTCGAGCGTGCGCGCCTCGGCCGCCACCTGCAGGCCCGGCCGCAGGGCCCGGACACGCTCGAGCGCCCGATGCAATCCCTCGGCCCCATCGGCGTGCGTGTCCTTCAGCATCACCATGTCGTGCAGGCCGAACCGGTGGTTTGTCCCGCCGCCGACGGCGACGGCGTACTTCTCCAGGTCGCGCCACAGCGGCGTGGTCTTGCGCGTGTCGCAGACGGCCAGCCGGCCGCCCGCCGCCTGGACGAACGTGTGCGTCAGCGTCGCGATGCCGCTGAGGCGCTGGAGAAAGTTGAGCGCCAGCCGCTCGCCCGCGAACAGCGACCGCGCCGGACCGCTCAGCCGCGCCACTCGACGGCCCGGCTGCACCGAGTCGCCCTCCTTGGCCTCGAGCGCGACGTCGACCGCCCCGTCCAGTTCGGCGAAGACCAGACGCACCAGCTCGAGTCCCGCCACGACGCCGGTCTGCTTGGCGACGATCTCGGCCGTGGCCTGCCGCTCGGCCGGGAAGACGGCGTTGGACGTTACGTCGCCCGCCTCGCCGAGGTCCTCGGCCAGCGCCATCCGGATGCGCGCGCGCAGCGATGGCGAATCGGGAAAGCCCATGTTCTGCCCTGCTCCGGGTGGGGTGGGAGGAATAGGCCCGGACCGGGCCCTCGGGTCAACGGCAGGCACCCGCGCCGTGGGCCGGTTTCCCAAGGTGGCCCATCGACGGGGGCGGTGTGTCGGAAGGATACGACACGCCGGCGGACGGGCAGTTGAGCCTGATCGTAAGTCCAGCAATCGGAGTGTTTCGTGCGATTCGGCGCGGCTTGGCACCGGGTTTGATATCCGAATGCAGCGACGAAGCTCGCACTTCTCTGGATTTCGAAGGAGACGACGGACCTATGAAGATCAAGCCCCTTCACGATCGCGTGGTGATCGAACGGCTCGATGAGTCGACCGAGCAGAAGTCCTCGGGCGGAATCATCATCCCGGACACGGCCAAGGAGAAGCCGCAACGCGGCCGGGTCGTGGCGGTCGGCGATGGTGCATTCAACGAGCAGGGCAGCCGCAACAAGCTCGATGTCAAGGTTGGCAACGAGGTGCTGTTCGGCAAGTACGCCGGCAACGAAGTGAAGATCGACGGCGCCGAGTATCTCATCATGCGCGAGAACGAGATCCTGGCGATCATCGAGAAGTAAGCAGTCCCGTACCGCAGGACCCGAAGACGGACATTCGACTCGCCACGGCATGTGGCTCATGGAGGTTGAAGCACTATGGCCAAGCAGATGACCTACGGTGGTGACGCGCGTGCGGCGCTGTTGCGCGGCGTCGACAAGCTCGCCGAAGCGGTGAAGGTGACGTTGGGCCCCAAGGGCCGCAACGTCGTGCTGGACAAGAAGTTCGGCTCGCCGACGATCACGAAGGACGGCGTGACGGTGGCCAAGGAAATCGAGCTGCCGGACGCCTACGAGAACATGGGCGCCCAGATGGTCCGCGAAGTCGCCAGCAAGACGAGCGACGTCGCCGGCGACGGCACGACGACCGCCACGATCCTGGCCCAGTCGATCTACCGCGAGGGCCTCAAGCTCGTCTCGGCCGGCAATAACCCGATGGCGATCAAGCGCGGCATCGACAAGGCCGTCGAGCTGATCGTCGAGGAACTCGCCAAGCTCAAGGTCGACACCCGTGACCACGCCAAGATCGCGCAGGTCGCCACGATCTCCGCCAACGGCGACACCGAGATCGGCGAGCAGATCGCCGACGCCATGGACAAGGTCGGCAAGGACGGCGTCATCACCGTCGAGGAGGCCAAGGGCATCCAGACCGAACTCGACCTCGTCGAAGGCATGCAGTTCGACAAGGGCTACCTGTCGCCCTACTTCGTCACGGACACCGAGAAGATGGTGGCCGAGCTGAAGGACTGCTACATCCTGATCCACGACAAGAAGGTCTCGAACATGCGGGACCTGCTGCCCGTGCTCGAGAAGATCGCGCAGAGCGGCCGCCCGCTGCTCATCATCGCCGAGGACGTCGAGGGCGAGGCGCTTGCCACGCTCGTCGTCAACAAGCTGCGCGGCGTGCTCAATATCTGCTCCGTCAAGGCCCCCGGCTTCGGCGACCGTCGCAAGGCCATGCTGCAGGACATCGCGATCCTGACCGGTGGCCAGGTGATCAGCGAGGAAGTCGGCCGCAAGCTCGAGTCCGCCACGCTGCAGGACCTCGGCGTTGCCAAGACCATCCGCGTCGGCAAGGAAGACACGGTCATCATCGAAGGCGCCGGCAAGCCGGCCGACATCGAGGGCCGCAAGAAGGAAATCCAGAGCCAGATCGAGGCCTCGACCAGCGACTACGACCGCGAGAAGCTCCAGGAGCGCCTCGCCAAGCTGGCCGGCGGCGTCGCCGTCATCAAGGTCGGCGCGGCCACCGAGGTCGCCATGAAGGAAAAGAAGGCCCGCGTCGAAGACGCCCTGCACGCCACCCGTGCGGCCGTCGAGGAAGGCATCGTCGCCGGCGGCGGCGTCGCCCTGATCCGCGCAGCCGAAGCCGCCCGCACCAAGATCGAGAAGTTCGACGGCGAAGAGAAGGCCGGCGGCATCCTCGTCCTGCGCTCCTGCGAGGCGCCCGCCCGCAACATCGCGCAGAACGCCGGAGTCGAAGGCTCGATCGTCGTCGAGAAGATCAAGAGCCTGAAGGGCAACAACGGCTACAACGCCGCGATCGACAAGTACGAGGACCTGCTCGAGTCGGGCGTCATCGACCCCAAGAAGGTGACCCGCAGCGCCCTGCAGAACGCCGCCTCGATCGCCGGTCTCCTGATCACCACCGAGTGCATCGTCACGGAGATCAAGGAAGACAAGGAAGACAAGATGGGCGGTCATGGCCATGGCCACGATCACGGCGGCATGGGCATGATGTAAGGCGCCCGCCGCAATCGCAACCCCCGTCACAACCAACCCGCCCCCGGTTCGCCCCACGCGAACCGGGGGCGGCTTCTTATGGCGTCCTGCGGACTTCCGTTGCCGGCAGGGCCCTGGGGCGAAGGCGGCCACGAATCGCTTCGATAGGTCGCATGGGTCCTATACGACCCATACGCGCCCCACAGCGCGTTGGAGTCGTATAAGAAGACTCGGTGCATTCGCCAAACACCATTCCGCGCCGCAAACAGACGAGCCCGGGATTGGCTGCTCGCGCCAACCCCGGGCTCGGTGATTCGCCCGGCTTCATTGCAGGCGGGTGCCGCTTCAGCTCCAGCCGTTGAAGTACGGCAGACGCGCGGCGGTTGCCGCGATTTCCTCGCGGGCCTCGAGCAGCTCAGCCGTCGAGTCCCACCGCCCCTCGAGGAACTGCTGGCGCGGGCCGTCGTCGATTCCCGCGGCGAACGTCGTGCCGGCAACCGTCACCGTGCGCGCCTCGACATCCACCGTCACCTCGGCCGACGGGTTCGCTTCGACAAGGTCCATCGCGCGCGCCATGTCGGCGCCCGACAGCGTCACGCACGGGATGCCCAGCGCCACGCAGTTGCCGAAGAAGATCTCGGCGAACGACTCGCCCACGACGGCCGCGATGCCGCGGCCCCAGCGCATGATCGACTGCGGCGCGTGCTCG
>JAHCAW010000041.1 GCA_019634695.1 Candidatus Sumerlaeia bacterium
TTGGAACTCGGCGGAATGCCAGGCGAGCAGACGCTGCCGGAGCTGGCCTTTTTGGCCTTGGCCGAACAGTGGGCCGCTGCCGTCGGTCGCAAGGCCAAGGAGGCGAAGGTGCCCGTCGAGTGCGACGAGATCGCTCTGTGCTGTCTGCTGCTGGCCGTCGAGTACGGCGAGCACTTCGGCGACAGCGCACTCGGGCGCGCGCGATTCAATGCAGGGATGGCCATCCAGCACACCGACTTCTACAGCGAGTACGAGGCAATGCCGTGGCGACTGGCCGAAGGCGGCATGGCGGGCGGATCGAAGAAGGACCGGAGTGTGATGGAATTGACGTGGTCGCTTCGACACAGCGACGGCTCGGTGCGTGGGTGGACGACAAAACTTGGATGGCTGGCGCGCCGCTGGCTCGATCCGGAGGAGGCCACGCCGATCCTGCTCGAGTGCGTCGCCTCCCGTCTGGGTGGCGTTCATGGTTCCTGGGCTCTTGCGGTGGAACTCTACCCGACTCTGGAGGAGTTCCTTCGGGTTGCCGAAGCCTTCGAACCGGAGTCATCGCCCATCGGCGACCAGTACAGCGATCGCGTGGCGCAACTGAAGGACTATGGCACGGTCGCCTGTCAGGCGCTCCTGTGGAAGATGGAATCCGAGTGCCGCGACCGCATCGCGCGCACGGCCTTCGGGGAGTCGCACATGCCGCACAAAGCTCTCGGGAGATAGGTCGAGCGGCTGGTGTCGCTTGCTCCGCGGGCCGTGATATGGCGCGCTCGGGCGGGTGAGCGATTCCCGGTGAAAGGCTTCGCGGTGGCTCCTTCGTCAGTCTTGATCGTGCGCTTGTCGGCCATCGGCGACGTGATTCACGCGCTGCCGGTGCTGACGGCATTGCGCCAGGCGCTGCCGAACGCGCGCCTGGGCTGGGTGGTCGAGGAGCTGTCCGCGCCGCTGCTCGAGAACCACCCGTATCTCGACAAGCTGTACGTGATCCCGAAGAAGCGCTGGAAGAAGAACCCGGTGCGGCTGTACCTGCCCGAGATTCGCCCCTTCGCAAAACGCCTGCGGGCGGACGGATGGGAGGCGGCGCTGGACCTGCATGGGCTGACGAAGTCGGGCGTGGTGGCCCGCGCCTCGGGTGCGCGGGTGCGCGTGGGCTATGGCGACGAGGACGGCCGCGAACTCAACAAGTGGTTCAGCACGATCAAAGTGACGCCGTCGCCGGACGCGCGGCATGTGGTCGCGCGCAACCTGTGCCTGCTCGAGGGGCTGGGGATCGACCCGCCGCGCGAGGCGCGCGGAGTGATCGGCCTGCGCGAGGAGGAACGCGCGACGATGCGCGAACGGCTGGCCCAAGCGGGCTGGGACGGTCGCGAGCCGCTGGCGGCGCTGAATCCGGGCGCGGGCTGGGAGAGCAAGCGCTGGGCGCCGGAGCGCTTCGCCGAGGTGGGGCGCGTGCTGGCCCGCGAGGCCGGCCTGCGGCCGCTGGTGCTGTGGGGGCCGGGCGAGGAGCCCGCGCGCGACCGCATCGCCGAGGTCCTGCGCACCGACGGCGTGGAGTGCGTCGTCGCGCCGCCGACGCGCATCCGCGAGCTCGCCGTGCTCGTCTCGCTCACCAGCCTGTTCGTCGGCGGCGACACGGGCCCGACGCACCTGGCCGGCTTGCTCGGCGTGCCGACCGTCTCGGTCTTCGGGGCCTCGGACGGGCATCGCAATCGGCCATGGCCGGTCGACGCCGGCCCGATGGTGCAGCGCACGGACCTGCCGTGCGTGCCGTGCTGGAAGACGCGCTGCCCGCTGCAGGGCGAGACGTGGATGCAGTGCCTGAAGGAACTGCCGGCCGCCGACGTCGCCGCCGCAGCTCTCGAGGCGTGGCGGCGGCAATAACGGGCTCCGCCGCGGCCGAGCATTCAGAACAGCCAATCGTGTCGGACCTGTCGGACAAGTCTGACCAGTCCGACGCACTTGCCGCGGGGCCTGATGCTCTCCGCCCGATCACCCTACTGACAGCCGGCGGGGCTATGTGGCCCGGCGCCCGGTCACGCCGATGAGCATGCCGCTGAGCACGAGCGCGCCGCCGGCGATGGTCGTCGCCGGGGGGATCTCCCCCACCGCCAGCGCGACCCAGATCGGGTTCACGACCGGTTCGGCCAGCATCAGCAGCGACCCCGGAATGGCGGGAACGTGGCGCAGGCCGCGCTGGACGAACAGGTAGCCGCCGCCAAGTTGCCCGAAGCCGAGCCAGGCGAGGACGAGCAAGCTGACGAGCAGGCCGCCGCTGCCGGCGGCGCCGGCGAGCGGGATCGTGCCGCCGACGACCGCAGCGAGCCCAAGCCCGATCACCCCGGCCAGCACGTTGCCGACGAACAGGAACGAGACCGCTTGGCGGTCGATGCCGCCGTCGCCGCGGCTGAAGTGCCGCATCGCGATGGTGGTGAAGCCGAACGCGAGGCCGGAGGTGAGAGCGAGCAGGTCGCCGGCTGTGTGCTTGGAAAGGAGCCCGCCGCCGGAGGACTCTTGCAGGCCGTCCCAAACGCAGAAGGCGACGCCGACCAGGCCGGTGAGCAGGGCGCCGGCGTCGCGCCAGCGGGCGCGCTCGCCGAGCAGGACGCCGCTGAAGCCGAGCACCCACAGCGGGGCGGTGTCCTGCAGGATGATCGCGTTGGCGGCCGTCGTCAGGAAGGTGGCGACGACGAAGGCGGTGACGACGTAGGCATACGTGAGGGCGCCGAGCCAGAACCAGCGACGACAGCCCGGGGCCGGGGGGCTCCAGCGGCCGCCGAGCGCTAGGAAGAAGACGACGGCGGCGAGCAGGGAGCGGAAGGCGCTGACGAACAGCGGGGGCCAGCCCTCGATGCCGGTGAGCCATTTGACGCCGACGCCGCCGGTGCTCCAGAGCAGGGCGCCGGCGAGAATCCAGGCGACGCCGCGGCCGTAGTGGCGCGAGGGCGGGGCGGGCAGGCTGGGGGCGGCGACGGACATGGCGAAGGCGTGTGCGGCCCGGCGCGGCCGGGGGCAAGGCCGATGCCGGGGGCACGAATTCGCTTGGGTCGCGTGGCCCGGTCTGCTCTGGATGGTGTTCCGATTCTGGCGGTGAAACAACTTCTGGCAGGATGGTGAGTCATGGCGCTGTCGTTTTCCTCCCCCGAGATCGCCGAGCGTGTGCGCGAGTGGACGTCGGAAGCCTACGACAAGGAGACGCGCGCGGAGATTCAGGCGCTGGTGGATGCGGGCAACGTTGCCGAGCTGGAGGACAGGTTCTACCGGACGCTGGAGTTCGGCACGGGGGGGCTGCGCGGGGTGCTGGGCGCGGGCACGAACCGCATGAACCCGACAGTGGTGGCGCGGGCGACGCAGGGCCTGGCGAACTACGTGCGGGCGCACGCGGAGAAGCCCGGGCCCCTGCGCGCGGCGATCGCGCACGACTGCCGCAACTTCTCGCGCGAGTTCGCCGAGACCGTCGCCGGCGTGCTGGCCGCCAACGATATCATCGTCCACGTCAGCCCGGAGCTGCGTCCGACGCCGTACCTCTCGTTCGCCGTGCGCCGCCTCGAGTGCCACATCGGCATCGTCGTCACCGCCAGCCACAATCCGAAGGAATACAACGGCTACAAGGTGTACTGGGACGACGGCTCGCAGGTCGTGCCGCCGCACGACAAGGGCATCGTGGCCGAGGTGAACAAGATCTCCTCGAACGATCAGGTGCAGCGATTGGACTTCCAGCAGGCGATTGCCCGCGGGCTCGTGCACGTCATGGACGAGGAGATGGACCACGCGTACCTCGAGGCCGTGGCGCAGCAGTGTCTGGATCGCGAGGCGATTCGGTCCAACCCGGTGAAGATCGTCTACACGCCGCTGCACGGCGCGGGCGGGACGTTGTGCCCGCAGGCGCTGCGGCAGTGGGGCTTCACCGATGTCTATCCGGAGGAGGAGCAGATGCGGCCGGACGGGGCGTTCCCGACGGCGGCGTCGCCGAATCCCGAGGAGGGCAAGGCGCTGGAGCGGGCGATCGCGCTCGCCGGCAAGGTGGGGGCCGAGTTGGTACTGGCGACCGATCCGGACGCGGACCGCTTGGGCATCGCGGTGCGCCACGAGGGCGAGTACCGGCTGATGACGGGCAACCAGCTCGGGGCGCTGATGTGCGACTACCTGCTGGCGCGGCGGCGCGAGTTGGGCACGCTGCCGGCCAAGCCGGCCGTGTGCACGACGATCGTGACGACGCCGCTCTTTCCCGAAGTCGCCGCGCATCACGGCGCGCGCTGCCCGTTGGTGCTGACCGGTTTCAAGTGGATCGCCAAGGCGGCGCGCGACCTCGCGGCCGAGGACGCCGCGATCGAGTTCCTCTACGGCACCGAGGAATCGTACGGCTACCTGATCGGCCGGCATGCGATGGACAAGGACGGCATCGTCGCCTCGTGCGTGACGGCGGAGATGGCCGCGTGGTGCAAGGGGCGCGGCAAGACGCTGGTGGACTACCTGGAGGAACTGTACCTGCGGCACGAGCCGCGCATCGAGTGGCAGAAGTCGGTGACGATGCCGGGCCGCGAGGGGGGCGAGAAGATTCGCGGCATCATGCGGGTGCTGCAAGACGCGCCGCCGCGCGAGATCGCGGGGCTGAAGGTGACGCGCCGCACGCGCGTGGACACGGGCGAAGTCTTCGACGGGCAGACCGGCGCCGTGGTCGGCCGGCTGGACCTGCCGTCGAGCAACGTGGTGACGTTCGATCTCGAGGACGGCTCGCGCGCGATCGGCCGCCCCAGCGGCACCGAACCCAAGATCAAGTTCTACTTCTTCCTGGCCGGGCCGAAGCAGAAGGACATCGCCGGCGTGCGGGCCGCGCTGGCCGCCCTGGAGAAGCGCCGTCCCGAGTTCGAGAAGGCGTTCCTGACGGCCATCGGGTGCTGAGTCGTTGTTCGGGGTTCGAGCTCCGCGGGACTCAACGGCCCTCGGCAACCGGGCGCATCGGCCCCTTGACAAGCCCCTGTGCCATTTTTAGTCTGCTCATACCAAAAGGAGCAGACCCATGGCGACTGTCAAATCGGTGCTGGACAGGAAGGGCCCGACGATAACGGCGGTGGCGCCGACGGACACGGTCCTCGAGGCCGCCCGCCGCATGAACGAGCGGCGCATCGGCGCGGTCGTGGTGCTCGACGGCGAGCGCCTGCTCGGCATCTTCACCGAACGCGACGTGCTCATGCGCGTCGTGGCCCAGGAGCGCGCGCCGTCCGAGACGCTCGTGCGCGACGTCATGACCGCGCCCGTGCGCACGATCGCTCCGAACACCGACTTGCAGGCCTGCGAGAAGCTCGTCACCGAGCATCGCATCCGCCACCTGCCGGTCGTCGAGGACGGGCGCCTCGTCGGGGTCATCAGCGCGGGCGACCTGTTGCGCAACGAGCTGGAGGCCCGCGACGAAACGATTCGCGACCTGCAGAACTATATTCAGTCCTGACGGGAATCCGGTCCTGACGGGCATTCAGTCCTGATCGGCGACGGGACGCACCAGCTCGACCAACCGGATGCGATAGCGGTCCTTCTTGCGGAAGCGCGCCTCGAGGCTCTCGCTGCGCAGGACAAGGCTGTCGTAGGCGCGGATCGCCACGACCCATTCGCCCGGCAGCAGGCGGCCCAGTTCGTCGAGGTGCTTCTCGCGAACGAGCACCAGCGCACGCCGGCCGGGCGCCACGCCCTCGAGGAACGCAGCCAGTTCCTGGCGCTTGCCGTTGTTCATGTGCCCCTGCGAGTAGAAGAACAGGCTCGGCTCGAAGTGCGAGTAGGTGAACAGCTCGTCGTTGCCGACGGCGCCGTCGTCGAGGGCGGCGAGTTCCATCGCGTCGAGCGTGGCGACCGTGACCACCTGCACGCCGGCGACGCGCGGCATCGTGATCGTCATCATGACAAGGAAGAAGAGCGCGGTCGTGAAGGCGGCCAGCGCGCAGGCAGGCTCGCACGGCCGACGGTCGCGCATCCACCAGCCGGCAAGGCCGAAGCCCGCAACCAGCACCACGCCGGGCAGCATCACGGCCCACCACGCGAGGTCCTCGACCAGCACACGCGCGGCGACGCCCGCGCCCACCACGGCCAGGCCGACGATGGCCATGAACCAGAAGCCCGCCGACACGATGCGCGGACGGCACTCGGGATGCGCGACGAACCATGCCACCTCGCGCGCCGTCAGCAGCGCCAGCGCCGGAAACGCCGGCGCGATGTAGTGCGGCAGCTTGGTCGTCATGATCGAGAACATCACGAGCGGCACGCCCACCCAGCACGCGAGGAACAGGTCGAACGCGTCGCGCGGCCGACGGCTCCATGGGGCGGCGACGAGGAAGAAGGACCACGGAATCATTCCCAGCAGCAGGACGGGCAGGTAGTAGAAGAACGGTCCCTCGTGGCTGTTGATCGGCGTGGTGAAGCGGGCCAGGTTGTGCTCGAGCAGGAAGCGGTCGACGAACTGTTCGGTTTCGAGGCGTGCGATCGCGAGATACCAGGGCCCGGCGACGAGCACGATCGCGAGCAGCCCGAGCGCCAGCCGCCAGTGCGCCCGCCGCAGGAAGGAGAAGTCGCGACGAATCGCGAGGTAAACCAGGGCGATGACGCCGGGAAGCAGGCCGAGCGGGCCCTTGGCCATGACGGCCGCGCCAACGCCGATGCCGCCCAGCACGCACCAACCCGCCCACGCGGTCGGACGTTCGCCGGCGCTCTCCATCCGCCAGAACGCCCACAACCCCACCGCCATCCCGAATACCAGCGGCCCGTCCACCAGCACCATGCGGCCCAAAACGCCGAAGAGCATCGTCGTGCCCAGCACGGCCGCGGCGAGCAATCCCATGCCGCGGCCCGCCTTCCACGCGCCCAGTGCATACGTCACGAGAAGCGTCAGCAACGCCCAGAGCGCCGACGGCAGGCGCGCGGCGAACTCCGAGACGCCGAAGGTCTTCATGAAGACCGCCATCGCCCAGTAGGCCAGCGGCGGCTTGTCCAGGAAGACCTTGTCGCCGATCGCCGGCACGATCCAGTCGCCGGTCAGCAGCATGTTCAGGGCGCTGCCGGCGTAGTAGGTCTCGTCGTTGTCCCACAAGAAGCCGCTGCCGAGGCCAGGCAGCGTGATCGCGAGCCAGACCACCACGATCGCGAAGATCGGATGGTCGAGTGCCCAACTCCGAAGTCTGGCAAGCTGCTCCATGATGCGCCTAGGCAACGGGACGCCGAAACAGGCGACGCAGCCAGCGCCCGTTCTCGGCGACCAGATGATACGCCAGAATGCCGACAGCGGCGCCGGCGAGCGTGTCACTGAGAAAGTGCCGCGCATTGACGAAGCGCGACAGCATGCACAGCGCCGCCAAGGTCCACCACAGTGCGCGGCCGCGCGGATAGGCCGCGCTGAGCCACGTGGCCAGAAACGCGGCCATGGCAGAGTGCCCGGACGGAAAGGCGAGGTAGCTCTGGTCGAGCATCGTCTTGAGGTCACCAGTCCATGGACCGTGCCAGCGGCCGATCTCCTCGAGGGGTGCCTCGGGCTCGAAGTCCCGCCGGCGATTGTACAAGGGACGCCGGCGATGGAGGAGAAACTTGAGGGCGGAATTGACGGCGGTGACGGTCAGGATTCCGAAGACGAACTCGCGCAGGCGCGCGCGTCGGGCGTCGTCCATCAGCCAGACGGCCGCGGCGATCGCCAGGATTCCCGGATAGGCACCGAAGAGGGCGCCGAGACCGATGGCGTCGTCGATCGGATCGAGAATCCGGGCGGCGAGGCGCATTGCCTGCGGCGCCCAGGACACCTCGAACGGGATGAGTACCGCCGCGAGTCCGGCGAGGATCGGCACGGCCAGGCGAGCGGAAGGCACGGCGGAGCGGGTGGTGGCAGGAAGGAAATGCGGTTCCGACATGCGGCGGTACGGAGGACGTCGGTCTGTGGAGTGGTCGCACCGCCCCCGCGATGCGTCGCCCGGGGTGTGCCGGTCGGGCGGAACGAGGTCAAGCAAACCAGACCCCCACGAACGGTGGGACTGCGAAATCTACCGGAGCCCTCACAAAGGACTGACGGAACGGCGATACGCGGACGAAATGCGCAGCGAAACTGTCTTCACGGGAGCCTAGAGTCTCCGAAAGAGACTGCAAGCAAGACAATGCGCGGGCGTGAACTCGGGCCGGCGCCGAACAGCATGGCGGTCCGGCGGGGGTTCACTCGTTGGATTCGACCCGGTTTCGCCCGTTATTCTTGGCGCGATACAGGGCGGTGTCGGCCCGTTCAAGGATGGCATCGACGTGGGTGTCGCCGGGATGGAAGGCCGTCGCGCCGATGCTGACGGTGATGGACAGGGCCTCGCCGTCGGCCATGAAGGTGCGGGTGGCGAGCATGCGGCGGAGGCGCTCGGCGACGCCGACGGCGCCGGGCAGAGGGGTCGCGGGCAGCAGGACGGCGAACTCCTCGCCGCCGAGCCGGCCGAAGATGTCGCCCTCGCGCAATGCCTCGGTGAGCACCTGCGCGACGAGCTTGAGCGCCAGGTCGCCGACCGAGTGGCCATAGGTATCGTTGACGCGTTTGAAGTGGTCGATGTCGAGCATGAGCAGGCTGGTGGGGCTGCCGTGACGACGGACGCGGGCGAGTTCCTTCTGGGCGAATCCGAGGAAGTGGCGGCGGTTGTTGACGCCGGTGAGCGGGTCGGTGGTGGCGAGGCGCTGGAGTTCGCTCTCGAGCTGCTTGCGCTCGGTGATATCGACGAGCGTGCCGATGATGCCGCCGTGCTCGCCCTCGGGGCCAAGGAAGGGCGCCTTGTGAAAGAGCACCTCGTGACGCGAGCCGTCGGCGTGGGTGACGGCGGACTCGTATTGCTGCAGGGTGCCGTCGCGCAGCAGGTCATCGTCGGCCTGGCGATAGACTTCGGCCAGTTCGGGCGTCGCAAATTCTTCCAGGCGCCTGCCGACGATCGTCGTCTCGTCGACGCCGAGGAACTGCGCAAAGCGCGCGTTGCACGAGGCGAAGACGCCCTCGACGTTACGGACGAAGACGGGCAGCGGGATGGCGTCGATCAGCGACTTCTGGAAGAGGTACTGGGCGGCCATGTCGTGTGCGAGCTGCTGGAGCTCGCGGTTCTTGCGATGCAGCTCGCGGTCGAGCTCGACGAAGCGGCGGCCGACGTTGAGGCGGCTGCGCAGGATGCCAGGGACGACGGGCTTGGCCAGGCAGTCGTCGGCGCCGGCCTCGAGGGCCTCGATGAGGTCCTCCTGCGTGCTGCGGGCGGTCAGGATAATGCGATAGGTGCGCGGGGTCTGCCGGCGGCGGTCGAGCTCGCGGCAGATGTCGAGACCGCTGGTCGAATCGGGTAGCATCCAGTCGAGCAGGGCGAGGCGCGGGCCGGCTGGGTCGAGCAGGCGCTCGAGCGCCTCGGCGCCCTTCGAGGTGGGCACCGGAGTGTAGCCCCATTCCTGCGCCTTGCGGCACAGGATCGCCAATGTCGAGGAGTCATCCTCGGCGATCAGCAGCTCGATGGGTTCCGTCTGGGATTCCACGTCTCTTCCCGGCTCCAACTCGATTGGCTCGGGCTCTGGAATGCAGCCCGTGTGTCCTGCCGAGAGAAGCGAGTTTCCTGCCATTTTCGCGAGTGCTGGCGGCCGTGTCGATGGCATTCTCGGCCGACAACCGAATTGTCGAAATCGCGTCGCAATTCGCTCGTCGAAGGGGAGCGCCCCCACGCCGACGCAGCGGGGGCCAAGGAAAAGGCTCGCCCACATTGCGCCGCCCCGATAGTCGCCCCAACGAGGTCTCGTCGGAGGTCTTTCCCATGTCCGTTCCCGCAAGCGCCTACACTTGGAGTCACGGGGCCGTCGTTCGCGCGCCACGCGACCGCGCCGACTTCGCCCCGCTCTTCACCGGCGGCGACTTCGGCGAGGGCTTCGACGTCGTGCTCGACACGCTCGAGCGTCTCGGCATCCGCGGCTCGTTCTTCTTCACGGGCGACTTTCTGAAGAACCCGTCGAACTGGGCGGCGACCGAGCGCGCCGTCGAGGCCGGCCACTACGTCGGGCCGCACTCCGACGCGCATCTGCTCTACTGTCCGTGGGACAATCGAGAGCAGACTCTCATCACGCAGGATCAATTCCGGCGCGATCTGGACGCGAACATCGCGCGGCTGGCCCGCTACGGCATCGCGCGCGAGTCGATCACCTGGTGGATTCCGCCGTACGAGTGGTACAACGCGGAGATCGCCGCATGGTCGCGCCAGGCCGGTCCGCGCCTGTTCAACTTCACGCCGGGGACGCTGTCGCACACGGACTACACCGAGGACGACGCGCCGAATCATCGCTCGACGGACACGATCCTGGCCAGCGTGCGCGACTACGCGGCCAAGGACGCGCACGGCCTCAACGGCTTCCTGCTGCTGACGCACGTGGGCGCCGGGCCCCGTCGCACCGACAAGTTGTTCAACCGCCTCGAAACACTGCTGGCCCCGATTCTCGAGACCGGCCTGCGCGCCCGCCGCGTCGACGAACTACTGGCCGACGCGCCCGAAAACCCACCCGCCTGAAAGGCCCGACCATGCACCTGCGCCCGTACACTGACGCCGATTGCCCGCACCTGCTCGCGCTGTGGGAGCAGGCGCTGCCGGGCGAGGCGATCCTGCGCGAGGAGTTCGAGCGCCGCGTGCTGCTCGACGCCAACCGCGAGCCCGACAGCCTGATGCTGGCCGTCGAGGGCGACCGCCTCGTCGGCTTCATTCTGTGTCTGGTGCTGCGCTACCCGATCGAAAACACAGGGACACTCGAGCATCGCGGGTTCATCACGGCGTTCGGCGTGCACCCGGAGCATCGCGGCCGCGGCGTCGGCTCGGCGTTGCTCGCGCATGCCGAGGCCTTCTGCCGCGCGCGCCATCGCACGGAGGTCGCGCTGGCGCCCTACACGCCGAACTACTTCGTGCCCGGCGTGGACAAGGCGCGCTATCCCGAAGGGCTCGCGTTTCTCGTGCGGCGCGGCTTCGTCGAGTTCTCCGAGGCGATCGCCATGGACGCGCCGGTCGGACAGTTCGACCTCGATGCCGAGTTGCTCGAACGCGAGCAGCGCCTGCGCGGCGAGGGCATCGTCATCGAGCCCTTCCGGCGCGAGCGGATGGTGGACTATCTGGACTTCATGAATCGCGTGATGCCGGGCCCATGGCTGGAGGACGCGCGGCGAAATCTGCGCGACTTCACGCGCGGGCTCTTCCCCGAGGACGGCATCCTGCTGGCGTGCCACGAGGGACGCATTATCGGCTACTGCCAGTTCGAAGCCGAGCACTTCGGGCCGTTCGGGGTCGAGGACGGCTGGCAGGGCAAGGGCATCGGGACGGTGTTGCTGGCGCGCACGTTGTACCGCATGCGCCTGAAGGGACATCATTCGGCGTATGTGCTGTGGACCGGCGAGCGTGCGGCCAAGGGCGTGTACGGGCGATTGGGTTTCACGGTCTCGCGACGGTTCGCGGTGTTGCGCAAGATGTTGCCGAAGGATGCCTCATGAACGGGCGCGCGGACGACGGGGCGTTGTCGGACCCCTGCCGGGGTCCGGGTTCGGGGAGGCGCGAAGACCCCGGACTGAAGTCCGGGGCTAGGACTGTTGCGTCCCTTCCGGGACGCGAGCCGAAGTCCGAGATCAACCTCGCGGCATCCCTGCCGGGAAGCGAGTTGGCGGCCCAGGCCGAGTCAGCCTCTCTTCCTCCCAGAACACGAACCACGAACCACGAACAACGAACAACGTCCAACACTCCACGAACCACGCGCCAATCACTCCTCGCTCTCTTCTCGGCCCTGATCCTCGCCGTCACGTCGCTCTCGTGTCTGGCGCCGCGGCCGCCGGCGGGGAAGATTCTCATCGAGTTCTGGGACTATCCGCGCCTGCCGGCGGTGGCGGAGTGGCTGGTGCAAGCCATCGCGGAATATCAGCGCCTCAACCCGCATGTGCACATCGAGTACACGCGGCTGAGTTGGGCGAAGGGCGGCGAGCGACTGGACATCGCGGCTTTTGCCGGGCGGCCGCCCGACGTGGCCGGCGGCGTGCTCCAGGTCAAGTACGTCGATGCCGGGCTGCTGCTGCCGGTCGACGAGTGGCTCGATGAGGAGATTCCCGGCGCCGACGGGCTGACGTGGCGCGAGGACATTCACCCGGCGATTCTGCGCGACGTGCAATGGGCCGGTCAGTCATGGTCGTTCCCGTGGTACAAGGAGGGCTTCGTTCTGCTGCTGAATCGCGACCTGTTCGAGGAGCGCGGCGTCGCCCTGCCCGAGAACGGCGTCTGGAGTTGGGACGAGTTCCTTGCCGCGATGCGGCGCGTGACGTTCGACCGCAACGGCGACGGCGTGCCGGACGTGTACGGCGTCGGGTTCAGCACGGGCCCGAGCAAGTGGGAGGCGTACCCGTTCCTGTTTGCCGAGGGAATGCGCATCATCAGCGAGGACGGCCGACGGATGCTGATCGATTCGGACGCGACGCGTCGGGGGCTGCGGCGGCTGCTCGCGCTCGAGTTCGACGAGAAGGTCGCGCTGCCGGGCTCGGGCGGCATCATGGACGACACGACGTGGAGCGCCTTCAGCGGGCAGGACCGCCGCCTGGCCGCCACGTCGCAGGGCCTGTGGGCGATCAAGTCGGTGCACACGATCAACGAACGCCTCGAGAACTTCCGCCGCGACAATCCGCAGGCCACCAACCTGCCGGACCCGCTGCGCATCGCGATCGCCCTGTTTCCGCGCATGCCGGGCCAACCGCAGAGTGCCGCCTCCTACGGGCCCGGCTCGCTGATGGTCTTCAATCGCCCGCACGACCCCGAACGCACCCGCGAGGCCGCACGCTTCGCCCGCTACATCGCCCTTGAGGCCGGACAGCAGATCAACCACGAGGCCGGCGTCTTCCCCAGCCGCCTGTCCGTCGGCAACATCTTCGAGGGCGACGAGCGCTACGAGAACATCTGGCACCACCTGGTCGACGCGCACAGCCCGCCGATCCATCCCGCATGGATCAAGCTCGACCAGATCATCGGCGAGCACATCCAGCTCATCCTGCTGCGCCGGCTCGACGTGGACGAGGGCGTGCGGCGCATGGGCGAGCGGTGCCAGATCGTGCTGGACGACTACTGGCGCAGCCGCGACGCGGCGGCCGACACGGGAGCGACGCCGTGAGGACCACCGCGCGCCAGACCGCCGGCGCCTACGCGCTGCTGTTCCCGGCCCTGCTGCTCTTCGCCGTCTTCTTCGGCATCCCGATGGTGCTGGCCTTCGTCATCTCGTTCAAGCACATCGACATGGCCCAGGGCATCCTGGAGAGTCCGTGGGTCGGCGTGCAGAATTTCCACGACCTGTTCGCGAACGCGCTCGTGGCCGAACGCATCGGCCGCGCGTTCCGCAACACGCTGCTGTTCACGGTCTGCTTCGTGCCGGTGAACCTGGCGCTGTCGCTGGCGCTGGCGAGTCTCGTGCATTCGCTCTCCGAGAAGCGGCAGGCGTTCTATCGCGCGGCGTTCTACCTGCCCGCCGTCGCCTCGGCGATCGTCTTCGCGATGATCTGGAAGACACTCTACGATCCGAACTTCGGCCTGCTGAACCAGGCGATCGGCGTGTTCGGACTGGGACCGATCAACTGGACGGGCGATCCGGACTGGGCCATCTGGTCGGTGATCCTTGCGGCGATCTGCGCCGGGCCGGGCGGGAACATTCTCATCTATCTGGCCGCGCTGGGTTCGGTGCCGGCTTCGTCCCGCGAGGCCGCGCTGGTCGAGGGCGCCAACCCGCTCCAGTCGTGGTGGTTCGTGACGTTGCCGCACCTGCGGCCGGTGACGTTGTATCTGTTGGTGCTGAACACGATCGGTTCGTTCCAGGTATTCGAGTTGGTGTTCGTGCTGACGAGCGGCGGGCCGGCCGGATCGTCGACGGTGCTGGTGTACGAGATCTACGACCTGGCGTTCAAGCAGGGGCGCTATGGCCCGGCCGGGGCGTTGTCGCTGATCCTGCTGGCGATCGTGGTCTCGGTGGCGATCGTGCAGTTCAAGGTGCTGGGGGGGGACGTCACGGCGGCGACGCGGCCTTCGCGAATCGGCGCGTTCTTCGGGGTGCTGGACGACGCGGTGGGGCGCGGCTTCGGATTGCTGGGCGAGTGGTTCGCGCGCCTGCGACCGGCGCGTGCGCCGCGCGTGCGGATGCGGTCGCCGCTGCTGCGCGAGGCGCCGACGCACCTGATGCTGCTGCCGCTGGCGCTGCTGTTCCTGGCGCCGATGGCCTGGATGTTCGTCGCGGCGGTGACGCCGAGTGCGTACCTGCAAGCAAGCCCGCCGCGCATCTCGCTCGCGAACATGGAGCTGGGCAACTATCGCACGCTGCTCGAGCGCGCCGAGCACATCGTGCGCTGGTTCTGGAACAGCGCCTATCTGGCGCTGACGATCACCGTGGTGCAGGTGCTGCTGAGCTGCCTGACGGGCTACGTCTTCGCGCGGCTGGAGTTCCCCGGCCGGCGCGCGCTGTTTGCCCTGTTCCTGTGCTCGATCATGGTGCCGTTCCAGGCGTTGCTGATTCCGCTCTTCCTTGTGGTGGCGGTGGGATTCCGCTCGGTGCTCGGGCTGGACATCATGAATACGCACTGGGCGATCCTGCTGCCGGCGCTCTGTTCGCCGGTGGGCATCTTCCTGATGCGGCAGTACATCGCGGGCCTGCCGCGGGATCTGGACGAGGCGGCGCGGATCGACGGGTGCGGGGACTTCGGCGTGTGGCTGCGGGTGATCCTGCCGCTGTGCAAGCCGCTGCTGGGCGCGTGGGCGATCCTGACCTTCACGGGCGCGTGGCGCAGCTTCTTCTGGCCCTTCGTGGTGCTGGGCTCGGAGGTGCTGTTCACGCTGGAGGTGGGGCTCCAGTCGCTGCAGCAGCAGAACGCGCAGGACTTCGGGCTGGTGATGGCCGGGGCAACCCTGTCGGCGGTGCCGATGATCGTGGTGTTCTTCATCTTCCAGAAGCAGATTGTGGCGGGGCTGACCTTCGGGGCGGTGAAGGGGTAAGGCGCGCCGGCAAAGACGCTGCCGACCCCTCCAAGGAATCCTTTGCAGCCTGTCGATAGGGCTTGCAACGGTCCGCCGGTCCGGGCAGCCTTTCCGGCAGAGAACCAGGTCTCATCCCTGAATCTCGCCCGAACCGACCGGGCGTCGCGTGGCTATGGCGCGGCATCCGGTTTGACAAGGGCCACTCTACCTTCCCCGAGGTGGCATATGAAGCAACGCGGATTCACTCTGATCGAACTGCTGATCGTGGTGGCCATCATCGCGATCTTGGCGGCCATTGCCGTGCCCAACTTCCTGGAGGCCCAAGTGCGCTCGAAGGTCTCGCGCGTGAAGGCCGACATGCGCTCCGTGGCGACCGCCCTCGAGGCCTACGCCGTTGACTATAACAAGTACCCCTTCGATTGGGCTGACGACGTGGCGTTCCCCTACTACTTCAACCGCGGGCTCACGACCCCGATCGCCTACATGTCCAATGCCGCTCGCATGCGCGACGTTTTCGCCCACAGCCAATTGCACAGCAACAACGAGATTCGCTACCGCTTCCGTTATCGCAACTTCAAGGATGACTACCTGACCCTGCCGGGCATTGGGCCGTTCACGGGCCTGCCCGGAACAGGCGCCCCCGGCATCGAGCGCGCCAAGGAAGTCCACGGCTTCTGGATGTTCGCCTCGAAGGGCCCGGACGGAGCGCAGGGCCCGCTGCCGAGCGGCTTCGCCGACGGCAACGGCCTCAACGACTGGCTGTGGCAGTTGTACGATCCGACCAATGGCACCGTGTCCACCGGCGACATCCTTCGCACCCAGAAGGAAGGCGACAAGAACGCCACCGGCTACCCGTACGCCGTCACCTATCCCTAACTCCTGACCCCAAGCGCCTTGCCAACCCCCGGCCCCGGAGTCCCCGCGACTCCGGGGCCGTTTCCTTGCGGGGGCAGGCAAACAACACTTGAGCGCCCGGGCACCGCCGGCCAACGTCTGCACGACATGCCCACCTGACCGGGAGGGACAGCCCATGCTTGCCGGTGCAGCCGCCGCCGCGGCCTATCATTCCGCCACCCGCCTGACCGCCACCCAGCAGAGCGGCTCGACCCAGGACCTGGGCGCGCGGTCCGAAGTCGAGGCCCTGCGCCAGAAGGTCGAGCGCCAGGCCCTGCTCATCCAGACGATGCTCATGATCCTGCTCGAGAAGAAGGTGCTCCACGAGGAGGAGTTCAAGGAGTGGATCGACTATGTGGACCAGCTCGACGGCACCCGCGACGGCAAACTGAAGGAAGACCGCTCGCCGCAAGTGTGCGCAAACTGCGGCCGCAACAGCCCCCGCACCGCCCCCAAGTGCCTCTACTGCGGCCAAGCCTTCGAAACCGACTTCCTTTACTACCGCCCAGGCGCCTGAGACCGCATCAAAGTAACCCGGACACCATGACAGGAACAGCGTCCCAATCCGCGGGCAGGCAGTTGACTGGGGCTCGGACGCTTGGCGCGCCGAAGCGTCAGCGGTGCCCGGACGGGTCCCGCACGAGTTGCGCACCCGCCGACGCCAACTCCTTGTCCTCGGTGCAATGGAGACCCATCGGCACAGGCTCCTCGGCAGGCGATGCCGAGTCATGGATCGCGAGGCGCGACGAAGAGCTGCCGAACTCGGCAGTTCTCTCAGCGTGCTTCAGCACGCTCTTCCTTGCCCCCGGGTTTACCCGGTGGGATAAGGGGTCTCCGATCCAATCCCCAAAGTGCGCTTCAGCGTACTTCCCCGGGAGGCGACCATGCTGACCAAAACCACCCATGTCTTCTCGGAGATCTACATTCATCTCAACTGGCATTGCAAGAATGACGATCCCCTGATCGTCCCCGACATGGAACCTGTGCTGTGGGATTGGATCCGCAACTACTCCGAGAAGACCAAGGGGGTCCGCCACCTTCAAGTCGGCGGCACGGCCGACCACCTCCATCTGCTGATTCAAGTCCAGCCCTTCCTGTGCCTGTCGGACTGGATCGGCAAGATCAAGGGCGCCAGCGCCCATGAAATGAACGAGCGCTTTGCCCCCGGTGCCCTTGCCTGGCAGCGGGGCTATGGGGCGGTGAGCTTCGCCCGTCGGGATCTGCCGGCACTCGAGCGCTATGTCCTGAAGCAGAAGGAGCACCATGGAAAGAATTCAACAAACAGGACCCTGGAGATTCATGATGAGTACTTCGAGGATGCCGAGGGGGAAGCACGCTGAAGCGCGCTCCTTGCGGTCTGTGAATGCCCTGTCCCCCACCGGGTAAACCCGGGGGCAAGGAAGAGCGTGCTGAAGCACGCTGAGAGAACTGCGATGGCTGGGACGATGTTCGAACTCAGGCAGTTGATTCGCTGAAGCGAACTGCGATGGTCGGGACGATGACACTAACTCGGGCTCCGCACAGACTGAAGCACGCTGAGAGAACTGCGATGGCTGAGACGATGTTCGAACTCAGGCAGTTGATTCGCTGAAGCGAACTGCGATGGTCGGGACGATGACAGTAACTCGGGCTCCGCACAGACTGAAGCACGCTGAGAGAACTGCGATGGCTGGGACGATGTTCGAACTCAGGCACTTGATGGGCTGAAGCGAACTGAGAGAACTGCGATGGCTGGGACGGTGTCCGAACTCAGGCACTTGATAGGCTGAAGCGAACTGAGAGAACTGTCATGACCTCAGGGAAGATTCCACCTCAGGCCATCAGACCGGACCATTGGGTCATATGGGACCCATACGACCTGTTTTCAGACCCATGCGACCTATCTTGCGCGTTGCCCGGGGATTCGGGGCTCCCTATCCCAGTGCCCTGCCGGAAAGTTTTCGGCGACCGGCAGCATGAGACTCCACGGCGCAGCAGCATTCCCTCCAGCGACTTGATGCCATGACCGACGTCCATCCATCCGGGCTGACCCATCTCGACGCGCGGGGCGAGGCGCGTATGGTGGACGTGGGCGACAAGGCCGTGACGGCGCGCGAGGCGGTGGCCGAGGGCGAACTGGCCGCGCGCGCCGACGTTCTCGACGCGCTGTTCGGCGGGACGCTGGCGAAGGGCGACGCGCTGGCCTCGGCGCGCATCGCCGGCATCCAGGCGGCCAAGCGCGCCGCCGATCTGATTCCGCTCTGTCATCCGCTGCAAACGCACCACGTCGCCGTCGAGATCGTTCATGATCGCGACCGCGGGCGCGCCGTCGTGCGCGCAACGGTCGGCGTGCGCGACCGCACGGGCGCCGAGATGGAAGCGCTGACCGCCGTGGCCGTCGCCCTGCTCACGCTCTACGACATGGCCAAGGCCCTGCAGAAGGACATGCGCATCGAGGCCGTGCGCCTGCGCCGCAAGACAGGCGGCAAGAGCGGCGACCTGGACCTGCCGTGAACCGATCCCCCCGCATGCAAGGAGTTCCGATGCACAGCCCGTTGGCGATGGTCCGGCTTCGGCCGCGTGGCAGGTGGACGTTGGCGGCGGCGTTGCTGCTGGCGATGACGGCGACGGCGCAGGAGATCGAGACGATCGACGACGTCGGGCGCGAGGCGGAACTGCGCGCCGCAACGACGGAGGCAACGCGCGAGCAATCGGCAACCGCGCCGCCCTTCCAGGCCCCGCCGCTGCGCGAGCCCGACATGGAGTGGGTCGAGCACGTGCTGGACTCGCTGACGCTGGAGGAGAAGATCGGCCAGATGATGATGCCCGTGTGGAACGAGCGCGCGGGCATGGCCCAGGTGACGGACTACAAGGTGGGGGGCTTCTGCTTCTCGGCCAATCGCTCGGACTACATCGCCGGCGTGTCGAACTCGCTGCAACTGGTGAGCGAGTTGCCGCTGCTCTTCTCGGCCGACTGCGAGGCGGGCTCGGGCGCGCGGGTGCGCGACGGCACGGCGTTCCCGATGAACATGGCGCTGGCAGCGTCGGGTCGGCTGGACCTTGCGCGCGAGCAGGGCATCGTGACGGCGCGCGAGTGTCGCGCGATCGGCATTCACATCGCCTTCGGGCCCGTGCTGGACACGAACACCGAGCCGATCAATCCGATCATCGGCATCCGCGCGTACAGCGACGATCCGGAGACGATCGCGCGCTATGCGCGGGCCTACGTGGAGGGCGCCGCGTCGGCGGGTCTGCTGACGACGTTCAAGCACTTCCCCGGCCATGGCGCGACGACGGGCGATTCGCACCACATGCTGCCGGTGGTGGATGTGGATTGCGCGGAACTGGATCGCGTGCACCTGGCGCCGTACGAGAAGCTGTTCCGCGAAATCCCGGGCAGCCTGGTGATGACGGCGCACGTGTGGTATCCCTGTCTGGATCCCGGCACGCGCCCCTGGCCCGCGACGCTGTCGCAGGCGGCGCTGGGCGATGTGCTGCGCCAGCGCATGCGCTTCGACGGCACGTTGGTGTCGGACTCGTTCGCGATGCGCGGCGTGCAGGATGCGGCGTCGCTGGGCGAGGGCGTCGTGGCGTCGGTCGCCGCGGGGTTGGACATCGTGCTGATGCCGCCGCGCCTGCCCGAGGCGTTCGAGGCCTTGCGCGCGGCGGTGGCCGAGGGACGGCTGGACGCGGCGCGGATCGACGAAGCGACGCGGCGCGTGCTGGTGCTCAAGAGCCGCGTGGGGCTGCCCGAGGCGGCGTGGGTGGATCCCGACGCGCGCGCGCGCACCATCGCGCATCCGGACCATGCGGCGGTGGCCGAGGAGATCGGGCAACAGGCGCTGGCCGCCGCGCGCGTCCAGGATTCCGTGCTGCCCATCGCCCGCGATGCGCGCGTGCTGTGTGTGGCGCTCGAGGCCTCCGGGCGCATCTTCTACATCCATCCGGCGACGCGCTTCACCGATCCGTTGCTCGAGGCCTTCCCGAACGCCGTGGTGCGCGAGGTGGAACTCGACGTGGACGAGGAGGAGGCGCACGCGCTGGGCATCGCGGCGTTGCAGTTCGACCGCGTCGTCGTGACGAACCGCGGATGGCGCCCGAACACGCCGCCGGCGCAACGTGTGCTGATCGAGCGCCTGCTCGAGTCAGGAACTCCGGTCGTGTATTTCTCGTTCGGCAGCCCGTATCATCTGCTCGAGATGCCCGCACTGCAAAACTACTATTGTTCGTTTTCGAGCCACTACGCGTCGCAGGCCGAGGCGGTGCGCGTGCTGACCGGCGAATCGCGCCCGATGGCGCGCTGGCCGGTGGAGATCAGCTTCTGACGGCGCGGCGCTCGCGCACCGTCGCGACGGCAAGCCAGCCGAGCATCCCGAGAATCGACAGGGCCGTCAGCGCATTGGCCGTGCGGTGCAGCACCGTGCCGCGGAAGGCGACGACGACCTCGCGCGCGCCGGCCGGAATCTCGCACGCCATCCAGCCCCACGCGCCGTGCGGGAAGGGTTCGGTCCACGTGCCGTCGATGCGGAAGCTCCAGCCCGGGAAGTGGAACGACTCGAAAGCCACCAGGCTGTCGGTGGCGTTCTCGACTTCGAACCGGTAGCGGGCCGAAGCCAGTTCCACGAGTTCCGCGCGGCCGGTGCCTTCGATCCACACGAGCCGCCGCGCCGAGGGCTGGGGCGGGAAGTCCTGCACCCAGCGCGGCCGGTACTCGCCCTCGGCGGTGTCGATCATGAACTGGCGCAGGCGGTCCGATTCGTAGACCGGCGTCTCATAGAGTCGCGTGCCGGTCTTGAGGAACGGTGCGCTGCCGAGGATTGGAAGGACGAGCAGCACGAGGGCGATGGCAAGGCGCGGACGTGTCCAGGGGCGGTCGTGCACGAGCGTCGCCGCCGCCCAGCCGACGGTGACGCTGGCCCAGAAGGTGGTCGGGATCAGCAGGCGCCACGGGAATTGCAGATAGGCGCTTCCGGGGAAGAGCGACCAAACCGGGCGCGAAATCTCCAACAGAAGAAACAGGTGCGCGGCGGTGGCAAGCAACCCAGCGAGAATCCACGGACGCAGGGACCCGGCCCCACGCCGCGCCGCCAGGACACCGGCGGCCAGCAAACCCGCGCACAGGACGAGGCCCACGTGGAAGTCCATGCCGTCGTCGGGCCCGGGGACGCTGAGGCCATGGCCCCAATGCGGCCACAGGAGTTGGCGAAGTGTCGGGTAGTGCTCGTGGAAACGGGTGCGCTCGTGCAGGACGTGGCTGTTGGTGTGGGGCAAGTCCGCCACGACGGGCAGGGTGTAGAAGGCCGAGACGGCGAACGCTGCGACAGCAATCGCGCCGAGTACGGCGGCGCTACGCGCAAGCCGGGGCGCTCCCCCACCGCGCCACGCGAAGACGAGCCCGACCACTCCGAAGGCGGCCAGGTTCCATGCGCCCATGTAGGCCGTCAGCGTGTGGGCGCAGGCGAGCGCGCCGATGGCCAGCGCGGCGGCGGGGATGGCCGGTCCACGCCAGCGTGGCACGGCGCGCAGGGCCGCATCGACGCCCCAGAACGCGAAGGGCCAGACGGAGAGCGCGGCGAACTCGGCCGCATTGCCGCGCACGAACAACGTCAACGCATGGTAGGGCGCGAACTGATAGAGCAGGGCGGCCAACAGCCCGGCGGCGCGCCCGCCGCGCGCCCGCACGAAGCCGTACATCCCGACGCCGGCCAACCACGTCATCACCACGAACTCGGTCTTCCATGCCTCCTCGAGCGAGAGGCCGAGAAGGTGGAAGCATGCGGCAACGTAGAAGGCGAGTGGGCCGTAGAAGTTGAAGAAGGGAATGCCCCAGCCGGCCATGAGGTCGTCGGCCCATCGCACGGGAAACTGTCCGCCGCGCAGGGCCTCGGAGAAGACGAACAGGCGGGTGAGCTGGTGGATGGTCTCGTGGGAGTCGAACCACCCGGGCTGGGTCCAGAGGGAGGCGGTGAAGTAGAGGGCGGTGGCGGCGAGGACGCTCAGAAGCAAGGCATCCCGGCGCGTCCAGCGCCGGGATGCCAAGGGTTGCTCGGGTCTGTTCGGGACGTCGCCGTCCACGGCCTTCTCGCGGGGGTCAGTTGGGCTGTGCGGCTTCGGTTGCTTCGGGGGCTTTCTCGGCCTCGGCGCCGGGGTACTCGACCTTGCTCTGGGTGCGGATTTCCGAGATCAGCTCGGAGATCTTCTGCTCCTTGAGCATGTCGGCGATTTCCTCGCGGGCGGCCTCGAGGTTGGGCTCGGTGGCCTTGCGGTGCTCGGCGATCTTGATGATGTGATAGCCGAACTGGGTCTCGACGATGTCGGAGAGTCCGCCTGCCTCGAGGGCGAAGGCGGCCTGCTCGAAGGGGGGCACCATCTGGCCGCGGCCGAAGCTGCCGAGGTCGCCGCCGCGGGTCGAGCTGGGGCAGGTGGAGTGCAGGCGGGCCAGCGCGGCGAAGTCGCCGCCGTCGGCGATCTGCTTGCGCAGGTCCTCGAGCTTCTTCTTCTTCTCGGCCTTCTGCTCGTCGGTCTCGCCGGGGGTGAATCCGAGCAGGATGTGGCTGGCGTCGACCTCTTCGGCCTGTGCGAAGCGATCCTTGTTGGACTCGAAGACGTCGACGATCTCGGCCTCGCTGGGGGCCTCGACGGTGTCGGCCAACTTGTGGAAGATGCCGAGTTCCTCGACTTCGCTCTCGAACTCCTCGCGCGTCAGGTTCTGGGCCTCGAGCAGGTCCTTGACGGCATCATCGCCGCCGATGGCCTCGGTGATCTCGGCGATCTTGGCGTCCTTCTCTTCCTTGGTCAGCGCCAGGCCCTTCTTGAGGGCGTAGGCGATGATGGCCTCCTGCATGACGAGCTGCTCGCCGACGCGGTCGCGCAGGTGGGCGCGGAAGGCATCGAGCTGGTCGGCCGGGATGCCGGGGATGTTGGCGACGGTGCGTGCGATGGCGCGCTCGAGTTCGGCCTCGGTGATCTTGCGGCCATCGACGATGGCGTAGAACGGGCCCTGCTTCTCGTCGGCCTTGGCCTCGGGGGCCGGGGCGACGACGGCAGCGGGGGCGGATTCGGCGGGGGCGTCCTGCGACGGGGCAGTGACGGGCAGGAGTGTCGCGCCGGCCAGAAGGGCCAGCATGGGCGACAGCTTTCTCATGGGGGGAACTCCCTTGCTTCTGATTGGCGGGGTTGGCGTTGGCGAACCCCTGTCGGCCCAGCCCACGTTGGGGCGGCGGCCTGTGTCAACGAGTCATCCGTACCAGCACGTGTCGTGCCTTGCGGCCTGCGGGCGATTCGCCCTCTCTTCGCCGTGCATTATTTTGACTTCATGATATCGACATCCTGCAAGCGCGCCTGCCGGCAGGGACGACCGACAGATTCGACAGCCGACGGCCGCGGAACGTTCCTACGGCCGCTGCACGTCGCACGACTCGCGGATATCGCGCAGCAGGCGCTCGATGGCCTGCGAGCGCAGCAGCGTGACGATGCGGTCGCGGGTGTTCTCGAGCGTCGGGGGCTGGCCCGAGCGGTAGTCGAAGCTCTGGATCACATGGTAGCCAAAGCCCGTCTCGACGACGGGACTGATCTGGCCGGGCCGAAGCGCGAAGGCGGCCTCCTCGAAGGGCCCGACCATCTGGCCGCGGCCGAAGCTGCCGAGCGAGCCCCCCTTGGACTTGCTGGGGCAGGTGGAGTGCTCGCGGGCCAGCGCGGCGATTTCCTCGCCGGCGAGCAGGCGCTGACGCAGCGACTCGGCGAGGGCGCGCTTCTCGGTGCGGCGCTCGGCGCTGTCCTGGCTGCCGACGCCGATCAGGATGTGGCTGGCGGTCACGCTCTCGGCCTCGACGAAGCGCTCGCGGTTGCGCTCGAAGTAGGCGGCGATCTCCTCGTCGGGGGGGGTGGGCACGGAGGCTCGGACGCGCTCGAGCGCCAGACGATGGCGCGCGGTGGCCCCGGCGTCCTCCGGGGTGCGCTGCTGGGCGGCGAGTTGCTCGCTCCATGTGTCGCGGCCGCCGGCTTCCTCGATCTCGGCCTCGAGACGTGCGGCGACCTCCTCGTCGGAGGGCAACAGGTCGCGGGCGCGGGCGTACTCGAGCAGACAGGCCTCGTCGACCAGCGTGCGGGCGAAGCGCTGGCGCATGTACTGGGCGAAGGTCTCCTGTCGGTCGGCCGGGATGTTGCCGCGGCGGGCGATTTCCTGGGCCACGCGGCGGTCGATGTCGGCCTCGGAGACGACGAACTCGCCGACCGTGGCGTGCACGGTCTCAGGATCGGGGGCTGGGCTGTCGGCCGCACCGACCTGGCCGAGCCCGAACAGAATGGTCAACATGGCCAACGCGCGTCCAAAGTGCGCCTGCATGACACAACAACCTCCGCTTGGGGGTGGGGGCATCAGCCCGCGTTAGAAGACCTTGCAAGAATCAGGGGCGTTTGGAGATCGGACTTCTGGGAGCGCCGAGCACCCGCTCGGCACTCTCACGCCCCCCGCAGCCGGGACACGGGAACATCGACGGCGCGCAGGATGGCGGCGACGACCTGGGCGGGGGTGGTGCCGGCAAGGCGGCTCTGGGGCTTGAGGACCAACCGATGGCAGAGCACCGAGGGGGCGAGGTTCTTGACGCGGTCGGGCGTGACGAAGGTCTCGCCGTCGAGCCAGGCGTGCGCCTGACTGAGGCGATACAGGGCCAGCGAGGCGCGGGGGCTGGCGCCGAGGACGACGTCGTGGTGCTCGCGCGTGGCGGCCACGACGCGCACGATGTAATCGGAGATGTTGGGTTCGACCTCGATGGTCTCGCGCAGTCGTTGCTGCTCGGCAAACAGCTCGGCGCCGGTGGCGACTGGCGCGAGATCGTCGAAGGGATGGCGCAGGCGCTGGGCCTCGACAATGCGGCGCTCCTCCTCGCGCGTCGCATAGCCAAGCCCGAGTCGCACGAGGAAGCGGTCGAGCTGAGCCTCGGGCAATTCGTAGACGCCCTGCTGCTCGATGGGGTTCTGGGTGGCGAGGACGAAGAAGGGGGCGGGCAGGGGGTGCGTGGTGCCGTCGACGGAGACGGTGCGCTCCTCCATGGCCTCGAGCAGGGCGGACTGGGTGCGCGGGGTGGCGCGGTTGAGTTCGTCGGCGAGCAGGATGCCGGCGAACAGGGGCCCGGCGCGGAACTCGAACTCGGCGGTCTTCTGGTTGAAGATGGCGACGCCGGTCAGGTCGGAGGGAAGCAGGTCCGGCGTGAACTGGATGCGGCGGAAGGAGACGTCGAGGGAGCGGGCCAGCGCCCGGGCGAGCAGCGTCTTGCCGGTGCCCGGGACGTCCTCGAGCAGGACGTGGCCGTTGGCCAGCAGGGCGGCGACCAGGCGCACGATGGTCTCGTCCTTGCCGACGATGACCTGACGAATGTTGTCGACCAACCGCCGGGCGGCGTTGGGGGACGCGACCATGAGCCTCTCCGGGACGGCGGGCCGTCGAGCCATGACCCCTGCGGGGCCGCGCCGAGGTCAAGGGGTGCTTTGCCTGCCGCCCCGCCCCGGAATGGTTGAATGCCGGGGAACATGCCGCCGACCCAACCGGTCCAACGCGGCGGGGGTCTGATGCGTCAACGGCAGGGGGATGCTGCTGCTTTCGCCGTTTCCGGACGGGATTTCCCGTTGCCGGTGCCTTTGGGGGCCCCTAGACTTCCCTGACCCCGCCTTGGAGGCCGGGTTGCCGCGAGGATTCCGTGAAGCGAGTCGCCGTCCTGCTGTCGTTTGCCGCGGTCTCCCTGTCCCCCGCGACCGGGTGGAGCCAGGAGCGCGTGCTCGGACCGAGCGCCTTCACGGTGCTGAGCGACTCGACCGAGTCGTGCCGCGACCCGGTGGTGGACGCGGCGGGGACCGAGGCGCTGGTGGCCTGGACCTCGACGATCGAGGGGCGCTCGCGGGTGGTGGCGGTCCGCCGGGTGCTCAACGATTGGACTTTCCCGTACCCGGTGGACGATTCGCTGGCGGGCGACTGCACGGATCCGGTGGTGCGGTTCACCGACTCGGGCCGGGCGGGCATCGCGTGGATACGGTCCGAGGGGGATGAGTATGCGCTGGAGTACGCGCCGCCGGGCGGGTTCCCGCGCGAGGTGGCGCGGGCAAGCGTGCGGATGGAGTCGCCGGCGCTGGCCTTTGACGCGGCCGGGCGGGCGGTGCTGGCGTGGACGGAGGGGTCCGGCGGGCGCTTCGTGGTCGTGGTGGCCCGCGAGACGGAAGAGGGCAGGTGGGAGCGCGAGACGCTGAGTGGCTCGGCGGATGCCTACGACATCTTCCCGGCGACCTTCAACGCCCCCGAGCATGTGGTTTACTGGTACGGCTTGGGTGAGATGGATTTCGAGCTGCGCGGCGCGCGGCGCGGCCCCGACGGATGGGAGACCTTCCGACCCACATCGGCGGACTTCGTGCCGGCGAACCGCTTCCCACTGCTGTACGACAGCCGGACGGCGGCCGGGCCGGGCGCGGTGTGGGTGGAGCCCTTGCGCGGCGGCGAGATCGCCCTGGCGTGGGATGCGCGCTTCCCGGAGACGCAGCCGGTGCTGGCGCTGCCCGGCGCCGAAGGGGTCCGACAGGTCGAGCCCGACGCGAGCAGCACCACGGCGGCGCCGGCGTTCGTCTGGCGCGAGGAGACCGCGGCCGGCTCGCAGATTCTCGTCCTGACGGGCGAGCAGACGATCCGGGTGACGGGCTTTGCGCACCCCAGCCAGCCGCGGCTGGCGGCCGACCGCGACGGGGGGCTGCACCTGGTTCTGGTGAGCGACCGCGCCGAGGGGGGCACGGGGCGCATCTACTGGACGCGGCTGACCGAGACCGCTCCTGCGGGGCTGTCAAGCTCCCCTAACTGACACGCGACTGACCGCCCTCCCACCGCCCGGCGTTGACACCTGCGGGCCGGCTCGCCCATCACACGGCCCCAGCGCTATCCGCAGCCGGTCGGCCCCTCCATGATCCGCATCCGCAACGTCGCCAAGGCCTTTGCCGAAAAGGTGGTCTATCGCGACTTGAACCTGGACATCGTCGAGGGCGAGTCGCACGCGATCATCGGACGGTCGGGCGAGGGCAAGTCGGTGTTGCTCAAGCTGATCTGCGGGTTGCTGGCGCCGGACCGCGGGACGATCGAGATCGAGGGCCGGCGGGTGGACATCCGCGACAAGGAGTCCCTGCGGTTCGTGCGCGACCGCGTGACGATGGTTTTCCAGATGGGGGCGCTGTTCGACTCGCTGACGGTGCGGGAGAACGTGGGCTTCTATCAGAAGCACAACTCGACGAAGTCGGTGCAGGAAATCGACGCGCTGTGCGAGCGGTTGCTGGCGGAGGTGAACCTGCCGCACACGGGCCACCTGCTGCCGTCGGAGCTGAGCGGAGGCATGCGCAAGCGGGTCGGGCTGGCGCGGGCGCTGGCGGTCGAGCCGCGCATCCTGCTCTACGACGAGCCGACGACCGGCCTGGACCCGGTGACGACCGAGGTGATCGGAGACCTGATCCTGAAGACGAACCGCCGCCACGGCATGACGGCGGTGGTCGTGACGCACGACATGCGCAGCGCCTACAAGGTGGCGGACCGGATCAGCATGGTGCACCAGGGGGTGGTGGTGTTCACGGGAACGCCGGCGGAGGTGCGCACGACGGACCACCCGATCGTGAACCAGTTCGTCAATGGGCTGGCGCGCGGACCGATCACGGACACCGAAAGCGAGCAGATCGAGCGCCTGTCGGCCGACATGATCGACCGCTCGCTGCTGTTGCGCCGCATCAAGCAGATGGACGATGCACCGTAGGGACGTCAGGATGAAGACGGAAGACTGATGGTGGACGGGTGACGCGCGAAAGGCGGCCGGTACGATGGAGAAGCGCAAGGCAACGGCGGACACGATCGTGGGACTCTTTGTCCTGACGGGAATTGTGTTCCTGAACCTGGTGACGGTGCTGATCCGCGAGGACATCTTCGGGGACACGCTGCGGGTGCGGGCGACGTTCGAGAGCGTTCCGGGCCTGGAGGTCGGGGCGCCGGTGCTGGTGAGCGGCATCCGGGCGGGGCGCGTGACGAGCATCGACTATCGGCCGGTCAACGCGGCCGTGGCGCGCACGCAGACCAACGGCGCCACGCCGCAGCCGGTCGTCGTGTCGATGCGCGTGAAGAAGAAGGTGCCGATCTACACGAACGCGCGGGTGAATCTGGTCCAACAGGGCTTCATCGGCGACAAGCGCGTCGAGATCGATCCCGGCTCCGAGGTCGGAGGCATCCTGTTGACGGACGACGCGGATCCGTTGCCCGGGCAACCGCACTTCGACATGACGCTCGTGATGCGGCGGGCCGAGCAGGTGGTGGACGACCTCGGCGAGACAATCGCCGGGTTCAAGCAGTTCGTGACCGACGACGAGACGATCGCGAGCATCCGCCAGACGATCAACAGCCTGAATCGTTCGGTGGAGCGCGTGTATGTGTACCTGGACCGCAACGAGGAGAACGTGACGACGGCGGTGGCGAACGTGCGCGAGGTGTCCGAGAACCTGCGCGAGGTGTCGGCGCGGCTGGCGGTGTTCCTGGAGGAGGGCGGTCGCTTCGACGAGATTTCGGGCGACGCGCAGGGGATGCTGGCCGAGGTGCGTGCGGAGGTGAACCGGACGCTGGGCAAGGTGCAGGAGGCGGTGGACTCGATCAACGAGACCGTGCGGCGCCTGGACGTTCGGGCGGGGACGATTTCGGATTCGGCGGTCGAGTTCCTGTCGTCCACGCAGGGTGACTTCAATGCGTTGAGCGAGAACCTGCAGGAGACGAGCACGAGCCTGAACGCGATCGCGACCGGCATCCGGCGCGGCGAGGGCACGGTGGGACGGCTGATGACGGACCCGGCGCCGTTCGAGGACTTGAAGCGCTCGATCGAGGCGCTGCACGACTTCCTGGTCGGTGGTGCGCCGCCGCGGCTGCCGGCCACGGTGCCCTATGGCGTGTCGCGCCCGCAGGAAACCAAGGAATGACGGCTCCCGAATCCGCGTCCCGTCCCGATGCAGGGACCTCCGTGCGCGGATTCTACGCCCGCATCGGACTTGTCGTCTTCCTCGCGTGCCTGCTGGTCACGGGCGGGCACCTGATGTCGCCCGACGGTGAGCTGTTGTTCCGCACGGCCGAGTCGATGGCCCTGCGCGGCGCGCTCGACGTTCACCCGATCGAATACGACGAGGCGACCGGCACGCTGCTGGTGCCGCCGCAGCACACGTTCGCGACGGTGCCGGGGCGCGGCGGCTTCCATGTGCAGTACCTGCCGCTGCAACCACTGCTGACGGTGCCGCTGGTGTGGCTGGCGCGTGGAACCGAGGCGACGTTCGCCGAGGCCTTCTTCGCGACGATGCCGGGACATCCGACGCACTTCACCGCGGATGCCATCTCGACGTGGCGTCGCGCGGTGGTGGTGGCGCTGTTCAATCCGCTGGTGACGGCGCTGACGGCG
This sequence comes from Candidatus Sumerlaeia bacterium, assembly GCA_019634695.1. Lineage (GTDB taxonomy): Bacteria > Sumerlaeota > Sumerlaeia > SLMS01 > JAHLLQ01 > JAHCAW01. Next base: position 29,288 of record JAHCAW010000041.1, read on the forward strand.
CTGGTGCTGGCGCGATTGGTCATGATGCTGACGGGTCGCAACCGGCGCGCGGCGGCGTGGACCGCGCTGCTGTGGGCGCTGGGCACGGTGGCGCTGCCGCATTCGCGCACGTATTTCACCGAGCCGCTGGCAGGGCTGTTCGCGCTGCTGGCAATCGACCAACTGGTGCGGTGGTACGGCACGCCGTTGCGGGCCGAGTTCGCGATGCTCCGGCTGCGGCAGATGGCGCTGTTGGGCGGGGCGCTGGCGGCCGGAATCTGGACGCGCATGGATTCCCCGCTGCTGGCGTTGGGAATCGGATTGGCACTGGTGGGCGTGGGCGAATTCAAGCGCCGTCGCGAGAATGCCTATGGCGTGTCGCCGGGGTGCTGGCCCTGGAAGGACTACGTGCTGGCGGGTGCGCTGACGGTGGGTTCGTTCGCGGCGCTGGTGCTGTTCAATCGTTGGCGCTTCGACGGCGGAGCGAGCCTGATTGGCGGCGGCTACAGCGAGCAGCCCGAGGGCGTGGCGCTGACGACGCCGCTGCTGGTTGGCCTGCACGGGCTGCTGTTCTCGCCGGGCAAGGGGCTCTTGTTCTTCAGCCCCGCGGTGGTGCTGGGCTTGTGGGGCTGGCGGCGGATGCCGCGGCACCTGATGTGGTTCGGCGCGGCGATGCTGGTGGCGTACCTGCCGTTCACGTTGGCGATGGTGAAGTGGCAGAACTGGGACGGGGGGTGGTGCTGGGGCCCGCGGCACATCGTGCAGTTGCACGCGCCGCTGATGCTGGGGGCGGCATTCCTGTTTGCGGGCTGCGAGACGATGCTGCGGCGCGTGGTGCTCAAGGTGACGGCGATCGTGGCGGTGGGGGTGCAACTGTTCGGGTCGTTGCAGGCGCCGATGGAGTTCTACCACGAGTTCTACCGGACGCCGATGGACGGGCTGGCGTTCCGGGTGGCGTACCGTCCGACGGAGTACCCGGTGGTGATGCAGTCGTTCGCGGTGCAACTTCGCGATCCGCAGACCGGCCGCCCGGGCGCGGAAGTGGACCCGGGCTGGCTGCCGGCGCCGCTGGTGGATTCGCTCTACATCCCGCAGCACACGCAGTGGGCGGGCTATCCGGCGATGCTGAAGGACGGGCGGTGCGACTGGTGGCTGCTGGCGCGGGTGCTGCCGGCGCGGCAGGAGTCAGACTGAGCTTGAATCCGCGGCGTGTGCCCGGCGCACGATGGCCTCTGTTGAGAACACCGGCCCGGAAGCCGACGAGAACGCATCAGGACGATCATGGGACTGGCCCCCAAACTCCCCGCAGCGATTCAGCCGCCCGAGATTGTGGCGCGCGAGTTGGCCTATCCGCGCCGGGACATCTGGATCCTGCTGGCGGTGTGCGCGGTGGTGCGGTTGGCGCTCGTGCCGGTCAACGTGGGTGAGTATACGGACGGCGTGATCCAGGCCAAGCTGTTCGCGGATCCGCAAGGCATCTGGCCCCCATTGTATGCCGCGCTGATCTATCCGCTGAAGTTTGTGCTGGGATATCTGTGGTCCGGGCGATTGATCAGCGTGGCGGCGAGCACGCTCGCGCTGTGGCCGCTGTACCGCATGACGCAGCGGGCGTTCGGCACGCGGGCGGCCTTGTACGCGGGCATCTTCTACATCACGGCGCCGGTGGCGAATCGCTGGGGCGTGCGGTTGATGACCGATGCGACGTTCAGCCTGTTCTTCTGGTGGACGTGCGAGCGACTGTGTTTCGCGTCGGACGAGCGCAACGAGCCCGCTGCGCGGCGGGCCTTCGGGTGGGCGTGCCTGGGCACGGTGCTGGCCGCGCTGACGCGGTATCAGGGCATGATGCTGCTGGGACCGGTGGTGGCGTGCTGGGCGATCCTGAGCCGGCGATTTGGGCGACCGGTGGTGCGGCCGGCGCTGACCCTGCTGGGACTCGCACTGGTGCCCGGCTGGGTGATGTTGACGAACGAGAGCTTCATTCATCTGGCGCAATTCACCGACCGCGCGTTGGCGGCCCCGAAGGGGCTGTCCTACGTCATGGCAGTCAACGGCGAGGCGTTTCTGGCGTACTTTCCGTACTTCCTGACTTATCCGGTGTTCGCGTGCGCGTTGGCCGGGATGTTCTGGACGCGCCAGCGTCGCGGCGCGTTCTTCGGCTGGACGATGCTGTATTCGGCGGTGGTGCTGCTGATCTTCCAGTCGGCGTTCTCAAGTTTTCAGGAGCGTTACTTCCTGCCGGTGATGGGGTTCTTCTGGGTGCTGGCGGGCTCGGGGATGTATGCTTTCCAGGAGCGTTGGTTGCGGCCGCATCGCAGCGTGCTGCGGCGCGCGTTTCCGTATCTGCTGGTGGGCGTCTACCTCTGGTCGTCGGTGTTTGCGTTGGCGGTGGCATTCGGCCAGCGTGAGGCTTGGGCCGACATTGTGCGCGCGTCGCGTCATGCCGCCAAGATCGCCGAACCCGGCGCGCGCCTGTTCACGAACGATGTCTACTCGACATCGGGAGGCGACCTGGGGGCGCGCAAGGTGGAGTTCTTCTCGGGTCGGTCCGCCACCTTCCTGAACGAGACCTACATGCCGAATCCGCCGTTCCGACTGTCGTCGTCGGGCGAGCGCATACCGCGGCCACCGGCGAAGCGACTGGCCGTCGGCGACCTGATCATCCTGTCCGACGTGTACAACGCGGCCGTGTATGAGGATTACCTGCGCAGCTTCTACCGTCTCGAAGAAGTGCACGAGCCCTTCCAGGCCTCGCTGCTGCCGTTGCTGCCGGACAACATGTCCATCGAGTATCCGATGACCGGACAGAATCCGCTGGCGTGGGTCTTCCGCTACGATTGGCAGCACTTCGTCACGCGGGTCTATCGCGTCGAGGCGTTGCGGTGACCGCGCCATCGCCCGTGGAGCCTGCATGGCGGATGCCGGCGATGGTCGGCGCGCTGGCGGCCGCGGTGTACGCGGCGACCGCGGCACGCGCGCCGCAGTTCGGCGACGGCCTCGAGTTCGTCGCCGCCGCCGCGGTCCGCGGCGTACCGCATCCGACAGGCTATCCGTTGCTCACGTCGTTGCTGGCGCCGTTCGCGCGCGGCGAAGGGGCGTACTTTCGCAGCACGCTGGTGTGCGCGCTGGTGGCGGCGCTGGCGGCGGCGTTCGTGTGCCGTCTGGTGGCGCGCGCGATTGAAGACGACTCAAGCGAGGACGCGACAGGGCGTCTCCTGCGGCGTTGGTTGCCGCCGGCCGTCGGACTGGCGGCGGCCTTCTCCGCCAGCCTCTGGTCGGCCGCCACGCAGGTCGAAGTGTACGGATTGAACGCGCTGCTCCTCGTGACCGGATTGCTGGCGCTTGCGCCGTGCCGCGTGGCGAGCCCGTCGCGTTTGGCCATCGGGGGCGTGGTGTTGGGAATCGGGGTGTGCAATCACCTGACGTCGCTCTGTCTCGCGCCGCTGCTGGGTTGGCGATTGCTGGAGGCGATGCGGGCATGCGCCGGCTCGCGACGCTGGGCGTTGGCGGCCGCCGCGGTCGGCGGCGCCCTCGTGGGAGTGTTGCCGCTGGCGCTGATTCCGCTGCGGGCGGCGGCGAATCCGCCGATCAATTGGGGTGCCGCGCACACGCTGGAAGGTTTCGTGTGGGTGCTTTCGGGCGGCGACTACAAGCACGGCCAGTTCCTGCAAGCGCGGCCCGGGACGGCGTTCACGCTGGCAACGTGGCTGGCGTTCGCGTGGCATCGCGTCGTGTTGCTGGCGACGGGACTGGGGGCGGAACTGCTCGGCGGCGTGGACTTCGCGACGGGCGTGGGTACGCGGTTGGTGACGGGCGTGCTGGGGGCGGCAGGCTGGGCGCTGGCTGGCTGGGGTTGGTTGCTGCGGTGGCGCCGCGATCGGGCGGGTGCGTTGGCGCTGGCCGCGCCGACGGGACTTCAAGTGGCGTTCCTGCTGGCGTACAACATCCCGGATGCGTCGGACTATCTGCTGGGCGTGTGGGTTACCCTGCTGCCGCTGCTGGCGGTCGGCGTGGCGGCGGGTCTGCGGGGGGCGGCGCGCGCGTTGGACTACGGTGAGGATGCCGGACGGGCGCGGCGCCTGCTGGTCGTGCTCGCCGCGCCGGTGGTACTGGCGCTGCCGACGAATCTGGGGACGGCGAACCGGGCGGGGAGCGACCTGTGCGCGGCCTGGATCGAGCGATTGGAGGCGGCCGCGCCCGAGCGCGCCGTCGTCCTGACGCACGGCGACTACGACACGTACGCGCTGTGGTATGCCCAGTTCGCGGAGGGGCGTCGCCGCGACCTGCTCGTGGTGGGCGGGAACTTCCTGCGCAGCGCCTGGTACGGGCCGATGCTGGAGGCGGCGGGGCTGGACGGGCGCGAGGTGCGGCCGGAGCCGGGCGACGTGTTCGCGGCGCGCTTCACGGCGGTGGACCATGTGGAGATGCTGCGACGGGCGGCCATCGAGCCCAATATCGGGCGGGTGCCGGTGATGACGACGTGGATTCCGGCGGAGTGGCGGAATCCGCTGGCGCCGCTGCTGGCGGGACACTACGAGGCCGAAGCCCGGGCGGTGCTGCTGGCGCCCGAGGAGGTCGAGGCGATGGCGGCCTGGTATCCGTCGCTGGCGCCGCCGCTGCTGATGGAACTGCTGCCCCGTGCGGGAGACTCGCGTCCGTGAAGATTTCCGTCATCATTCCGGTGTACAACGAGGTGCGCACGATCGACATCCTGCTCGAGAAGGTGCGGCGTTCGCCGGTCGAAAAGGAGATCATCGTGGTGGACGGCAACTCGCAGGACGGGACGAAGGAGTTGCTGCGCAAGCAGGAGGACCGGCCGGACACGCGGGTGATCTACCAGGACCAGCGGCGGGGACGGGGCAACGCGCTGAAGGTGGGTCTGCACCATGCGCGCGGCGAGTACGTGATCTTCCAGGACGCGGACCTGGAGCTGGACCCGAACGACTATCCGGCGCTGGTGGCACCGCTGGAGGCCGACGAGGCCGACGTGGTGTTCGGCTCGCGATTCCTGCGCGGAAGGCCGAAGATGACCTTCCTGCAGTACTGGGGCAACCGCGTCATTAACATCTGTGTAAATACGCTCTATCGCCGGGAGTTGCGCGGTCAGCGGTTGACCGACGTCGAGACGTGCTATCAGGTCTTCCGGCGCCGGTGCCTGGCGGGGATGACGATCCGCAACAACGAGTTCGCCTTCACGGTGGAGTTGACGGCGCGGTTCATCCTCGGGGGGCATCGGCTGAAGGAGATTCCGATCTCGTACTTCCCGCGGGGACGTGCGGAGGGAAAGAAGATCTACTGGGGGGACGGCGTGGCGAGCCTCTGGACGCTGCTGCTGGTGCGCCTCGGGATCGTGTGAGTGGCCTGGTCACAGGGTCGGTCCGTGCCGGTTGGTGTCGGTCCGTGAAGGAACCATCCCGGCAATCGGAGTTGTGTGCGCATGACCTATCTTGATGCGATCATCCTGGGGATCGTCGAGGGGCTGACGGAGTTCATTCCGGTCTCTTCGACGGGTCACCTGCTGCTGACGAACACGCTGCTGGGGCTTTCGGGCGAGGCGGCCAACTCCTACGCGATCGTGATCCAGCTCGGGGCGTTGCTGGCCTGCGCGGTGCACTATCGGGCGCGCATCCTCGAAGCGATGGCCGGAGCGACAAAGCCTGACAGCCCGGGGTTTCGCCTGATCCGGAACCTGCTGGTGGCATTCGTGCCGGCCGCCGTGGTGGGGCTGCTGTTCGAGGACTTCATCGAAGAGAAGTTGATGGGCCATGACGGCTGGATCGCAGCGGCGCTGATCCTGGGCGGCATCGTGATGATCGTCGTGGAGAAGTGGAATCCGCGCAAGGGCGCGCGCGTGGACGATCTGGACGCCATCACGGTGAAGGACGCGTTGTGGGTGGGGGTGGCGCAGTGCTTCGCGCTGTGGCCCGGGATGTCGCGTTCGATGTCGACGATCGTGGGCGGCCAGTTGCGCGGGTTCTCGAACTCGCTGGCGGCGGACTTCGCGTTCCTGCTCGCGTTGCCGACGCTGGGGGCGGCGACGGTGTACAAGGGGCTCAAGGATTTCGACATGCTGGTGGGGATGGAGGGCGGTGTCGGGGTGTTGCTGACCGGGTTGGTGGTGTCGTTCCTGGTGGGTTGGGCGGCGATCGCCTGGTTCCTGAAGATTCTGAAGCGTGTGGGAATGACACCGTTCGGGGCGTACCGGATCGTGGTCGGTGGAATTGTGATCGTGGTCCTGGTGACGCGCGGGGGCTGAGGGTCACGGTTCGCTTGGCGTGAGGCGACGGCCGCGTTCGGGGACAAGATGGACCGCATTGGTCCATCGGGCTGGCACGCCCCTTGATTCAATCCTTTCCCGAGTTGACACCCCTGCGGGGGAAAGGATTGAATCACGATGAGCGTACTGGTTGGTTCACCCGCTCTGCGCCACCACCCCAGCGGCCTGGTGGCCCGTCGCACGCTGGCCGCGCTGAAAGGGCTGACCGTGGAAGAGAATCGCCCGCGAGTGCTCGCGCTGGACGACAACGAGGACACGCTCGAGCTGATCCGGGCGGCCTTGGTCGAGAAGTATGACATCCTGACGGTGGCCAACCCGATGGACACCTACGAGCTGATCGAGCTGTTCGAGCCCGACCTGCTCATCCTGGACGTCATGATGCCCAAGATTACGGGCTTCCAGCTCGTCGAGATGCTGCGGCGCAGCCCGCGCACGCGCGAGCTACCGGTCATCATCCTGTCGGCCAAGGACACGGCCCGCGACATCAAGCACGGCTACAAGATGGGCGCGAGCCTGTACCTGACGAAGCCGTTCGATCCCGAGCGCCTGGTGCGCAACGTGCAGACCCAGTTCGAGGTCAGCCCGCCCAAGGGCGGAAGGAAGAAGATGAACGTGCGGCAGGTGCAGATGCACTTGCAGATGCGGGCGAGCAGTCAGGGGAGCGCAGCGCGCGTCGCCTCGGCGGCGCTGTCGCAGGAGAACATCATGCAGCAGCCGCTCAAGCCGCTGCCGCGTCAGGGCGGCCGGCGACCGGAATAGGACGCCGACGTACCAGAACGAACAGCTCAGGAGCCCGCCGCGCGTCGGCGGGCTCCTTTCTTGTCCGGCAATCGGGCGAGCGACGTTGCGTGGGTGCGAATCAGACTTGCCGTGTCGCCGTTGCGCGACACGGCGTGGGCTTTCAGGACGGCGGGTCGGCCTGCAAGCGTGCGACGATCTCGGGCGCGACGCGCTGAAGCCGGCCGTCGGGTGTGAGAAAGGCGTGACGCGTCTGGCCAACGGCCAGCAATTCGCCGCGGGCGTCGCAGTGGATTTCGTAGCGGAAGAGCACCTGAACGCGGGTGGCGGATTCCAGAACGGTGCGGACGCGCAGGAGATCGTCGTATCGTGCCGGGGTCTTGTAGTCGCACTCGGCGTGGATGACGGGCAGGACGAAGCCGGCCTCCTCCATTTCGCGATAGGTCCAGCCGCGGCTGCGGATGTACTCCGTGCGACCGGTCTCCATGTAGACGAAGTAGTTGGCGTAGTAGACGAAGCGCATCTGGTCCGTATCGCGATAGGTGACGCGGATCAGGGTGTCCTGGGTGCGAGGGGGTGGCGCGGGAGTCATGGCGGGGCGGCTGACAGGAGGTGTGGATTCGGGAACGGTCGTTGCCGGCCGATCACCTCACCACCCTGTGGGCGCGTGGCATTGGGCGTCAACGGCGGGTGGGGGGCAGCGAAGCGCGAACAGACCGGTGGAGCCAGGCTCTTGCCTATCAAGGCGGACGGAAGCTACCCGCGATCAGGGAAACTCCCCGCCAGAGGCTTGATGCGCAAACGGTCGTTTGAGACCACGACCAAGGAGCCAATTGCCGCGGCCTCAATTGATGGCCAGAACGGCTTCAGAAGTTGAAGCCTCTCGCTTTGATTGTGCGCGCGGAGGCGCACCAGAATCACGCCGATCGCCTGCTGCGCGTTGCGGAAGACCAACTCGCCGAAGTCCTTGTCCCGTGTGATGATGACTCTGCGGCTTTCCACGGCGATCACCAGGAGATCCATGTCTGCAGCTCGCGCGTATCCTTCGCGAGCGAGCATCACGTCGTGCCCTCGATCGCGGAGCCACTGAATCATGGCATCCTCGACGTTGACGTCGGCCAGTAACCTCATGCGCCAGTGGGTTCAGCGAAGATCACCCGCTCAGCGGACAGAGAGGCGGCCGCGAACGCCAAGGCCGCATGTACCTGTTCTCGGGTGAGGAAAGGGTAAGCCTCCAGAATGTCGTCCTGAGACGCGCCGTCCGCCATGTCGCGAACCAGCAACTCCACGCTGATCCGCGTACCGCGGATGCACGGTTTCCCTCCGAGCACGCTCGGGTCCTGATGAATGTGAACACGCCAATCCATCGTGGCCTCCATTTCAGGTGGAGTGCTATGCTGGGCTGTCCCGAATGTCAAGGATGCCAAAGGGGCATGGCCCGCCCGGTGGGGCGTCCGGCTAACGCGAGATGTCGCCGCGGATCTTGTCGAGCACGTCGGGCGGGGCCATCTCGCCGGGGACGACGCCGTCGCCGAAGCGCGAGAGGTCCAGGTGCATCAGCGCCCACTTGTCGTGC
>JAHCAW010000042.1 GCA_019634695.1 Candidatus Sumerlaeia bacterium
ACGCGCTGGCGCTGGCCGCCCGAAAGCGCCTTCGGCTTGCGGTCCAGCAGGTTCTCGATCCCCAGGATGCGCGCCGCCTCGTCCACGCGCTTCTTGATCTCGGCCTTCGGAAACTTGCGCAGCTTCAGCCCGAACGCCATGTTGTTGTACACCGTCATGTGCGGGTAGAGCGCGTAGTTCTGGAACACCATCGCGATGTCGCGGTCCTTCGGCGGCACGTCGTTCACCACGCGGTCGCCGATCCGGATCGTGCCCTCGCTGATCTCCTCCAAGCCCGCCACCATCCGCAGCGTCGTCGACTTGCCGCAGCCCGACGGCCCGACCAGAACCAGGAACTCCTTGTCGCGAATTTCCAGGTTCACGTTGTCGACGGCCAACACGTCGCCGGGGTAAATCTTCGAGACGCTGCTCAATGTAACCGATGCCATGGCCAACCCTTTTTTCGAGCGATGGTGCCGTGCGCCCGGCCGACGCGATCCCGCTTTCTCCCGTCCGCTCCACCGGCGACACGAAACGTCAGGATTCCGGCAGCATGGGCCCCGCGGTGCAAGCAGAAGCAATCCCGCCCCCCACCCTCCCGGCGCCCCCCAAGCAACGCTTTATCGAAATCGTCGCCGGAAGCCCTTGACAGGCCCCCGGCTCTTCCGTGACACTTCGCTCGCACTTCCAAGAAAGCAAGGTTGTTGATCTGCACACGCTCGTCTTCTCTGAACACTCCGCACCGACCTTCCTCTCCCCCGGAATCATGCGGCCCCGCCTCGGCGGAGCCGTCTGCGTTTGGGGGCGGATCGCGTTGCGGCCGTGCGCAGGATCAGGCGGAGTAAGGCATCAGCCAGCGGTCTTTGGGATGCTCAACTTACCATCCTAGCATGGAGCAACGTCTTATGCCTACCGGCACAGTCAAGTGGTTCAACGATGACAAGGGCTATGGTTTCATCGCCCCCGACGACAAGGGCGCCGATCTGTTCGTCCACCACAGCGCCATCGACATCCCCGGCTTCCGTAGCCTCAAGGAAGGCCAGCGCGTGACCTTCGATGCCGTCCGCGGCCCGAAGGGCATGCAGGCCGACCAGGTTCGCCCGGCTGCCGAGTAATCCTCCTCCGGCCCCGCGCCGGAAGAGCACACCTGACACACGCACGGCGGCAGGTCCCCCCGGGGATCTGCCGCCGTGTCCTTTTTCGGCCACCGAACTTCTTACGCGTAATGCGTCCGCACGTACTCCCGGAACGCGTCGTAGTCCGCGCCCATCCGGTCGTACGTTTCGGGCAACTCGTCCAGCCGTGCCAGCGATGCCGGCACCTCCGGCTCAATCCCCAGCAGCTTCCGAATCTCGTCCGGGAACTTCGCCGGATGCGCCGTCTCGACCACCACCGCCGGCGCACCGGCCAGCGGCTCGACCGCCTCGTAGTCCAGCAGCCCCCGCCAGCCCACCGCACCGTGCGGCTCCAGCAGCAGGCCATGCCGCTCCCACGCCGACCGAATCGTCTCCCGCGTCGCCTCGTCGCTCACCGACGACGAGAACAAATCCCGCCGCATCGCCGCAAAATCCGGCGCGCGATGCACCACGCCCGTCTCGTCGAGCTGGCCGCCGTACAGGTCCACCAGTCGCGCCAGGTTGCTCGGGTGCCCCACGTTCATCGCGTTCGACAGGCAGGCGACCGACGGCTCGATCTTCCGGTAGTCCGTCGTTGCCAGAAACTTCGGAAACTCATCGTTCTCGTTCACCGGCACCACCAGGCGCCGCAGCGGCATCCCCATCTTGCGCGCGAACATCGCCCCCATCATGTTGCCGAAGTTGCCCGACGGCACGACGACCAACAGCGGCTCGCCCGGCTCCGCCAGACGCGACCACGCGTACAGGTAGTACACCGATTGCGGCAGCAGCCGCCCGATGTTGATCGAGTTCGCCGACGACAGCGGCACGCCCGCCAGCGCCTCGTCCGCGAACGCGCGCTTCACCATCGCCTGGCAGTCGTCGAACTTGCCGTCCACCGCGATCGTGCGGATGTTGCCGCCCAGCGTCGTCATCTGCTTGCGCTGCCGCGTGCTCACCTCGTCGATCGGAAACAGCACGCACACGCGGATGCCTGCCACGCCATGAAACGCGCTCGCCACCGCCGAGCCCGTGTCACCGCTCGTCGCCGTCAGGATCGTCAACTCGCGCCCGTCCGACCGCACGAAGTGCCCGATCAGCCGCGCCATCATCCGCGCCGCGAAGTCCTTGAACGACGCCGTTGGCCCACGGTCCAGGCGCATCACGTGCACGCGGTCCCGCACCGGCTCCAGCGGCACCTCGAAGTCGTAGGCGTCCTCGCACAGCGTCCGCAGCAACTCCTCGTCGATCACGTCCCCCGCGTACCGCCGCAGCACCTCGAACGCGATGGTCGCGTACGGCATCGCGCGGAAGCGTTCGAGTTCGGCCGGCTGCAGCCGCGGGAACCGCTCCGGCATGTACAGCCCGCGGTCCGGCGCCTGACCCTGCAACAGGGCCCCCTTGAGGTCCACCGACGGCGCGCGGCGATTCGTGCTCGAGAAGAGAAGGGACATGGGAAGAGCTTCGCGATTCGGGGTTCGTGTTGCGTGCGGGCTCACGCCGGCTTGCCGAAGAAGCTGCGGATGAAGGCGTCGCCCTCGAAGAGCCCCAGAGCCCCCGTGCGGCAACTCACTTCGTCGTAGACCTGCACGTCGTCGGCCGGATGGCGCGGGTCGCGGATCGCCACCGGGATCGGCTCGCGCGTGTGGATGCGCTTCTCGACCGGTGTCGGGTGGTCCGGCAACACGGCGCAGACGAACGGCTCGCCCGCGGCCTCCAGTCCCTCGAGCACCCGTCCGATGCAGCGCCGGTCGAAGTCCTCGATCGTGCGAATCTTCAGCTCCAGGTTGCCCTCGTGCCCCGCCTCGTCCGGTGCCTCGACGTGCAGGTAGCAGAAGTCCTTCTCGCGCAGCACTCGCAGGCAGGCGTCCGCCTTGCCCTCGTAGTTCGTGTCCGCCAGTCCCGTCGCGCCCGGCACCTCGACCTTCTCCAGCCCCGCGTACACGCCGATGCCGAAGATCAGGTCCACCGCCGAGATCACGCCGCCTGTCACGCCAAAGCGCTCCGCATACGTCCACATCTTCGGTTTGCGGCCGGGCGACCAGAGCCAGATCGAGTTGCCCGGGTCCTTGCCCGCCGCGCGCCGCGCCCGGTTCACCGGATGGTCGCGCAGGATTTCCTGCGAAAGCGCCGTCAGCTCGTTCAGCACGCGCGCGGACTCTTCCGCCTCGGGTTTCTTCGCGCGGATTGGCAGATCCGCCGCGCGCTCGCCCGGGTGGTCGTGCGGAGGCGCGCACTCCAGCGCCGTGTTCAGCCCTTCGGCCACCAGCAGGTGCCGGTAGCTGACCCCGGTGTGCAGGCGCATCGTGGGCGGCAGGTGCGCCCGCAACGCCTCGAGCAACTGATCCGACTCGGCGCTCGAGATGTGTCCGGCCGAGTGGTTCTTGATCGTCCCGTCGTCGGCGATGCAGATCAGGTTGCAGCGCATCGCCATGTGCTCGCCGATGTCGACGCCCATGCTGGCGGCCTCGAGCACGCCGCGCCCCTGGAAGCACTGGCGCGGATCGAAGCCCATCACCGACAGGTTGGCCACCGCGCTGCCCGTCGCCATGTCGGGTTGCAGCGTGCGGAACATGCCCGTGCGTCCCTCGCGGGCGATGCGGTCGATGTTCGGTTTGCGGGCGACTTGCAGCGGCGTCTTGCCGCCCAGGCGCGCGACGGGTTCGTCCGCCATGCCATCGCCCAGAAAGATGACGTATTTCATGCGTGAGGGCCCTCGGGAGAGGTCTGCGGCCGGTGCTCCGGTCAAGGGGTCGCAGCCTTGGCCACCCCCGCTGCCTGTCGCTAGGGGAAAGTTCCCCGCCGGCAAGCCCTGAGTCGGGCCCGCCAATCTGCCGGATTCGGTATGAACCCTGCATCTTCCCACCTGCCGCAGCAAGCGACGTCCGGCAACCCGATCCCGTCCCCCGTCGGCCTCTCCTTGAGAGCGCGCCAGTTACGTCCGGCCAAGCCCGCCGAGCCGCGCTGCGCCTTGCTCGCCGCCTGCAACGCCGCAGTCGCCCGAAGGGTGCGGGACTGCACCGCGCCGCCGCCCGCTTGACAAACTCTTCGCCACGGGGACCTACTCACCCATGAACCTTCCGAATCCGCTTCCCCGCTGGGCAGCTGTTGCCGTCGCGGCGTTGTCCCTGGCCGCCCCACCGGCCTCGCACGCCTGCTCGTCGTGCGAGGAGGACGAAGGCGACATCCTGCCGCTCGAACTCTGGCAGCGCCTCTACGCCACCCATGCCGACGTCGAGGAGGACCCCGACGCCCCGCAGCTCCTCTTTGCGGAGCCGCGCACCGGCTTCGGCCCCGCCCGCCAGTCCCGCATCCGGCCCCAGGGCGCCCTCTCCGGCCGCATCGTCTTCATCGGCGCCGGCCACGGCTGGACCTACGACAACACCAACGCCCAGTCCAACCAGTGGTTCACCCAACGCGGCAACTCCAACGGCGTCGTCGAGGACTACGGCAACCTCGACCAGATGACCACCTTCGCCCAGTACCTCTGGAACGCCGGCGCCACCGTCGTCTCCACGCGCCCCATCGGCTACCAGCGCAACGAGGTCATTCTCGACCAGGACGACACGACGCTCGGCACCGACGGCATCGTCACCTACACCGGCGCGTGGTCGCTCAGCAGCGGCACCCCCGCCTACGCCAAGCCCCCCGACTCGGCCGGCGACACCTATCGCTTCGTCCTCGAGACCACCACCGGCGAGCCCACGCGCACCGCACGCTACACTCCCAACATCCCCGCCGCCGGCGTCTATCCCGTCTACACCTGGGTGCTCAACAGCAGCAACCGCGTGAACCAGGAGTACCTGGTGCACCACGTCGGCGGCACCACCTCCGTGCGCGTCAACCATCGCATGGTGGGCAAGGGTTGGGTCTGGCTCGGCTCGTACTACTTTCACCAGGGGATGCAGGGTTCGGTCGAGATCACCAATCGCATCGAGGCGGGGGAGACCGGCTCGGCGGTGATTGCAGACGCCATTCGCTTTGGCAACGGGATGGGCTCGCTCAGCTTCGCGCCCGACAATGTGGTTTCCGGATTTCCCCGCGAGGAGGAGTGCTCGCGCTACTGGGCCCAGATCAGCCAGTTTCCGTCGAGCGTCTATCTGGCCTCCACCACCCACCAGAGCGACAACGTCGGCACCCCGCCCCGGATGGCCGCCTACATGAACAACGAGGCCGTCGGCGCCGCCACCGATCGGGTCTACATCAGCTTCCACTCCAACGCCGGCGGCGGCCGCGGCGCCGTCGGTCTCTACAATTCCGAGTCGGTCAACCGCACCGTCAACCAGATCGCCCTTGCCGATTTCCTCGGTCGCGAAGTCAACGAGGACTTCCAGCAGCTCGACGTTCTCCTCTTCCCCGGCTACCCGCGCTGGAGCACCCGCACCACGCACATCTTCCAGCGCAGCGACATCGAGTTCGGCGAGCTCCTCGCAGGACGCATCAACAACGAGATGGACGCCACGATCAACGAGGTCGCCTTCCACGACAACGCCGACGATGCGCGCTATCTCAAGGACCCGCGCGCCCGCCGCCTGCTCTCCCGCGCCACGCTCGATGGCACCATTCGCTATTTCAGCCAGTTCGGCGGCGCGCCGCTCGTCTTCCCGCCCGACGAGCCCACCAACCTGCGCGCGCGCAGCGCCAACGACGGCACCGGCGACATCCTGCTCGACTGGCAGGCTCCCGTCGTCCGCCAGTCCACCAAGCCCGGCACGCCCGGCCCGCTGACCGGCGGCGCGCCGACCGGTTATCAGGTCTTCGTCGGCGAAACCGGCGGCTACGACTTCCGCCATCTCACCGACGTTGCCGGCACCAGCGCCCGCATCACGGGCCAGGCCGACGGCGCCGCGTTGTTCTTCATCGTGCAAGCCGTCAACGCCGGCGGCGTCAGTTTCCCCAGCAACGTTGCCGGCGCTACGGTGCGCTCCACGCGGCCGCCGGTCCTCATCGTCGATGGCTTCGACCGCCTCGACGACGCGCTCGCCCACAAGCAGCGCATCAGCGGCATTTCCGGCCGCAGCAATCTCGGCGATGTCACTCGCCCGCTCGAGGATCTCTCGAACAACTTCTCCTACGTCGCGCCGGCCGGCCGCTCCGTCGCCGCCTCGCCGCGCTGGAACGCTTTCGACTCCTGCACCAACGACGCCGTGCTCGCCGGACAGGTCGCGCTCGCCGACTACCGCGCCGTCGTCTGGATCCTCGGCGAGGAGAGCACCGCCGACGAGACCTTCAGCACCGCCGAGCAGACGCTCGTCTCCAACTTCGTGGCGGGCGGTGGCCACCTGTTCGTCTCCGGTTCGGAGATCGCTTGGGACCTCGACAATCGCGGCACCGCCGGCGACAAGGCCTTCTTCAACAACGTGCTGCGCTCCGCCTACGTCGGCGACTCCGCAGGCACATGGCAGGTGCAGGGCCTTGCCGGCTCGATCTTCGCCGGCCAGTCCTTCCGCTTCGACGACGGGACCTTCGGAAACTACAATGCCGAATTTGCCGACCGGCTGGCTCCCCGCAACGGCGGCGTCGCCGCGATGGGCTACGTCGGCGGCACGGGCGACACGGCCGCCATCGTGCACGACGGCGCCGGCGGCAGCGGCCGCCTCGTCGTCCTCGGCTTCCCCTTCGAGACCATCGTCGGCGAATCCTCCCGCAACGCCGTCATGGCCGCCGCGCTCGATTACTTCGCCGCCTCGGAGCCCGACATCCTCGTCGGCGACGTCACCGGCGACGGCACCGTTACTCCGCTCGATGCCCAACTCATTTTCCAATGCTACATTCACGACACCTGTGCGCACGGGCTCGAAGCCGCCGCCGCCGACGTCTGCCCCGCAGGCGGCGATGGCGTCGTCACCCCCCGCGACGCGCACGGCGCCTTCCTGCTCTTCCTGGGCCTGCCCGCCTGCCCATAGGCCGCCAAACCCCGCCGGCATTGTTTCCGGTCCATACTGGGGAACCCGCCCGGGAACCTCGCCGCCCCACCTCTTGTCGGACGTCAATGCCCGACGCTCCCGCACAGGTCCGCCGGTCCATTCCAACCGCGAGAGAGCCATCATGAGATTCCACACCTTGGGAGCCACCCTGGCAGCCATCGCGATCCTGGCCGCCTGCCAACGCAGCACCACCAACCAGGAAATCGACGTCCTCACCGACGGCACCAAGACTCCGGCCGTCAACGAAGTCCCGGCCAGAACCGGCTCCGCGCCCGCCAGTCTACCCTCCGTCATCGTCGCCGACCAACTCCTGTTCGAGAGTCGGCTAGTCAGCGCACGCGCCCGGTTCGCCACCGGCGAGCTCGAACCGTATCAGTACAACCCCATCGAAGGCACCGTCTCCCAAGGCGACATCTGGCGCGTCAAGAACGGCGCCCCCGGCGCTCCCGCAATCTGGGTCACCGCCGACACCGCCGCCAACTTCAACGCCGACCGCTACACCACCCTCGACGACACCTTCTTCAAGCTCGCCCACATCGACCCGCTCTCCACCTTCAGCGTCGACGTCGACAGCGCCTCCTACACCAACGTCCGCCGCTTCCTGAACGAAGGCAATCTGCCCCCCGCCGACGCCGTCCGCATCGAGGAGTTCGTCAACTTCTTCCGCTACGACTATCCGCAACCGACCAACGGCGAGCCCTTCTCCGTCGCCGTCGAAACCAGCGAGTGCCCCTGGGAGCCGCAGCACCGGTTGGTCCGCATCGGCCTCGGCGGCCATGAGATTCCCGACGCCGATCGCCCCGGCAGCAACCTCGTCTTCCTCGTCGATGTTTCCGGCTCCATGAATCCGGCCGACCGCCTTCCGCTCGCGCAGGCATCGCTCAAGAACCTCGTCGAACAACTCGACGCGCGCGACACAGTCAGCATGGTCGTCTACGCCGGTACCAGCGGCCTCGTCCTGCCCGCCACCAGCGGCGCCGAGAAGGCCACGATCCTCGATGCCATCGATCGCCTGCGCGCCGGGGGCTCCACCGCCGGAGGCGCCGGCGTCCAGCTCGCCTACAAGATCGCCCGCGAGAACTTCCTCCAAGGCGGCGCCAACCGCGTCATCCTCTGCACCGACGGCGACTTCAACGTCGGCACCACCAGCACCTCCGAACTCGTCAGCCTCGTCGAGCAGGAAGCCAAGAGCGGCGTCTATCTCACGGTCCTCGGCTTCGGACGCGGCAATCTCAACGATGCCATGCTCGAGCAGATCACCAATAAGGGCAACGGCAACTACGCCTACATCGACAGCCTGGCCGAAGGCCGCCGCGTGCTCGCCGAACAGGCCGGCGGCACCCTGTTCACCATCGCCAAGGACGTGAAGATCCAGGTCGAGTTCAACCCCGCCAAGGTCCAGGCCTACCGCCTCATCGGCTACCAGAACCGCATGCTCCAGCATCAGGACTTCAACGACGACCGCAAGGACGCGGGCGACATCGGCTCCGGCCATCAGGTCACCGCGCTCTACGAGGTCGTTCCCGTCGGCGTCGACATGACCGCCGCGGCCGGCACCGTCGACCCGCTCAAGTACCAGCGCCCCGCCAACGTGGTCGCCAGCAACGAGCTGCTCACCGTCAAGCTGCGCTACAAGCAGCCCGACGGCGACACCAGCCGCCTGCTCGAGGTCCCCGTGCACGACAAGGGCTCCAGCCTCATGGACTGCTCGGACGACTTCATCTTCGCCGCCTCCGTCGCCGGCTTCGGCATGATCCTGCGCCAGACCGAGCAGACCGGGCTGATGACGCTCGGCCAGGTGAAGGAACTCGCCGCCTCGACCTGTGGCACGGACAAGGACGGCCGCCGCGCCGAGTTCGTCCGCCTCGTCGAACGCACCATCGAACTCGCCGCCGCCAAGTAGTCCCGCGGCGTTCTCCTTGCGGCACCGCCGGGCGGATTCGCACCATCCCGCCACCATCCGCCCGGCCTGCCCCCGTGACCGCTGACACGCCTGCCGAAGCTCCCCGCCTGCGCGATGCCCTGCGTCGCCAGGCGGTTCCGCTTCTCGGCATCCTGCTTGCCGCCGCCCTCCTGCGCTTCTGGGACCTCGGCGGCAATCCGCCCGGGCTCTTTCGCGACGAAGCCGAAAAGGGCACCACCGCCTTCGAGCTCTGGCACACCGGTCGCCACGGCGAGTTTCGCGACGGCCTTGTCGTCCCCACCCGCCTCCTGCCCGCCTTCGTCGAGGTCGGCGGCGTCGAAACCTCGGCGATCTACCAGTATCTCTCCGCCCCCATCGTCGGCCTCTTCGGGCTCAATCGCACCACAACGCGCCTCGTCGCCGCGCTCGCCGGCTGGTTGACCGTGCTGCTCGCTTGGGCCCTGGCCTTTCGCCTTCAGGCAGGAGGACACCTTGCGTGGCGGCGGGGGAGTGGACCGTCCGCGGCATCGGCCTTCTGCGGCGTGGTGCCGCTGGCCGCCGCGGCCTTCGTCGCCGTCTCGCCCGCTCACGTGCTCTTCTCGCGCTGGGCCCAGCAGGGCATCACGGTGCCGCTGTTCTTCACCGCCGGCGTGCTCGCGGTGCTCACGGTGCCGCTCGCGCTGGATCGTCATCGCCGTGCCCTTGCGGCGTCGGCCGGTCTGCTGCTCGCGCTCGCGTTCTACGCCTACGAGCCCGCGCGCCTCGTCGTCCCCTTCATCCTGCTCGGACTGTGGTGGGAGATGGGCGGCGACCTGCGACGGCTGATTCGTGTCTACTGGCCCGCGGCTGTTCTGTTCTTCCTCTTCGCCATTCCGATCGTCCTGTTCGCGGCAACCGCCGGGTCCGCGCGCTTCGCCCGCATCTCCGTCTTCGGCGACGGCGTGACCTTCGCCGCTTTCGTGCAGTTCGCCGCCAACTATCTCGCCCACTTCGATCCGGCGTTCCTCTTCGTCTCCGGCGACGCGAACCCGCGGCATGGCCTTCCGTGGGGCGGCATCGTCGGCTGGGCCGAGGCGCCCTTCTTCCTTGCCGGGTTGTGGACGCTGCGCGCGCGCGCCGGCGCCGGCGCGCGCCTGCTCATCGTCTGGCTGTTCGCCGCCCCGCTCGCCGCCGCCATGACGAACGACGGTATCCCGCACGCCCTGCGCGCGATTCTCTTCCTTCCCGCAGTGCATCTGATCTCGGCACGCGGCGTGGGGGTGCTGGTCGCGGTCGCCGGCGCGCGTCTCGCGGCGGGGGCGCTGGTGCTGGTGACGGTGTTCTCGTTCGCGCTCGATGCCACCGCCCTGCGGCGCCGCGTCGCCCTCGATGGGTTCGCCTGGCAATACGGCGTCCTCGAGGCCCTCGACGTCATGTGGCGCGAGAACCCCGACGGACCCAACGTGCTCTACACCGATTACGCCCCCTACTATGCCCTCTTCTTCGAGCAACCCGATCCGCGCCTCTTCCATGAGCACGGCCTCGATGCCCTGCGCACCGTGCTGCTGCCGCGCGGCGCGACGCTCCCCGTGGGCGCCCTCGTCGCCTCGCCACCGTTCGATCTGTTCGCAAAGACCCAACCGCTCGACGTGCCCGCGCTCGGCGGCGATCCCTCCGCCGCCCCCGCCATGCAGGTGCGCCCGCGCTGGTGACGACCTTACCGCGCCGCGGCCGCGCAGTCGCGCTCGACCCGCTCGCGCAGCGCCGACCGCAACTTCGCCGTCACCGGCCCCGGAGCTCCCTTGCCGATCCGCGCCTCGTCGATCGCCGACACCGGCATCACTTCCATTGTCGTCGAACTCACGAACACCTCGTCCGCCGACTTGAAGCCCGCCAGCGACACCGCTTCCTCGCGCACCGCCAGCCCCAGCGCCCGCGCCTCCTCGATGATCGCCCGCCGCGTGATCCCCGCCAGAATCCGGTTCGTCGCCGGATGCGTCCACACCTCGCCGCCGCGCACGCACCACGCGTTCGACGCGCTGCACTCCGTCACCGTCCCGTCCTCGCGGTAGAGCAACGCCTCGAAGCCCCCCGCCCGCTGTGCCCGGTTCTTCGCCAGACAGTTCGGCAGCAGCGCGATCGTCTTGTAGTGGCAATGCGGCCAGCGCTCGTCCGGATGCGACACCAGCTTTACCCCGTTGGCATAGTGCTCCGCCTTGTGCACCGGTGCCGGCCGGACGAACCAGAACTCCGTCGGCGGCACCACCGCCGGGTCCGGGAACAGGTGGTTGCGCTTCGCCACGCCGCGCGACAACTGCCCATAGACCATCGCATTGCGATGGCCGCTCTCCTCGACCAGCGCGCACAAGCGGTCGAAGCGCTCCGGCAGCGTCCCCGGCGAGACGATCTCGATCCCGCGCGCGCTGAACTCCCAGCGCTCCAGATGCTCCCGCAGCAGGAACGGCCGCCCGTCGTAGAACAGGATCACCTCATAGATGCCCTCGCCGAAGTTCGTCGCCCGGTCCTCGACCGGCAACCGCCCTTCGGCAATGTCCATCACCTGGCCGTTCAACCACAGCAGATCGCGTGGCATAGGAACCGTGGATACCTCCGACGCGCGGGAATGTCCGAACCCTGCCACCCGCCGCCGCCACCGGGGGAAGGGGAATCTGGAACCGACACGCCACCTCAAAGAAGAACCCGGGAGCGGTTCGGCCGCCCCCGGGTTCCGGAGAGTCCTGCATCCCTACCGACGGCGGATCAGTACTGCATCCACTCGCCGACCGAGGACGGTGCGGTGACGACATGGAACGCCGTGCCGCCGAAGCTGCGCGCCTGCGGCATCGGCGCCAGGTTCACGTCCGTGTCCGAGGTCGCCCACGTGATGACGCCGCTGTCGCTGATGCGTCCCACCTGCACGTCGTCGATGCCGGCTGTGACGGCACTGGTGCCGACCGTGCCGCCCATGACGAACATGACGTCGGCAGCGCCGGTCCCGGCCACACGCCGCACGCCCGTCGGCAGCGCGTTCGTCTCGCTCCAGGCCCCGGGCACGCCGCCCGTCACCTGCGTCACGAACGTCTTGCCATCGAACGCATTGCCTCCGGAAATGACCGCGAAGTCATTGCCGCCCGCGCTGCGCACACTCGCCATGGCCATGTCCCACTGCTTGGCGCCGGCGCCATACGTGCCGGCCGACGTCCAACTGCTCAACTGCCCGTTGCCGCTGTTGGCCGTTGCATAGTGCGCTTGGCGGATCGCGGTCGCAAGGTTGCCCGAAGCATGGACCACCGTGCTGCCGACGGCCGTCGCGCGGTTGAACCAGTCGCTCTCCGGAAGGTCCGTGCTGGCCGCCCACGTGCCCAGGTTGCCGCCCGACAGAATCGGGGCCACTAGCGTGCGGTTGGTGCCGCTGCTCGTGCCGCCTAACACGTAGTAGTACGCGCTGCTGCCGAAGTCGACGAGTGCCGTGGCGCAGATGGCCTGATCGGCCGGCGGTGTCGGGAACAGGTCACTGAGGGTCCACGCACCAAGCGTGCCGTCGCCGTTGATGGGGGCGTGCGCCACGAGGGGTGCCGTGTTGCGCGAGCCGTCGCCGTTCCAGTCGGCAGGGCCCACATACAGGCGACCGTTGTGGACGTGGCAGGCGTTCTCGAGGAACATCCACGAGTAGGCCTCGACGTCCGGCGATGTGTTCGGATTGTCGGCCGGCAACGGATTGCCCAGCGTGACGCCCGCGGCGTAGCGCCAGTTGCCCACCGTGACGGATGAGGGCGAGATCGTGACGTCGGCGACCAGGACGCTGAAAACGCCATTGTCGCCCGTCAGCGTGCCGTCCTGCGCCGTTGCGTTGCCCGGCACGGCCAAGCCGCCGCCGGCGTAGTACAGATAGCCGGTTGTTGTCTGCGCGGATGCGCTCGCGGCCAACAGGCCGAGGGCGAGGGCCGCTGCACATGCTGTTCGTTTCATGCGGGAACCTCCTGAAGGGCGCACCCGGATGGGGTCGGGCGCGCTGACGGAAAATGAACCGGCAGGAGGCGTAAGCGAATTCAACGCCCCCCGCTACGGTTAGCAGACTTTTTCAGCCGGGTTCGCTGAGGTCAAGGTAATCCTCGGCGTTCCGCTGCCATCATCCCTCGCAAATATGAGGCTTTCGTGATGGACGATCTGGTTCCCGGCTATCATCAGCGGGGCAATCGTCGTTCCGCTTTGCACGGGGCCACGACGAATGAAAACGCAATCGGGGGGCAGGCGCACGGCCTGCCCCCCGATGGAGCAACGTCCCACTTGGGGAATCGAGATCAGTGCAGCATCCACTCGCCGACGGACGAGGCGCCGACGTAGTCGCCGAACCCCGAGAGGTTCGAGGAGCTGGTGCCGGCACCGGCGTAGGAAGCTGCTTCGACGTCGAACGCCGTCTGCAGCGCCGCCAGCGACGTCGTGGTCGTGCTCACGAACTCGGGGTCCGCCGTCACGGTGCCGGTCTCCGAAGTGGCCGGAGCCCCCGACCCGAACTGCCCCTGCGTCAGCGCGTTCGGACCGGCGGCCACGATCGCATTGTTGTTCAGCGTCGTCTTCGCGCCGGCGCCGGCGTTGTAGATCAGACCGCCGTGACCGGTCGTGCCCGCGAACACGCTGTTCGAGATCGTGAACAGCGGGTTCACCGTGCCGAACCACAGGCCGGCCGTGTTGCTCGCCGCCTGCCCGCATGCGAAGAACGTCGAACTGTCGATCCCCACAGGCCCGTCCGTGATCGCCGTGCCCGACAGCGCAAGGCCATCATCGTTGATGTTCGCGAACAGCGACTTCGAAATCGACAGGCTCGTGAAACTGCCCGCGTTCAGGTGCAACGCCCCGGCCGCGCCGGTGTGATCGATATGCACCAGATGATCGATCGCCACGACGCCCGCGCCGTTGATGCCGTTGACGCCGGCCGCCGAGGCCGTCGTCCGGTTGTTGTTGCGGCTCAACAGGCCCGGATTCGCGCGCGTGCCCGTGATCGTGTAGGCAGACCCCTGCAAGTTGCTGTCGCCCCACTGGATCGGATGCCGGGCCGAGTGGGCGATCTTCACACCCGACGCCGTCAACGACGAACCCGCCCCGCCGCCAGGCGAAGTCGGGCCCGAAGGATAGGCCACGATTCCGTCGCGACCCGCGCCGATGACCGTCACGTCGGTCAGCGTGTAGATGCCGATGCCATCAAGCAGCGTCCCCAGAAACGCACGATTGACCAGGTACATGCCGTCGGAAGACCAGTCCGTCGAATGGGGGAAGGTGAGGTCAGCGAACGGATCGGTGGTCGCCGGCGTGTTGGAGCCGCTGTTGGGGGCGATCAGGATGTTCTCGAAATTGGCGGTGATCGTCGCACCAGCCGTCAGCGTCGAGGTCTGGAACGCGCGGCTTGGCGTGTTCGAGGGCGCCGGGATCGTGATCACATCCTCCACCGACACCGTGATGCCGTCGCCCAGGATCAGGAAACCCGTCGCCTGAAAACCGAAGCTCGGCGCCGCCGGCTGCTGCTCCAGCACCAGAATCGGCCGGTTGTTCGCATCCGAGCCGCGGATCGTCAGCGACTTGCCGTTGACCTGGACCGGGCCCACATACGTGCCCGGCGCGATCACGATCTCGTCGCCGCTGGCTGCCGCCGCATTGACGGCCGCCTGGACAGTCGCGTGCGTGCCCGGCACGTTGATGATGGCGGCAAGAGCCGCGCTCGAGGCGATCGTCAACAGACCGGTCGCCATCATACAGGAGGTCGAGAAGAGTTTGCGCATCATGCACATGCTCCAATTGGGGATTTGGAATAGGGGAAGGCTTGCCGCGCCAAGGTCCTCGGTCAAGTCAAAGCAGACGCCCAATCCATGAAAAAACTCTCAAGAAAGCGTGTTCATTCCCTGTCGAGAAGCATCGACTCGGCCCCGCAGGCTCCAAGTCAAATCATTCCAGCACTTGAGGCGGCAGCAAGCGCAAGCGGTTGCGCCCGCCCACCCCTCACAGCAAGTCCCCGAACGCCAGCCGGCACAGGATCGCCGTCGCCAGAATCCCCGCGCCGTCCGCCGTCAGGCCCGCCAGCACTGCGTGCCGCGTCGCCCGAATGTTCACCGCGCCGAAGTACACCGCCAGCACGTAGAACGTCGTCTCCGTGCTGCCCATCATCACCGACGCCATCAGCCCCAGGTAGCTGTCCGGCCCGTGCTCGGCCATGATCGCGTTCATGATTCCGGAGGCTCCGCCGCCCGAAAGCGGCCGGATCAACGCCAGCGGCAGGATCTCGCCCGGCAGGTACACCAGCATCGTCAGCGGCTCGATCGCCTGTGTGATCACGTCCAGCAACCGCACGTCCCGCATCAACCCGATCGCCACCAGGATCGCCACCAGATACGGCATGATCGTCACGCCGATCGAGAAGCCCTCCTTCGCGCCATCCACGAACACCTCGTACACCTTCACCCCCTTGCATATCGCGTACAGCGGGATGAACAGCACGATCATCGGCACGGCCCAGTTCGAGATCGTCTCCAGGGTATGCGCGAAGTTCATGGCTTCACCTCCGGGGTGGACTTCACCAGCGCGCTTGCAGGAATCCGGAACATCGGCAGCCGTTCCAGCAGCTTGCACATCACCACCGCCACGATCGTCGAAATTGTCGTCACGCCGATCATCACCGGCCAGAACTTCATCATGTCCGCCGTACCCTGCGCCGCACGATAGGCGAAGATCGTCGCCGGGATGAACGTCACGCTCGACGTGTTGATCGCCAGCAGCATGCACTGCGCGTTGCTGGCGTACTCGTCGCTCGGATTGTTCGCCTGCAACTCCTTCATCGCCTTGATTCCCAACGGCGTCGCCGCATTGCCCAGCCCCAGCATGTTCGCCGCCACGTTCATCAGGATCGCCCCCATCGCCGGGCTGTCCTTCGGCACATCGGGAAACAGCAGCACCATCACCGGCTTCACCGCCCGTGCCAGCACGTCCACCAACCCCGCCTTCTCCGCGATTCGCATCAGCCCCAGCCAGAACATCATCAGTCCGATCAAGCCGATCGCCAGCGTGATCGAAAAACGCGCCCACTCGATGATCGAAGCCGACGCGATGCCCATCCAGCTCTTCGACTCATGACTCGTCGCGTGATTCTTCATCGCAGGCAGCACCGCCCGCACCGAATCGAAACCCACCGTGCCCGCCGCTACCTCCGATGTCTCCGACCGCGTCAGCCGCGCCTGCACGCGCACCGGATAGTCCACCGACGCCCCCGGATTCCCCGGCCCCGCGTCCAACTCGCCCAGCGCCACCGTCACCGCGCGCCACTCCTCCTCGCCCTCCTTCGGCGCCGACAGCCGCCACTGCGTCCGCGGACGGAACTCCTCCCCGTCGCGGTCCACCACCACGAACGACAACAGATGCCCGCTGCCGTCCCCGCGCACCCGCAACGTCACACTCGTCGGCTTCAGCGCCCGCGGCTTCACGCTCCACGCCGTCGGCGCCTCATAAGTTCCCGCCACCACGATCCCCAGGTCGGCCTCCACCCGGCTCGAGTCCGCGAAATCGTACGCCACCTCTGCGAACCGCCGCCCCTCGTGCGCAAACCCCTCCGCCAACCGCACCCCGGTCCCCACGCCGACCCCATCGCCGTCGTAGTCCACCACCACCACCGGCGCCGGATTCTCCACCGGCGGCTTCTTCGCCACCTCCAGATACCCGGCATAAATGATGGCCAGCGCGATGAACGCCACCCAGATATAATTGATCACGACCACACACCTCCTGATCCGGGCGCAGTCCCGAAACTCACGCCGCCGGGGCATACCCCGCCGACAATGCTCGCTGTGCTGGCCTCCCCGCCCGGGGGCGTCAAGCAATGCCGCGCCGCCGCGCCCCGCGCCCTCCGCGACTTCCGCGTTGACGTGGCCCGCCCCCCACCGACCAATCGACCTCCCCACGCGCCCGTAGCTCAGGTGGATAGAGCAACGGACTTCTAATCCGTAGGCCGGAGGTTCGAGTCCTCCCGGGCGCGCCACTGATCCGACAGAGGGTTCTCGTCGCTCCTCTCGGGAGAAGGCACATGCCGGGCGCGGCGGCCGAGCTTGTATGCCACCGAAATCGTATTGACACGCAGAATCAGATGTTGAACACGTTTTGTGTCTGCCTCATGCTCTCGTCCTGTCGGGGTGGAGGCGTTCGCAATCCAGGAGGTGCATCATGTTCACCGTGGGCGATGCCGTGATCTGTATCGATGGCGATTTTCCGCAGGAGGTGTGGCAAGCCTGCGAGGAGGTGCCGGAGGAGGGCGGGGTGTATGTGGTTCGGGACGTGGTTTCGATGGGGCACTACTTGACGGGGGTGGCGGGGGTGGGGTTGCGGTTGCGGATGGTTCGCAATCCGGTGATGGCGCCTCACTGCACGAAGGAGGCGAGCTTCAGCGCGCGGCGCTTCCGGCTGGCGACTGACGAGGAGGTGGATGCCTATCTGGCGAAGCTGAGGGCCCGGTTGGCGGAGCTGACGAAAGGGGCTTTCGACTGGCCGGAGGAGGAGGAGAGGATGATCGCCGGTCTCGATCCGGTCGAGCCGCCGAAGGCCGAGATGCCTCTGTTCGATTGAGCGGCTCTCGGCTCGGTTTGTTTCCTACTCCACGGCGAACAGGTCCAGTTCCACGGGCACAAGGCCGCCGGTGGTGGAGACGAAGAGCGAGTTGAAGAAGGCGTCGTGGGCCGAGCCGGTGCCGGCGGCGAAGCTGAACAGGCGCACCTGCGCGATTGCCTGGCCGCCGGAGGGACTCTTGAGCGCGCGGCCGGTCAGCAGTTCGTTGCCGCCGGCGAGGCGTTCGATGCTGAGGTCGTAGGTGCCGCCGGAGCGCTGCGAGAAGATCAGCGTCAGGCCTTCGTCGCTGAAGCCCAGCGTGGTCGGGTCGCTGCCGGTGCCATCGTCGATGCGATAGACACTCTCGCCGCCGACGAAGTAGAACTCGGTGAGGTTCTGGCCGCTGGCGTTGCGCAGGCCCACGCCGACCACGCCGCCGGTCGCGATCCAGCCGTTGTCCATCTTGACGAGCACCTGACCATCGACGGGCACGGACGATTCGAGCAGGCGCACGGCGCTGGCCGTCGTGCCGGTCTGCGCCCACAGGCCCCACGAACGCCCCGCCGTGTCGATGTCGCCGTCGGCGTTGGAGTCGCCGTCGCCGTTGCCCGTCGAGCTGCCGATGAAGTGGCCCGCGTTTGCGCCAGACGTCGAGAGCACCCACACGCCGAGACCGCTGCCGCCCTTGGCGCCGTTATGCCAACCCGTGTCGTAGAGAGTGTTGCCCGCCGTGTCCGAGATCACCAACGGCACCACCGGCGCGGGGGTCGTGTCGTAGCCGATGCCACCGAACCGCGTGATCGAATAGTTGCCCGTTTCCTCGAAGGCGACGACGGTCAACTCCGTCGTGCCGTTGCCCGCGAAGCCGTCGACTTCGCGGCGCCACTCGAGGCGGTCGCGTTGCCATGCCTGCGTGCCCGCCCCCAGCATCGCGATGATCTCTCCATCCGTGGCCGAGGGCGACACGTCGCGCAGCACGTGCACGTTGTTCACCGTGTGGTCCACCGAGACGGCCACTTCGTAGGTGCCCGACTCGATGTCGCGCGTGCCGGTCTGGGATGGATAGAGCAGATCGGCTTGCGGGGGCAGGCGGTCGAGATACACGACGAGCCGCTGGTTGTCGTAGATGGCCGGCGTCGACAGGGGGCGTTCGAGGAAGGCGACGGTCTCGATGTAGTTGTAGCCTTCGGGCAGCGCGGTCGCGTCGATGCTGGCGGTGTGGACGCCGGCGCTGACGTTGGGGAAGGACTCGAAGCCGGCGAACTCGCCGCGCGTTGATGACGCTGTCGCCGTCGCGACGTCCACGGCGCCGAAGCTGGATCTTCACGAGGGCGTTGTCGCTCACGGACTGGCGGCCACCTCGAGCTGCACCTCGATCGTGTCGTCCGTCACCACATGCAGCGGCGTCAGCCGGCGCACGCCCTCGGTGCCGCCGGTCGGGTCGGCCCCGATCACCCATGCCGTGTTCGTCACGCTCAGGGTCGAGGTGGGCTTCTGAGGCCCGTAGACCACATAGCCCCGGCCGTGGAACACGTCGTCGGGATTGCGATTGCGGGGCACGCGGATCGTCACCTTGCCGTCGCCGCCGACGGTGACCGTGTCGTAGATGTCGTCGTAGGGATCCACGGTCGCCGACGTGGCGTTGCCGGTCAGTTCGACCAGCACCGTGCCGGACGCGAATCCCGTGTCCACCGTGCGCGTGTCGAAGCCCCCGTCGCCGCGGTCGTTCAGCCCGACCAGGCAGGCGTTGACGCGCTCGTAGATGTAGACCGTGTCGTCCACCCAGCGTGAGGCGTGGGCCCCGCGCACGTACTCCTTGTTGATGCGCACCAGGCGCGTGATCAGCTCGGACGTGTTGCCCAGCGCCTCCCAGCGCCCGGGCTTGGGGAAATCGCGCTCGGTGCCGAACTCGTGCGCGTTGTAGTACACCACCGGATAGCCCGTGCGCGTGAGGATGTGCGCGTGGGCCACGATGTTGTAGCCCGGGCCGAGCGTCGTGTAGCCGCCGCCCTCGTCATCGTGGCTGTTGACGAACATCACGCCGCGCGTGCCGTCGTTGTAGCCCCCGTCCGAGCCGTCGTACGATGCCAGCTCCAGGTCGCCGATGTTGCCGAACCCGCCCGCATCGAAGACGCTCTTCATCGCGTAGAAGAGGGGGAAGTCCAGCACGTCGCGGTTGCCGTAGCCGTCCTTGCGCGTGTAGGACTCCAGCAGCGTGAAGTTCGTGTCGAAGGCCTCGCCGAAGCTGAACGGCGTGAACGCCGACCCGTCGATCGCGTTGCGCGCCACGTTGTACACCGCCGCGTCGTAGTAGTCGTTGTAAAACCACTGCGGCACGTGCTTCACCGCGTCGATGCGGAAGCCGTCCACGCCGTGCACCTCGACCATCCAGTGCAGGTAGCGCATCAGCAGGCCGGTGGCGTTCTCGGTGTAGGGGTCGCCCGCCATCGGATTGGCCAGATTGAACGGCCGTCGCCCGTGTTCGAGCGGCAGGTCCAGGTCCGGGTACAGCATGCGATTCGACTCGCGCGCCGTCTCGTTGGGAATGTTGCCGACGACGTCGGGCACCGGGTGGCGGACGAACTGGTGGTTCTTCTCCTGCGCGATGTCGATCAGACCGGCGAGCCGCATGTTCCAGTCGCCCCCCTCGAAGGCCCCATGGAAGTCGCCGTCGGCGTCGCCCGGCAGGCGCGTCACGAATCCGGGGTAGCCGCCCGATGCCTCGAAGCCCGACGTGCTCGAATCCCGGAAGCCGTTGTGGTTCACGATGGTGTCGACATAGAGCAACACTCCCGCGCGGCTCATCTCCTGGGACAGACGGCGGAAGCTCTCCTCCGTGCCGTAGAGCGTGCGATCGCCCGGCTGGCCGAGGTGGAAGCGGTCGTAGACGTCATAGCCGACCGAGAACACGCCGCTGTCGGCCTTGCCTGGCGGCGGCACCCACAGCGCGTGGTAGCGCGCCATGAAGACGTCGGGCATGCGCCGCTCGATCGTCTCCCACTGACCTTCGAAGTACTGCAGCAGCACATCCCCGGCCGCGGCAGGACCGGTCAACAGACCCGCCAGAATCACCATCGGGGTTCGACTGCCTGCGCGCCTCGCCATCGCTCGCCTCGCCTCGCGAACTAACAAGCTGGTGCCACCCGTCCCTAGCCCTGCCGGCCGCGCCTGTCCAGCCGGATCGGACAGGGCGATAAACCTTTATCGGGCCTTTCTTCGACCCTTTTATCCCAGTTTGATTGCCAGCCCGCCTCCGGCCGCCCGATACTGTCCGCCACGGAGGGCGAGGGCTTCCCGGCCGGGCAGCCTGGCGCCTTCCCATTTGTCCCAAGGACTGGCCATGTTCGTTTCCCGCCGTACCCTTGTTCCCCACCTTGCCGCGTTGCTCCTGATCCTGGCTGTCTCGGCCGCCGCATGGTCGCCCGCCCCGCGCGATGCCGACTATCTCGACGCCGCCGCCCACGTCTTCCTCAGCAACGAGGTCACCCACGTCGATCTGACGATCGCTCCCGCCGACTTCCAGTCCCTGCTCGACAACCCCTGGAGCGACGACCAGAAGACCGCCACCGTGCGGTGGCGCAACTCGGTGATCGACACGACGCTCGACGACGTTGCCGTCAGCGTCCGCGGCAATCTCAGCCGCGGCGCCCACCGCAAGTCCTTCAAGCTGGACTTGAACGACTTCGTTCCCGGCCGCGCGTTTCACGGCCTCGAGGCCATCAACCTCAACGCCGAGCCCAACGACCCCACCCTCCTGCGCCGCATGCTCGCACACGAGTTCATGCGGCGCATGAGCCTGCCGGTCTCGCGCATCCACTACGTCGCCCTTCACGTCAACGGTGCCTTCTTCGGTATGCGCGTCCACGTCGAACACAACGACGAGGAGTTCGCCGACTCCTGGTTCGGCAACAAGAGCGGCAACCTGTACAAGTGCCTCCACAAAAGCCGGCCCGCCGACCTGCGCTTCCTCCCCGAGGAGAACTACCTCGAGATCGGCGACGGAGAGATCTACTCCGAGCGCAACAACCGACCCGACACCGACCCGTCAGACCTCGCGGCCCTCATCCGCCTGATCGACACCCAGCCCTCCAGCGTCATCCGCGAGCAGCTCGACGCCCACATCAACGTCGACAATCTGCTGCGGTACTTCGCATCCAACGTCGCCATCGGCAGTTGGGACGACTACTGGTACGGCAGCAACAACTACTACCTGTACAACAATGCCGGCACCGGGCGCTTCGAGCTGATTCCCTACGACTACGACAACACCTTCGGTGTCGACTTCTTCAACACCGACTGGAGCACGCGCCACTTCGACAACTGGGGCGACGGCGGCTTCGGCAGCACCCCCGCACCGCTTGTCGACGCGCTCTTCGACCACAGCGCCTGGCGACGCCACTATCGGCGCTATCTCATCCAAGCCATCGACATTCTCGAGGATCCCGACTTCCGAGCCCTGCCCGCCCGCTGGCATGCGCTCCTCGCCCCCTGGTTCGATGGCACCATCGAATCCGGAGGCATCAACGGCACGGCCGATCAAGGCGCGCAGCACCATCCGTACTTTCTCAACTACAACCAACCGACGAACTGGAGCGGCGGCGCGTTCCACACCCTCGGCATCCTTCCCTTCATGGACCGCCGCGCCGCCTCCCTGGGCCAGCAACTTGCCAGCTTCGCCGGCTCGACCGACCCGCTCCCCGCCGTGCGCATCAACGAGGTCATGGCCTCCAATGCCACGACGCTGGCCGACAATGCCGGCGAGTTCGACGACTGGATTGAACTCTATAATGACGAAAACTTCCCCGTGGACATCTCGGGCTGGCACCTGAGCGACAAGCCGACCGATCCCGGTCTCTTCAGGTTCCCCGCCGGCACGGTCATCCCGGCCAAGGGATTCCTGCTCGTCTGGGCCGACAACCAGCCCGAGCAGACCGCCCCCGGCCACCTGCACGCCCCCTTCGCCCTCGACCGCGCCGGCGAGACGCTCATCCTCTCCACCGACGACGCCCAGGGTCGCGTCTTTGTCGACGGGCTCGATTGGCCCTTCCTGCTCACCGACCGCTCCTACGGCCGCTATCCCGACGGCTCCGACAACCTCATGGAGTTCGCCGTCCCCACGCCGCTCGCCCCCAACGACACCACCATCCCCGGCGGCGGCACCGAGCCCCGCACCCCGCCCCGCCTCTTCATCAACGAGTTCATGGCCGACAACGCCACCACGCTCGCCGACAACGCCGGCCAGTTCGACGACTGGATCGAACTCTACAATGACGAAGAGGAACCCGTCGACCTCTCCGGCATGTTCCTAACCGACAATCTGCCGAATCCCACCAAGTGGCGCTTCCCCAATGGCACCACGATCGCGTCCAAGGGATTCCTGCTGGTCTGGGCAGACAACGACACGGCCCAGAACACGCCCGAGCATCTCCATGCCACGTTCGCGCTCTCGAAGGGCGGCGAGGCCATCGGCCTCTTCGACACCGAGGAGAACGCGCTCCAGCTCGTCCACTCCGTGACGTTCGGCGAGCAGCAGACCGACGTCAGCATGGGCCTCCTGCCGGACGGCGCCGAGCCCTTCGTCGTGCTGCCGTACCCGACGCCCGGCGCCAGCAACACAACCCCGCTCGTCCTTCCCGGCGACGTGGATGGCGACGGCGTCATCACGCCGGCCGATGCGCAGGCCGCCTTCCTGTGCTACATCCTCGCCGACTGTCCTTCCGGCATGTCCGCGCTGGCCGCGGACTTCTGCCCGGCGGGCGGCGATGGCAACGTCACCCCCCTCGACGCACAGGGCATCTTCAACGCTTTCCTGGGAGTGACCCCGCCCTGTCCATGATCGCACGACTCGGACTGATCTTGCTGCTCGCGACCTCGGTTGCCGCCACACCCGTCACGATGTCCCTCGAGGAGCCACTCGCGGAGGGCAGGGCCCTGTACGTCTCCGGTCCATCGCCGTATCTGGGCGACTGCGACCCGATGCAGTCCGTGCGCATGCTGTCGATTGGCGCTGTGGAATGGGTGCTCCCTCTCGATCTTCCGGGCATTGCGAGCGACATGCTGCGATTCCACGAACGACCCTTCGGTCCCGCAGGGCTCGACGATCCCGGGAACGCGGCCGAGTTCGTGGACACCATGAGCGCATGTCATCAACTCGAAGCGCCCGATGTGCCCGTTCGACAAGGCGACCTCTCCGCTCCTCGGCGCGTGGACATCCTGTTTTCGCCGACGGGATTTCGCCCACGCCGTGTCAGCGTGCTCCTGCCGCGTGGGTACGACTCGCAGGTCGATCGCTCATATCCCGTGCTGCTCGCCCTTGATGGGCAGAATGTCTTCGCACCCGGCGGGGCGTTTGGGTCGTGGGACCTTGATCGCACCATCACCGACCTGATCGACCAGCACTTGGTGCCCGACATGATCCTCGTGGCGGTTGCCAACACGCCCGATCGTTTCGCCGAGTACACGCCCGAGTGGATCGAGAACGACGGCCAGAGCGGCCGCGGCGGAGCGTTCCTGGATGCCTTGTGCGACGAGTTGCTGCCCATGCTTCGCGCACGCTGGCGCGTCGGCGACGCGGCCCACGACGTTGCCCTCGTCGGCAGCTCCCTCGGCGGCCTGCTCGCCATCGAAGCCGCCATCCGACGCCCCGACGCCTTTGGCGCCGCCATTGCCATGTCCCCCAGCTTCTGGCTGGCCCCCGACGAGTACGTTCGCCGTGCCACCGAACACGCACGCGCCGGCACGCGCGCGCGCCTGTGGATCGACTCCGGCACCGAGGGCCGCTCGCACGACGGCTTCCTCCACGTGCAGACCGTCCGCGACGCTTTCCTCGGCAGCGGCGCCTTGTTCGGCCCCGACTTCATGCACGTTACCGGCGTCGGCGACGCGCACAACGAGGCCGCCTGGCGACGCCGCGCACCACTGGCGCTTCGATGGCTCCATCACTTTCCCGTTCCGGAATCCCGCCCGTGAAACTCTGTCCCAAGATTATCCTCGAAGGCACGCGCCTCACCTTCAAGACCGACCTCGCCTTCGCGCTCAACGAGCACCCACGCATCGTCGGTCCGCGCCGCTATCGCTATCACTCGCCCGTCGTCAGCGGCGAGTGGTGCGGCTTCACGAACACGCCTTGGGGCCGTGGCCTCATCAACTTCGCGCCCGAGGAGGAAACGCGCGCGCGCGAGACCTACGCCACCTGGGTCCGCCTCTTCGAGCTGCTCTGCTATTACTCCTGGATCGTGGACCGCTTCCACATTTCGACCCGCGCCTGGCAGCTCGAGCACCGCGGCAAGGACCTCGATTTCGCGTGGCTCGAGGATCGCCTCCTGCCGCTCGGGTTCCGGATCGTCTTCCTCACGCGGTCGCCCGACAGCTTCGACGCCGCCCGCCAGCGCCGCCTCCTCGTCTCCGGCAAGCCCGATCAGTACGACGATCTCGACCTCTTCCGCCGCGAGCAGGACACGCTGCGTCGCCTCGTTGCCCAGTCGCGTCTGCCCGTTCTCGAACTCGACATCTCCGACAACGACGTTCCCGGCGCCGCCGACCGCGTTGCCGACTGGCTCGAGGCCGCCGGCGGGCTCCACTTCCCCGCCTGACGAGTCCCCCCGGCGCCCTTTTCCCCGTTGCTCCGCCTGCGAGCCGCCGCCCACCCTTTCGCCTCATTTCCGCCCCCGAGCCGCACCCATGAGCGACGCCTCCAACGCCCCCGCCCCGCCCCGTCTCGGCCTGGCGCGCGGCGTCCTCGTCGCCCTCATGTTCTTCTTCAGCGGCGCCACCGCCCTCGTCTACGAGGTCGTCTGGACCCGTCAGCTCACCACCGTCTTCGGCGCCACCGTCTACGCCGTCGCCACCGTGCTGACCGCCTTCATGGGCGGGCTGGCGCTCGGCTCCTGGCTGATCGGCAAACGCGCCGACCGCCTGCGCCGGCCGCTCATGGTCTTCGGCCTGCTCGAAATCGGCATCGCCCTCGGCAGCCTGGCGTTTCCCTTCCTGCTGCGCGCCACCACGCCCATCGTCGGCGCCTTCTACGCCACCGGCGGCGAGGGCACCTTTTTCGTCTTCAGCCTCCTGCGCTTCGTCATCGCCTTCGCCCTGCTGATGGTGCCCACCACGTTGATGGGCGCCACGCTGCCCGTGATGTCGCGGGCCGTGACGTACGACCTGCGCGCCGTCGGCCGCGGCGTCGGTGGGCTCTATGCCCTGAACACCGCCGGCGCCGTCCTTGGCGTCTTCGCCACCGGCTTCTTCCTGCTCGAGCACTTCGGCGTCTGGCGCTCCACGCTGCTGGCCGCATCCGCCGACATCGCCATCGGCATCGGCGCGATTCTGCTCGGCTGGTCCCTGCGCGTGCCGACCGGCGAGGAACTCGAGCAGACCGTCCGCGCGAAGCTCCTGCCGCCGCTCGCGCAGCCCGTCGGCATCTCGCCCCGCGTTGCCCGCATCGTCATGGGCACCTACTTCTTCAGCGGCTTCGTCGCCCTCTGCTATCAGGTCGCTTGGACGCGGTCGCTGCTCTTCGGCTTCGAGACGCTGAAGGCCACCACCTACTCCTTCGCCGGCATGCTGACGGTCTTCCTGCTGGGTCTCGCCATCGGCAGCGCCATCATGCAGGCCGTCGTGGACCGCATCCGCGACCTGCTCATGGCCTACGGCGCCATCCAGTTGCTGCTCGCGATCAGCGGCGCGCTCACCCCCTTCCTCATTCGCGCCGACATGCCGCTCTTTTTCGTCGAGCTGGCCGACGACAACAGCGGCGCGCTGAACTACTGGGGCGCCATCGGCAACGTCATGCTGC
This sequence comes from Candidatus Sumerlaeia bacterium, assembly GCA_019634695.1. Classification (GTDB taxonomy): domain Bacteria; phylum Sumerlaeota; class Sumerlaeia; order SLMS01; family JAHLLQ01; genus JAHCAW01. The sequence goes on from JAHCAW010000042.1 coordinate 26,272, forward strand.
GCACGGCACTGGTCATTGGCCTGCCGACGCTCCTGATGGGCATGGCCTTCCCGGTCGTCGCGCGCATCGTCGTCGGTTCGCTGGGCCATCTGGGGCGCGACGTTGGCGGCGTCTATGCGCTCAACACCTGCGGCGCCATCGCGGGCGCCTTCCTCGGCGGCTTCGTCCTGATCCCGACCATTGGCATCACGCCCACAATTGGCGTGCTCGCCTCGATCACCTTCGCGATCGTGCTCGTTGTCATGGGGCTGCATCCGGCGGTGCCGCGCGGGCGGCGTCCGGTGCTTGCCGTCGCCTTTGTGCTCGTCGCGGGCATCTTCGTTTTCCGCGTTGCCGGCGACCCGTCACGCTATCCCTTCCACGCCCTGACGGTGGGGGAGCGACTCATCGCCTACGACGAGGGCTCGCTCGCGACGGTCTCGGTCATCGAGGACTCGAAGGGCTGGCGCACGATTTACGTGGATGCCGTCGGCGTGGCCGGCACCGACCCGGTGCTCCAGACCGACCAGAAGTCCCTCGCGCATGTGCCGATGGTGCTGCTGGGCGGGCGCGCCGAGTCCGTTCTCACCGTCGGCTTCGGCAGCGGCGGCGCGTCCTACTCCTACACGCTCTACCCCGAAGTCCGGAACATCCACGCCATCGAGATCACCTCGACCGTTCCCAAGGCCGCCCCGACGCTGACCGACGCCAACCACGGCATCGTCTATCCGCGCCGCGAGATCGAGCGCCTGCGCGCCGCCGGTCATCCCGCCGACGCTCCCATCCCCGGCATCGGACGCAGCGCCCCCAGCGCGCGGCCCCTCGCCGACTACGTCCACCCCGTCGCCCTCGACATGCTCACCTTCGACCCGCGCTATCGGCTCATTATCGACGACGCCCGCTCCTACCTCCACTTCACCGACACCGTCTACGACGTCATCGCCACCGATTGCACCGACCTGCGCTACAAGTCCAACGCCAACCTCTACGACCTCGAATACTTCGAGCTCTGCCGCCGCCGCATCAGCGACCGCGGCCTCGTCGTCGTCTGGGTTCCCCTCGCCGGCCTCAGCGACGAAGCCTTCCGCATCGTCGTCCGCACTTTCCGCGCCGTCTTCCCGGACATGACCGTCTGGTACTTCGCCAACCAGCCCACGCACTACTGCCTCTTCATCGGCCAGAAGGGCGGCCTGCGCATCTCCTACGCCGACGTCCTTGCCGCACTCGAGAACAACGCCATCCTCGACGACCTCGACGAGATCGGCCTGCGCGAACCCGCCAAGATCGTCTCGTCCTTCGTCACCGACCAACGCGGCATCGACACCTACATCGGCGACGGCCCGCTCAACACCGAGGACTTTCCCATCATCGAGTTCCTCTCGCCCCGCTACGGCTACGACTCGCGCCCCATCGCCGAGAACATGGGCCGCCTCTACGACGTGCAGGTCCCCGTCTGGGACCTCATCGTCGATCCGCACCACGAAGCCGCCCACGCCGACCGCGCACGCATCGCCGCCTACCAGCAGGCCAACGACATCCTCTTCCAAGGCCATGCCGAGTACCGCCTCTTCAACTTCGTCGAGGCCTGTCGTCACTACCTCGCCGCCCTGGCCATCGCACCCGAGGACGAATCGATCCAGCGCCTGCTCGAGTTCGACGAGCTGCGTCTGCTTCTCGACGCCGAGCTCGAACGAGGGGTCCACATGGCCGACCACCAGTGGCTCAACGCCCAGTGGATCGCCCACCAGCTCGGCCTCGTCTTCCTCGCGCAGGGGCGCCACTCCGACGCCGTCACCACCGTCACGCCCTTCCTGCGTCGCATGCCGCCACCCTCCGCCCCGCAGGTCACGCCGACGATCCGCGACATTGGCCGCGCCCTCAACCTGCTGCTCGCCGATTGCTACACCGCCGCCGGCAACAACGCCCGCGCCGAAGAATTCCGCCGCGCCGCAGAGCAGTGGCGGGCCGTCGAGTAGCAAGCCCGCGACAATTCCAAGAGCCTCCGAATTCCCCGCACTCCCCTCCCGTTGGTCCGTGCGCAAAACGAAAGGGGCGTTCATGGCCAAGCCATGAACGCCCCATCTTGAACAGCCCACAACGAACCACGCCTTACGCGCTGGCCTCGATTTCGGCGAGGAGCCGCAGCAGGTCGTCGATCGTGTCGTCGAGCAGCGACTCGTCGCCCTCGTCGATGGCGTCGCGCAGGCGGTCGGCCATGGCCTTGAGCTCGGCGGACATCGAATGGTCGCCACCCAGTGCGGACAGCGTCGCCTGAGCGCGCTCCAGCATATTGCGCGCTTCCTCGTGCCGCGACTCGCTGATCTTCGAGCGCAGCATGCGCGACACGCGTTCCTTAGCCTCGCGGATCATGCGGTTCTTGTCCGACTCGTTCAGGCGCTCGCCCGTCGCCTCGACCACCACCTTCTTCGAGACGCCCGTCGCAAGGTCCTCGGCCGTCACTTCCAGGATGCGGTCCGGGTTCAGCCGGAACGTCACCTCGATGCGCGGCACGCCCTTGGGCGCCGGCGTGATGCCCTCGATGCGCAGCAGGTCCAGGAACGTGTTCTCGGAGGCGGTCGTCTCCTCGCCCTCGTAGATCGGGAACGAGATCGCCTCCTGGAAGTCGCGCGTCGTCGTGAAGATGTCCTTCCCTTCGGTCGGGTAGGTGCTGTTGCGCTCGATGACCGGGCTGAACTGGTCGCCCTGCAGGCCGACGCCGAGCGAGAAGGGCGTCATGTGGATGATGACCGGCTTCTCGCGGTTGTACTTCTGGGCCAGGGTCTGCTCGATGTCGCCGTCGAGCGGCGCGAGCACCAGCGTCTGCACCGCCGCGCCCATCGCCACGACTTCCTCGGGCGAGATGTCGCGGCTGGCGTTCTTGCCCGTGAACTCGCGCACGATGCGCTGCACGGCCGGCGTGCGCGTCGAGCCGCCCACCAGCAGCACCGTGTCGATGTCGCCGATCTTGAGCTTGGAGTCCTTCAGCGCCTTTTCCATCGGCGGCAGGGTCATCTCGACCAGGTCCTTCGTCAGCTCTTCGAACTTCTCGCGCGTCAGCGTCGTGTCGAGCGTCAGCGGGCCGGCGTCGGTCATCATGATCGCCTCGACCAGCACGTGCGTTTCCTTCAGCTCCGACAGCTCGATCTTGGCCTCTTCGGCCGCTTCGCGCAGGCGCTGCATGGCGATCGGGTCCTGCGACAGGTCCTCGCCGTGCTGCTCGCGGAACATGTCGACCAGGTACTTGGCGACCCGCTCGTCGAAGTCGTCGCCGCCCAGCAGGTTGTTGCCTGCGATCGCCAGCACCTGGAACACGCCGCTGTGCACCTCGATGATCGACACGTCGAACGTGCCGCCGCCAAGGTCGTACACCATCAGCGTCTGGTCCTTCTTGCTGTCGAGCCCGTAGGCCAGCGCCGCCGCCGTCGGCTCGTCGATCACGCGCCGCACGTGCAGCCCGGCGATCTCGCCCGCATCCTTCGTCGCCGCACGCTGCGTGTCCGTGAAGTAGGCCGGTACGGTGACGACCGCCTGCGTGATCTCCTCGCCGAAGTAGTCCTCGGCGTCCGACTTCATCTTCTGCAGGATCATCGCCGAGATTTCCTGCGGCGTGTATTCCCGGCCCTCGATGCGGATGCGATGGTTCGTGCCCATCTGGCGCTTGATCGAGAAGACCGTGCGACCGACGTTCATGATCGCGCCGCGCTTGGCCTTCTTGCCAACCAGCACTTCGCCGGACTTCGAGAAGCCCACCACCGATGGCGTCAGGCGCTCGCCCAGACTGTTGGGCACGACGAACGGCCCATTCTTCTCCATGACGGACATCACCGAGTTGGTCGTGCCCAGATCGATGCCGAGAATGCGGGACATGGTGCGTTCATCCTCTCAGGCGGGCAGGGCCACGACGACTTTCGCGTCTCGCAGCAGCCGACCTCGGAAATAGTACCCTTTCAACCGTTCCTCGATGACCGTGCCTTCCGGATACTCCCGGCTCGGCCTCATTTCCACCACATCGTGCAGGTCCAGATTCACCTGCGAACCCACCGTGCCCAAGGTCACCAGCCCCACCCGCTCGAGGGATTTCGCCATTCGTATCTGGATCGCCTCGACGGACTTCACCCAGTTTTCCAGCTCGGGACTCCGGTCGGTCATTTTGGACCCATAGTCCAGCAGCCGGTCCAAGGCGTCAAGCGCGGGTAGCATCGCCCGGACAAGATTGCGCACCTCCTCCTCCGAACCGGAGTCCTGCCGGGCCTCGGCTTCCCGGGCCAAATCCGCCAACCGCCCCAGTTCGGCCAGGTGCCCGGCCGTCCGCTCCAGTAGGTCCCCCCCGGCGCCGGCCTCGGCCAGCCCTTCCCAGACCTCAAGCCGGCCTGCCGCCGGCTCGAAGCTCCCTTTCCACAGCCATTGCCGCAGGGCCGTCATCCTGCGCCCTCCCGGCTCAACGTTTCATCCGAAGGTCGTTCAGCGCCTTGCGCGCCAGCTTGTTCTTCGGGTCCAGCGCCAGCACCTGCTGGTACGCCTGCCCGGCCGAGCGCACGTCGCCCTTCATGTCGTACGTCGCCCCGATCTCCATGAACACCTCGGCGCTCTGCGGCATGTAGCGCAGCAGCTTCTTGAGGTGCACCAGTGCCGGCGTGAACATCCCCTTCTGCCGGTACTGCTTGCCCAGTGTCAGGTGCGCCCGCACCACGTTCTCGCGCGTCACCGGGTTCTTCGGGTCGATCGTCATGCTCTTCTGCCAGATGCCGAACGCCTCGTCCACCGCGCCGTTGTGCAGGTGCGCCCAGGCCAGCACGTTAAGCACCTCGATGTTGCGCGGGTGCTGCTTCGACAACGCATCGAGATCGGCGATCGCCTCGCCGTACTTGCGATCCTCGACCAGCGACTGTGCGAGCTGGAACTTGGCCTCGAAGTCGTCCGGCTTGACCTCGAGCACCTCGCGGTAGCGCTGGCGACGGACGGTGCGCGTGTCGGCCGATTCGTCGGCCGTCTCCGGATGCAGCGTCTGGCCGTGGTGCCGATGCGCCTCGACGATGCACTCGCGCAGGTACTCGTCGTCGTGCTCCTTCAGGCGCGTCTTCCAGCGATTGATCGACTCGGCCCAGTAGCGCGCCGCCTTCTCCGGCAGCTTCGCCTTCTCGCACGCCAGCGCCAGATTGTGCACCAAATCCACGTTGTCGGGGTTGAGCTGCAACGCGCGCTCCCACAACTCGACCGCGTCCTCGAACAGTTCGTGCAGCGCGTACGACGTGCCCAGCAGGATGCAGCCGTACATCAGGTTGTTGCGTGCCCGCGCGTGGCTCGGATCGACCGTCGAGACCTCCTCCCACGTGCGGATCGCCTCGCTCCACATCTTGCGCCGTGCCTGTGCGGACGAGCGCTGCATCAGCAGGCGCAGATACGCCTCGCGTGTGCGCGCATCGCCAGCCGCCGTCCGATAGCGATCCCGCGCCTGCTCGACGGCCGCGTCGTCCGGCCCCGGCCGGTCGTCCACCTTCTCGTCGGCCGCGAACAGGAAGTCGCCCTTGATGATGTTGAATGTCAGGATGTCTTCTTTGGCCCGCTTCTTCGGGTCCTTCAGCCGGTTGTACGCCTCCTGGATCACCATGAAGCGATCCGTGTGCACCTCCGGATCGTACTTCTTCACCAAGTTGACGAACGATGCCTTGATGTCCTGGTCGGAGGCACCCTTCTGCAGGCCAAGGATGGCGTAAGCGCTGCGATCTGCCATGACACGATCCCGTCGGCTGGTCGGAACCGGACCTCCGTTCAACAGCCCGGCGCCCGACCCCGCAATCCCTCAAGTATGGCCCCGCACCGGCTCCCGCGCCCGAATCTCATCCTTGTCGAAGGCCATTTCCGATTCAAGGGAGCCCCCTCGCCTTGCCGCAACAGAAAAGCCCCGGCCTATTCAGACCCTCGCAGTTCCTCAATCCGCGATCTTCGAGCGGATGTCCGGCACCGACGACGCATCCCCCCGAGTCATATACTTCTTCTCTTCCCCCGAACGCGTCACGTTCTCGTAAACCCCGTCATCGCGCTTCACCAGCTTCGTGAACCCAAGGTTCTTCAGCTCGGTGTTTGTGTGCGGAGTCGAGATCGCCGCAGCGAACAGCAACCGCTCCACCGGGCCGCCGCAGTGCGGGCAGTTCTCCAGCCGCGCCTCGGTGATCGGCTGGTACACTTCGAAGACCTCCCCGCAACCTTCGCCGGGCGCTTCCGTGTGGCGATATTCGTAGACAGGCATGGAATCCGACGTCGCCTCCGCTGGCCGTTCTGGACGCCGGGCGGTAACCACCCGACAATCCCCGAATTCTAGCCCCGCACCCCGGCCCACTTCAAGCCCCGCCTGCACCCTCACCGCACGGGGTCGAAGTAACCCCCCGTCTGCAACCGCAGCATCGCCTCCCCCTGGCCTTCCGTCCCCGAAGCCTGAACGTCCTCGACCACCACGATCCACCAGCGATTCTGCCCCTGGATGCTCTGCCGGCTGCCTTGCCGGATCAGGTACGAGTCGTACTGTCCCTCCCAAGTCACCATCAGCTCGATCGCATTGTCCGTCGTCCGTGTCGGGTCCATGCGGTGGGCGCGCACCATCTCGAAGCGCGCATCCCAGAACTCGATGGTCTCGCCCGTGCGCAGGCGTCGGGTCATCAGCCGCGACTGCGGCTCGGCCTCGGTCCGGGCCGCCTGTTGCGCCGGCGATTCGCGCCGCGGCCGCGTCCGGCTTTGCACCGCCTGCACGTCGTCGGCGAACTGCGCAAGGCTCACCCAAAGCCCCGACGGGCGAACCTCCTCCAGCACCACCTCGTGCCGCCCCAGCCGCACCCACTCGCCCTCGCGCGCCACCGTGTCGAACGACCGGTCCGCCCGCTCCACCGACACCACCCCGCGCGGCCCATCCTCCAATTCCAGGTAGTCGCCCATGAAGCTGACGCCCTCCCAACTCAACCGCGTCCCCGGCGGCAGCAGGCGCTGCTCGCGTCGCTCGGCTGCATCCCACGCCGTCTCCAAGTCCCTGAACTCAACGACCGCGACCCCGTCGCCCGGCAGGTGTCCGGTGAACACATCGCGCAGACCCACCAGCCAACGCCCATGCGGGCGCGCGTGGAACTCGCGCATCGTCCAGTCCTCAAGCTCTCCGCCCAACCAGAAGACCAACCGCGCCCGGTCGTCGTCCAGCGCGTGGTAGTCGTTGTCGGCCACGCTCTCGAGCGCCACGAAGCCACCGGCGAAGAAGGTCGCCTCGCCCTCCCGCAGCACCACCGGTGCCGCCAGCGGATCGGCCTGACGCGGGCCCGTCACGCTCGGAAGGTGCGTCATCGTGAACAGCAGCAACCCGGGCGTGCCTCCCGACTGCGCGTCGCGGTGCTGCACGCGCACCAGCGCATCGCCCTCGAGTCGGTATCCCCCGATCGCCCACCGCTCGATCGACCGCTGGTTTCCGCGTTGGATCGCGATGCGCGCCTCGTCGCCCGCGCCGTCCACTCCGGGCTCGAAGTGCACGTACTCGAAACGCAAGTCCCGCCACGTGATCCCTTGGCCCGGTGCCAGAACGGCCGAGGCCCGCGGCAGGTTCGGCAGGCGCTCGCCCACCGGCACCACGCTGCCCTTCCCGCCTTGACATCCCCCGGCCACAACGGCAATCGCCACCAGCGCCAGCGCGTGGAATCCCGCCAAGGCTTGCAGACAGTTCAGGCGCATCGGGCACGGTCCCCCCGGAGATTACTGCCCGCACCCTCCCCCAAGACCCCCGTCCGGCGCAAAACCGATTCTTGCCCATGCGTCCCCTTCACGTCCGCACCCGCGTCGAGTACGCCCGCCAGTTGCAGGAGTGCATGGAGCGCGAGGACCTGCCCGCGCTGGCCGAAGCCGTCGAGCAGGCCTTCGAGGACTACCACGACGACGAGAGCTTCGCCGCCTGGTGCGCCGGCGTCGCCCACGGGCATTCCGTCGAGAACGCCCCCGTCATGCTGGCCCGCTTCATGGAGGCCTTTCCCCTCTCCCTCTTCCCCTCCCAAGTCGACTGGGCCGAGCACCTCGTCGCCCGCGGTCAGGTCGACGACGCCTCCAACGAGGCCCGCGCCTACCTCAACCGCGTCCACGCCAAGGGCCTGCAGAGCCAGGTCGAGAACCATGACCTGGTCCGCGATGCCTGCTCCCGCGCCTTCCTGCTTCTGACCGCCGTCTACAGCGAGGCCGGCGCCCGCAGCTACAGCCGCCGCGTCATCGAGCACGCCATGCTGCTCGACCTCGAACCCTACTGGCAGCAGCGCTTCGCGCACGAGCTTCGCCGTCTGGCCGACGAGGCTGCCGACCCCCAGCTCGCCTCCCTCGACGCCCTCTGGGAGTCCTTCTTCCAGCGCGGCGAATCCCTCGGCGCCCTGCTCGACCTGTGCGCCCGGTGTCGCGTACCCATCCTCTCCCGACGCCTCGAAACCATGGCCCGCGGCTTCGCCGAGCAACCCGGCTGGAAACCCGGCGACGAGGAGATCTTCCAGATGCTCTATCGCACCGACCAAGGGGTCTTCGTCCTGGTCTGATCCGGCCGCATCGCCGGGCTCAGGCGGGCACACCATGTTCTCCGACGCCAACACGCCCCCGGGCGGCCACTGGGTCGCCATCGCCCTCGGGTCCAATCTGGACGACCCCGCCGCCATGCTCGGCCGCGCCCGCGAGGCGCTTGACCGCCTCGACGGCCTCGAGGTCCTCGCCTGCTCCTCCCTCTACGCCAGCGCCCCATGGGGCGACACCGACCAGCCCGAGTTCCGCAACGCCGTCCTGATCGGCCGCACCCGCCTCGACCCGCCCAACCTGCTCGCCGCCATGCGCGCCATCGAGGACCGGCTCGGCAAGCGCCCCGTCCGCAAGTGGGGCCCCCGCGCCATCGATCTCGATCTCCTGCTCCATGGGTCCGACACCCGCTCCCAGACCCCCGACCTTACCCTACCCCATCCGCACATCCGCTCCCGGCCCTTCGTGGTGCTCCCGCTGGCCGAGGCCGCCGCCGGCCTCGACGTTCCCCCGTCGTGGCAACCCTTCCTCGAACTTGACGCCGCCGGCCGAGCGCTGGTGGGGGAGACCCAATGCCTCGCCTCCCGGGACTGCTGGCCCTGCCGAGCCGTCCCCGCGACCATCGAGGTCGAGACCTCCGCGCCCGAGCAGACCCGCGCGCTCGGCCAGGCACTCGGCCGCGTCGCCCGTCCGCCCCTCATCTTCGCCCTGTCCGGCCCGCTCGGCGCCGGCAAGACCTGTCTGACCCACGGCCTCGCCCACGGTCTGGGGCACGCCGGCCCGGTTCCCAGCCCCTCCTATCTGCTGTGCAACGAGTACCAAACCCCCCGCGGGCTCTTCCAGCACTGGGACTTCTATCGCCTCGAGGACCTCGACGACATCGAGTCCACTGCCTTCCCGGAACGCCTGCTCGAGCCAGCCGTCTTCGCCATCGAGTGGGCCGGCCGCTTCGGGGACCTGTTGCCCCCGGACATCACCGTGTCGATCCTCCTGCAACCCGTCGGTGGAACACGCCGGGTGCGCCTCGACTTTCCCCCCGGCACACTCGCCCTGCGCGCCGCCCTGTTCGCTTGGAGCCACGCCCGCCCCGATGCTTGTCCTCGCCCTTGAGACCTCCACACCGACGGGTGGCGCCGCCCTCCTCGAGGACGACCGCCTGCTCGGGGCGCTGACCCTGACTTCGGCGCGCGGCCACAGTCGCCACCTCCTGCCCTTCGTCGAGCTGCTCCTGCGCGAGTCTTCGCGTTCGCTCAACGACGTGGACGTCGTCGCTTGTGCCTGCGGACCGGGCTCCTTCACCGGCGTGCGCGTCGGGCTGTCGGTGGCCAAGGGGCTCTGCCTGACGGGGCGGCCAGGGTTGGTCACGGTCTCCACGCTGCATGCGCTGGCCGTGCGGGCCTACGGCGGCGAACCGGTCGAGTGGATCGCGCCGATGCTGCACGCCCGCCGCGGCGAGGTCTACGGGGCCTTCTGTCCGGTGACCGATGGAGCGGTCGGTGCACCCGCCGAGGAGTTCGCCCTGCGGCCGGAGGACATGCTGGCGCGCTGGCCGGGCCGCTGCCTGCTTGCCGGCGAAGGGGCGCTGGCGTTCGCCGAGGCCTGGGCTGCCGCGGACGCGGTCTGGGCCCGGGCCGACCGACGCCAGCCCTCCGCCGAACAGGTCGCCCTGCTGGGTCTGGCCAAGGCGCGCGCCGGCCACTTCGAAAACCCCCGCACCGCCCTGCCCACTTACCTTCGCGACCCGGTTGCCCACCCTCCGCGCACTGCCAAGACGCCCCCAATCTGATATTCTTGCATGCTCTCTGTTGCCACGCGGACACATTCCGTCCTAACCTCTTGTCCAAGCCTGTCTACCACCGGCCCCAACGTACTGTCCCGACACGCGATAATCGATTCCCGCGAAGACGCCCTCCGTACCCCTATGAATCCCTTCTCCAAGAAGACGAAACCCGATACCCGGGACGACTCGTCCAAAGTCGTCCCCAAGCCCGCCCTGCCGCCCGAGGAGCCGGAGGTCGAGAAGTTGTCGGCCGCCGAGGAAGAGTACCTCAGCCGGTTGGCCAATACGGTGCTTGGCCGCCAGCCCATGCCCTACAAGGAGCGGCGCGCCGGCACGGACCGCCATATCGTGCGTCCGGGCAACACGCCGATGCCGCTCGACCCACGGCGCACCCCCATGCCGGTGCCGCCGCAGGCGACCCCGCTGCCCCTCCAGGCGACCCCACGGCCCATACCGGGCGGACGCCACACCCCGATGCCCATTGCCGGCGCGCGCCGCACGGTCGCCGAGACGCCCGTCCCCGTCGATGGCACCTTCGCCGTCGGCACCATCCTGGCCTTCGAGGACAACAGCATCGGCATCTTCAAGGACCGACGCTCCGACAAGGACTACGAGGTTGTCTACCTGCTGAAGCCCGACGGCCGCGTCAGCCCGCAGGGTCTGGCCCTCGAGAACTACGACCTGAAGGTTCTCGGCGTCCTGCCGCTCGAGTTCGTCATGCGCCTCCAGCGCCGCAAGCGTTGGGAACGCGACGAGATCATCTACCACCTCGACACGTTCGACTACTGCGCGCTCGTGCCGCATCCGGTGCCGGGCACCACGACTCCGGCGCCCGAGGGCGTCCCGATGCAGACGCCCGCCCCCGCCGCGGAGGAGAAGCGCACCCTGGTGCTCGGCCGCCGCATCACCG
>JAHCAW010000043.1 GCA_019634695.1 Candidatus Sumerlaeia bacterium
GGAAGAGTTGCTCCACGAAGGCCAGCAGCGTGATCGGCAGGCCGACGCGCACGATGCCGCGCGGCAGGCGCGGGCGCAGGTCCAGAAACGCCCGCCACGGCCAGCCATACGTCGTGGCCGAGAACATGTAGACCGACACGGCCGCCAGCGTCACCACGAGCACGGCGAGCACTCCGGCCAGACCGAACAGGTAAGCCGCCAGGATGCTGATCCCGACGCGGAAGAGCGACGACCCGAGGATCGCCTTGGCCTTGGCGCCGAATCGCTTCTCGGCCGCCAGCGCCGCTTCGCCGTGCTGGAAGAAGGGCTGGAGGAAGACCAGCGCGGCCAGCGCCACGAGCGCCGTCCGCCAGGTGCCCTCCCCCGCCAGCAGGCCGGCCGCAAGGAACCCGAGCGCCAGCGTCGTCGAAATCGCGGTGCTGAACACCAGCGAGCCGTTGATCAGCCGGCGATAGAGGCCGAGTTTGCCCTTCGACACCAGCGCCGGGCACGAGCGGTCGATGCCGTTCGTCGCCCCGAGATTCGCGTAGCCCGTGTAGCCATGCACGATCTGGACGTACTTCCAGACGCCCCAGGCGGCGGGCCCGAGCAGGCCGGCCAGCACGAGCCCACCCACCAGATTGATCGCGTGCGCCAAGCCGGTGGCCGACGAGAGCTTGCCCGTGTCGGCCAGCAGCTTGCGCTCGGTGGGGGCCGCGGTCGTCATGGCTCGGAGGGCTCTTCAGGCTCCTTCATCCGCAGCAATGCCAGCAGCACGAGATTCGACAGGATGAAGCCCAGCAGGCCGAACCAGTCGCCCAGTCGCGCGTAGAGCGTCACCGGAGGCTCGCGCCGCAGCGGCACCGTCGCCGTCAGCACCCCCTTCTCCCGCACCGGCAGTCGCGCGATAGTCGCGCCCGTGCCGCCCACCACCGCCGTCACCCCGGAGTTCGTGCACAGGATCGACGGCAGGCCGGTCTCGAGCGACCGCAGCCGCGCGTGCTCGTAATGCAGCACGCTGGCGACCGAGGGATCGAACCAGGCGTTGTTCGTGATGTTGACGAAGACCTGCGCGCCGCGCCGTGCCAGACGATTGTGCAGGCTGGCAAACATGTCCTCGAAGCAGATCGTCGGGCCGATGTGGATCGCCTCGCGTTCGGACTCGGGATCGTCGCGGTCGGTGGGCACGTGCAGGAAGATCGGCGCCTGCTCCTTGGGACCGCGCAGGAACGATCCGATCTGGACGATGTGCTCCTGCAAGCCGGGGATCAGGTCGAAGTAGGGGACTGTCTCGCCGAAGGGCATCAGGTGGACCTTGCGGTAGTCGCCGGCGACGCGGTGCTCGGTCCGGTCCGGACGCAGCAGATAGAGGGCGTTGTAGGCCTCGATGTCGTAGAAGCCGTCGCGACTGCGGGCTTCGTGGAGGTATTCGGTCAGCGAGCCATCCTCGCGACGGAAGACGTTGTCGGCGGCGCCGACGAGCAGCGGGGCGCGCAGGTGGTCGACGCGTTCGCGCAGCTCGCGTTGCAGGTCGGCTTCGCGTTCGAGATCGAAGAAGGGCTGGGTGAGGATGGACTCCGGGGCGACGACGAGGTCGAAGGCGCCCGGCTCGAGCGCGTCGAGCATGGCGAAGAACTCGAGCGTGTGCTGGTCCTGGAGCCGCTGGCGCACTTCCAGGTCCTCGTCGGCGTAGGAGGCGTACTTCTCGGCCTGCGGGGTGTTGGGCTGGAGCAGCGCGATCCGCAGCCGCGGGCCCTCTTCCTCGCCTGCCGCGATGGCCGCGCCCGCCGCCCGGCCCCAAATGAAAGCGATCACCACCAGCGCCCCGACGCCCACCCACCGCGCAACCGCCGCCGGATAAACGTCCCGCCGCAGCACGCAGGCCACGGCCTCCATCACGCACAGGTTCACCGCCAGGACCAGCCCCGACACCAGCACCACGCCGCCCAGCGACGACAGCCGCATCAGGGAATCCACCGGCCACAGCGTGTGACCCAGCAACACATACGGCGCGCCCAACGCCCCGACGGAACGGAACCACTCCCAGCCACACCACCAGAGCACCGTGGCCACCACCGCCCGCCCCGGCCCCAAGCGCCGGGCGAAGAGCGCCAGCCCCAGCCCTCCCATCGCGGGGAAGAACCCCTGAAAGACCGACAGCAACGGAATGCCCAGCAGGACGAACGGGTTGAACACCCGCACCGCCGCCAGCCATGTAAACAACGTGAAGAAGTACGCCGTACCGAACACCCATGAGTACCAGAACGCCCCGCGGGGCGACAGGCTGCGCAACCCCCACAGCCACGGCACCAACGCCACAAACCCGAGCGGCCACAGGGCGAACGGCGAGAAGCACAGCCGCAACAGCACGACCGACCCGAGCGCCCAGAGGAAGACGCGCCACTCGCGCGCCAGCTCGCCCACGGGGGGCAGCGCCGCGCGCAACGCCAGCCGCCACCACGACGGCCGGGCAGAGTCCGCCGGGGTCGCCGCCGGCGATGGAACCGGGCCGCTCTCGCGGCGATTGCGGGAACGATAACGCGCCATGGCTCGCTGGGCTGCTCCTCCTCGATTCAGGCGGCCCGAGTTAGAGACCCACGCCCGGACAGCGACAAGGAGCAAGTGAGCCCGAAAGTGGGTTGCGAGGGCACCATTAATTGTGGCTTGGGCGCATGGCGCGCCGAAGCTTAACCGCGAAGGAGGGTCTCGCCCAAGTCCGGGGGGCCTCGCCAAGAGGAGGGCGTTTCAGGCCCGAGGCGGCCGCCGAAAGGTCTCTTCGAGCTGCTCGGGAAGCACAATATTCCCAGCAACGCGCGTGGCGGTGCCGAACTCGGGCGAGACGCCCGAGCCACAGTTAACGGCGCGCCACGCGCAGGCACGCTATCCGCTTTGTCCTCCTTGTCCTGTTCGCCCCTAAAAAAAATCCGCGCGAGCTGGAACAAATCCGGCAACGCAGCGTCCTATTGTTGGGAATCGTGTGCACACGACGGGCGAGGGACCCCGCGGGTATCGCGGGAATGCGGTCGGGGGACCGCGCAAGGCCGAAGGGGGCGAGGACGGCACGCCAGGGGGCGACGGCCGAACGTGAGGCAAGGAATACTGCCATGGGGGACGCGGTCGTACGACATCCGCTCGCACGGGATCTTGTGGGTCTCGGTCTGTTGACCGAGGACCAGTTGCGGCATTTGGCGGCATCGACCCCGAACGGGGATCGTCCGTTCGTCGATCTGGCCTTCGAGTCGGGTTTCATCGAGCCCGACCGGTTGCTGGAGACGCTGTCGGCGCGGCTGCACGTGCCGATCGTGTCGCTGAAGGACGAGCCTCCGACGCGCGAGGCGCTCGACGTGCTGCCGGCCGAGGTCGCCCGCCGGCATCGCTGTGTGCCGGTCCGCCGCGAGGGCGACCGCCTGACGCTGGCCTGTCTGAATCCGACGAGCCCGCGCCTGCTCGACGAGGTGCGTTTCGCCACCGGCTGCCGCGTCGTCCCCGTGCTCGCCCGCCAGCAGGACCTCCACGCCGCCCTTGAGGAACACTACGACGTCACCGTCGAGAAGATGCTCGAGGGGCTGAAGCGCAATGGCGACGAGGCCACCGCGCAGGAAGACTACTTCATCCACGATCTTCAGCAGAAGGCCAGCGAGCCCACGCTCGTCAACCTCGTGAACCTCATCATCTCCGAGGCCATCGAGGAGGGCGCCTCCGACATCCACATCGAGCCCTACGAGCGCGAGATGCGCGTCAAGTACCGCGTCGACGGCATCCTGCAGGAGGTGCCCCCGCCGCCCAAGGCCATGCAGCCCGCCATCGTCTCGCGCATCAAGATCATGGCCGGCATGGACATCGCCAAGCGCCACATCCCGCAGGACGGCTACATCCGCATCAACCTTGCCCGCGGCCAGGTGGACATCCGCGTCGCCACCGTGCCGACGATCTTCGGCGAGGGCGTCGTCATGCGCCTGCTCAACAAGAGCGCCATCCTGATCGACCTCGACGACCTGGGCCTCGACGGCCAGACGCGCGCGCGCTTCGAGCCCCTGCTCGGCCGCAGCTACGGCATCATCCTGGTCTGCGGCCCCACGGGCTCGGGCAAGACCACCACGCTCTACGCCGTGCTCAACCGCATCCAGTCGCCCGAGAAGAAGATCATCACCATCGAGGATCCGGTCGAGTACCAACTCGACGGCATCAACCAGATTCCGGTGCGCCCGACCCGCGGCGTCACGTTCGCCAGCGGGTTGCGCTCGATCCTGCGTCTCGATCCCGACATCCTGCTCGTCGGCGAGGTCCGCGACGTCGAAACCGCCGAGATCGCCATCCGCAGCGCGCTGACCGGCCACCTGATCTTCAGCACGCTGCACACCAACGACGCCTCCAGCGCCGTGACGCGCCTGCTCGACATGGGCGTCGAGCCGTACCTGATCGCTTCGTCGCTGCAGGGCGTGCTGGCCCAGCGCCTCGTTCGCCGCCTGTGCGACCGGTGCCGCGTGCCCTACGACCCGCCCGACGAGTTGCTGGCGCAGTTCGGCAAGACGCGCGAGGAGGCACGCGGCGGCACCTTCTTCAAGCCCGCCGGCTGCGAGCACTGCAAGCAACGCGGCTACGCCGGCCGCATCGGCATCTTCGAACTGCTCGACGTGGACGAGGAACTCCAGCACCTGATCGTGCGCGGCGAATCGAGCCACGCGATCAAGGCCGTCGCCATGAAGAAGATGATGTCCATGCGCGAGGACGGCTGGCAGAAGATTCGAAGCGGCACGACCACCTTCGCCGAAGTGCTGCGCCAGACGCAGCGCGACCGCTCAGAGAACGACGCGGTCACCGAATCCTGGGACGAGTAAGCGCATGAGCCAGTTTGCCTACCAGGCTCTCGACGAGGCGGGACGACGCGTCTCGGGCATCGAGGAGTCGCCGAACCGAACGGCTGCGCTCGACCGGCTGACCGCGCGGCGACTCTTCGTCACGCGCATCGAGGAGGCCGGCGCGACCGGTTCGCGGCGGTGGCGCGACGGCCTGACGATCCTGCCGCCGGCGTCGGCCGGCGAATTGGTGCTCTTCTACCGTCGTCTCGCCACGCTGCTCGCCGCGGGCATTCCGCTGCTGGAGGGTCTCGACGCCATCGCGGGCCAGACATCGAACGCGCGGCTGGCCGCCGTGCTGGGACAGGTGCGCGACGACGTGCGCGGCGGACGCAGCTTCTCCGAGGCGCTCACCCGCCATCCACGCGTCTTCCCCGAACTGGTGACCAGCATGGCACGCGTCGGCGAGACCGGCGGCATCCTCGGGCCCGTGCTCGACCAGACCGCCGACTTCACCCAGCGCGACCATGAGCTGCGCACCGAGGTGCTGACGGCGCTGGCCTATCCGATCATCGTCCTGCTCGTCGCGACCGCAACGGTCGTGCTGCTGCTGACGACCGTCATCCCGCGCCTCTCGACGTTGTTCCAAGGGATGGAGGCGGCGCTGCCGCTGCCGACGCGCATGCTGCTCGGCGCCAGCGACCTCTTCTCGTCGTGGGGCTGGCTGCTGCTGATCCTGCTGGTTGCGGCCGGCGTGGGGCTGCATCGCCTGCGCCGCACGCCGCGCGGGGCCGAGTTCATCGACCGCACGCGCCTGCGGCTGCCGCTGCTGGGCACGCTCGCCACCAAGGCAACCATCGCGCGCTTCGCGCGCTCGCTCGGCGCGCTGCTGCACGGCGGCGTGCCGCTCATGGAAGGGCTCGACGTGGTGGACCGCGTGCTGGGCAACCGGGTGCTGACCGATGCCGTCGAGCGCGTGAAGGACCGCGTCCGGCGCGGCGAATCGCTCGGCCGCAGCCTGCGCGACGAGCCGCTCTTTCCCGACATGGTCAAGTACATGGTCTCCGCCGGCGAGGACTCCGGCAAGCTCGACGAGATGCTCGGCAAGGTGGCCGACATCTACGAGCTCGAGACGCGGCAACTCATGAAGGTGACGATCAGTCTGCTGGCGCCGCTGCTGATTCTGGTGCTGGCGGCGGTGGTGGGTTTCATCGCGCTGGCGATGCTGCTGCCCATCGCGCAAATCAACCAAACCCTGGGGTGACGACGATGACAGTTCGACAGACAGGACGGCGGCGCGGCTTCACGCTGATCGAGATTCTCGTGGTGGTGATCATCATCGCGACGCTGGCGGCGGCGGTGGTGTTGTCGCTCAGCGGCAAACCCGACGAGGCCCGCGCCGCGCGCGCCAAGGCCGACATCGGCACGCTCGAGACCGCCATCGAGGCCTTCCGCCTCGACATGCGGCGCTACCCCACCGACGAGGAAGGACTCGGGGCCCTGGTCCGCAAACCCGACGGCGAGGACGCCGACCGCTGGAAGGGCCCCTACCTCAAGCGCCTCGAGAAGGACCCGTGGGACCGCGACTACGTCTACGCCTATCCGGGCGATCGCAACGAGAACGGCTACGACCTCTACTCCCTCGGCGCCGACGGACGCCCCGGGGGACAGGACGTCAACGCCGACATCGTCAACTGGTCCGAAGAGGACTGATTTCAGGGAGGCACTGCCCGGCCATGCGGGTGCGACGCGCATTCACCCTCATCGAGTTGTTGATCGTCGTGGCGATTCTGATCGTCCTGACGGGGATGATGGTGCCTGTCCTGCAATCGGGGCTGGGGCGCTCGGAGAGTCGCGGCGCGCTCGTGCGCATCACGAACATCATGACGCTCGCCTCCAGCATGGCCGTCGCCGAAGGCCGCACGTTTCGCCTCAACATCGATCCCCAGCAGGGCCGCTTCTGGGTGACGCACGAACGCGATCCGATCAACGAGCCCGGCGTCTACGTGCCCTATCGCCTTTCGGAGCTGACCGATTTCCGCCTCGGCTCCGCCATCACGGTCCGCTGGCACGAGCTCGAACTGCGCGAGCAACAGGAGGGCGATCCCTTCATCCAGTTCCATGCCGACGGCACCTCCGAGCGCCTGACGCTCGTGCTGCTCACCGAGGGCGGGAAGACATGGACCATCATGGTCGCCCCGATGACCTCGTCGATCCGCGTCGTGGACTTCGACATGACGGAGGAGACCTTGTGAAGCGTCGGGCCTTCACGCTGCTCGAGGTGCTGCTGGCGCTGGCGATCTTCGCCATCGCGGTCGTCGGCATCATCGAGTCGGCGGGCTACCAGGCGCGTTCGCTGCGCGTGGCCGAGGAGACCGGCCGCGCCGTCCTGCTGGCGAAGGATCTGCTGGCGGAGCTGCGCATCGTCGACGAGATCGAGCAGGACTCCAAGAGCGGCACCTACGAGGCGCCGAACGACGGCTTCGAGTGGAGCTACGAAATCGCGGACTCCGACGTCTCGGGGCTCCGCGAGGTCACCATCATCATCTCCTGGTCGGACGGTCGCGCGCGCCGCGAGCACCGCATCGACACCCTGCTGGCGGAACGATGATGCAAACTACAGGAACCGAACTCAGGCGGGAGGGGAGGCTGGGGAGCCTGCACGGAACCCTGCTTGAACTCCTTGTTGGGCCAGCCCTGCTCGATGAAGCTCATCAAGTCCCGACGCCATTAACTGTGGCTCGGGCGTCCCGCCCGAGTTCCGCAACGCCACGCGCGCGGTCGCAGTGCTGGCGTTTGAGTCGACATCTTCACGCACAACCTACGGCAGACTCCCTTGGGGCGTGGGCCGCCCAAACCTTGGCGAAGGCCGCCGGACTCGGGCGGGACGCCCGAGCCACAGTTTTAAAGGCTGCCGCCCGCAGAGGGATCAATCGGACTCCGCGGATCGTGTCACGCAGTCAGCAAGGTGCCTCCCTTTCCGCGCGCCGGCATGCCGGCATGACCCTCGTCGAGCTGCTGCTCGCGCTCATCGTCTCCGTGCTGATCATCGGCTCGGCGAACGCGGTGTACCAGACGACGACGCGGGCATGGGATTCGGGGCGCTCGCGGTCCGAGACCGCCCAGTATGCCCGCGCCGCGCTCGACCTGATGGAGCGGTACATCGAGGCGGCCCTGCCCGCCGATGCCGAGGCCGGCGTCGTCTTCGAGACCGCGAGCGGCCTCATCAAGGATACCGAACTCTCCGCCGATCGCCTCACCTTCTCGACGGTCGGCGGTCGCCATCTGCCCGAACGCGCCGGCGCGTCCGACCTCTTCGAGGTCCGCTTCTTCATCGAGCTCAACGAGCGCCTCGACGGCGAGCCGGCCCTGATGATGCGCCGACGCGCCTTCGCCACCGACGATCCCGACTATGCCGGCACCACCGACGAGCTCGCCCCGCGCGTCGCCAGCTTCAATCTCACCTACTACGACGGCATCGAGTTCCTCGACGAATGGGAGGCCGAGGAGCTTCCGCGCGCCGTTCGCGTCGAGCTGCTCCTGTTCGATTTTTCCGCCGACGAACACCCCGTTTCCTACAGTCGCCTGATCGAGATCCGCACCCGCTGATGGAGTCGCCGAACCGGTGAGCCGCACCCCGACATCGCCAGCACGCCGCCCCCGCGCAGCCGCCCTGCTGCTCGTGCTCTGGGTCGTCGTCCTGTTGTCGATCGTGCTCACGTCGTTCGCGTTGACCGCCCGCACGCAGATGCACGTCGTGACCAACATCGCCGAGGCCGCCACGCTGGACGCCATCGCCGAGGCGGGCGTCGAACGCGCCATCGCCGCGATCAAGTCCGACACCGTCCGGCCCGACACGTTGCGCGAGGAGTGGTTCGAATCCGACCGCGACTACCGCGACGTTGCCATCGGCGCGGGCACGTTCAGCCTCGAACGCGTGGACGTCCGCGGCCCGGACCCGCTGCCGGCGTGGGGCATCGAGGACGAGGCCTCCAAGCTGAATCTTCGCACCGCGACCAAGGAGATGCTCGAGGCGTTCGGCGGCCTGACCCCGCCGCAGATCGACGCGCTGCTCGACTGGCAGGACGGCGACTCCGACGTGCGCGACGCCGGCGCCGAGGATGCCGTCTACTTCTCGCGCCGCAACGATCCCCATCCGGCGAAGAACCGCGCGCTCGACACGCTGATCGAACTCCTGCGCATCGACGGCTACGATCCGAACGTGCTGTGGGGCGAGGACTGGAATCGCAACGGCAAGCTCGACCCCAACGAGAACGACGGCGCCGCCAGCCTGCCGCCCGACAACCAGGACGGCGTGCTCGACCCGGGGATCTATCCCTACGTGACGCTCTGGTCGCGCGATGCCGAAAAGTCCGCCGATGGGCGCGAGCGCGTGAACATCAACGACGCGAGCGAGGACGAACTCAAGAAGGCGATCTCCGGCCTGACGGACGAGGAGGCCAAGGCGATCGTCGAGCACCGCGGCTCCTCCAAGTTCGACCGCGTCGGCCAACTCGTCGATGTCAAGAAGCCCGAAGAGAAGAAGGAATCGAGCGAAGGCGGGCAGGAGAATCAGGGGAACTCGAACCAGAACACCAACCGGCCGGACATGTTCGACAACAACCGGCTGAAGCAGATCGTCGACTACTGCCGCGTCGACGCCGACACCGAGAAGGTGGGGCGCGTGAACATCAACACGGCGCCGTCGCGCGTGCTGCGGGCGCTGCCGGGTCTGGACCAGGCCAAGGCCGCCGCCATCGTGTCGCGGCGCGAGGACGGCACGGTGTTCCGGTCCATCGCCGACCTGCTCGACGTGGGCGGCATCTCGCGCGAGGACTTCTCGAAGATTTCCCCGCACGTCACCGTCGCATCGGACCAGTTCCGCGTGCGCTCCGTGGCGCGCATCGAGGGCCTGCCGCGCACGCGCACGGTCACGGCCGTCCTGGACCGCTCGGGCGAACAGGTCCGCATCCTCTACTGGAATCGAGAATGAGCCGACATCGCACACTCGTGATCTTCGCGGTCGCTCCCGAGGGAGCGGAGGGCCTGCGCGCCCGGCACGTCGGCGCGGCCGGCTGGCAGGTCGAACGGCATGACCGGCACGTCTGGAGCGGCGCGCCGGCGGACCGCGCGAACGAGCTCGCGGCCTTCCTGCGCGAACTCGCCGGCCCGGCATCCCGCAAGCCCGCCGCCGTCGCGTTGCTGCACCCGCAGGCCACCGTCTGCGCGCACGCCGAGATTCCCAATGCGGACGCGCGCGCGGTGGGCGAGTTCCTTGCCCTGTGGGCCGAGCGCCGCTGGCCGGCCGCCGCGCACGGCACGCTGCGCACGGCCTGGCGTCGCATCCCCGCCGAGCACGGCAAGGCCCGTGCGCTCGTTGCCGCCACGCGCGAGGAGCAGGCCGTCGTGATCGAGCGCGCCTGTGCGGCGGCGAATCTCTCACTGCTGGCGATCGCGCCCGCGGCCGATTGTCTGGCCCGCACGGCGCACGCCGCCGAACCGAAGAAGGACGGGATCGTCCTGGAGCTCGAGCCTGCCGGCGCAACGGTTCTGCAAGTCGTCGCCGGCCAGACGGTGGACTTCGCCTGGTTCCCGGCGAACGAACGCGCCGACGCGCCGGCCTCCCGCCATGCGCTTGCAGGCTTCCACGTTGCCGAGCACCGCACGCACCACGCCGACGCGATGCTGCTGCTGGCGGGGCAGGATGCGGCACGCGTTGCGGAGTCCTTCCCGGGTGTCGATGCCGCGGCGGCCAACGGCTGGGCGCGCTCATGGCGCGAGGGCATCGGCGTCGTCGACGAGAAGGCCTTCGAGAACATCGGGCCCGCCTTGGGCGGTGCGCTGAAGGCCGCCACACAGGGGCGCCACGACTGGATGAGTTTCGTCACGCGCCCCTCGCCCGGGGCGTCGCTGCGCCGCCTTGCGCTGTCGCGCCGGGGTGCGCTCGTCGCCGTCGCCGTGCTCGCCACGCTGATTGTGCTCTGGATGGCCGCGGGCCAACTGGAGCAACGCCTGCGCGACTCCGCCCAGACGCGCGCCGCGACGATCACGGTCGATCTCGAGGCCACCGACGGCAACCTGCGCCTGCTCGCCGATCTGGAGGGCAAGCGCCGCGACGTCGTCGGCATCCTGCTGGAGCTCGGCGAGCTGCGCCCCGACGGCACGCTCATCGAGGAGTTCCAGATCGACACGCGCGGCAACTTCACGCTCGGCGGCAAGGCGCCCTCGTTCGCCACCGTCGAGCAGTTCGTCGTCCGCCTCAACGGCAGCCGCACGTTCCGGCAAGTGGTGACCCAATCGACCGTCAGGCAGGACCAGACCATCAAGTTCGCCGTTCGCGGCCGACTGGGAGGAGCGTGATCCGATGTCGGCACGCGAACGGATACTGATCGGGGCGGCGGCGGGCGTGGTGCTCGTGTTCGTGCTCGCCTTCGTGCTGGTGCCGCGAATGGGCGGCAGCGGGCGCATGGCACCCTCGGCGCGCGCGGGCAGTCTCGCCGCGATTCGCTCCGACGCCGAGGCGCGCGTCCGCCAATCGTCGCGACTGCGCGAGACGGCCGCGGACCTGTCGGTGAAGCTGCCCACCGTGCCCCCGGACGAACAGATCGAACAGATCGTCAAGGGCGTCGAGATGGTCATCCAGAAGTCGGGCATCGAGTTGACCGCCTTCTCGCCGCGCACGTCGGGCGGACGCGACACGCGCCAACGCCGCGCCGGCAACCTGATCCAGTTCGACCTGCGCTTCGCCGCCCAGCACGCCGCGCTCTTCGGCTTCTTCAAGAACCTCGAGGAGGAGGGCCTGCCCTGGATCGTCGAGTCGATCGACGTGCGGATGCGCCAGAACGAACCGCAGAAGGTGGATGTCGTCCTGGCGATGGCGTTCATGCTCCTCGAGCCGATGCCGGCCGAGCCGGAGGTGAAGAAATGACCGTCGCCCGTCGCGCCGTGGGCTACACGGCACTCGCGTTCGTGGCACTGCTGGCCCTGCCGGGTTGGCGGGCGGGCAGCGCCGCGCTGGACTATCTGGCGGTCCGGCATGCTGCCGAGTCGTGGGCGAAGCAACGCGAGGAGGCCGCCGCCAAAGCCGACGCGCCCGCTGCCACGCCCACGCCCACGCCCGAGCCGACCCCACCCGCGCCGAACGGCGAGGCGGCAACGCCGACCCCGGCCAAGTCGAAACCCGACCCCAAGGCCCAACGCGCCGAACGCATCGCCAAGTGGCAGGCCGGCGGCCTGTTCGGTCCGCCGCCGCCCCAGATGCCTCCGCCCACGCTGAGCGCCATCATCGGCAACGCGGCGATTCTAAACGGCCAGCCGATGAAGGTCGGCGACAGCGCGCCGGACGGCTCGAAGATCGTCGAGATCCACAACAACCGCGTGGTGCTGGAGAAGAACGGCGCACGCAATGAACTCATCCTCTTCGAGGCCCTCAAGCCGCAGGCCGCACAGAAGTAGTCGCATTGCCCAAGCAACACCAGCCCGCAACGCCATCGCTTCCAGGGAGTCCGTCGATGAAGAACATGTGGTGCAGCTTCGAGGTGAATCGCACGGGAGCATGGGCCGCGCTGGCTCTTGCCGTGGTGTTCGGCTGCCTGAGTCCGACGGCGCTGCCCGCCCAGGAGCCGGACGCGACCGCCGTGGCAGCGGAAGGTCCCGAGGCAGCCGCTCCCGCCGAGGGCGGCGAGACTCCCGCACCCGAGCCGACGCCCGAGCCCGACCCCGACGCGCCGATCGACTTCAATCTCAAGAACGCCAACATCGACAGCGTCGTCCACTTCCTGACGCAGCACACCGGCAAGCCGGTGATGCGCAACAAGGCCGTCCAGGCGCAGCTCACCATCAGCGCCCCCGAGAAGATTCCGCCCTATCAGGCGCTGGACCTGATCTACGACTCGCTTCGCCTCGAAGGCTTCGTCGTCATCGAGACCGAGGACCTCTTGCAGATCATCCCCGCCGATCAGGCGAAGAACTTCGACATCATGACCTTCGTCGATCCGCTGCCCGAACTGGTTGCGCGCCAGAAGGGGCGCATCATCCGCAAGATCATCCCGCTGGCCAACGTGCGCGCGGCCGCCATGAAGGAACGCCTCGATCCCTTCCTCGGCAAGCACGCCTCGATCACCGCCGACGAGCGCACCAACAAGCTGCTCGTCACCGACACCGTCCGCAACATCGAGCGCTACGAGCGCATCCTCACCGAGCTCGACATCGTCGGCTTCGACAACATGGACGTGCGGATCGTCGAGTTGCAGCACGCCGACGCGGCGGTGCTGACGGAGATTCTGAAGGAGACGATCCTGAAGGCGATGCCGGCGACGCGGCCGGGGGGCGACCGCGCACCCGAGGGCACCGTCGTCGTCATGCACGACGTGCGCACCAACGCCCTGGTCGTGGCCGCGCCGATCGAGCGCATGAACACGCTGGTGGACTTCATCCAGCGCCTCGACGTGCCGAAGCCCCGCGAGATCGGCGTCCACGTCGTGGAGATCAAGTACGCCGAGGCGCAGAGCATCGCCACCTCGATCACGGACATCTTCCGCCGGCGCACGGTGGGCCGCTCGCTGATGGAGACCATCGAGGTCCGCGCCACCGGCCGCGGCAACGCCCTGCTCGTGCTCGCCTCCGAGGAAAACCTCCAGACGGTGCTGGATGTCGTGCACGCGCTCGACACCGAGGAGATGCAGAAGCGCGAGACCCGCAAGTTCGAGCTCAAGCACCTCGATGCCGAGGACACCGCCAAGGAGCTGGCGAAGCTTTACGGCGACGTCCAGAGCCAGCGCAATCCGTGGATGTTCTTCGGCGGCGGGCGTTCCGAAATGGAGGTCAAGTTCGTCCCGCTCACGCGCACGAACATGATCCTGGCCATCGCGCCGCCGTCGGAGTTCAAGCTCATCGAGTCGCTCGTCACCGAGATCGACCGTCCGATCGAGGTCGACGAAATCCTGCCGAAGTTCTACCACCTCAAGTACGCCAAGGCGGCCGACGTCGAGAAGATCCTCAACGGCGTCTTCTCGATCCCTCAGACGACGCGCAACTACTGGGATTACTGGTACGGCAGCAGCACCGAGGAGAAGTCCGGGGTCGGCCGGCTGACCGGCAAGATGAAGTTCGTCGCCGACGAGTCCACCAACTCGATCATCGCGATCACCAACAACGCGGCGAACTACCCGGTGGTGGACCGCATGATCGAGCGCATCGACAAGTCGCACCCCGAACTCGCCAACACGATGATCATCAGCCTGAAGCACGCCAACGCCGAGCGCCTGTCGCAGACGCTCAACACGCTGTTCGGCAAGCCGGCCGCCGAGAAGGCCGAGAACGAGAACCCGCAGTTCGCCTACTGGTGGGGCGCGCAGGAACGCCGCGAGGACGCCCGGCCCATCTCGAACCTTATCGACCAGGTGCGCTTCGTCCCCGACCCGCGCACGAACTCCGTCCTCGTCACCACCGCCTCCCAGAACTTCGAGGTCATCCGCGGATTCATCCAGGACCTCGACCGCGACGAGCCGCAGGCCCTGATCCGCGTCCGCATCATGGAGGTGAAACGCAACAAGGACAAGCGCCTCGGCCTGCGCTGGACCCCCGGAGCCGGCACCTACAGCCCCGAGGACCTCGAGAACTCCATCCGCATCATGCAGGGCCTGGACTTCGTCGATACCTTCGGCGGCACAAACCTGCCGGGCACCACCACCAGCGTCTCGACCACCTCGATGACCGGTCGCACTCTGGGCGCCACCGTCGACGGCAGCCGTGGCGTTCTCGGCACCTCCGTCAACCTCGACCTCCTCTTCCAGATGCTGCTCAAGAACCTGGACTCCGAGATCGTCATCAGCCCGATCCTCTACGTCTCCAACAACGAGAAGGGCCGGATCTTCGTCGGAGAGAACATCCCGCGCCTGAAGGACTCGCAGCTCACCTCCGAGGGCACGCGCAACGACAGCTTCGAGAACCAGGACATCGGCATCGACATGACAATCACGCCGAACATCAACCGCGAGGGCGTCGTGGTGCTCAACGTGCAGCTCAGCACCTCGCAGACGACCGGCGAGACGCGTTTCGGCAGCGACATCCTGCAGAAGCGCGAGTACAACACGAAGGTCGCCGTGCGCGATGGCGAGACGATGGTGCTCGGCGGCATCCGCCTCGTCACCAAGCAGGAGACGGTGCGGAAGTGGCCGATCCTGGGCGACATTCCGCTGCTGGGCCAGCTCTTCCGCAACCGCGTCGTCGTCGACGACATGAGCGACCTGTACGCCTTCATCACCCCGGAGGTGATCGCGAACGACGAGGAGGCACGCAAGGTGACCGAAGGCATCGAGGCCTCCGTCGGCCGCGCCGACGAACCCGAGTGACCCCTGCCGAGGCTTCGGCCCGCTGCCCGTCACAAAGCCGTGCTGCTCCCCTGCCGGGCCCGCAAGTCGGGCCCGGCCAGTCTTTTATGGCCCCTCCCGTGCTGGCACTCGTCGTGCTTTACCGGGACGTGGCGCTCCGGGAGGGCGCCGTGCATGACTCTCGGCAATCCCCTCACGCTTGCCCTGCTCGGTTGGCTCGCCATGGCGCTGGCGATGGCGGTGCTGTACGCGGTCGGCCGCGCCCGCGGCAACCATGCCCTCGTCGATGTCGGCTGGGCGGCCGGCATGGGCGTGCTCGCGCTGGCGTTCGCGGCGCTGATTGACGGCGATCCGGCGCGACGGACGGTCGTGGGTCTGCTCGCGGCCGTCTGGGGACTTCGTCTGGCCACGCACCTCGTCGTCCACCGCGTGCTCGGCAAGGGCGAGGACGGGCGCTACAGCGACATGCGCGAGGCTCTCGGCACGCGCGCCGAACCGGTCTTCTTCGTCTTCTATCAGATCCAGGCCTTCTGGGCGATTCTCTTCTCGGTGCCGATTCTGGTGGCGCTGTCGAATCCGCGCGCCGGCCTGGGGATGTGGGATGCTGTCGGCGTGGCAATCTGGCTTGTCGCGGTCGCGGGCGAGACGCTCGCCGACCGCCAGCTTGCCGCCTTCCGCAAGGATCCGGCGAACCGCGGGCGCACGTGCCGCGTCGGCCTGTGGCGCACCTCCCGCCACCCGAACTACTTCTTCGAGTGGATTCACTGGTTCGCCTACGTGGCGTTTGCCATCGGGTCCGGTTGGTGGTGGCTCGCGCTCGGCGGCCCGTTGGTGATGATCGTCTTCCTCTTCAAGGTGACGGGCATTCCGTGGGTCGAGAAGCGTGCCCTGCAGAACAAGCCCGACTATCGCGACTACATCGAGACGACCAGCGTCTTCATCCCCATGCCTCCAAGGAGCCGTACCTCGTGAAACTCGCCCTCGATCTTGCCGAACGCGGCCTGATGCCCGACGCCGCGATTCGCTTCGGCATCCGCGCCCTGCTGTGCCAACGCCTTGCCGAGTGGGAGGGCCTGTCGCCCGAGGCCCGCGGCGCGCATGTCGAGCACTTCGTGCGCACGCTGCGCCAGAGCCCCGTCGCCGTCCACACGCGCGACGCCAACGAGCAGCACTACGAGGTGCCGCCGGAGTTCTTCGGCCTCGTCCTGGGCAAGCACCGCAAGTACAGCGGCTGCCTCTTCCCCCCGGGTGTGCGCGACCTCGACACGGCCGAGGCGCGCATGCTGGAGACCACCTGCCGCCGGGCGCGCCTGCGCGACGGCCAGCGCATCCTCGAACTCGGCTGCGGCTGGGGCTCGCTCACGCTGTGGATGGCCGAGCACTTCCCCAACAGCCGCATCCTTGCCGTCTCGAACTCCGCGCCGCAGCGCAGGCACATCGAGCAGCAACTCGCCGCGCGCGGCCTGCGCAACGTCGAGGTCCGCACCTGCGACATGAACGCGTTCGATCCCGGCGCGACGTTCGATCGCGTCGTCTCGGTCGAAATGTTCGAGCACATGCGCAACATCCCGGAACTCTTCCGCCGCGTCGCCGAGTGGCTCGATCCCGACGGCCTCGCCTTCCTGCACGTCTTCGCGCATCGCGAGTATCCGTACTACTTCGAGACCGACGGCGACGACAACTGGATGGGCCGTTACTTCTTCACCGGAGGCATGATGCCCTCGGACGCGCTGTACTATCGCTTTCCGGAGCACCTGACCGTCTGCCGCCACTGGGTGGTCGGCGGGCGGCACTACGCGCGCACGGCCGATGCATGGTTGCGCAATCTCGACACCAACCGCGCCCGCGTCCTGCCGATCCTGAGCGCCACCTACGGCGCCGCCGAGGCGGAACGCTGGTTCCATCGCTGGCGCATCTTCTTCCTTGCGTGCGCGGAACTCTGGGGCATGGAGCGCGGACGCCAGTGGTGGGTCTCGCACTACCTGCTGAAGCCGACGCAGCGCCTGCGTCAGTCGTCCGAGGTGCTTCGCAACGGAACGACGCGCGCGCTCGGCACGCGCTGAAGGGAAGCTACTCGAGCGGATCGGCCCCGGCGCCCTGTTGCTGCACCTGTTGCAGCAGGCGCGCGTTCTCGGCCCGCAGGTCGAGGTTGTTCTTGAGCGCGCCGCCGATGAGCAGCACGGCCAGCAGGGCGGCGCCGGCGATCGCCATCGACAGGCGCGTGCGGCGGCGCTGCTGCTCCGCCTCGGCCCGAGCGATGTCCGCCTCGATCAGGGCCACCTCGTGCTTGTCCTTGATGCGCTGGGCCAGCACGCGCGCGAGCGCGAAGTCGCCGCTCTCGACGGCATAGCCCGCATAGCGCACAAGAACCTGCTCGCGCAGCGTCCCGAGCTTCAGGTTGCGTGGCCACAGGTGCGCCGCCTGGTCGAGTTCCGACAGGCATTCGGCGAAAAACTCGTACGTGATGGCCCCCTCGCCGACGTGGCGCCGCAGCACCGCGCGCGTGTGGCTGCCGGACATGTTGCTGTCGTTGCCCTTGCCGAAGCCCTGAAGCTTCAGCTCGAGCCGCGCCGTGATGTCGAGCGACTTGCGCCGACCCGACGCGCCGGTCAGATAGTCGTTGAGTCCCTTGATGAAGTGCTCGGCGGCGGCCAGGCGACGGGCCTGGTCGGGTTGCAGCGCCCGCATGGCAAGCTCTGCCAGCTCCGGCGGGACGATCCGGTCGACGGCGCGCTCGCGCGGGTCCTGCACCATGCCCGCGCGCGCCTTCTTCATCGACAGAATAGCCGTCGGCGCCTCGTGCGGATAGGTGCCCGTCAGCAGAAAGTACAACGTGCCGCCCAGCAGATAGACGTCCGTGCGGGTGGTTACGCGGTCGGCGGTCGAGAAGGTCTGCTCGGGCGCCATCAGGCAGGGGGTGCCGGCCGGGCTGGACGCGTTGAGCGTCGTCGGTATGTCGGCCGCCACGCGCGACAGAATCTGGTAGTCGCTCGACATCTTGCGGACGCTGAGCGCCAGCCCCCAGTCCGTCAGCAGCACTTCGCCGAACTTGCCGACCATCACCTGCGAGGGCTTGATGTCGCGGTGGACGATGCCCTTGGAGTGCGCGAACGCGATGGCCTGCGCGACATCCGCCAGGATCGGCAGGTGCTTGTTCAGGAAATCCTCGGTCTGCATGTAGGGGGCATCTTCGCGGATGATGTCGCCCCAGGGCTTGCCGCGAATCATCTTCATCGCCAGCAGCGGGCGGCGCTCGCCGTCGATGCCAAGGTCGTAGATCGGCACGATGTTGGGATGGTCGAGCTGCGCGGTGACGATCGCCTCCTGACGGAACTGGTACTCGAGCATCGCCAGTTCTTCGTCGCGGTGCTGCACCTCGACGTAGCGCAGGTCCTGGATGCGCTTGACGGCCACCAGGCGCCCCAGGCTGACCTGCACGGCTTCCCAGACTTCCCCGAATCCGCCCTGCCCGACAATCTCGCGCAGCACGAAGGTGCTCTCGGCCGGCGAGGCCTGCTCTCCCGGCCGACCACCATCGCCCCCCGCCGTGCGCGTCGTCGTCCAGACCGGCAGCCCCGTGGGCGGTGTCATCTGGTCGCGCCACGGCGTGGCACGCTGGCATGAGTAGGTCTGCACCGGATCCTCGGGGAGGTCCGTGGGCAGTTGCTCGGCGTCCTTCTCGCCAACCGGGTCCAATGCGTCCAAGGGGACACCCTTCCGGCTTCCGGGTTCTCGGGCAGCAGCCTTACAATTGTGGCGGATAACCCACCGCCCCCGATGCGGCAAGTAGGAACTTGGCCGTCGGGCGGCGGGTCATGCCCGCCGGCACGGTCTCCGGTTGTGCCCGTCCCGCACCCTCTCCCTACGTTGCCCGCAGATGAAGCTGGAAGGGGAAGCAACCCGATGGAAATTTGGCAAGCCGCCCTCGTCTTGATCCTGGCAGCGGTTCTCCTGCGCTATCTGATCAAGAACAAGCGCCGCTTCTGGAGGCGCCGGCGGCTGCGTCGTCACATGGACCGTCTGCTTCGCGGGCGGAATGGCGTGCGGATCGTCCGCCGGCTCGGCTTGGGCAACGTGGGTGCCGTCTATCTGGCGCATCTCGGCGAGGGCTGGCGCGAATCGCTCGGCGTGCGCTGGAGCACGCAGGCGCCGATGCCCGCCACCGTCGTGGTCAAGGGCGCGCAGTTCCGCTCCTCGGCCGCGACCTTGGAGATACTGCTCGCCCTCGCCGCGCGCATCGAGGCTCGAATTCACGAAGAGCCCACGATTCCCATCTGCCCCTTCCTCGCGCTCGGTTGGCTGGAGTCCGCCGACGGCCCGGTCGTCGTCGAGGTGATGCCGCTCGTCGAAGGCCCCAACGTTAGGACTCTGCTGAAGGAAGCAACGCAACTGAATGCGGCCGAAACTCTTCGCCAGTTGGACGCGATCCTCGGCACCGTCGAACTGCTCGAAGCGGAAGGCTTCTACAACGCCAATCTCGACACGGAGAACATCCTGGTCGAGCCGTCGGGCCGCTGGGTGCGCATCGACTACGACACCGTGTCGCGCCCGGACGAGTTTCCGCTCATCCGCATGCGGCGGCTGGCGCGGCTCGTCTGCGCCGTGCTCGAGGCCCTTGCTGCGCGGCAGTCGCTCGCCCTGTCCGACGATCTGCTGAAGCGCCTGCGTTCCACGCGGGATGCGGACTTCGAAGCATGGGAGAAAACCGGCGTGCCGCGGGACGCGCACGAGTGGCTCGTGCCGGACCCGCAAGCCCTGCGCCGCATCGTCCGCGATCTCCTGCAAATCGGCGACCAGTCCGCCGGGAAGGCGTAGGTCGTCTTTCAATATGCTGCCGACCCCGGGCCAGCAGTCCAGTAGACCCGCTCACGCGGTCTTCCGAAACACAGTTCAGCACGCCGCCTGTCCGCCATCACTTGGTCAAGGCGGAATCCTCACGAATGGGGCGTGCCCTCCATCCTTTCGATGCGTCTCGCCACCAACAATCAATGCGTGCCATCCTTGCCAACCCCTGTCATCCTATCAGAAACCACATCGGGCATCGACATGTTTCCTTTTCGGCCAATGAGTGCGAAGCCGCCCTCAGCATGCTTCAGCATGCTCTTCCTTGCCCCCTGCTTCAGCAGGTGGGGAACGGACCCGAAACAAGTTTCCCGCAGCACGCTTCAGCGCGCTTTCTCGCGGCGGCAACTCCGTTCCGCTGAACAACTTATTCTTGATTGGCTGTCAGCCCATAGGTGAAGTCGCGCTGAAGCGCGCTATCAACTTATTTTCCTATTTACTCCCCCACCGGGTGAACCCGGGGGCAAAGAAGAGCGTGCTGAAGCACGCTGAGTGCATCATCCTGCCCGGCCGGCTCCGTGCGCTCCGGGTACTTCGGAGCAGGTGCCGTGGTCGCGTGTCGGCAACAGCAGGGCGCTCCAGCAAGCGACTGAAGAGGGCCATGCGATGGCAGAGAAAATCAACCCACCGGCTCGCGGTGCCAGATTTCGACATCGCGGCCGTCGCCGGCATCGGGCACGACACCGGTCGGCACGAAGCCAAACGTCCGCGGATCGACGGTCTCGTTCGTGCGCACCTCGCGATACCAGACGAGCCCTTCGCGCACGCCCTCGAGCACGCGACGGATCAGCGCCGGCTCGAGTCGCCGGTGGAAGGCTTCCACGAACAGATCGAACACGCGGAATCGCCCGGCGCCGCCGAACGAACGGTCCGGCAGGATCGACGCGAAACCCACCACGCGCTGGCCTGCGGCCTCCACCACCCATGCCCGCCGACGCGCACGCGCCAAGCCCTCCCGATAGAACGCGCCGAGCAATCGCCCCTCGAGCGCCGCCGGCCCGTAGGCGTTCATGCCTACCGATCGCACGAACGGGCGCCCCTCCTCCAGAAAGAACAGGTGCAGCGTTGGCCAATGCCGCCACTCGAACGGCATCGGTTCCACCTCGCTGTCCGGTTCCGTGCGTTGCTCCGCGAACACGCGCACCATCGACCCCGCCGCCTGACGCAAGGGCTCGTACCCGAGCGAGGCGTAGAACGCATGCTGGTGCGTGCCCGGGTGCGTATTGAGCTGGATCAGCAGGCCGCCACGCTGGTGGAACTCGTCGTGCAAGTGATCGAAGAGCGCCCGCGCGAGCCCCCGCCGGCGAAACTCCGGCATCGTGTAGACATGCCCCAGCAACGCGACGCCGCGATGCTCCCACAGGCAGATGTTCGCGACGGGGCGACCGCCGATCTCCGCCAGATGAAAGCGCCACTCGAGCCCTTCGAGATGCCCCTCGCGCCCGTTCGTCAGGTAGTCGTCGATGTGATCGAGCCACGGCGTGCCCTTGTGGCCCAGCAGCCCCCGCACCGATTCGACGAACCGCGGGTCGAACTCCCGCCGGATCGTCAGCGCCACGGGCTCGGCCAAGCCGGCCAACCGCACGCTGCGACGACTCTCAACCATGCGGCGTGCCCGCCTCGAGCGTTCGCCGCAGGCCCTCGTCCAGGGAGACCGTCGGCTTCCAGCCCAGTGCTTGCAGGCGCTCGCTGCACCCGCGCGAGTGGCGCACGTCGCCCGCCCGCGGCGGCGCATGCTCGACCGAAGAACTCGAGCCCGCCGCGGCAATGATCTTGCGCGCCAGATCGTTCACCGTGATGCGACTGCCGCAGGCCACATTGAGCAGGCCGGATCCGGTCGTCGCTCCCAGAATGTTCGCCGCCACGACGTCGCCGACGTAGACAAAGTCGCGCGTCTGCTCGCCGTCGTCGAAGACGCGCAAGGGCTGGCCGGCCAGCGCGCGTTCGGAAAAGATCGCCACCGCCGCCGCGTAGGGCGACTTCGGATCCTGGCGCGGACCATAGACGTTGAAATAGCGGAACGCGATCGTGGGCACACCGAACGCCGACGCGTAGAGCGCCATGTAGTGCTCGCCGGCCAGCTTGGAAATCGCGTAGGGACTGGCCGGCTCGGGCAGGTCGCTCTCGCGGTGCAGCGGCCGGTCCACCATGCCGTACACCGCCGACGTGGAGGAGAAGACCACCTTGCGGACGCCTTCGGCGCGGGCGGCCTCGAGCACGTTCAGCGTGCCGCCGACGTTGATCTGCTCGGTCAGGTGCGGCTTCTCCATCGACTCCGGCACGGAGACCAGCGCGGCGAGATGATGGATGACATCGACGCCGCGGGCCGCTCGGCGCACGAGATCGGCGTCCTCGACGCTGCCGCGGAGGAACTCGCATGCCACGCCGTCGAGGTTCGACTCGTGGCCGGTGCGCAACGAATCCAGCACCACGACGCGCGCGCCGCGGTCGGCCCACGCGCGGGCGAGATGGCTGCCGATGAAGCCGGCGCCGCCGGTGATCAGAACGGAGGAGATGGAGGTCATGGAGTCCTCGGAGGGAAGAGTGGTTCCGCGTTGAACACGCGCGCTACTGGCCGAGCACCGCCCAGTGTTCGCTCGGCGAATCGAGTGCTTCGACGAGCCGGAAGCGCAGCGCGTCGGCGATCAGCGTCTCGGTGCCCGTGCCGTTGCCCCACAGCGTCACGTACACGCGGCCCGCGTTGAAGGAATAGGCGTTTGCATCGTCCACGGCGTCCACGTTGATCAGCCATCCGCCGGTGGTCTGGCTGTCGAAGGTCGAGCGTTGCGAGGCCACCGTGTTGCGGACCACGCCGCCCGCGTCCACAAAGCGATAGCGCGCCTGCTGGGCGAATGCCGTGTTGTGGCGCACCCATCCGTCGATTGCCCAGCGCCCCGCCCGCGGCAGGTCCACCACCCACACGGCCACGTCCGTGAACGGGAAGTTGTTCGTCGAGTAGAACCGCGCGTTGCCGTTGTAGTAGCCGGCCAGCGTCGAGTTGGCCCAGGCGTTCGTCGGGTTGTCCTCGTAGTGCAACGACGTCGGGTGCGAGTCCACGATGACTTCCGTGACGGTGCTCGGCGGCGGCGGGCCGACCGGCGGCTTGCGCTCCTTGACCGGCGCCGTCCCGGCCGCGGACACAAACCGCACGGCCGCCGCGTTCATCCGCGAATTCGTCGAATCCCCGATGTTGCTCTGCGTCGCGTTGTCGAACTCGACGAACGCGCCGCTCGTCTCCCCCACCCGCAGCGTCCCGACCTCCGCCCATGTATTGCCGGCAACGGCGCTCGTCAGGTTGAACGTCTGCGTGCGCACGCCGTCGAGATCGCTGAAGCGCACCGTGATGTTCTGCGCGTTCGCCGAGGCGAAGTTGAAGCAGGTCACATACACCGTGTGCGTGCCGGCCGTCAGACCCGACGGCGTGAAGCGCGCGCGATCGTTGCGCCCGTTGGCGTCGCCCGGCAGGGCAAAGAAGGACCCGATGCTCGCGGTCGTGCCCGGCGCCGTGCTGTGCGAGGTGCTCTGCGTGAACGTGCCGAAGTGCTGGTAATCCTGCACGTTCTTGCCGCCGTCGCGTGTCTCGACGATGTATTCCGACGTCGCGGCCACGACCGGCCCGGCCGTGGCCACCGCGCGATTGTTCCAGTCGTCGTAGGCAACGACCGCGTAGTAATTGCTGCCCGAGGCGAGCGTGTCCACCACCTCGAAGGAACTGCGCGCCGAGTCGAGGTCCCACCACTCCATCACGATGTTGGCGAAGTGGAGCGGCACGCTGGGCGTCGCGCCGCGGTAGACCCGATAGCGCACCGGCAGGTCGCCGTCGCTGGCGGGAGCCGGCCGCGCGAACTGGATGCGCGGCTTGCCGCCCTGCAATGTCACCGTGACGGCGGCTGGCGGATTCGGCGGGATGGATTCCTCGCCGAGCGGAATCTTGTGCGCGATTACCGGAATCGGCGCCTTGCCCGCCATCGGTCCGCCGGCCTGGAACAGGTCGCGCGCCTGCTGGTCCGCGTTCGGAGTGCCGCCGACCCACAGGCTGCGCTGCTGGAAGAAGTTGAATCCGTCGGGCACGCGCGCGTTGCCGCGCAGGGCGATCACCGCATCGCGGTTCTCCTGCGGATCGGTCAGCAGGTACGATCCGATCGCTGCCACCATCGGGCGCCGGTTTTGGTCGCCATTCTGCGCCAGCTTGCTGACGTAGAAGTTCCAGTCGCCAACGGTCCCCGGAATCCCCGAATCGTAGCAGCCCGGGTGCAGCACGTCGATCGCGCCGTTGGCCACCCACCAGTTGTAGCCCTGCCCCAGCACGGCGACCGAGTCGGAGAAGTTCACGAGGAACGCGGAGACCTCGACCCACGGCTTCTCCAGCATCGTCTGCCGATGCACGCGCTGCACCAGTTTGGCAATCTGGTCGCGCCGCCACGCGCGATAGACGCGCTCCAGTTGGCTCGACGTGTTCTGCGTGTCGAAGTTCCAGCCGGTCTCGAGCAGGAACTGCTGCTTCGCCACGGGATCGAAGCCGGAGTCCTGACCGAGCAGGCGGATGTAGTCGAAGTGGAAGCCGTCGATGTCGTAGTTGCGGACGATGTCCATGAAGACGTTGTAGAGGTAGTCCTGGACGTCGAGGATGCCGGGATCGAGCGGGGCGTCGTTCTCGGGCGTGTACGTCACGCCGGCGCGCGACTCGGTGATCCACTCGGGCTTGCGGTTGAAGACGTGGTTGGGGCTGGCGGGATTCGACGCCGTGCGGTTCCAGGAGTTGTAGGTCGTCACCCACGCGTGGACTTCGACCGGCGGATTGGCCGCGTGCAGGCGGTCGATGTAGTACTGGAGCACATCGAGGTCGGCCGGACTGAGGGAGTAGAGCTGGCCGCGGGGCTCGGGGTTGGGATAAGTGTCGTCCTCGCGATTGGGATAGTAGGCCGCATCGCCGCGGGCGCGCACCTGGACGTAGAGCTGGTTGAGGTTGCTGGCGAGCACGCGCGCGATGACGGTGTCGCAGGCAGCCTGCGTGTTGGTGTCGAAGGAGGGGACGTAGGCGGCGCGGAACTCGGGTGGATCGGTCTGTGCGGGGGCGGTCGCCACGGCCACGAGAAGCAGGAGAAGACTCAGGAATCGGCGCATGGGGCGGAGACCTCCGTCCGGGATGGCAACAGCTTCGTGCAGGGTGGGGCCGGCGGTCAACCGGTCCGGCGGTGGGCTCAGGACTTCGTGTCGACGATCTGCTCGAAGCGGGCGATCTCGGCCTCGAGGCTTTCGACCGCGCGCACCCAGAACCCGGGCGCGACAAGGTCGATCCCGAGCGCGCGGCGCGCGACGCCCTCGGCCGTGTCGCTGCCGGTCAGGCGCAGGAACTCCTCGTAGCGCGGCAGGAAGCCGGGGCCCTCGCGCCGGAAAGTCTCGGCGATTCCCCGGCTCAACAGGTAGCCGAACGTGTACGGGAAGTTGTAGAAGGTGATTTCGCAGATGTAGAAATGCAGCTTCGACGCCCAGAAGTACGGGTCAAGCTCCTCCGGCTCCAGCGCGTCGCCGTAGCACTCGCGCTGCGCGTCGAGCATCAGCTCCTTCAGGCGCGAGACAGGCACCTCGCCCGCGGTGCGCTCCTCGTGAAAGCGCTCCTCGAACAGGTAGCGCATGTGGATGTTGAGGAGGAACATCGAGGCATGGACGAGGCGCTCGTCGAGCACGCGCGCGCGGCGGTCCGCATCCAACTCGGGGGAGTCCAGCAGCGTGCCCGCCAGCAGGTCCTCCGCGAACGTCGACGCCGTCTCCGCCAGCGTCATGGGGTACATGCGCGCCAGCGGCCGCATGTCGCGCATCAGCCAGCCGTGCCAGGCATGGCCGAGCTCGTGCGCCAGCGTCTGGAGCGAACCGAGCGATTCGCCCCACGTCATGAACACGCGCGATTCGCCGCTCTTCCACGACGTCGTGCAGAAGGCGCCGGGGCGCTTGCCCGCGCGCTTCTGCCCCTCGACGCGGCGCTTCTCCAGCATCGCGCGCGAGAAGTCCGCCAGCCCCGGATACGACGCATCGAAGGCGTCCAGCATCATCGCCGTGCCGGACTCCCAGCCGATCTTGGCGTCGCCCTCGCGCACCGGCAGCGGCGCCCCGAGATCCTGGAAGCCGAGCCGCTCGCGCCCGATCGCCCGGGCCTTCGCGCGCAGGTACCGCCGCGACAGCTCGCGCCGCTCCCCCACCACGCGCCACATCGTCTCGATCGTCTCGCGCGAGACCGAGGCGTCGAACATGGCCACATCGAGGAAGTGCGGCACGCCGCGGTGGCGGTTCAGCGTCAGGCGCGCCCCGGCAATACCGTTCAGGCACGCCGCGGCCGTCTCCTCGACGGCCTGCCATGCGGCGTTCGATCCATCGAGCACCGCCTTGCGCACCGCCGGGTCCGGGTCCACCAGCCGGCTTGCCTTCTGCGCCATCGGCACGCGCTCGCGCGTGCCGTCCGGCATCGCAACATCGAATTCCAGTTTCCCGGAGAGCGTGTCGTACAGGCGCCCCCAGGCTAGCAGGCCATCCACGCCGAGGTCGGCCGCGAGCACCTCGCGCGCCGCGTCCATCGTGTATCGTGCCTGTTGCCGCGAGCGCTCGAGGAAGTGCCGCGCGTCGCCGAGCCCTTCCTGTCCCGCGAGCGCCTCGAAGCCCGCGTCGTCCGCCTCGCGCAGCGCCGCCTGGAACGGCACGAACGCCTTCAGCTGCTGGGCGTACATCGAGGCCAGCCGGGCCTCCTCGCGGCGATGGCCCTCGTTCGCCGAGTCCGCCGCGCACAGGCAGCCGACGTACGAGTTCAGGTGCGACAGGTCGCGCAGCACACGCTCGAAGCGCAGCACGTAGTCCTTCCATGCCGGGGCCGTGGCGGAGGTCAGCGGGCCGATGCGTCCGCCGGTCGTCTCGAGGTCGCGCAGGGTCTGCTCGATGCCGTCGCGATGGGCGCGATACTCCGGCCCGTCGAAAACGGGAAAGTAGGATGTCAGGTCCCAGGTCGGTGCGGATGCGCTGTTCATGCGTTCGGTTCCTCGGGGGATGGGTGCCATGTCAGCAGCAGAACAAGTTCGGTGCGCGGGGTGATGACGGCGCTGGCGGCGCGGCGCAGACCGGGCACCCAGAGCGGCCCGCGATCATCCGCGAGCACGGCGACGCGCGCGCGCAGGGCCGCCGGCACATGCGCCTCCTGCATGACGGCCGCGCCGGTCTTGTGCTGGCCCTCGCCGAGCGGAAGGCGGTCCTCCGCATCCAGCGGACGCAGCACGAGGTCGCGCCGGATCGAGCGGCAATCGAACGCCGCCGCGCGGTGCGACGCAAACGGCTCGCTTGTCCAGTCGGCTGCAAACACATCGGCAGCGCACACCTCCGCCACCAGGCGCCCCTGTCCTTCGGGCAGCAGCATCTCGTACCGCCCCGGCGTGTGGCGTTGCGAGGCGTTCAGCACGGGGAACGGTTGGGCGTCGGGCAGCAGAAGAAGGGACATCAGCGATGCGGCGTGCGCGCTCCAAGGGGGACTGCCTGCGCCGAACGCCAACAGCGCCCATGGGCCGGCCGTCCAGGCGCCGAAACCGCGCGCGGGCCCGAAGGCCGCTTCCTCGCGCCGGCTCGACAGCGCCCGGTGCACCAAGTCCTCGACGAGCACCCGCGGCGGCGGCAAGCCGATCCTCCCCGCGCCCTCCCCCTCGCTCGCCGTCGCCATCCACGCCGACCGCACCACCGAACGCGCCACCGCCGGCCCGCACTCCGCCAATCGCCCGACATCCAACACGACCGAACCAAGCGCCGCGGACACCCGACAACGACGCAGCACCGGTTCGAGCAGCGCCTCGAGCGCCGTGCTCTCCTCCGAGCACAGCCCCGCCACCCGCGCGAGCAACTCGACCGCCGCCGGCTCGATCGCCTCCAGTCGCGGCAGCACCTCGTGCCGCACCCGATTGCGGCGCACCTTCGGCGTCGCGTTCATCGGATCGTCCAGCCATGCGATGCCCCGCGCGCGCAATTCGGCGCGGATCGCCTCGCGCCGCTCGCCCAGCAGCGGACGGATCAGCGCCAGGCCTTCGCCCTCCAGCTCGAGCACCTCGCGCAGCGCCCCCAGCCCCCGCGGCCCCGCGCCCCGCAGCGCCATCAGCAGCATCGTCTCCGCGGCATCGTCGGCCGTGTGCCCCAGCGCCACCGCCCGCGCCCCGACGCGCCGGGCCTCCTCCTTCAGCACGCGCAGCCGCTCCTCGCTCAGCCGCGCCTCGAGCGAGCTCGACACGCCTCCGCGATCCCGCAACTCCTCGTCGTGAATGTGCAGCAGGGTGAACCCGAGTCCCAACTCCGCCGCCAGTTGGGCTGACCGCTCGGCCAGCTCCTCCGGGCGGCACTCCGGCAGATGGTGATTCACGTGCACCCCATGCAGCGTCCAGCCCGCCGCGGGCGCCTCGTCCGCCAGACGCACCAGCAGCCCCACCGAATCCGAACCCCCGGAGAGGGCCACCAGGATCGTATCGCCGCGCCGAAGCCCGTCACGCCATCCCATCGCGGCCTCTCCCGATCACCGAGCGCTTCATCGACTTTCCACAGGTTCTGTCAAAATCAACCAAAGTTTCCACTCGACACGCTGGGCGGCGTGCCCAAGCGTGCTCGCCATCGTGGGAAAGGCGAGCGTGGAGCCAAGGGTCTTTCCCCGCTCCTGAACAGATTGGCTCCAGCCACCGGCACCCGGAATGCGGGCGTCGGCGCAAGGGAACTGCAATGGTCGCCAACGGCGTACTCGTCCTCAATCGCAACTGGACCGCCATCCACGTGTGCAGCCTCGAGCGCGCGATCACGCTGCTCGTGCAGGGGCTGGCGCAGGTGGTCGACGAGAACTTCCGCACCTACGACTTCGGCTCCTGGCGCGAGCTGTCCGACTACGTCGAGTACGAGGGCAACCGGTTCATCCATGCCACGTCGTTCCGGCTGATGATCCCGGAGGTCATCCTGCTGACGCATTACCACCGGGTGCCGCCGCGGGCGGTCAAGTTCAACCGCCGCAACATCTACGTGCGCGACGACTTCCGCTGCCAGTACTGCGGCTGCAAGCCGCCGCGTGAGGAGCTGACGATCGACCACGTCGTGCCGCGTTCGCGCGGCGGGCGGTCGGAGTGGGAGAACGTCGTGCTGGCCTGTCAGTCGTGCAACGCCCGCAAGGGCAGCCGCCTGCTCGCCGAGTCGCCCATGCACCTTGCCCGGGCGCCGAAGAAGCCGAACTGGATCAACATCGTGCGCCACTCGCTTCAGGCCCAGAACCGCCCGGCATGGCAGCGCTTCGTCGATGCCGCGTACTGGAACGTGGATCTGGAAGACTGACTCCGTTTCGGAAGATCAACGACAGTCGAGCGGCAACAGGACTCGTGCCGGGGCCGTTA
Organism: Candidatus Sumerlaeia bacterium; assembly: GCA_019634695.1. Lineage (GTDB taxonomy): Bacteria > Sumerlaeota > Sumerlaeia > SLMS01 > JAHLLQ01 > JAHCAW01. The sequence continues at coordinate 29,335 of JAHCAW010000043.1, forward strand.
ACTGTGGCTTGGGCGTCTCGCCCAAGTCCAGCAACGCTACGCGCGTTGTGGAGATTCTTGTGCTTGCCGAGCCGCTCGAAGGCACCTCTCGGCAGCCGCCTCGGGCTCGGAACGCCCTCCGCTTGGCGAGATTCCCCGAACTTGGGCGAGACGCCCAAGCCACAGTTAACGGATCGGCCACTGCCATCAGTTTCCCGTAGTCGTATGACTCTCGTGGTTCGTCAACCACCGGAGCGCGAGGGTGCGGTCATGCCTGCGGCCGGCCGGCGACTTCGTGGACCAGGTGCCGCAGCTCGGGCAGGATCAGCTTCGTCATCGCCAGATTCACCGCGTTCGTGCTGCCCGGCATCGAGAAGACAAGCGTCCGCTCCACAAGCCCAGCCACCGCACGCGAAAGCATCGACGCGGCGCCGACCTCGTTCCACGAGAGCATCCGGAACAGCTCGCCGAAGCCGGGCAGGCGCTGCTCCAGCATGCCGTCGATCGCCTCGAAGGTTCCGTCACGCGGCGCGATGCCCGTGCCGCCATTCAGCAGCACCACCTGCACCTCGGCGCGGTTGACCAACTCGGTCACCTGCTCGCGGATCAATTCGGGTTCGTCCGGCAGCACAGCGTAGTGGGCCACCTGGTGGCCCTCCTGCACGAGCAGCTCGCGGATGCGCGCGCCGCTGGTGTCGGTCGCCTCGGTGCGTGTGTCGCTGATCGTCAGCACCGCGACGCGGACCGACTGCTCGGCGCGCGCGGCGCCTTCGCGATGGGCAGTCGTGGAGGGCGAGGCCATGGAGGGAGCGCTCTGGTTGAGAGGTTCGCCCAGCGTCGCCGGGCAAGCCTTCTCCTGCGCGTCGCGCCGGCCTCGGCACAAGTGAAACGCGCGCGGGCGGGCATCACCATGCCTGCCCGCGCGCCTGTGTTCGTCCGGTGCCTGTCAGTCGAGCCCGTCGAGCGGATGGAGCGGTCGGACCTCGACGGTGCCCTTGCGCGCCGGCGGAAAGCGGTTCGCCACCGCCAATGCCTCGTCCAGGTGCTCGACGTCGATCAGCAGAAACCCGCCGAGCTGCTCGACCGTTTCGGCGAATGGCCCGTCGGTGATCTGGGCCTTGCCGCCGCGGACGCGAACGCTGGTCGCCGTCGCCACCGACTGCAGCGGCGAGGCTGCCATCAACTTGCCCTGCGCCCGGAGGTCCTCGCACAGGGCCAGCGACTCCTGCATGCAGGCCTCGCGCTCCTCGTCCGTCCAGCCTTCCTCCGTGCCGTAAGCCAGCAACAGGTACTTCATGGGTGCGTGTCCTTTCGGGGATCGGGTCGAGGGGGCGGGTCACATGTCGCCGGGAACCATCACCATCCAGCCGACGCCGAACTTGTCGGTGAGCTGGCCGTAGCACGGCGAGAAGAACGTGCGCCCCATGGGCATGACGACTTTTCCACCTTCGGCGAGCGCGTTGAAGACGCGATGGGCGTCCTCCTCGGCGGCAATCGTCAGAGCGAGACTGAAGCCGTCGAACCGCGACTTGTCGTTACAGCCATCCGACGCCATGATCGTCAGGTTGCCGACTGTGAACTCCGAGTGCATGATCTTCTTCTCGAAGCCGGGCTGCAGCATCCCCTCGGGCGGGCGGTCGGGCGCCTGGTCGAACCGCAACACCAGACCGACGCGCGCGCCGATGGCCGCCTTGTAGAACTCCAGGGCCTCTTCACATCGGCCACTGAAGAACAGATAGGGCTGCACCGTGGCCTGCTGCAGCGCGAGCTGATGGCAGAGCCCCTTCTCGTGATCCATGAATTTGCCGGACGGGTCCCACTCGGCGAAGTCGGCCGCCTCGTAGAACGGCCTGATTTCGATCTCGGAGTCCTCCGGCATCGGATTCGGGCAGCGCTTCACCCACTCGATCGCCTCCTCCATCGACTTCACTTCCCAGAGCCAGTAGCCGGCCACCAACTCCTTGGTCTCCGCGAACGGGCCGTCCGTCACCGTGCGGTTCTTGCCGGAGAAGCGGACCCGCACCCCGCAGGAGCTGGGCTTGAGCCCGTCGCCGGACTTCATGATCCCCGCCTTGACCAGTTCCTCGTTGAACCGGCCCATGTCGGCCATGAGCTGCTCGCTCGGCATCTTCCCCGCCTCGGAACTCGGCGTTGCCTTCACCACCACCATAACGCGCATCGCAAACTCTCCTGTCTCGCTTGGTTTCGCCCGTGGGACGGATTCCCCCCCGTCTCACCATGTAGTCGTTCGGCCATCGGGCAAATCGACACCATCCCTCAACTTTCTTTGCGGCCGGCGTCGATTGCCACCTCCAGTTCCCCGATGCGCAGCCGAAGCAGCCGGCGCTCGGGGTCCAATCGGGCAAGAGCCAGCGCGCGCTCGAATGCCTCCCGCGCCTCGCGAGGCCGGTCCGCCCGTCGGAGCAGTTCCCCCCGCGCCGCGTGCGCCAGATGATAGTCCATCAGCTCGCCCCGCTCGAGAATGGCGTCGACCAGCGTCAGGCCGGCCACCGGCCCGTCGCGCATTGCCACGGCCACGGCACGGTTCAGCTCGACCACCGACGAGTCGTGAATCGCGAGCAGCGCCGAGTACAGCGCGACGATCCGGTTCCAGTCCGTCTCGGACGCCGACGCCGCCCGCGCGTGCACCGCCGAGATGGCCGCTTGCAGGGAGTAGACCCCGAAGCGCCCGCTTGCCAGCGCGCGCTCGACCAGTCCGTGCCCCTCTGCGATGAGGTCACGGTCCCAGAGGGACCGGTCCTGGTCTTCGAGCAGGACAATGTCGCCGTCGGCGGTCGTGCGGGCCGCGCGGCGCGACTCGTGCAGCAGCATCAACGCGAGCAGTCCCATCACCTCGGCATCGGGCATCAGCTCGAGCAGCAGGCGCGCGAGCCGGATGGCCTCCTCGGACAATTCGCGGCGCGTCAGCCGGTCGCCCTCCGACGCGCAGTAGCCCTCGTTGAAGATCAGATAGACGACCGAGAGCACCGCGTCGAGGCGGGACGGCAGGTCCTCGCGCGACGGAATCGCATAGGGGATGCGCGCGAGTCGAATCTTGGCCTTGCCGCGAACGATGCGCTGCGCCATCGCCGACGGCGAGACGAGGAACGCGCGCGCGATCTCGCCCGTCGAAAGGCCGCAGACTTCGCGAAGCGTCAGCGGCACCTGCACGCTCGGGTCGATCGCCGGGTGGCAGCAGGTGAAGATGAGCCGCAAGCGGTCGTCCTGAATGTCGCGCTCGGCGAATTCGAGGTTGGACTCCTCGATCTCGTCCGCGCGGCGTTTCAGCTCGGGTTGCAGGTCGTTCAACCGGGCGCGCCGGCGAAGGATGTCGATGCCCTTGAAGCGCCCCGTGCCGATCAACCACGCGACCGGATTGCCGGGGATGCCCTCGGCGCGCCAGACCTCGAGTGCCGAGGCGAACGCCTCCTGCATCGCCTCCTCGGCCAGGTCGAAGTCGCCCAGCACGCGCACCAGCGTCGCAAGCACCCGCCGCGAATCCTCGCGAAACAGCGCCGCAATGCGATGCTCGATCTCCTCGTCTGTGCCCACCATGCACCCCCGTGGAAGGTCTCATGCGACCGTCCACCCTCCCCCTATTCCTGTCCCCGTGAAACGCGAGGGACGCCCAGGACAGCGGAGCGGCGCCGTGCCGAGCCGTGTCGTGGGCGTCCCGATGACGCGCACCCCCGATGCCGGGGATCAGTCGCCGTACTTCTCTTCGTACTGCTCGCGCACCATCTCGACGACGCTCGGGTCGGCCAGCGTGGTCGTGTCGCCCAAGGCGCGGCCTTCGGCGATGTCGCGCAGCAGACGGCGCATGATCTTGCCCGAGCGCGTCTTGGGCAGGTCGGCCGCGAGGATGATGTCCTCGGGGCGCGCGATCGCGCCGATCTTCGTCACCACGTGCTGCTTGAGCTCGGCGATGACCTCGCGGTTCATCATGGCGCCGGACTTCAGCGTCACGAACGCCACGATCGCCTGACCCTTGAGGTCGTGCTTGCGACCGACGACGGCGGCCTCGACGACGAGCGGGTGGTCCACCAGCGCCGACTCGACTTCCATCGTGCCGATCCGGTGGCCCGAGACGTTGAGCACGTCGTCCACGCGACCCAGGATCATGAAGTTGCCCTTGTCGTCGCGTTTCGCGCCGTCGCCGGGGAAGTAGACGCTCTTGTCCCACTTGCTGAAGTAGGTGTTCACGTAGCGCTCGTCGTCGCCCCAGATCGTGCGGAGCATCGACGGCCACGGGTGCGTGATCGCCAGCAGGCCGCTGCCCTGCGTCACCTCCTTGCCCTGCTCGTCCAGGATCGTCGCCTGGATGCCCGGGAAGGCGATGCCGGCATAGCCGGGCTTGGTGGTGTTCACGCCCGGCAGCGTCGTGATCATGATCGCGCCGGTCTCGGTCTGCCACCACGTGTCGACGATCGGGCAGTTCCCGCGGCCGATGTGCTCGTGGTACCACATCCAGGCCTCGGGGTTGATGGGCTCGCCCACCGAGCCGAGGAGGCGCAGGCTCGACAGGTCGTGCTTGGCCGGCAGGTGGTCGCCCCACTTCATGAAGGCGCGGATCGCGGTCGGCGCCGTGTAGAAGATCGACACGCGGTGGCGCGCGATGATCTCCCAGAAGCGGTCGTTCTCGGGATGGTTCGGCGCGCCCTCGTACATCAGGATCGTCGCGCCGCACTGCAGCGGACCGTAGACGATGTAGCTGTGCCCGGTGACCCAGCCGACGTCGGCCGTGCACCAGTAGACGTCCTCGTCGCGGATGTCGAAGACGTACTTCGAGGTCACGTAGGTGCCGACCGAGTAGCCGCCGGTCGTGTGCACGATGCCCTTGGGCTTGCCGGTCGTGCCGGAGGTATAGAGAATATAGAGGGGATCCTCGGCATCGAGTTGCTCGGCGGGACAGTCGGAGCTCGCGCCGTCCATGATGCGGTGATACCAGTGGTCGCGCCCTTCCTTCACCTTGAGGTGGAAGGTGTCGGCGTGGCCGCGCTTGACGATGATGACGTTCTTGATCGAGGGGCAGGTCTCGAGCGCCTTGTCGGCCTCGTTCTTCAGCGCCACGATGTTGCCGCGGCGCCAGCCGCCGTCGGCCGTGATCAGCAACTCGGCCTGCGCATCGTTGATGCGGTCCGACAACGACTCGGGCGAGAAGCCACCGAAGACGATGCTGTGGATCGCGCCGATGCGCGCGCATGCCAGCATGGCAACCGCCGCCTCGGGAATCATCGGCATGTAGAGGGCCACGCGCGTGCCCTTCGTCACGCCCAGTGCTTTCATCGCGTTGGCGAACTTGCACACCTCGACGTGGAGCTGCTGGTAGGTCAGCGTGCGGAACTCGTAGTTCTCGCCTTCCCAGATGATCGCCGCCTTGTTGCGCCGCCAGGTCTTGAGATGGCGATCGAGGCAGTTGTGGCTGATGTTGATCCGGGCGCCGGTGAACCACTTGGCGTGCGGCGGATTCCACTCCAGCACCTGCTTCCAGGGGGCGAACCACTCGAGTTCGCGCGCCTGCTCCTCCCAGAACTTGACGGGATCGGCAGCCCCCGCGCGGTGCAGCGACTCGTCACGCAACGCCGCCTTCTCGGCGAACGCCGCCAAGGGCGGAAACTCGCGCTCCTCGTGCAGCAGATCGTCGAATACCATCTGATCGCTCATGTCGTGCTCCCATGCCTGTGCTGAATTCTCATGCGGCGCAACGTCCGCATTCTTGCACCATGAGGAAGCCCCGGCGGACAGAGCAAGCGCGTTGTTGTTTGGAATGCGGGCGTGGTTCGTTCTTCGTGGTTCGCGAACCGACAAGGGCGAGCACGGAGAAATTTTCGCCGATTTATCGGACTTTCAGACGAGACTCCACCAAGCGGCCTCGCCCACGTCCAGTACCTCCGGCCCCCAAGGCACGAACAACGAATAACGAACCACGAACCACGAAGCACGAACCACGTCAAATAACGGGCTCTTCTTCTTCCTCGGGCGCCTGAAGTCCCATCATCTTGACGCGCAGTTCGTCGGGATAGTGCGCGCGTTCGAGCGCCACTTCGCCGGTGATCTTCTTGTCCTGGTAGAGCTTGAACAGGAAGTCGTCCATCGTGGACATGCCCTGCTTGGCGCTCGTCTGGATGGTGGAGATGATGCGGTTGGTTTTGGCTTCGCGGATCAGGTTCGCGACGGCCGGGATGCAGTGCAGGATTTCGTAGGCGGCCAGGCGTCCCTTGCCCGAGGCGTGCGGCACGAGCGTCTGCGCGATGATCGTCTTGAGCGCGACGGAGAGCACGGAGCGGATCTGCTCCTGCTGGTTCACCGGGAAGGCGTCGATGATACGGTCGATGGTGGCCGAGGCGCTGATCGTGTGGAGCGTGCCGAAGACCAAGTGGCCCGTTTCGGCGGCGGTCAGGGCCGCTTCCATGGTTTCAAGGTCGCGCATTTCGCCGACGAGGATGACGTCCGGGTCCTGGCGCAGGGCGCCGCGCAACGCGTAGGAGAACGAGGGCGTGTCGACGTGCACCTCGCGCTGGGTCACCAGCGACTTCTTGTGCGGGTGCGTGTATTCGATCGGGTCCTCGACGGTGATGATGTGCGCGTAGCGGTTCTGGTTGATGTAGTCGATCATCGTGGCGAGCGTCGTTGTCTTGCCCGAGCCCGTCGGGCCCGTGATGATGCACATGCCGCGGTGGGCGTGCAGCAGTTCGATGATCGAGGCCTTGGGCAGGCCGAGCACCTCGAAGGGCAGGAGCTTGGAGGGGATGAGGCGCATGACGATGCCGATGCTGCCGCGGGCCTTCAGGACGGCGACGCGGAAGCGGGCCTGCTCGGAGTAGGCGTAGGCAAAGTCGGCCGAGCCGTGCTCCTGGAGCATCTGCTGGTAGCGGGGCGGCGTGATTTCGCGCATAAGCCGCTCGGTGTCGTCGGGAGTCAGGATGTCGGGGTCGATGACTTCGAGGATGCCCGAGTTGCGCATGACGGCGCTCTTGCCGACCGACAGGTGCAAGTCGGAGCCCTCGCGCTCGACGATGATCTTGAGCATGTCGTTCATGTCCATCATGGGCGGGGGCGCCTCCTGAGCGCGGGCGGACTGCGGGCGGGGGAAGTGACCTGTCGGGAGGTCCAACGGCGGGGAGCGTGACCCGAAACGGGCGGGAGCGCAAGCGGGGAGAGAGGGTGGGCCCGACCGCGCGGGCGATGGCACGAAAAAAGCCCCCGGAGACCGGGGGCTTGGGGGTTGCGGGTTCCTGAAGCGGGCGGGTTGCCGCCTCGCTCACCAGCGATAGTGCGCGAAGGCCTTGTTGGCTTCCGCCATGCGCAGCACGTCTTCCTTCTTCTTGATCGCGCCGCCGGTGTGCTTGAAGGCGTCCATCAGCTCGTTGGCGAGGCGCTGGGCCATCAGCTTCTCGTTGCGGGCGCGGGCGTGCGTGATGATCCAGCGGAACGACAGCGCCTGGCGCCGGGCGGGGCTGACCTCGATCGGCACCTGGTAGTTGGCGCCGCCGACGCGACGGCTCTTCACCTCGAGCACCGGCTTGACGTTCTCGATCGCCTGGGTGAAGACCTCGAGCGGCTCGGTGCCCTCGACCTTGCCGGCGATGATGTCCATCGCATCGTAGACGATGCGCTGGGCCACCGAGCGCTTGCCGTCCCACATGATGCAGTTCACGAACTTGGCGACCAACAGGCTGTTGTAGCGCATGTCGGGCACGAGCCCGCGGCCCGGCGGAGTCCGCCGCCGCGACATCTTGCGCTCGCTGCGCGAGCGGCCATCCTTCTTCTTCCTCTTCGCCACGGAAACACCTCGTTTCGGGAAAGTCGTCGGGTTGTTACTTCGGGCGCTTGGTCCCGTACTTGGAGCGGCCGTTCTTGCGGTTCGGCAC
>JAHCAW010000044.1 GCA_019634695.1 Candidatus Sumerlaeia bacterium
CGACGAGCAGATGTTCTCCGGCTGGCGCGGCTTCCCCTGCCTGACCGACGACGAGGTGGTCGAGACGATGGTCGGGCTGGCCGTGACGGCCGCCGAGGCGATCGAGGCCGGCAAGCGCGGAGCGATCCTGCTGTCGGGCGCCGGCACCAGCGGCCGCTTTGCCCAGTTGCTTTCGCGCCAGTTCAACCGGGTGCTGCGCAACGCGCACCTTGAGCCGGTCTTCGCGCCGCTCGTCGCCGGCGGAGCGCTCGCGCTGGTCAAGGCCCAGGAAGGGGCCGAGGACGATCCGGTCACCGCGGCGCGCGACCTTGAGAACGCCCTGCCCGAAAGACCCGCCAAGGTGCTCTTCGTCGGCATCACCTGCGGCCTCTCGGCCCCCTACACCGCCGGCCAGCTTTCCTACCTGCTCGACAAGCCTTGGGCCTCGTCCGTGCTGCTCGGTTTCAACGCGCGCGAAATGGCCCGCAGCGTCGCCATCGAGGGCTGGAACAAGACCTTCGACGAAGTCCTGACGACCTGTCTCGACTCGGACCGCTTCGTCCTGTTCAACCCGGTCTACGGGCCGGAGTCGGTGATGGGCTCCACGCGCATGAAGGGTGGCTCGGCGACGAAGATCGTGCTCGAGACCATCTTCACGGTGGCGCTGGAACTGGTCGGCGCAATCGCCCCGGAGGAGGGTTCGCGCGTGCCGGAGCGGGACGATCAGGCGGCGCTGGCCCGGCGCATCCGCAGCCTGCTGCGCGCCTACCGCGAAACCATGCACGCGGTGTACGAGCAGATCGGCACGATCGAGGCCCTGATTCGTCTCGGCGGCGCCACGCTGCGCAGCGGCGGGCGCGTCAGCTATCTGGGCCGCGAGACCGCCGGCATCGTCGGACTCATCGACGCCTCGGAATGTCCGCCGACGTTCGGCGCCAGTTTCGAGGACATCCGCGGCCACCTTGTCGGCGGATGGCACACGCTGCTCGACAACGAGGACCGCGACTTCTCCTCCAGCGGCCCCGAGTTCCAGATCGACCTCGAGACCTTCTCGCAGAAGAAGCTGCCCGAGCTCTCCAAGGGCGACACGGTGCTGGGCGTGGCGATCGGCGAAGTCGGCCCCAAGACCCGCCCCGTCCTCGAGCAGGTGCACAAGAACACCAAGGCGACGGCCGGCGTGGTGCTCGTCACCGTGGTGCCGCCCAAGAAGGGCGACCTGCCCGTCGACCCCGAGAACGCCCACATCCTGACGATCCCGTCGCTGGGCTTCTGTCCCGGTTTCCTGAACCTGGCCGAGTTCGCGCTCAAGCTGGCGCTCAATGCCCTGTCGACCGGCGCCCACGTGCTTGTCGGCAAGGTCTACGAGAACCGCATGATCGACCTGCGCATCTCGAACAACAAGCTCTACTTCCGTTCGCTGTCGATCATCGGGCGCCTCGCCGATTGCTCGGAGGAGAAGGCGCGCCTGGCACTCCACCGCGCGGTCTTCCGCAAGGATGTGCTCAACCCCGAGGAGCTCAACGCTCCGCCCAGCGCCATCATCAACGCCTCGACCACCGTGTCCCGCGTCGTGCCGACGGCGCTGCTGCTCGCCATGGGCGACATGACCTGGGAGCAGGCGACCGAGTTGCTCGCCGCCGACCCGGTGCCGCGTCGCGTCATCAAGGCCCAACTCGACAAGAAGCGCCCGTGATCCGGTCCGCAGCCCGGACCGACCGGCCGTGAGCGATCCGCCATGCCCGCCCCGCGCGACTACTCCCGGCCCGAGCCCCTGACACCCGAGATCCGTCGGCGCGTCAACCGCGCCGACCGCAACGACACCGTCCCCGCCGGCCTCAGCATGGCCGAGGCGCCCCCGGGCGTCGTCATCGAGCGCGTTGCCCCCGACAGCCCCGCCGCGCGCGCCGGACTCGCGCCCGGCGAAGTCCTCCTGCGCCTCAACGGCGAACCGATCCGCGACACACTCGACTTCTACTTCCACGGCGCCGCACGCCGCCTCGTTGCCGACGTGCGTCTCGCCGACGGCACCGAAGTCGCCCGACGCATCGTCAAGCAATCCCCCGAGGAACACGCCGGCCTCGAGCTGCGCCAGTTCACCACCCAGCAATGCGGCTGCAACTGCGTCTTCTGCTTCGTCCACCAGTTGCCCGACAGCATGCGCAAGTCGCTCTACATCAAGGACGAGGACTACCGCCTCTCCTTCATGCAGGGCTCCTACATCACGGGCATCACGCTGAAGGACGCGGACCTCGAGCGCATCGCGCGTCAGCGCCTGTCGCCGCTCTACATCTCGGTGCACGCCGTCGACGAGACGCTGCGCTGTTGGCTGCTGGGCATCCGCAAGGCGCGCCCCGTCGCCGAACTGCTCGCCTTCTTCAAGCGCCATCGCATCCAGATTCACACGCAGATCGTGCTTTGCCCGGGGCACAACGACGGCGAACAACTCGACGCGACGCTGGCGATGCTGCTCGGCAATTACCCCACCGTGCAGTCGGTGGCGATCGTGCCGCTGGGCATGACTCGCTGGCGCGAGGGATTGCCGGACCTCGACCCCGTCACGCCCGATTACGCGCGCCGCTTCATCGCGACGATGACGCCGCGGCTGCGCGAGGTGATCGACCGCCACGGCGAGCCCCTCGTGCTGCTCGCCGACGAATGGTACCTCATCGCCGGCCGCCGCACGCCTTCCTACACCCGCTGGCCGGACCTGCCCCAGCTCGAAAACGGCGTCGGCATGGTCTACCACTTCTATCGCGACTTCGCGTCGGCCCGCCGGCTGCTCCGCACGCACCGGCTCGACCGCCCGTGGCGCGTCGGCGCCGTCACCAGCACGCTCTCCGTCCCCGTGCTCGAGCGCCTTGTCGCCGCCTGCCGTGACGAGGCCAACATCGAGGTCGTCCCCCTGCCGACCGTCAACACGGTCTTCGGCGACACGATCCATGTCACCGGCCTGCTGTGCGGCAAGGACCTGCGCGCCACGATCGCCGCCAATCCGGGCTTCGACCAGTACCTGCTGCCGGGCAATTGCCTGCGCAAGTACGACGAGCGGTTCCTCGACGACATGACGCTGGAGCAGGTGCGCGGCACCGCGGACGCGCGGATCGACCCGGTGCTGGGCGGCGCGCGCGACTTCGTCGAGACGATCCTGGCCGGCGCCGGCGTTGCCGAGCACCATGTCGTCGCCGAGCACGCCTTCCTGCGCCCACACTGGAGCAACTCATGACCACGCGCCCTGTCCCTGCAAAGAATCCCGGGCTCCCGCGTCCTGCATCCTGAGAACGGCGCACGCGCCCCGCTCCCGGCTTGCGCCGGTCCCGGCCCGGTTCCAACGTCGCCGCCGCAAGTTCACTTCCCGGAGAATCCTCCATGACGCCCCCCGGCAAAGACGGCTCCAGCGACGCGATGAACCTGATGTGGGTTCTCATCCCCACGGTGGCCGCCTTCTTCTTCAAGTTCGTCTGGATCGTCGCCCTGGCCTTCATCGCCATGTCCTACATGATCCGCACCGGGCGCGAGGCGCGCTGGTACCTGTGGGTGCTGCACGTCTGCTCGGCGCTGGTGGTGCTGCGCATCATTGGCTACATCTTCCTGGTCGGCCTGTCGAGCGACCTGCCGCCGCCCTACACCTCGCGCGAAGACTTCGTCGCCCGCCACAAGCCGCTCGCCTACCTGGCCCTGCCTGACTGGGGCCTGGCCGAGCGCTCCGTCTGGGAACGCGTCCAGGAGCTGCGCAACGTCTCCGAAATCACCCCGGCCGTCGTGGACCCCTTCTCCGGCAAGGCCCTGCTCTTCGTCGACGAAGGCGAGTACCGCACCTACTACAGCATCGGACCGGACCAGGTGGACCAACGGCTCGAGGTGAAGTGGGACCACCGCCACGGCATCTTCAGCCCCGGCGACATCCGCGTGACGTCGGTCTACGTCGGCGACACGGCGACAACCGGCACCCTGTGAAGGAGCCGCGGCGCGATCGACTGATGGACGCGACGGACCAAACAGGCAGAATCCGAGAGTCTGCTTGCCTTCCGCCCCACTCCATCTGCCTTCATCCTTCATCCTTACCCGGAGGCGCCCATGTCATCCGATCAAGATCCTCGAACACCGACCGCGCTGATGCCGCTCGTGGATCGCTTCGAAGTGAGCGAGGCGATCGTCACCGTTGATATCCTGCGTCGCTCGGGAGTGCGGGTGACACTGGCGGGAGTGGACTATCGGCTGGTCCACAGCTCGCACGACGTGATGGTGCAGGCCGACTGCCTGTATTCGGAGACGCTGAACGAGGAGTTCGACGCGCTGGTGCTGCCGGGCGGGCCGGGCACGCCGAAGCTGAACTTCGTCACCGGGCTGCACGACCGGCTGCGCGCGCAAGCGGCGGCGGGTCGCCTGGTGGCGGCGATCTGCGCGGCGCCGTCGGTGCTCGCCGCCGCAGGGGTGCTGGAAGGCCGGCGCGCGGCCTGCTATCCCAGCGTCGAGGACAAGCTCGTCGCCAGCGGTGCCACTGTCGAGGCGGTCCCGGTGGTAATCGACGGCAACATCATCACGAGCCGCGGCGTCGGCACGACGCTGGATTTCGCGCTCGCCGTCGCTGCCGCGCTGACCGGCGGGCCCCGCGCCGCCGAAGTGGCACGCGCGATCGTCTACTCGCCGGGGTGAAAAGGGAAGGATGAAGTCGGAGGGCAGGGGGCAGAAATCGGAGGGCAGAGGGATTCTGGAGAAGGACCCTCAGATTCTGTCCTTCACATTCATCGTCTCCGCTCCGACGCGCCCATCGGGTCCATCTCGTCCATGCGCTCCATGAGGTCCATCCGGTCCATGGGGTGCATCGCGTCCATTCGGTCCATCCCGCGCGACGCTCAGTCGTGCGAGAAGCCCGAAAGAAGCGATCCCAGTTCGCCGCGCTCGACGTGGGCGTAGGCGTCATGGTTGTGGATGCTCTCGAAGTTGTTCGACGAGACGAAGAAGTAGCGGATGCGCTCGTCGCGCAGCATGGCCAGCAGATCGACGGCGACGTCGCGCACGATGTCCTCGACGAACTTGGGGTTGTCGTAGGCGCGTTCGGTGACGAACTTCTCGTCGGGGCGCTTCAGGATCGGGAACAGGGCGCAGCTCGCGTTGCGCTCGGCGATGTCCACGAGGTCCTCGAACCAGATCAGTTCGCCGTGCTCGCGGACCTTGATGGTGATGCGCGAGCGCTGGTTGTGCGCCCCATAGGCGCTGATCTCCTTGCTGCACGGGCACAGGCTGGCGGCGTTGACGCGCACCTCGACCACCTTGTCGTAGGTGCCGTCCTTCTTGAGGACGCCCTTGAAGCCGCACTCGAAGTCGAGCAGGCCGGCCAAGCGCGTGACCGGCGCCTCGCGCTTCAGGAAGATCGGAAAGCTCATGTCCAGATAGGCGGTGTCGGCGTCCAGCAGCCGCAGCAGTTCGGACAGCACGTCGAAGACCCGCGAGGGGCTCAACACGTCCACCTTCTCCTGCAACGCGATCATGAACCGGGACATGTGGGTCCCCTTCTCGTAGTGCGGCAGGCTGACCCGCATCGAGATGGTGGCTACGGTGTGGCAGAAGCCGCCGTCCCGCAGGGGGAAGGCGATCGGGTAGCGGATGTTGGAGACGCCGACCTCGTCGATGTCGATGCCCCGCTCGTCGGGTGTCTTCTGGATGTCAGGCAGATGGGAGGCGCGGGGCTGCATGGCGCGGGGCTCCTGAGGAGGTCACAGTCTCGGCGGGAGAAGTAAGCAGGAACCGTTCCCGGGGGGGAAGCGAAAGGAGCCGCTCGCCCGCCGCCCCCGTGCCCCGCGCCTCGGCCAAAAAAAACCGACATCGGGTGTCGGATTGCCATTGGCTTCGCCGGGGGGTCTGGGACAAGCAACGGGCCACCCTCGAACCCTCCCCCAAGGATAACAGGATCGCACCCTCCATGCTTCAGACAGCCCCCCTCCCCCAGGGAGCCGCCGAAACCCCCAACGCCAAGCCGACCCGCATCCGCTTCGACCCCAGCACTGGATTCCAGCAAGACCTCAAGGAACGCGTCGACCGCTACTTCGAGGAGACCGGCCTGCGCCCGCGCGGCTCCGCCGCCCTGTATCGCAAGGCCGTCGTCATGCTCGTCTGGCTGGCCGCGTCCTACGCGACGCTCGTGCTCGTGCCGATGCCCTGGTGGGGCGCGCTGCTGGCCGGCGTCTCCCTCGCCTTCGCCCTGGCAGCCGTCGGCTTCAATGTCCAGCACGACGGCGGCCACAAGGCCTTCTCGGACAACCCGGCCCTCAACAAGCTCGCCGCCGCCTCGCTCGACCTCATCGGCGGCAGCTCCTACATCTGGAACTACAAGCACAACACCCTGCACCACACCTACGCCAACATCACCGGGCACGACGACGACATCGATCTCGGCATGCTCGGCCGCCTTTCCCCGCACCAGAGGCATCTGTGGTTCCACCGCTTCCAGCACATCTACCTCTGGTTCCTGTACGGCTTCCTGACGTTCAAGTGGCTGCTCGTGACGGACTTCGTGCGGGCGATGTCGGGCCGGATCAACGAGCACCGCTTCCCGCGGCCCAAGGGCTGGGACCTGGCGCTCTTCGTCGCCGGCAAGACGCTGCTCGTCGCGCTGGCCTTCGTGATCCCGGCGCTCTATCATCCGCTGCCGATCGTCGTCGCCTTCTTCATCGGCGTCAGCTTCCTCGAGAGCCTGATTATCAGCGTCGTCTTCCAGATGGCCCACACCGTCGAAGAGGCCGACTTCCCGATGCCCGAGGGCATGCCGCCCGAGCGCATCCACAATGAGTGGATGATCCACCAGATCGAGACGACCGTCGATTTCGCCCGGCACAGCCGCCTGCTGAGCTGGTACATCGGCGGCCTGAACTTCCAGGTCGAGCACCACCTCTTCCCGCGAATTGCGCATATCCACTATCCCGCGCTGGCCCGCATCGTCGAAGAGACATGCCGCGAGCACGGTGTGCGCTATACCGCACACACGAGCTTGTGGAACAGCCTGCGCTCGCACTATCGATGGCTGCACGAGATGGGCCGCCCGCCCGTGGCCGCCTGAGGCGGACACAAGGCAGGCACGGGGCGCTTCCGGCTTGCGCCGTTCACGGCCGCCCGCAAGCGTGGGCCATGTCGGACGACGTGCCCCACGGCGCTTTGAGGCGCCTCCCGCCCATTCTTTATCGCCATTGTGGGTTGTGGATGTTCCTCGGCACGTGGGTGCTGTTCGCGATTCTCCAGCGACAGTATCTTGAGCTGCCCGCGTACCACGACGGGCGCTACTGGTGGGACAAGTCGGCCGGGCTGGCCGACCGCATCTGGTTTCCCTTCCTTGCCGAATACGATGCCGGGCATCCCCCGCTGGTCGGTTGGCTGGTGGCGCTGGCGTGGCAACTGCCCGTGCCGCGCATGCCCGCGATGCACGTGGTGCTGTGGGCCTTCCCGGCGTTGTTCGTGACGACGGTCTTCGAGTCCACCCGACGCGTGTTCGGGATCGGTGCGGCAGTCATCGCCGGCCTGTTGACAGCCTGCCATCCGACGGTGGTGGCCCAGGCGGTTCAACTGAATCTGGATCTGCCGCTGGCGGCCTTCGCGTGGCTGGCGATTCTGGCGGCCGTTGCCGGATGCCCGGCGGGACTCGCCGCCGCGCTGACGGCCGTCGCGCTGTGCAAGCTCAACGGCCTCTTCCTGCTCGTGCCGTTCGCCCTCTGGTGCGTGCTGCGCCTGGCGTGGCGCGGCGAGTTGCTCCGCGGGCGCGCGGTGGCCTGCGCGGCCTGGCCCCTGCTCGTTCCCGTCGCGGCCTTCGCCCTGTACCATGCGATGAAGTGGCGCCTGACGGGACACCTGTTCGACACGGGCGAGTTCGAGGGCGGGCACCAGATTGCCTTCGTCCGCACGATGTGGGATTTCGGCTATCGCGTGTTCAATAATATAATGCAGGGTTCGAACCACAACGGCAACTGGTTCGTGGTCGCGGCTCTGGTCGTGCTGCTTCCGTTGGTGCTGGCGATGTCGGTCACGCCAACGCGACGCGCGGCGACGGCACAGTGGTGGACGGAGCAACCCGCCGGGTCCGCACTGACCCGCGCCGAGTTCGTCGCGCTCCTGCTGCTCGTCGTCCTCTCGCAGGTGATGCTGCACGCCATGCGCAGCATCTACGCGATCGAGCGCTACTTCATCCTCTGCTACCCCGTGCTGTTCGTGCTGCTGGGCGGCGCGGTCACGGTGCTGGCGCGCGGGCGCGCAAGGCTGCTGCTGGCCCTCGCGGTTGTCGCCCCGTTGCTCGCGGTCTTCTGCCTGAAGTGGCATCCCGCGAATCTGGACCGCTTCCCGCCCGCACTGCGCAGCCGCCTGGTCTACCTGCCCGACGACATCTGCTCGAACCACGAGCAGAGCCTGGAGTTCGCCGACCTCTTCGGGTTGATGCGTGACGCGATGCGGGAACTCGAGCGCGAGCGCCCAGGCGAGCCCCGCTTTCTTGACGTGTGGTGGCCCTTCGATCTGGCGGCGACCGATCCCGCCCAAGGCATCACGCCAACGGCCCACCACCTGTCCCGGCACCCCGAGACAGGCGAGCCCGACTACCGATTTGTCTTCAGCATGTGGGCCTGCCGGCAATCGCCGGACGACGTGCTCGCCGCGCACCCGGGATTCCACCAAGGCTGGCTCGGCACGAAAGGGCGGTTGTGGCTGCTGGTGCTGCGACACGACAGCCTGGCCGCAGCCGAGTAACCGCAGGCGCCAGTCGCTCAGCCCTCGGGCGGCGGCGACGAGGATTCGCGCTTGTTGACCTTGACCATCGCGGCACGCAGGACGCGGTCGCGCAGCATCCAGCCCGGTCGCAGGGTCTCGAGCACAACGCCGTCGTCCTTCGACTCGTCCCAGGCCGTGGCGACGGCCTCGTGGTGCTGGGGATCGAAGGGTTCGCCGGCAGGATGGATCTCGGCGAGACCGTTGGACTGGAGCGTGCCGAGCAGCTCGCGGTGGATCATGCGAATGCCCTGACTGACGCTTGCAAGGTCCGTGGCCGTTTCGACCGACTGGAGCGCGAGGGCGAAATGGTCGAGCGCCGGGATGAGCGAATGCAGCAGGTCCTCTGCCGCGTACTTGCGGACGTCGTCGCGTTCCTTGGCATGGCGGCGGCGCTGGTTGTCGAGGTCGGCACGCGCCCGCAGCACCTGATCCTTCAGGTCGTCGCGTTCCTTCTCGAGCGCTTCCTTGGCGGCGAGCAATTCCGGCGACGGCTCGCCCTCGACGGGGACGAGGGTCGGCTCGGCAACCTCGGCGGGCGGCGGGGCGGCACAGTAGATACGGCGGCGCAGCGCGTACTTCTTGCGGCGGCGCAGGCTCTTGTGTCCGGCGGGCGCGGGAACGGCGCTCGGGGCGACCGGAATTGGGGTCGGCTCGGGCGGCAGTGGGGTCTTGGGCTCCGGCGATGGGGGGTTGCTGCTTACGGGCGGCGTAACTCGAGTTGGTGCAATTATACGAGTCTTTGGCTTCGGAAGATCCATATCGCAGGGGCACCTCGGGATTCTGGGCGGGACGGGTCCTGGCAACCCGTCAGCATGGCAGCCTGAGTCTCGGGCTCGAGTCCCGGACGAGCGGGGCCACCGTCCTCAGGACACACGGTGCCGTCAAGGGAACGAAGCAGGGCGATGCGGAGTGAGGGGCACGACGTCAGCCAGAACGGCCCGGACGGACGGCCGCGGCGCCGTCGCGGGCAACCATCTCGCCTTCGCGCAGGCCGTCGCGGACGACGACGCGCCCGCCGTTGCGCACGCCCAGTTCGACTGCCCGGGACGTGGCCACTCCCTGGGCGTCCACGACGGTGACGACCGGATGGCCGTCGGCCCAGCGCACCGCGTCGATCGGCACGGCCAGGACGTCGGTGTGGCGCTCGAGCACAATGGAGACCTGCGCCGTGATGCCCGGTTTGACGCGCGGGTCCGGGGCGTCGAAGGCGATGGTGATCTCGAAAACCTTCTGGCCCGAGTAGCCTTCGGCCTGAACGAGCACGCCGGCGGCACTGGCCTCGCGCGCGATGGCGACCTTGCCGATGTTGGTGACGCGGCCGTTGAGCCGTAGGCCGTCGTAGGCGTCGAAGGTGATGCGCACCGGCTGGCCGACGGCGACGCGGTGCAGGTCGCCCTCGGGGATCTGGCTGCGCAGGATCAGGGTCGAGAGGTCGGGGATTTCGCCGATCGGCTGGCCTTCGCGGACGCTGTCGCCGGGCTTGGCTTCGACCATGCGTTGGCTGCCCCAGTCCCATCGCTTGGTGCGCAGGAACATGCCGGTAACGGGTGCCTGGATGCGGGAGGCGGCGATGCGCTGCTGGGCGAGGTCGATCTGGCGCCGGGCCTGGGCACCGCGCACGGCATGGCGATCGATGGTGGTCAGGTTGGAGGTGCGGCCGGTTTCGCTGTTGATGGCCTCGGTGCGCAGGTCGAGGTCGCGGGTGACGGTTGAGAGTCGGGTGCTGGAGACGCGGAACTCGGCCTCGCGAAAGTCGTCTGCCGGCACGACGTTCTGCTCGAGCAGGACGGCGGTCTCGGCCATGCGGTTGTTGGTGTCCTCGAGGCGGGCGCGTTCGTAGGCGAGTTGCGACTCGGCGAAGTCGACGTCCAGGGTGCCCGAGCGCAGCGCGATCGTCAGGGACTCGATGGAGGCCTCGAGCTCGGAGCGGATCGACTTGAGGTCGTTGAGCCGGTCCTCAAGCGTCGTGATGTGCGCCTCGTTTTCCATGACGAGGACATCCTGTCCCACCTCGACCATTTGGCCGGTCTCGGCAAGGTGGATCAGCATGCCGCGGAACGGGGCGGTGATGGGTACGACGCGGGTGGCTTCGACGACGCCGACTTCCTCGAGCAGGACCTCGAGGTTGGAGCGAGCGATCGCCACGGCCGGCGGGGCGTCCGAAGAGCCCGAAGCCCCGATGCCGCAGGCCGTCGCCCCGCCCAGCAGGGCGGCGGCGACGACGAGAATGCGGCTCAGGGCTGCGGACATGGGCGGGGTCAGCGGCTGCGGTTGATGGCGATGCGGCGACGCAGGGCTTCCTGGCGCGCGCGGTTCTTGTTCTTGTACTTCATCTCCGGATCGCGGATGACGTCCGTATTGTCCCCGTGCCGGCGGTAGTAGTATAGCACATCGTGGACCCGATCCACGTCGTACTTCTCGCCGGTCTTGAGGACCATGTCGTAGTCCTCGCCGAAGTTGCCGTAGTGCTCCTCGTCGTAGTAGCCAAACTCCTCGAGGACGGCCTTGGGGAAGACGCGCAGGGCGCCGGCGCCGTCGCGGCGCAGGATCTGGTTGCGCGAGTAGCCGCTGTGCGTGATCGGGGCGACGTCCTCGATGACGACGGCATTCTCGTCCATCAGGCGGTAGTAGCTGATCGCCAGGCCGCACTTGGGATGGCTCTCCATGTGGGAGACCATCTTCTCCAGGGTGGTCGGGGCGTACTGGTCGTCGCTGTCGAGCTGGCAGATATACTTGCCGCGGGCGGCCTTGATGCCCTCGTTGAGCGCCGAGGCGATGCTCGAGCCCTTGCCGTGAATCAGGCGCACGCGCGGGTCCTCGGCGGCCATCTGCTTCACCACCTCGATGGTGCCATCGGTCGAGCCGTTGTCGATGACGATGACCTCGAAGTCCGAGAAGGTGCCTTCGAGCACCTTGCCGATCGCGTTGCCGATGAAGCGCCGACGATTGAGCACCGGGATGACCACGGAGGCCAGCACCTCGGGCTTTGTCTTCGGCTGCGGAACGGAGACGGTCGCGTGGTCGATCCACGCGCCCCAGCGCTTGAGCGCCTTCTCGAACGAGGCGGTCACCTCGGCGTCCATGTCGGCCGGATAAAAGACGTAGGAGAAGCCGCCCAGCGGCCCCTTGCCCGGCGAGTAGAGCGCGCCGGATTTCGTGGCCTCGTCGGACTCGGGCTGCACGACGGTGACGAGCGGCTCGACCAGACGGACGAAGATGCCGTCGTCCATCAGGCGCAGGTGGGCGTCGTACTCCCAGGCGTGCTTGAGGCTGGCATCGAAGCATCCGACGGCGCGGATGGCATCGACCTTGTAGGCCATGACGGGCCCGAACTCGAAGCGCTCGTGCGGGCAGCCGTCGTGATCGTGCACGATGACGGTCTCTTCCTTGGCGCCGGTGCGGATGATGTGGGAGGCGTAGGCGAGGACAGCCTGCGAGTCGCGGGTGAGAGCCTCGCGCAGCGCCTGGGCGAAGCCGGGCGCGAAGCGCAGGTTTGCGGCAACCGAGCACAGGATCGAGCCGGCGGGGCAGGCCGCCAGGGCGGCATTCCAACGCGCCGCGGGCGAGTCCAGTGTGCCGGTCAGGGTCTGGACGCGATTGCTCCAGGCCGCCGGGGCGACGCCGGCGTCCGGCACGCCATAGAGGATCAGACTGCTGGCGGGTCCGGCCACGTCGGCCAGGTGGGCGAGGAACTCGTCGCGCTCGCGCGCGCCGACGCCGTCCAGATTGGCGTAAAAGACAATTGTCGTGGCCGTGCCGGCCGGGCTGCTTCCTGTCATCGGTTCTTCCCCTGAAGTGATGTGATGTGAGCCCTGTTGGGGGGGCTCCTCCCCTTGAAGCTGGCTGAGCATGTCGGGCTGCAAGGTGTCGCCCGCGTCCTCGACGGATTCGGGCTCGGGTTCGGGTGTCGGTTCCGGGAGTCTGCCGACGGGCAGCTCGGGGGCGTCGGCGGGGAACTCGGGCTGGCGAATCTCGACGGAGGGAAAGATCTCGTCCTCGGGCGGCGGTGTGGCGCTGCCCTCGATGCCGGCGAGCGCCAGAGCAGGCACGGCTGCCGAGGAGGGGACCGCATCGAGCACCAACGGCGCTTCTTCTACCGCCGGCGCCACCTCGCCGGACGGGGCGACGGGCTCCGGCGCGGCGGGTTGCTCGGGCTCCTGGGTGGCAAACAGATCGGGCTGGTCGGCGACGCGCACGATGGCGACCCGGGGCTTCTCGGCCTGATCGTCCTCGGCGCGCACCGAGGGCTGGAAGTCGGGCAGGGCCTGGCGCAGGCGGTCGAGCAGCGCGGGGCGGTCGCCGGTCTCGGCCAGTTCGCGCAGGTCGCCCAGCAGTTGCTGGGTGGCCTGCCAGTCCGGGACGTTGCGCGCCGCGACGAACCAGACCTTGTCGATCGAGGCAGACTGGGCACCCTCTTCGGCGGTGAGCAGCTCCTCGCGAATCTTCTCGCCGGGACGCAGGCCGGTGAATTGAATCTCCATGTCGGTGCCTTCGCGCAGGCCGGACAGCGCGAGCATCTGGCGGACGAGATCGACGACGCGAACCGGTTCGCCCATGTCGAGCAGGAAGAGCAGGCCGGTGTCAGAGCGCCGACCGGCTTGCAGGACCAGACTGACCGCCTCGGCGACCGTCATGAAGTAGCGGGTGGCTTCGGGGTGCGTGATCGTCACGGGCCCGCCGGCGGCGATCTGGCGCTCGAAGGTGCGCAGCGCGGAGCCGCGGCTGCCCAGCACGTTCCCGAATCGCACGGCCTGGAAGACGGTCTCGGACCGCGGCGCCAGGCTGAAGATGGTCTGCTCGGCGAGGCGCTTCGTCGCGCCCATGATCCCGGCCGGACGAACGGCCTTGTCCGACGAGACGAGCACGAAACGGCCGGCCTTGTGCTGGTGCGCCATCCAGGCCAGCACGGCCGTGCCCACGACGTTGTTCTTTACTGCCTCCTCGGGGTGGTCCTCCATGAGATCGACGTGCTTGTGGGCCGCGGCATGGAAGACGACGTCGGGGCGATGGCGCGCGAACAGGGCATCCATGGCGGCCTGATCGCGCACGTCGGCGATGACGGGAATCAAAGTGGTCTGGCCGGCGCGGGGTGCGAGTTCCTCGCGCACCTCGTGGATCGAATGCTCGCCCTTGCCGAGCAGCAGCAGCACGCGCGGGCCGCAGGCGAGCGCCTGGCGGGCAAGCTCGGAGCCGATGGACCCGCCCGCGCCGGTGATGAGCACGACGCGGTCGCGCAGGTAGTTCTCGGCCTCGGGCAGGGCGAGCCGAACGGGCTCGCGGCCCAGCAGGTCCTCGATGCGCACGCCGCGCACGGGTCGCACGTCCACGCGACCGTCCGCGATGTCGCGCATCGCCGGCACGATATGGAACTGCACGCGGGCATCCTGACAATGGCGGACCACCTCGCGGCGCAGCGCCGGATCATCCTCGTCGAGCGCGATCAGCACGGCGCCGATCGCGTATTCGCGAAGCAACTCGGGAATACGGTCAATGCGGCCACGCACCGGGATGCCGTGCAACGTGGTGCCGACTCGGTTCGGCGAGGCCGCCACCGCGCACACGGGACGGAAGCGCGCCTGCGGCGAGCGGCGCATGTCGCGCAGGGCGGTCTCGGCGACGTCGCCGGCGCCGACCACCAGCGTGGCGGGCGCGCTGCTCTCCACCGAGGCCGACTGACTCTCGATCCACAGGCGCCGGCTGAAACGGAAACCACCGGTCAGGCACAGCGAGATGAAGAAGTACATCCCCAGCACCCCGAAGGGCACGCGCATCACGTGCGAGGCGGGGTCGGCGATGTGCAGCAACGGCAGGTCGAAGAACGACGTCCGGGTCTGGATGTAGGAGTTGAAGGCGACCCAGAAGGCCGCATGGATGGCGGTGGCGAGCACCATGGCCCGGGCCTCCGCCATGCCGACGTAGCGCGCGATGCCCTCGTAGCAGCGGAAACCGTAGTACAGCAGCACATGCGTGCCGACCACCCAGACGAGCAGCAGGCGCATCTGCTCGACGTAGCCGTAGGCCGGCGTGCTCTCGTAGGAGGGAATCGAAAAGTCGTGGCGAAACAGGTAGGCCAGCACCCAGGCGAGCGCCAGCAGGACGACATCGACGACGACAAGGACGGCACGACGAGCGGGAGCGGAGAGCGGGGTGGCCATGGGTTGTCGCCTGAAAGTCCCGCGGAGCGGGGCGAGTTGATGCGGCGGGCGGGCAAGAGGATGCTGCGGCCCCGGCGGCGGTTCAACCCCGATTGGGGCGCTCGGGCGGGAAAGCGTACAACTGAGGCTGGAGAGGTTCGGCCGCAGGAGCACGGCTGACGGGACCGCGGCTGGGCGCCTGACGCCGGAGCGGCTGTCGCAGACTTGATGCGCACGGCTGTGCAAATGTTGCGCGGACGCGACAGGACTTGCGGGGTTGACGCAGGGGCGCAGCGGCTGGTCCGCGTACGGCTGGGTGCGAGGGGGTAAGGCGCCGGAGTCGGGCTTGACGGGAAAGTGCTTTCAGATACCCGAATCGGCATAAAAACAGAACCCCGGGGTGGGAGGATCACCCCGGGGCTGCAAAAGGCCACTTGCTCAGTGGTAAGGTCTTTGGCGGAATAAGGCCAAGCCTGATTCGTGCCAATTGCGCCGAGCGCTGGTGGCGGGGCTCGGGAATCCATACAGAGGGGGAGAATCCGGTTGTCGGCCACGGGGGAGCAGACTAGAGAATGAGCCGAGCCCGGACCCGGGCGATGCGGGGGCGGACCGATGCGCGGCGAGGAGCAGATTCGGGCAGCCTATCGCTGCCCGAAGTGTCGCAATCTTCGGTGTCTGGTGCACCACGCCACGGTGCCGATGAACGTCTTGCCTCTGCCGGTGGGGCGGTATCTGATCGTGACCTGTTCGCTGTGCGGTTTCACGGAGTGGTACGACGAGGCAGTGGTCGAGAATCTGAAGAAGCCGGCGACGGCGTCGGACACTCCGGCACTGGCGACCGACCCGATGGAGACTTGATGGACATGGGCGCTTGGAAAGCCGGATTGGCCGGATTCTTTACGGTGCTGGTGATTGCGGGCTGCGCAGGCCCGCGGGTCGAGCCGCTGTCCGATGCGGTCTACGCCCCACAGGTGGCGCCCGAACAGGTGCGCCTGTACGTCGGCGACATCTCGCGGCCGTACCGCGAGGTGGCCTGGATCGACTCGGTTTCGGCGACGACCCGCCACCGCGACGCGCGGCGCGACCAGTTGACGCAGATCCGGCGCAAGGCCGCCGAACTGGGCGCGGACGCCGTGATCGAGATTCGCTCGCTCGAGGAGCAGCGCCGCGGCCTGACGTCCGACCCGCGGGCACCCGTGCCGGCATGGCAGCAGTCCCGCACGACGATGTACTTCCTGCGAGGCAAGGCCGTCCGCCTGCTCGACACCGGCGACCAGCCCGTGCTCGAGCGCGAGGAAGAACTCGCCGGCATGCAACTGGACCCCGACGAACCGGGCCCGATTCCACAGGATGGACTGGCGGACAACATCCCGGAGACGTCGGCGCCCTCGCAACCGACGCCCCCGACGGGCGCACCGCGGCCGGGCTACTGACCACGCGAAGTTGACGGAACCCCCTTGGGGGACCGATGCCCTTGGGGCGGCCGATGCGGCCGGGCGATGAACGGAATGGACCGCACGAACGGGGTCTGGATCTCCACCTGCAAGGACTTGGCGCTTTCATGAATCGACGTCTGATCGTAGGGGCCTTCGCGGCCCTCTTTCTTGGAGCAGTGATCACGGCTGGCGTGCTGATGATGCGCGGACCGGGCAGTTCGGGCACCTCTGACGGAAACAACGCCCGCGCCGGAACGTTCCGCCCCGCCGGCACCACCGACCGCGCCTCGGGCGCCCGGATGACGGACGACGGCGTCCACGAGCCGACCGCCGAGGAGATGGACGACATCCCCCCCTACCGGCCCACGCCGCCGCCCGAGGGGCTCTACGGTCCCGACTACTGGCTTGAGATCGACTTCTTCGACGACCCCGAGCAGCTCAGGCTGCTCGTCAAGGAACTCGGCGGCATCGCCGAGCTCTACGCCGTCGCCCCCGCCGACGTCCGCATGCAGCTCGTCGAGTATCTGGCCTTCATGGACCAGTTGCGCGAGCACCTGCCCGCCATCCTGCCGATCGAGCTCGATTCCGACACCCGCTCCGACATCCTCATGAAGGTGGTCCCGAAGGACTTCTTCAACATGGACGTCGATGGCGTGCCGGACCTGGACCAGGAACTGGTGGACCTGCTGGACCAACCGACGCCGACGCCCATCGACGAGGACGAGTGGCTGACGCGGCTCGAACTCGCCCGGCTCGTGGACGACAACGTGGCGCTGCGCTGGGCGCGCGACGCGAAGGCCGTCTTCCCCAACAGCCCGACCGTGCAACTGCACGCCTCGGCCACGCTGCTGCAACTGGCCGGAGGCGGCACCAACGTCTCGTCCACCGAAGTCCAGCAGGCACGCACCTATCTGGACAATCGCATCCGGGCCGAGGACTGGACCCAGACGTCGCCCTCCGAGCGCGTGCGGGCCTACCATGGGCTCTACTGGTCGGGCGACCCGGCCGCCGCGATCGCCTCCTACGAGGCCGCGCTGGCAGTCGAACCCGACGGCCAACCGCGCCGCGTGCTCGAGCAGTTGCTCGAACGCATCCGTCCCACCTGACCCGCCGCACGAAATCTCTCGACGCAGTCGGGCCCCGGGCATCGCAATCGGGGCCATGACATCGTCGCCGCTGCGCGTGGGATTGTGCGTGGCCCGCCTCGAGTTCGGCGGCACGCAACGGCTTGTGATGGAGCTGATGCGCGGACTGGATCGTGCCGAGTTCGATCCGGTGCTGATCCACTTCAAGGATCCGAACCACTACGCCGAGGAAATCCGGGCGGCGGGCTGGCGGGTGGTGAAGGTGCCAATGAGCCGGGCACTGCGGGCGCGCGAGGTGCGCGGGCTGGCCGCCGTACTGGCCGGCGAGCGCATCGGGTTGTTGCACACGCATGCCGACTTCGCGAACTTCGCAGGGCGCGCGGCAGGGCTGCTGGCCGGCACACCGCGACTGGTCGCCCACTATCACGGCCACTACACCCACAGCCTCGACGCGCGCTTCCGCCGGCTCGAGGCGATGCTGGCTCCGCACACGGACCGCATCCTGACCTGCTCGCAGTCGGTTGCCGACTTCGTGACGGGCGCGCTCGAGGTGGGCGACACGCCGGTGCAGCGGGTGCTCAATGGCATGGACCTGGGGGCCTTCGAGCAAGCCCGCGCCGAGCGGGCCGCGTGGCGCGAACGCCTGGGCATCGGGCCGGGGGTCTTTCACATCGTGCACACGGGGCGGCTGGTCGAGCACAAGGGGGCGGACCGATTGGTTCGGGCGCTGTGCGGGGCGGGCGAGCGACTGGGCTCCTGGCGGGCAACCTTCGTGGGCGGCGGCGATCGCGAGGATGCGATCCGCGAACTGGTGGCGGGCTGCGAGGCGCGCGGCGAACTGCCGGCCGGGGCGGTGGTCTTCACCGGTTGGTCGAACGAGGTGGCCGGTTGGCTGGCGTCGGCGGATGTGAGCGTGATGTGCTCGCACCACGAGGGGCTGGGATTGTCGGCGGTCGAGTCGCTGGCTGCCGGCACGCCGGTGGTGGCGTCGGACATCCCGGGTATTCGTGAGGTGGTGGTGGATGGCGACTGCGGCCTGCTGGTGGACACGGCGGACACGGAGGCGCTGCTCGGGGCACTGGGGCGGGTGCGCGACGATGAGAGCTTGCGGTCGCGGCTGGTGACGGGCGGAATTGCCCGCACGGCTCTGTTCTCGCGGGCACGCTATCTCGAGGAGATCGGCCGCGTGTATTGCGAGGTGCGCGAACGCCCCCGCGCCAAGGCACCCGCCCCGCGCGGGCCGTGGCAACGCTGGCGATTCCTTGCCCGCCTGCGAAACGCCTGAAACGAATTCCCCCACCGAGGCTGCAACCCGCTCCGATGCCCTCCTCCTACGACCCGAAGCAATACTGGCAGAAACGCCTCTCCAGCAACTTTGACCTGCGAGGCGTGGGCTACCGCCGCTTCAGCACGTCGTACAACAACTGGATGTACCGGCTAAAGCGCGAGAAACTCGAGGAGGTGCTGGCGGGCAGCGATCCGCGCAGCATGGAGGTGCTCGACATCGGGTGCGGCACCGGCTTCTTCGTGCGGTGGTATCTGGAGCGCGGCGCGCGCGTGCTCGGCGTCGACATCACGGATGTCAGCGTCGAGAAGCTGCGGACCGAGTTCCCCGCGGCCGAGTTCGTCGTCGCCGACGTCGGCGATGCGACCTTCCAGGCGCCACGCGCCTTCGACATCGTGAACATGTGGGACGTCGTCTACCACATCGTGGACGACGAGCGGTTTCGGCAGGCGATGGCCAACATCGCGGGCGCGACGAAGCCGGGCGGGCTTTTCCTGCTGACGGACAACTTCGGCGACACCGAGGACCGACGCGCCGCCGAGCATGTGCGCAAGCGCTGCATGGCGACCTACGAGGCCCTGCTGCCCGAAATGGGATTCAAGCTGGAGAAACTGCTGCCGTTGTTCGATCGGCTGAATCGGCCGATCAGCCGCTGGGACAACCTGCTGGCGCGATTCTACTATGGGCACGACAAGCGCCTGGCGCAGCCCGCGCGCGACAATCTGGGCCTTGCCGTGTGGTGCCGTCAGACAGCGGGCTCGTAACCGAAGGCGGCCAGCTCGCGACCGATCAACTGCTGGAGCGTGCGGCGGTCCGGCTCGGACATGTCGCGACGTCCCTTGCCGACGCTGCCCGTCGAGATCGGCTTGAGCACGTTGGCGTGATGCTCCCAGCCCAGGACGTCGCGCACGGCATCGCCGGCGTCGCCGCTCTCGATCATGCCGGGCAGGAATGCGATCCCAAGGAAGTCGCAAACGCGACGCGCGTGCGTGGCCGGATCGCGCACGAGGTCTTCGTAGCGCACCTCCAGAGTGATGGCGGGATGCGCGACGCAAAACGCGTGGGCCATCGTGGTGCCCTCGAGCCAGCGCTCGGCGGCGCCGCCGACGTCGGACCGCATGCCGGCCTTCAGGATCGACTGCACGACATCGACGCCGTCGCGGATCAGGTGCACGAAGCGGGCATCGGGAAAAATGCGCAGGATGTCTGCGGTGTGACGATAGTTGACGGGCGTCTTGTCGCCCCAGCGCACGGGAGTGCGACCCTTGATCGTCGCATGGTGCCGGAAGAGCGCGTCGAGGATGTGGGCAAGGCTTCGCTCTCCGCGCGGCGCGTGGACGAGTTGCTGCGCCAGGTCGCGCAGGCCGGTCTCCCAGACGCCGAATTCCTCGTGGTACTCGAAGGAGGCCAGCGTCAGGCGCACGAGCCGACTCCACCCCATCGCGCCGCATTCACGGAAGATCTCGGCGGCCTCGCCGATCATGTAGGTCTCGGGCGGGATGTGGATGTCGGGGCTGACTTGCAGCACGCGGCGCAGCAGCGTCGTGCCGCACCGCCCGGAACCGATAATGAAGAAGGGATCGTAGCGCTGATGCGGCAGGCTGTAGGGATAGGCCGGGCCGGCCAGCAGGGTGACGCCCTCGGCCAGACGGCGTTGCATCGAGCGAACAAGACGCCTGCGACTCATACTCTCCGCCCTCGACCCGGAGTTGGCGGCGTCGGCAATCGGCGCCGCCCCCTCGACTGGAAACGCCAAGGAGGCTAGGAAGCCCGGGGGGAAGGGCTCAAACCTTTCTTGGACGGACGACCGTCTTCCATCCCCCGTTGAGAGGCTGGCGGCCGCCGGCGATATCCCCCCAATCCCGGAAGGAGCCTTGCCAACCGCGGTGCTGGCGGTAGTCGGATAAAAAAATCCTGCAGCAGCCGCCAGCGGCAGGCCAACCCATCTTCCGGTCCGTGGACGCCTGCCCGCGCTCCAGTGCAAATCAAATACTGTGAGTATTCTGACTGGCCGACAGGACCGATCAAGCGGGCCTTCCCGCGGGCTGATTCGGGCAGGCCAACCGGGCGAAAAAGGCTTGCTTTCGAGCCCGTTGCTTGTCGATTGTGTTGCCGGACGACGCGATGTCGTCCCATGAACTGGATGCGTCAACCCGATTCCCCGAAATTGGGTGACCCCCCCAAAACGCGGGGAAACATACGCAAGGAGACGGTGCACATGACGACCTGTGAACGCGTGAGCGGCAAGACATTGAGGACCGCCGTGGTAGCGGTTCTGGCCCTGTTGATCGGGGCTCTGGGGGGCCGTTCCGCCGAGGCATTCAACCCGGCTGGGCTGATCGCTCCCATCCACAAGGGATCCACCGGGTTCTGGAACTTGGAGGCCCTGACGGTGCCCGGCCAGTTCGCCGGCGCAACGGTCACCTCCATCGTCGACGGCGTGGACGTGAACGACAAGCTGGTGGCGGCGACCAACCGCGGCTTCACGGCCGAGGTGAAGATCGTGACGCTGGACATCGACCAGGCCGGCGTCGTGACCGGCATGGCCGACCTGATCGTGTCGGACGGCGGCGTTGTCGTCGAGACGATCCCGGTCGAGGTCGTTGGTGTCCTGCAACTGACCGAAGTGTGGCGCCGTGCGTACCTGCGCAACGACGCGACGCTGGCGGGCGATGGTGATCTGGCGCGCCGCCGTGTGTACCAATTGCGCATCATCGGCCGCGCCCGCGGCGCCGGCTTCTCGCTCGTCGCCAACATGGTCGACGTGGTCGACTTCTCGAACGATCCCGCCCAGGACCTCGTCGTGATGGACGGTCGCTTGGCGGTCAACGTCAACGGCGTCTTCCAGAACGGCTCGCGCTACGGGATCGGCCGCAGTGACGTGGTGATCTCGGGTCTGCGCGACGCGGAGACGGTGTGGCAGATCGACGCGAGCAACTTCGCCCCGTTCGTCTCGAACGTGGCGTGGCGCGGCAAGGCCGCCCTGTTCACGCCTTGGCACCCCGCGGGTGTGGATGCCGATGTCGCGATGATGACCCGCTGGAGCAATCCGCGAACCGGACGTCCGGGTGTGTATCGCATCGCCTACACGGCGCGCGATGGCCGCTATCGCTACGGGCTGACTCAGGCGGGCCGCCTCGTCGCCGCCGCCAACACGGTGGGTGAGCAGGTTCGCGCCGGTAACTTCGCCGTCTTCGGCACGCGCCTGCGCGACACCTCGTTCAACTCGGTTTCGCCCCGCGGCCGCGTCGTGATCGCGTCCCGTCGCCTCGAGATCCTGATCTTCTGATCGACACCAACCGCACTTTCTCCTTCGGACGGGGCAGGGATTGACTCCCTGCCCCGTCCGCTTTTTACCTCCCCTCCGGCCTCACGCGCCCAATCCTCCCAAGAGGTAGTCCATGACCGCCGCCGTCATCCCGACCCGCGACCAGATCGCAGCCGAGCACACCTGGGACTTGTCGCCCCTGTACGCGACGCCGCAGGACTGGGAAGCCGACTTCGTGCGCCTCGACAGCTTGCTCGAACCCGTTCTGGCCCGGCGCGGCAAGCTCGACAGCCCCGAGGCCGTCGCCGCCCTCTTCGCCGACGAGGACACACTCCACCAGATGATCGAGCGCCTCTACACCTTCGCCCACCTGCGCGAGGATGAGGACACGGCCAACTCGACAAATCAGGCGCGGATGCAGCGCATGCGGGCGCGCTACGCGGAACTGCTCGGCAAGACGGCCTGGATCACGCCCGAGATTCTCGCGCACCCGACCGCGACGCTCGAGAGTTGGCGCGACAGCGAGCCGCTCCGCCCGTATCGCTACTCGATGACGCTGCTGCTCCGCCGAAAGGCGCACACGTTGTCGGAGGCAGAGGAGACGCTGCTCTCCCGCGCGGCCGAGGTCTTCGGGGCACCGTCGAACATCTTCAGCCTGCTGACCAACGCTGACATGAAGTTCCCGGACGTGCCCGACGAGCAGGGTGTGCCACAGCCACTGACCAACGGACGATACGTGCCGATGCTCGAGTCCGCCGACCGCGGTGTCCGCCAGCGGGCCTTCGAGTCGCTCTACGACACCTACATCGGCTTCGGCAACACGCTGGCGGCGACGCTGGCGACGGGCGTGAAGGTGCGAAACTACAACGCTTCGATCCGCGGCTTCGGCTCGGCGCTGGAGGCGTCGCTGCACAACGACAACGTGCCGGTGGCGCTGTACGAGACGCTGATCGACGCCACCAACGAGGCGCTGCCGATCCTGCACGAGTACACCGCGCTGCGCCGCGAGGTGCTTGGACTCGACGACCTGAACATGTGGGACCTGCACGTGCCGATCGTGCCGGACTTCAAGGTGGAGGTGCCTTGGGACCGGGCCTGCGAGCAGGTGCGCGCGTCGCTGCATCCGCTGGGCGAACGCTACGGCCGGGGCGTGGCGGATGCGTTCACGCAGCGTTGGATCGACGTCTTCGAGAACACGGGCAAGCGCAGCGGGGCGTACTCGGGGGGATGCTACAGCTCGCCGCCCTACATCCTGATGAACTACCAGGGGACGATGGACGGGGTGTTCACGCTGGCGCACGAGCTCGGCCACTCGATGCACTCGTGGCTGGCGCACCGCGCGCAGCCTTATCGCTATGCCGACTACACGATCTTCGTGGCCGAGATCGCCTCGACGACCAACGAGGCGCTGCTGCACCAGCATCTGCTCGACACCACCGACGATCCGCGCATGAAGGCCTACCTGCTGAATCACCTGTGCAACCAGTTCCGCGGCACCGTCTATCGACAGACGATGTTCGCGACCTTCGAGAAGACGATCCACGAGATGAACGCGGCGGGCGAGCCGTTGACGGCCGAGGCACTGAGCGAGGCGTACTACGCGCTGAACGCCCGCTTCCAGGGACCGCTCATCGAGGCCGACCGGCGCATCGCGCACGAGTGGTCGCGGATTCCGCACTTCTACTACAACTTCTACGTCTACAAGTACGCGACGGGCTTCTGCGCGGCGCAGGTGTTCGCGCGGCGCATCCTGGAGAGCGCCGAGGGACGCGACCGCTATCTGGCGTTCCTGGAGTCGGGCGGCTCGGACGATCCGCTGGAGCTGACCCGCCGCGCGGGCGTGGACCTGACGCGCCGCGAGGTGCTGACCGATGCGTTCGAGACCTTCCGCGGCGCGGTCCGTGAACTGCGCGGCCTGCTCGTCGGCTGAGGTCTACTCGTCCCATCCCCCCCGCGCGCGCGGCATTGGCACGCGTGCGCGCGGAATGTCCTCGTCGAGGTCGCGGCGCAGGAATGCCGTCAGGTAGTAGCCGTCCTGCGGATAGTCCTTGTGCGCGAAGGAGACGTGCATCCTGTAGCGCTCGGCGAACTCGGGATGCACGAGCAGCTCGCGATTCGTCTTCCACGTGATGTAGTGGTCGCCCGCCGCCGTGCGCCTCGTGGAGACGAGCACGATCACCTCCGGGCGAATCTCGAGCAGCACCCGGTCGGCGGGGTATGGCACGTCGATGCCATGCTCGTAGACGAGATGGGCCCAGACCGGATCGACGAGCCCGGCCAGATCGAGGATCTCGACGCGACTGACCCAGCCGACGATGCCAATGTCCTCGATGGCAACGGTGAGCGGCTCGTCGCGCATGAGGTTCCACTCGGCAAGCCACTCGGCCAGCGCAAGGTGCCCGTCCGCCCAGCCCCACGTGCGAACCTGCGCCTCCGACAGCGTCCAGATAATGCCAGGACGGGCCAGACGCACGGCGCCCCACGCGAGCCCCACCGTGAGCACGCCGGCGACTGAGACGGCCCGGGCCAACGCCCACGACCGCGCGACACGCACCAGCAGCAGTGCCGTGCCGACCGCCGCCAGCGCCGCGATCGGCGCCAACCCGGGCCCGATAAACCGCAGGCCCGGCATCCAGTCGCCCCCCATCCACACGACGACCGCCAGATGCCCCGCCGCGGCCGCCAGCAGCAACAACGCCTCGCGCCGGCCCGAGCGATCCGCCAGCACCACGCCGAAGATTCCCAGCGCCCACCAAGCCCAACCGCCATGGTCGCGCATCCAGTCCGCCAGATACCCCAACGCGCTCTGCATGCGCGGCATGGCCTCGCCGGCCATCTTCGCGTAGTAGGTGTTCGGCTGCGGATAACCGAAGATCGCCAGTCGCAGCGCGATCAGCGCGAGCCACAGACCGATGGCGCCCGCGGCAAGCACGAGCGCGGGGCGCAGCGGTTGGCGCTCGATGGCCCGAATGCCGACCACTGCCGTTGGCACTGCCAGCGCCCAGGCGATGCCCTCAGGCCGCGTCCAGCACGCCAGCCCCAACGCAACCCCACCTGCGATCGACGCAAGCAGCCCGCCCTCGCCCCGCAGCACGCGCATCGCCATCCATCCGCCGATCGTCAAGAGCATGCCGAACAGCGAGCCTTCC
This sequence comes from Candidatus Sumerlaeia bacterium, assembly GCA_019634695.1. Taxonomy (GTDB): domain Bacteria; phylum Sumerlaeota; class Sumerlaeia; order SLMS01; family JAHLLQ01; genus JAHCAW01. Next base: position 25,082 of record JAHCAW010000044.1, read on the forward strand.
AGACCCATGACGGCAATGCAGGCAATACTGAGCGATCCGGCCAGCAGCGCCGGCCCCAACGCCACGACCGGCAGCACGCGCTGGCGCAGCTCCTCCTGCGGCAGAGTCCACCGCAACAGGTCCGCTGCAAGCCCCGCGGTCGCCAGCAGCATCGCCATGCTGCTCAGGACGCCGAGCACCTTGGTCGCCACGATCGTCCGGCCGAAACCCAGTGCGTAGGCGATCACCTGCCAGAGGAGCAGCAACGGGTTCGAGAAGCCCTCCACCACCGGCCCGCCGGGATTGTAGACGAAGCCGTGCCCCTCCACGATGTTGCGCGCATAGCGCAGCGTGATGTAGGCATCGTCGACCGTCAGGGCCCAGACGCGGCTGAGGGCATGCGCATGGACAGCGAGCGCCGCGAGCAACAGCGCCGCGAGTAGAAGCGAGGAGGGAGTTCGGGGCAGGCGCGGCGTGCTCATGCGAAGGGCGGGATCGCCAACTGGGGTGGCCCCAGTTCGTGCACCCGGAGCCGCCGCCGCAAGGGGAGTGCATGCCCCCGGGAAAGGATTGCGGCGACCCGGCGGGCGTTCCCAGCTTCGCCCGCATGAGCGCGCCGGCCGACAGTCCGCAACGGGAGACACTGAGCCAATGGTGGCGCCGGCCCGAGGTGCGCGTGCAGGCGCTGCTCCTGCTGCCCTGTGCCTGGGTGCTCGCGGCCAGCGCCGCGTCGTTCTGGGAGCAGGTGATCGACGATGCGTTCATCACGTTCCGCTTCGCCCGAAACGTGGCAGAGGGTCACGGGTTCGTCTTCGATGTCGGTGGGCCGGCGGTCGAGGGATTCACGAACTTCACCTGGCTGCTGCTCAGCACGGCGGCCTATCGCTTGGGTTGCGACGTGCTGCTGGCCTGCAAGGTGGCGGGGCTGCTTTGCGGTCTGGCGACACTCGCGGCGGCATGGCGATTGAGCGCGGCGGTGCGCGAGCGTGAGGATTGCCTCAACGTGCTGGCCCCGGCCTTCGTGGCGATGAACGCCCACTTTGCCTTCTGGATGGTGCAGGGGTTGGAGACACCGCTGCACGCGCTGCTGCTGACGGCGACGGTGTGGCGCGGCCTGCGCGAGTCGGACGAGCCATGGCGCTGGCCGCTGGCGCCGGTGCTCGGGGCGTTGGCGGCGATGACGCGGCCGGACAGCGTCGTGCTGCTGGTGCCGGTGGCGTTGTGGATTCTTGCCCGCGCGACGATGGGCCGGGTTGCGTGGCGCCGCGTGGGAACCCTTGCGGCCATCGGAGTCGGAATCCTGCTGCCGTACATGGCATGGCGCGTGATGACGTTCGGCGACTGGTTGCCGAACACGTACTACGCGAAGGTGGCGAGCGAGCCGGCGAACGTCGGACGGGCGTGGGCGCACGTGGTCGAGTTCGGATGGAACCAGGCCGGGTGGAGCGGCGACGCGACGCGCTGGAACAGCCTTGCATGGACGGCGTTACTGCTGGCGGGACTGCTGGGCAGCAGCCTGCTCGGGACCATGCGCGCGCGCCTGCTGGTGGTCGGCGCGATCGCGTTGCAGGTCGCGTATCTGTTCCACATCGGCGCCGACTGGATGCCGGGCTTCCGGTTCTTGGTGCCACTGGTGCCGTTGCTGGGGTTGGCGATCGCGTGCGCACTGGATGGCTGGGTGCAGGCGTGTGGCGCGCGACGCTGGCCCCGCGTGGCCGCGCGCGTGTTCGTTGCCGGAGCGCTGGCCGTGGCCGCGGTCGAGCAGTTCCGCGTCTCGACGGCCTACGTCTTCGGCGAGTCGGTGACCTGGTACGAGCGCGACGCCGGGTGGCTGGCGCCGGCAGGTGTGGCGCACAACTTCAACAAGCCCTTCCAGCCCGAGTTGCTCGGTGTCACCGAGGCGCTGGTGCTCGAGACGCAGGACGGCACCACGATCCTGATGAGCGACATCGGCCTTCCCATGTGGGCGGCGCCGCACTTGCGCCTGATCGACGTGGACGGGCTGACGGACAAGGTGATCGCGGACGCGCCGAGCGCGCGGGCGCTGGCGTTCGGCGGGTTCGGGCTGGGCGACCTCGAGGGCTGGCGCCATCGCGAGCGCGTGCTCGCGCGCGCAACGGCGTATGTGCTCGAACATCGGCGGCCCGAGTATGTCCTCGCCTTCGAGCAACACTTCGGCCGCGGGCCCGACAACGAGGGCGCCATCTATCCGCGGCTGGTGGCGAATGTGCTCGCGCTTTCCCCGGACGAGTGGCTCGAGATCGCGCGCACGCCCAAGACGGCGAGCGACGTGTGGAACCACCTGCTGCTGCGGGCGGATGTGCCGCGCGACGTGCCGGACGTGGTGCGGCGCGCGCGCCTGTCCCGCGCCGCGCGGGAGAATCCGCGCATCGGGGCCTTTGTGCGCTGGCTGTACCGGGACTTCGGCGACCGCGGCGACGAGGCGGCGGTCGGGATGGTTCGACGAAGCGTCGCGCGGTTCGCCGGGGATGCGGACTTCGTGCGCGAGATGCTCTTCCTTGCGGCGCAGTACGAGGATGTGGCGACGGCGCGCGCCGTCTATGACGGAGCACGACGCGAGGAGTTCCTGCGCGAGGCATGGCCGCATCGCATGATGAGCCGCGTCCACCAGCGGCGCGGGGAGTGGCGCGAGGCGCTCGACGTGCTCGAGCGCGGCACGGCCCGGCTTGCGCCACACAACAACGAGCTGCTGCACGAAATGGCCTGGATACTCGAGAGCCGGCTCGATGACGGGCCCGTGGCGCTCGCGGTCATCGAGCGGGCACTCGTGCGCGACCCAACCGATCCGCGCGCCCGCGAGGACCACGAGCGCCTTCGGTCCACTCCCTGACTGTTGTCACAGCGACGCGGCGTAGCTGAGCAGCCCAAGCGCATCGACGCGCGCCTTGTCGAAGTCCCAGAAGATCGTCACCTCGCCGATGTGGTCGCTTTCGAACGCGATGCCATGTTCTTGAAACGTGGCGGCCACGGTTGCGGGCTCAAGGGTGACGATGGCGATGCGGGTGGCCCGCTCGAGTTCCTCGCGATAGGCGGCCACGCGCGGCATGTGCAGCACCGGGTGGATGCGCACGCGTTCGCCCGACGAGAAGGTGATGCGGTAGGCCTGCCAGTAGCCGCTGGAGGAGCCCGTGAGACTGGACGCGGCAAGCGCGATGTCGCGCTCGAGCAGGAAGTCGATGACGGCGCGATCGTCGAGCCGTACACCGGTCCAGGGCTCGACGGGTGTTGGAGGTTGGCGGACGATGCTCGCCGTGTTCACGACGACGAGCAGGGCGCAGCAGGCCACGGCGACGCCGCGCAGGACAAGGCGTTCGCGCGGCCGCGCCTCGTCGGCGTTCCAGAGGCGCCCGAGGAAGCACGCAACGAGCGCCGTGAACAGGAAAGCCAGCGTCACGGCATAGTGCGGCACGGTGGCCACCGGCCGCAGGATGATGACAAGCAGCAGGAAGCTGCCCGCAACGCCCCCCAGCAGCACGCGTTCGGCGGACGCGTCGCGGCCTCTCCCCCGCCATGCAACGCCCAGCGACCCCAGCACGGCCGCCGCAAAGATGGCCGGCACGGCGACCAGCACCACCAACGGCAAGCCGATGGACTCAAAGCGCTCGTCCGCCAATCCGAGCACCGCGCCGGCGACCTCGAACACCATCGTCGACGCGTTGACCAGCCAGCGCGCGGGCTCCTGCAAGGAACTCGTGTTGTAGAGCGGCGACTTGAACAGCCAGGTCGGCAGAGCGGGCAGCAGTCCCGCGATGAATCCGCCAAGTCCGATCAGCGGCCACGTCGGCAACAGGCCGCGCCGCACTCCCACAATGCCGACCACCGCGGCGAGCAGCGCGAAGCCGACAATCGGCCAGCTTGCCGCGAGCAGTCGAGCACTCCACACCGAATCGTACGGCACGAGGCCGCGCAGGGGCAGCAACACTGCACCCGCCATCACGATCCCGAAGAGCACGAGGCCGACACGCGAGAAGCCCTCGACCAGTCGCGCACGCACGCTCCGCACAAGAAGGAACAGAATCGTGCCCGGCAGCAGGAAGAAGACGACGAGTTGCGACGTCCACCAACCAATGCCGCCGGCGATCCCTGCCAGCAACCACCACCGCCGTAGTGCGTCAAAGGATCGATCCGATCGCGCCAGCTCCACCATCGCCGACGCCCACAGGCTTCCGAACAGAAGCACCTCGATGCAGCCGCGATGCCGAATCATCCAGGTGGCGAGAAACTCGGGCGCGAACACGATCAGCGTGGCGAGGAAGTACCATGCGATCGGATGCCCCAGTCGGCCCAAAATCCGACGCCATACAAGCAGCACAACGAGCCCCTGCGCGATCGCGGCCACGCGCAACGCCATCGGCGTCGCGCCCAGCACCAGGACGAACGGCATGCTCCAGAGCGCCTCGAAGGCGCCCAGATAGTCCTGACCCAGAAAGAACGGGGCCCACTCCCCGCGCAGCATCCGAATCGCCATGATGCCGAAGATGCCCTCGTCGGCATCCAACGGGCAGCGACCCGACATCGCAATCCAGAGGCGATGGAGGACGTAGAGAAGCAATACCAGCACAGGCATTGTGCGACAGGAGACTGCTCGCCCGAGCGCCGAAACAGCCATGCACCGCCTGGAGTGTTGCTGCTCCAAGTGCTTCTGGCCGGCTTCGGGCTTCACAAGAGGTGATCCGATCTGCGCTTGTTCCCCGACCGTCCTTGGTGCTGCGAAGCGACCTCAATTTCATGCGGCCTGCGCGAGCGCCACAAGCCATTCGAACCAGTTCCGGAAGTGCGCGCACTCCCTCTTCATCGCCTCAAGTCCCACCTCAAGCGCCGCGACGTTGCCTCCAATGACCTTGTCGTAGTCGGGGCAGAGGGCCACGAGCCGACGTGACGGCGCGGTCTCGGGATCGTCGTCGATGTGCTCGGGCGACGGAACGCTGTCTCTGATCGCCCGGAGCTCCGATTCGAGGTCTGAGCGGCCGAGGCCGGATGCCAGTCTGTCGGGCGCACTGAACAGCAGGGCCTCGAACTCGTGCATGGCGAGATAACTTCGGAACCGCTCTCGCTTGAATTGAGGGCCCATCGCGTGGGCGATATCGTCGTCCACGGCGAGTTCGATGCGGCGGGCAATCGATTCGGGATCGAATCCTGTCGGGCGGTCCTTGGCGGGGAAGCCCTTGCCAAGGCCATAGTAGTCGAAGTGCGATGTGCAGTAGCAGGTCGGGTCGTTCTTGAGTGCCCTCAGAAACTCATCGCGAACGCGTGCGTACCGGATGTCGCCGCCTCGGCCCGCACCGGAGCGCGCGATCAGCTTCCCGGGCAGGAAGGCGATCAAGTGCAGGGCGGGCAGTGCAGGTTGGAGCACGTCGCGAACGAAGATCAGTTCCGTGGGTCCTTCGCAAACGACATGGATCCGCTTCATCGCCCCGGCCCCCCCTCCAGGAGGTTCTTCCGCCACAACTCGCCGGTCGAATACTCCTCCAACCAAACCTCGTACTCCTTTTCCGTCAGCCGCCTCAGCGTCGACTCCCTGCCGGGTCGAGCCAACACGACGATCTCATCGAGACTGAACTCGTCGACCAGCGAAACCGACTGGGTTGCAACCATGACCTGGCAGTTCTCGGAGGCCTTTCTGATCAAGGCGCCCAGAAGCATGATCGCCTGCGGATGAAGGCCCAACTCGGGTTCGTCGAGCATCATGATCGCGGGGAGTGTTTCGGTCGGCTGGCAGAGCAGTGTCATCAAGGCCAGGACGCGCAACATGCCGTCCGAGGCTTGCGAGGCGGCGAAGACCTCGTCGCTGCCGCGCTCCCGCCACTGGAGCAGGATGTGGCCGTTCGCCGGTTCGAGGACGAACTCGGCGAAGAACGGGAGCACTTGGCGCACACTGTCCTGAATCCGCTTGAGCGTCTGACGTTCCGAAGCGCCACCGGTGCTCAGCCGATACAGGCAGGCGGCGATGTTCGAGCCATCATGACGCAGAAAACGGCCGTCCGAGAGCGACGCCTTGCCCCGCATCCCCGATGTGAAGGATGCGTCGTGGAACTGATAGGCGACGCACTTTCGGAGAAGGGAACGAACCGAATGGGCGAGTTGGTCTTCCCCGGAGAATGCTCGCTCCTTCAGGTGTGACTCTCGGTGCCCGGCAACGCCGCCGCCTGTCTGTGGCGCGGGATACCCGGGGCGATGGAGGCTCCATGATTCGTCGGCAAAGATCAGCGAATCATTCGCGGCATAGGCGAGACGAAACATGTAGTAGCTGAGGCCCGCTTGCGTCTGCAACTCGATGCGCGCCCGGATGCTTTCCGTCTTCTTCGGCCCGTCGTACAGCAGTCTTCGCGCACCGCCCGCCTCGGCGACGGCCAACTGGAGTTCACCCGGATCCGCCATCATCCGATAGAGCAGGGTGAAGAACGACAGGAGGTTCGACTTGCCGGCTCCATTGCCTCCGATCAGGACGCTCAGGCGCTTCGGCTCGAACGCCTTCAGCTCCCGGTACGTCTTGTACCCTTCCAGAGAGAGCGACTTCAGTTCGACGGGCATTGGGCGGTGCCTCTCATGGAATCGGGTTGCGCAGGACGGCGTTCCACCGGAACCCGTTCCGCCTCACTGCGCGTCGCGGATCACCAGCAGGCGGATTTCGGTCATGTCCTCGATGGCGAAGCGCAGGCCTTCGCGGCCGATGCCGCTGTCCTTCACGCCGCCGTAGGGCATGTGGTCCACGCGCCAGGAGGGGATTTCGTTGATCAGCACCCCGCCGACCTCGAGGCGATCCCACGCGCGCATCGCCTTGTGGATGTCGCGCGTGAACAGTCCCGCCTGCAGGCCGTAGATGCTGTCGTTCACCTTCTCAAGGACGGCGTCGAAGTCCGAGAACTTCTCGAGCACGGCAACCGGGCCGAAGGCCTCGATGCAGACGATCTTCTCGTCGGCCGGCACGTTCTCGAGCAGCGTCGCCTCCAGCACCGCACCCTTGCGCGTGCCGCCGCACAGCACCCGCCCGCCCCGCGCCGTCGCCGACGCGATCCATGCCTCCAGGCGCTGCGCCTCCTTCTCCGAAATCATCGGCCCCACGAAGGTCTCGTCGAGCTTCGGGTCGCCCGACTTGAGCTGCTTCGTCTTGGCAACCAACCGGTCGCGGAACGCGTCGTAAACCGAGTCGTGCACGTAGATGCGCTGCACGCCGATGCAGCTCTGGCCCGACTGGTAGAACGCGCCGATGATGATGCGGGCGACGGCGTCGTCCAGATTGGCGTCGTGATCGACGACGACGGCGGCGTTGCCGCCGAGTTCCAGGACCACCTTCTTCTTGCCGGCGCGGGCCTTCAGATCCCAGCCGACGTCGGGCGAGCCGGTGAAGCTGAGCAGCTTCAGCCGGTCGTCCTCGGAGAACAGGCGCGCGCCGTCGCGGCGGCAGGGCAGGATCGAGAAGGCGCCCTCGGGCAGGTTCGTCTCGGCCAGCACCTCGCCGATGATGATCGCGCCGAGCGGCGTCAGGCTGGCGGGCTTGAGCACGAACGGGCATCCGACGGCCAGCGCCGGGGCGATCTTGTGCGCCGCCAGATTCAGCGGAAAGTTGAACGGCGAGATGAAGGAGACCGGTCCGATGGGAACCCGTTTCCACATGCCGCGATAGCCGCGGGCGCGGGCGCTGATGTCCATCGTCATGACTTCGCCGCCCAAGCGCACGGCCTCCTCGGCGCCGATGCGGAAGGTGTCGATCAGGCGGGCGACCTCGCCGCGGGCGTCCTTGATCGGCTTGCCGGCCTCGATGCACAGCGACTCGGCCAGCTCGTCGGCGCGCTGGCGAAAGCGCTCGACGCAATGCGTCAGGACGGCCTGGCGCTCGTAGGCGGGCATCTCGGCCATGGGGCGCGTGGCGCGCACGGCGGCGGCGATGGCGGCATCGATGGCCGCCTCGTCGGCCATGGCCACGCGCGTGGCGACGGCGCCGGTGTACTTGTCGGTCACCTCCAGGTCGGTGTTGGCCTGCACGGCCTTGTTGGCAAGGTAGTAGGGATACTGGGGCTTGAGGGGGCTCATGGGTGGCTCCGGGGTGGGGACAAGCGGCGATGAGGCGCGCGGCGCCCGCCGGGCAAGGGCCATGGCACACGGCCCGGGCGGGAGCAATGGGCAAGCGACGGCGGGCCGGTCTCGTCCCCGCCCCTCGGAGGCTCCCTCATCGGACGCCTACCAAACCCCGTCGTAAAAACCCTGCCGGACCCCGGGCGCTTCGCCGCGGGTGGGTGTATGCTCTCGCTCCGCTCGACCTCCCTCCGGTCGGCACGCAACACCCACCCGGCCCTCGCTACTTGGCCCACCCCTGTCCGCCGAAGCTCGCAGAGCGAAGGAGGATTACCGGACTGCGAGGACTCGGAACCCGAGGTTGTGGACCCGGACCGACGGCGTGAAGCCGTTGCGCCGGGCCGATCGGCCGAAGCTGGCGCCGTTGAACCAGCTGCCGCCGCGAAACACGCGGACCGAGTCCGGTGCGGCACCCGTCGGATCAGTCTTGGCCGAGGCTGTGTAGCTCCCGTACCAGTCGTGACACCACTCCCAAACGTTGCCGGACATGTCGTAGGCGCCCACCGGCGACGGCGAGTCGACTGTCGGTACCGAGCCGTTCGGCGAGACGTTTACCCCGTTGAACCAACCTACCGGTGAGGTGCGCGGCTCGGTAGCCAAATTCATGGGATTGTTGAAGTTGTAGGATGCACGGGCGTTACCCGTTAGCGTGTCCGAAACGAAGGAGTAGATCCAGTGCTTCGTGCCGTCCCACGCGGCGGCCCGCTCCCATTCCGATTCCGTGGGCAGGCGGTAGCTGGCAACGTATTGAAGGCCCGGTGTCACCGAGTCCGCATCCACCAGTTCCCAAGTTGAGAGGTTGTACGCGAGGGGCTTGCCCTCCATCTCCGCGAGGAAGTTGCAGAACGTCGCGGCGCCAAACCACGTCACCCGCACCATGGGATGATTCGCCATGCTTTGGGAATCGCGGGTCCGCGGCGCGAAGGCAGAACCGGTCCATTCGATTTGGGAGTACGTGCTGCCCGTCTCCGTATCGAAGAGCAGGCGGCGGGTTGAGGTGGAATCGGGAGCCATCAGATAGACATTGCCAGCGCCCGCGTAGGCAGCCCCGGCGGTGTTGTTGGCCAGGTATCCCTCAGCCAATGCCCAGTTCATCACGATCGCGAATTGTTCATTTGTGACCTCGAACTTGCCGATATCGTAGGCGGAGAGGGTCACCTGATGGTTCGGCAGTTCGTCGCTGCCGCCGAAGTTGGCGTCGTCGCCCGAAGCGGTGCGCCCCATCGTGAAAGTGCCCGCGGGGACGGAGACGAATTCGAGGAGTTCAACGCCATCATCGGCCACCACGCGCACAAGGAAATTGCCCGTCACGGTCTGGCCCGGAAGGTCCGTCGCCACGGCCCAGTTGATGGTCTTGCCCGTGCCGGGGCTGACGCCCGCGCCGACGGCGCCCGTGGTTGTGGTGGCCGTGGAGAACGAAGTGCCGCCATCGCTGGAGTAACGCAGCACGACGTCACAGTCACCATTGGGCGATGCCAGGTCGTAGGTCACAATCACTTCGGTGGAGCCGGCGCCATCGGATTGCTGTACGAAGCTGACGTTGGTGACGACGGGGAAGGCGAACAGGGCGGCGGGTATCGCGAGCAGGCCAAGGAGGCAGGCAAAGCGGAAGATCATGACAGGTCACTCCACGTGAAATTGATCGAGTTCGACAGGCACCGCCGTCGTGCTTTGGAAGTTGTCGGAGCCGTTGATGGCGAGCGGGTTCCCCACGGCGTCCTGGATCGTGCCGGAAACCGTCACTTCAAGGAGTTGCCCGAAGACCTGCTGGCCGGAGATCCAGTTGAGCGTGTACGTGGTCGGCCCGCCCGTGACGGAGTCGGGATTCGAGGCCAAGGTACCGGAGCCTGCCCCTGCCACCGCGTAGTTCCCCGCCGTGGCCACGCCGGTGCCACCCATGGGCTCGGAGAACGTGACCTCAATCTGGTCGACGGCTGGCCGACCGAGGCTCTGAAGGGCAGGCGGCACGGTGTCGAGATTCCCCGGTGCGGAATCCCCGCTGCCGGTCAGGGCAAAGATGGGCGCGGCAGCAAGGGCGAACAGACCGATCGTGCCGACCCGCGGCAGTTGGAGCATGATGGGCCTCCGGAATAATAGAGATAAATATTATCCGCAAAATAAGTATGCGCTTGGGTCGGGTGGGTCAAGCACAATGGGGCGCCGCGCGGAGCGGCTGTCGCCCCTTCGGTCGCCACGCCTTTTGCGTTGCCTTGAAAGCGACGCGCGTTGGACATCCACCGGAGATTCACTTCCCACGAGGCGTACGCTTTGGCCGAGCAGCCCGAAAGACCCGCCTTCCCGTTCGCGCCCAAGTCGGCGCCGGCCGTGCCGCGGCAGCCGCTCGGGGGCAGCGATCCGACGCCGATGCCCGTGGCCACGCCGGGCGACGACGAGGACATTCCTGGACCGTGCGACCCGACAATCAAGAGCGGCGAGCCCCCCCAGAAGAAGCCCCGCGAGGTGACCCGCGTGCCGCTGCGCGAGTCCCAGGCCGCCATCCCGGTCTCGTCCCCGCCCCCCCCGGAGGCCCCCGCATCGCCCGCCGCCCGTCCGATACCCGAGCACCTGCGCCAACTCGGGCCGTATGTGATCAAGGACCGACTCGCGCGCGGCGGCATGGGCATGGTGTTCCTGGGCGAGGACCCTGCGCTGAACCGGCGCGTGGCGATCAAGGTGATGGCGCGCGAGGTCTCGGCCGACGCCGACGCGCTGGCGCGCTTCCAGCGCGAGGCCCGCGCCACCGCCGCCATCGAGCACCCCAACGTCGCGATGATCTACATGGTCGGCGCGGCCGACGACGGCTCGCCCTTCCTGGCGATGGAGTTCGTCGACGGCGGCACGCTCGAGGGACGCATCCGCGCCCGCGAACCGCTCGTCATCTCCGAGGCCGCCGACCAGATGATCCAGGTCGCCGAGGCGCTCGGCCACGCCAAGAAGAAGGGCATCATCCATCGCGACATCAAGCCGGCCAACGTGATGATGACCGCCAAGGGTCAGGTGAAGGTCGTCGACTTCGGCCTCGCCAAGATCTTCCACGAGGACAGCTTTCGCACGACGGCC
>JAHCAW010000045.1 GCA_019634695.1 Candidatus Sumerlaeia bacterium
TCACGTTCATGGTCTTCATCGACACGATGGCGTCGGCGGTTGCCGGATTGGAGCTGGCAACGTAGAACTTCAGCAGGGCGTAGTCGGTGAAGACGCCGCCGGGGTCAGGACCGGGGGCGGAACCATCGCCACCGGACCGAATCTGGTCCACGAAGGACAGAAGGTTGTCGTCCTGCAGATTGCCTGCAGAGTTGCTGAGCACCGCGGTGCGGTCGACAGATCCAGCCGTGAAGGCTTCGTTGCCGTTGATCACGATGGCGCGGGCGCTGCCGGTGCGCAAGGCACCTTCAGCACCACTGGCGTCGGAGTTGAACTCCTCGAACAGGTAGTTGACCTGTCCCAAGGTGCTCTCTCCTGCGTTGACGTAGTCAGCCAGGTTGAGCGCCTCCGTGAACCGATAGCGGTTCTCGGTTGCGGCGGTAAGGACATTGGGCTCTCCACCGTCGTACGGCAACGCAGGACTGAACGTGTCGCACGGAGTGAAAGCCCCTTCCTTGGCTTTGTCGGTGATGATGACCGTCGGCAGGTTGCTGAGCGTCGGACCTGCCGCAAAGACACTACCACTGAGCAAGGCAGCGCCGATGACACTGAGGGTTGTACGGGTGAACCCTTTGTGCATGCGGATAGTACTCCTTTCCCGACATTTTGGTGTTCTTGCCCCGTAGGGACTCATGGAAGAGCAGGGGGTGCACTTCACCAAATCAGTTGGCAAACTTTCGGGAATCCTCCTGGATCGTGTCGTATGGCTGGAGTTGCTCATCGGATCGCGCATCGTGCAGAGTATATGGCCGCAGAGCACACTTCTACTACCCCGCAGCACGCACCTATTATGGAGGCCGGGACTACCCGGCGGTCAACCGCAAACGCTGCTCCTAACCGAATCCTCTTCGCCTCAGGCATGCGTTTCTTCAGTTCGCCCCCATTCATAGGGCGCCCGTAGCCGCCTGTCAACCGCATTTCGCACCTCTTTCCACCTTCCCAGCCCAACGCCTCCGCCCCTCGACAGGACCGCCGAAAGGAACGTGATGGCTTGATTATATTGGACTTGGAATGGCCGCAACCCGGGCCGGTCCAATGATGAGCCACGCCAGCCGGAAAACCCGGGATTCAAAGGAGAGCTTGGATTGATCGAAGAAGCTACTGGGTGCCCGCGCCCAGTTGCCGCAGCCGCAGCAGCCAGTTCTCCGCCTCGTCGCGCCGCGCCCCGCCCAGCCGCAGGTAGGCCTCGAGGTGCGGGACGATCTCGGGCGCGGGGGCTCCGTAGCCTTCCAGCGCGAGCGCCAGATTCAGACGCGCCGGGGCCCAATCAGGGCGCCGCGCCACGATGTCCCGGAACAGGGTCAGGCTCTCGCCGAAGTTGCCGCGGTTGAGGTGCAGCGCCCCAAGGTTGTTCAGCACCCGAACGTTGTCGGGATCGAGCGATCGTGCCCGGCCGTAGTGCTCCACGGCGGCGCGCCAGTCGCCGGTCTCCACGCACGCGTTGGCCCACTGGAGGTGAACCTCCGGATTGGCCGGGTCCATCTGCACGGCGGCCTCGTACATATCGAAACTGCGGCGGGTACGACCGGTGCGCAGGTAGGCGCGCGCCAGTTCCAGGCGGGCGGAGACATCCTCGGGGGCCTGCTCGACGACGCGGGCCCAAGCCAGAGCCGCGTCGGTCCAGCGGCGCGCATCGGTGGCCTCGGTGGCGCGGCGGCGCTCGTCGTCGAGCGCCGTGGCCGGCGTGCCCTGCAACTCGGGGAACAGGATCGTGCGGGCCTGTGCGCCCGCCAGGCTCTCGTGCACCGTGGCCGACGGCGGGCGAACCGCTGGCGGCGTCGGGAACAGCGGCGCCTCGACCGTGGGCGCCAGCGGTGCGCGCGGCGGCGGGGTCGCGTCGAGTTCGGCGCGGTCGCGCACGACGCCCTGCTCGACGAGCTGCAGGCGGGCCAACTCACGCTGGGCCGACGCCATCGAGAAGTCCGGCGCCAGCTCCAGCGCCCGGTCGTAGAACAGCAGCGCGCGCTCGGGGTCACCGAGCAGGTGGTGCATGCGGCCGACCTTGTACAGGAAGGCGGGGCGTTCGAGGACTTCCATCTCGAGGGCGGCGCGGTACTTCTGCAGGGCCAGATCGTATTCGCCGCGGCGCTCCAGATCCTCGCCTTCGGCGTACAGGTCGAAGGCGGTGGTGCGGCGTTGCTCGACGGCGCGTTGGCGGTCGGCGGCGCAGGACGTCAACGTCCCGGCGGCCAAGGCGCCGAGGGCGAGTCCACAGAGCAGGCGGCGAAAGGTCACGGCGATGCGCTCCCCCGAGCGGCTGGCCCGGGACTAGTAGTTTGCTTGAAACACGATGGTCCCGTCGTTGAACGAGGCGGCCATCCCGCCCACCCGGAACAGGTGCTCGTAGATCCAGGTCTCGCGGCGCGGGCCGATCTCGTACTGCTGCGAGTAGGCGCGCGAGGGGAACCCGTACCGAACAAGCCAGCGGTCCGAGTCGAGCAGCGCGCCCTCGTACACCAGCTTGCCGTCGATGAACTGCACGATGACGTTCTGGTTCCAGTAGACCCATTCGTCGAACAACTCATTGAGCCGCTCGCCGCGCACGTCGGTGCGGAAGTAGTCGGGCTTGCCGTGCCGAAGCATGACGGCGTTGCGGTCCGGGCTGGGCACGGGGCGGAAGTCCGCCTCGACGATCTGGAAGGCGCGCTTGTTCCAGCGGAAGACGTGGTCGACGGCCGGGCGGTCGGTGTAGCGCCGGAACGAGGTCGCCTGACCCTCGCCATCGACGTCGAAGAGCGGCTTGCGATTCGTCGAGCACCCGGCGGCGAACAGGGCGACGAGGACGACCAGAATCGGGAAACGCAGGGCTCTCACGGGCGACGATCCTCCGGATGACGGGCAACGCCGGTGGATTCCGGCGTCGGCTGCGTGCTGGCCTGAAATGCGGTTGCACCGCCGGGAGGTCAAGCGGGGAACCGCCCGGCGATGCGCTCGGCGCAAGAATGGGGCCGCCCGGCGCGCGCGGTCAATCCATCACGAGCGCCAGACGGATCTGGGCACCCTCGGCGGACTTGGCCGTCGTGACGTGGGCGGTGCCGACACTGCCGAGCAGGCTCAGGGCCTGAATCAACGCCGCGCGGTCCTCGGGGCTGCCCTGCATCTGGGCCAGCGCCAGCGGCACCACGGCGGCCAGGCTCGAGGACAGGCGCCGCAAATCCACAAGCGAGTATTCGTGGAACTGCGGCAGCAGCACCGGACGCGCCGCCTGCCACGAGGCCGACGACGCCAGCGCAGCCTCCCCGGCCCCGGCCCGGTCCAGAGCCCCACGCAGGGCCACCGACGTCAGGCTCACCAGCAGGTACCCGTCGTCTGTCGTCGCATGGGCCGGCGCCAGCGGCAGCGTCAGCAGCGGATGCTGGAACGGAATCGAGCGGATCGTCGTGCCGGCGTGCGTGTCCGTGACAACGGCCGGGGCCGGCATGCCCATCGAGCGCGCCTGCTGGCCCATGGCCGACAGCAGCGACTGCTCGACCGCCGCCACCACGCGCGCGGCCTTCTCCGCATCCCGCACTTGCAGCGCCAGCACGAAGTCCAGGCTGGGCGCCATGAAGTTCGAGAAGTCGAAGGCGTTCAGGAAGACGCCGCCGGTCGGACCGAACGCCGGCAGCACGTCGTCATGCAGGGACAGCCCGATCGAACCGAACGCCCCTTCCATCCCGGCCAGCACCGAGGCAACCGACTGACCTGCCGCAGCGTTGCCGGCGGTCCGCTCGTTGGCCGCCTCCAGCAGCAGCGCGCCATCGAACGTGCCGAAGCTGGTGGCCACGATGGGATTGCCCGACGCGAAACGCAGCAAGGCGGCATGGTCGGACGGGGGAAGCTGGGTCAGCGCCAGATTGGCGCCGGTGCGCTGGACACCCGAGCTGGCCGCGGCGACCTCCAGGCGGGCCGGCGTCATTCGCACGGTCGCCGCAACGGCCCGGGGCAGCGCCCCTGCCGGCAACAGCCCGCCACGACCCGAGCGGTCCGCCAGCGTTGCCAGAAAGCCATCCGTCGCGAACAGGGCCATCTGCGCGTCGCGCTCGGGCAGGTCGGCGAACGCCTCGACAACCGTCGTGTCCTCGAGCAGCCGCGCCGCACCACTCGACGTCAGCGCCTGCTGGACCGCCGCCAGCTCCGAGCCGACCAGCACCACGTCGCCCTTGCCCGCAAGGTGCACGCCGTACTCCGCGATGCTCGTAACCGTCACACCCGCGACCTGCGATTCGGCAAACTCCAACGGCTGGCCACCGACATCGACCCGCTCGTCGGACTCGCGACGCACATGCGCCAGCACCGCATCGGCCACCGCGCGCGCGCGCGTCTCGTCCGCGAATCGCGCCACCACCAACGCCCGCGTCACCGCACCTGCGTCGTCGCCCAGCATGTACAGGTCGGCGCCCTTCAGGTGCTCGCCGAGCAACTGGGCCGGCGTCACGTCGAAGCCCAGCTCCAGCGCCACCTTGTCCAGGGCGAGCTGCAGTTGCTGGAAGCCGGTGTCGCGCTGCACTTGGGGCAGCTCCATGAACTTGGCGGTTTCGCGATGCAGGGCGCTTTGCGAATAGGCGGCCCAGAACTCGGCCGGTGCGCGCAGGGTGGCGTAGGCCCGAATGTCGGAGGGCACATGCTCGGGCACGGCAACCGTCTGGGCGCGGGCCATCAGCGGCAGGGCCAGCACCATCAGGGCTCCGAGGCGGACACGCAGGCGACGCATCATGGGGGACTGCTCCTTGGGGGATCGGGCGGCTTTGCCCGGGAGTTCCTCGGACCGGAAAGCCGGGCCGGGAGTTCCCCGTCTTGCGGGGATCGTACCAATCGAGCCCGACCGGCGGCGATGTGGCCCGGGCCCTGACGAAGCCTACACGCCGGGGCGGCCGAAATTACGGTCGCGCCGCCCGCGACGGGCGCGTGATCGCGCTCGCCGGGTTCCTGAAGTACTTGTTCGCCACCCGCATGATGTCCCGGCTGGTGACGGCCCGCAACTCCTCGGGATAGCGCGCGTCGTAGTCCACGCCCAGCCCCATCAACTGCCAGTAGGCCAGATAGTGCGCCTGCCCGGCGTTCGTCTCGTGCGCGCGCAGGTAGCCCCCGATCAGGTACGCCTTCGCGCGATCCAATTCCTCGGCCGGCACCGGCTCGAGCGCCAGCGCCTCGACCTCGCGCCACAGCGCCCGCGCCGCCCAGTCCATCTCCGTCAGCACGCCCCGCTCCAGCATCGGATCCCGCTCGCCCGAACGCTGCAAGCTGGCCCGCACCGCCTCCGGTGACGTGCCGATGTAGGCCCCGAAGTAGCCCCCATCCCGGAAGCGCGTGTTCAACGCCCCGACCATGTAGGCCAGACCGCGTTCGTCCCGCAGCGTCCGGAACAACCGCGCCGACATCCCCTGGCCCAGAATCGCCCCGGCCACATCCAGCGCCGCCGCGTCGGCGTGTCCCGCCGGACAGGTCGGCGAGCCCATCGCCACGAAGCCCTGCTCTACATCGCGCACCCGTTCCTCGTTGCCCGCCCGCGGCAGCACCGACGCGTACGCGACCGCCACCGGGCGCTCGCCCTGCTCCATGTCGCCGAAGTGGGTGCCCACCAGCGCGATCGCGTCCTCGAACGAGATGTCGCCCACGATGCACCAGACCATGTTCTGCGGGGCGAAGTGCGCGCGGTGCGCCTCGATCAGGTCGGTCTGCGTCAATAACGGCACCGTCTCGGGCTCGCCCTCGACCGGTCGCCCGTAGGGCCCCGGACCGAACAACGCCTTGCGGAATGCCTTCATCGTCGCCGACGGCGTCTGGTCGTCGCGAATGCGCATCGCCGCCAGCACCTTCTGGCGCTCCGTGCGCAGCTCCTCGATTGGGAACACCGGATTGCGCATGACGTCGGCGACGATCTTCATCGCCTCGTCCAGATCGTCGCGCACGCACTGCATCGACACGCTGGCGTAGTCGTGGTTCTCCCCCGCCGACAATCGCACGCCCATGCCCTCGAGCGCTTCGGCGATCTGGTCCGACGTCCGCGACTTCGTTCCCTTCGTCAGCACCCGCATCATCAGGTGCGTGCGCCCGGCTTGGAGCGCCTCGTCCCCCGTGGCGCCCGGTCGCGCGAGGCACACCACGGAGACGATCCGGTTCGAGGGATTGCGCCGGTGCACCAGCGTCATCGTGTTGGGAAAGACGTGGATCATGGCAGCGGTCGGTTCCTTCGTGGGGGCAGTGGCGGAGGTGGTGCGGGACCAGTCCGGCGCGGGTAGCAGGGTGGCTTGCATGCAGGAGGTCAGCAGCGCCGTCGTCAGCGCCACGCAAACCGCGAGCAAGCTCCGGGAAAGGGTGCGCACGACGCGGGGTTACTCCCGGGGGGCGGATCCAGCCGGTCGCGCGACGTAGAAACTCGCGCGTCCGTCCGTCAACAACTCGAGCATCCGGCGCACCTCGTCGCCCGTAACGGCTTCGACCGCATCGGGAAAGTCCGTCAGCAGCGCCGCGTCGCCCAGCAGCGCAAAGCCATACCCGGCCAGCGACGCGCGGCCCGTGTTCGTCTCCGCGCGGTAGAGGTGGTCCGTCACCAGTTGCCGACGCGCGCGCCGCATCTCCGACGTGCGCGGACCCGAACGGCGCAGCGCGTCGAGTTCGGCGAACAGCGCCTCGCGCACCCGCTCGACGTCCCGCACCTCGCACGTACCGTAGATGGCCAGAAAGCCCGGATACCGGTGCGTCAGGAACAGCCCCGAGATGCTCGTCACCAGGCGCTGCTTTTCGCGGAGGCTGTTCGTCAGGCGCGCGCTGCGTCCGCCCAGCAACAACGTCTCGACCACGTCGAGCGCCGCCATCGTCCGCATGTCGCGCACCTCGATCCCCGGGAAGACGACGAAGAAGTAAGTCTGCTGCCAGTCGCGCTCCCAAACCATTGCCTCCGGCGGACGGAAGCGCGTTGGCGGCGCGGTCTGCTGCCACGGCTCGTGCGGCCGCGCGAAGTCGCCGAACAGGCGCTCGACCAGTGGGTCGAGTGCCTCGGCCTCGAAATCGCCCGCCACGACCAGCGCCATGTTCGCCGGCGCGTAGTACCGGCGATAGTGCTCGGCGATTTCCTCGCGCGACATTGCCGCCACCGTCTCGGCACTCCCGATCACCGTGCCCGCATACGGCCCGGACTCGAACACCCGCCGCGTCACCTCGTCGAACAGGAAGCCGATCGGGTTGTCCTGCTTCTGGCGAATCTCCTCCAGGATCACGCTGCGCTCGCGCTCGACCTCGGTCGGGTCGATCAGCGAATGGCGCAGCACATCCGCCATGTCCTCCAGCGCCCGTTCCAGATGCTCCGAGGGCACCGTCATGTAGTAGTGCGTGTAGTCCCCACTGGTCGCCGCGTTCAGGTAGCCGCCAATCTCCTCCACCCGTCGGTCGTAGTCCCCCACGCCCAGCCGCGGCGTCCCCTTGAACAGCATGTGCTCCAGATAGTGGCTCACGCCCGCCAGCATCGGCGGCTCGTCCTTCGAGCCCACGCGCACCCACATGTCCAGCGTCACCAGCGGCACCGCGTGGCTGGGGATGGCAATCACGGTCAGGCCGGTGTCGAGTCGGGTTGTGGTCACGGGGGTTGTCTCCCGGAAGTCGCGAAGTGCCGCCCGGCGCGCGCACCCCCCCGTCAGCAACACGAGTGCCGACAGCAACGTCGCCACGATCCGGCAGCAGGGGTGCATCGAGAACAAGGCGCCAAGGCCTCCGCAGGCTGGCGCCCTGCATGCCGGCCCCGGACCCCGGGGCCAAGCAGGAATCCCAAACCAAGTGCGCCCGCCGGCAGGACGGGCGTCAGTCCTGATACCAGAAGCCCCGACCCGGGCCGAAGTAGAGGATGTCGCCGTTCGACACCGTCCCGTTCGTCGGGTTGTACAGCGCCCCCGCCCCGTGCGTGTGCGGCGCCGACGACGAGGTAATGTGCGGCACGTGCGCGCTGTGCTCCTGATCCGGACCCCAGCTCAGCATGAAATACTGCACGTTCGCCGGGGCATCCGCGCCCACGATCTCGCGAAAGAAGCGGTTCCAGGTCAGCGTCCAGTTCACCGTCGCCCCCACGTTGCGCCGCAGTTGCAGGTAGTCCCACGTGACCGTGTGATACAGGCGCGACTCGTTGGGGCGCGTGCGGGCGAACGTGTCCTCCGGCCGGGAACTGATGTAGGCGATCGGCGTCGTCAGCAACACCGGCACCCGTGTCTCCATCGGGTTGACCGTGATTGCCGATGCCGGATTAGGCATGAAGTTGCCCTGCAAATCCGACGGCGTCGGGTACTTGTTGAAATCGACGCTGTACGCCTCCATCGCGGTGGCCAGCGACCGCAGGTCCGCCTTCACGCGCGAGACCTTCGAGCGCGTCTGGGCCTCCAGGAAGTTGGGCACGGCGATGGCCGCCAGAATGGCGATGATTGCCACGACGATCAGCAACTCGATGAGGGTGAAGGCCAGCGAAGAGGACGGGGAACGGCGTGGCATGCAGACGAACTCCGAGGCGATAATGAGAATGATTCTCATTGACTGCCCCGTCATCTAGGCCTACACCCCCTGCCCATGCAAGCGGATTTCGCGTCCGCCATTCCGTCCCGTCAGGAGGACCAATTCCATGCCCGTCCGCAGGATTCTGCCCGCCCTCGCCACCATGCTGGCCGTCGGCGCTCTTGCCACCGCCCAAGTCGATCTCGAAACGCGCACCAACGCGACCGAGATCCTCACCGTCCCCGAAATCGAAGCCGCCCTCGGCGTCTCCAACACCTTCCGCATCGATGGCATCGCCATCGGGCCCGAGGTCGCCGGCGCCCCGACTCTCTTCCTCGTTCACCTCGACACGACCGCCACCGAGACCTTCGCCCAGATCAACCTGAACACCAAGACCGCGCTGTTCACTCGCACCGTCGCCCAACTCAAGAGCGACCTCGGCGGCGTCTATGCGGCCGAGACAACCTTCCCGATTCTCGTCGGCGAACTGGTCTACGACGCCAATCGCGGCACGTCCGGCACGCTCTACTTCGCCGACTCGTCGACGGCCACGACGAACGAGTATGCCATCATCGGCATCGACGTCGCCACCGGCACCGCCAGCGCCGTCCTGCGCAGCGGCACCATCGGCGGCCTCAGCAGCAAGGGCGTGCTGAGCAACGGGCGGCTCGTCGTCGCCCTGGGCGAGGACCACGAAATCCTCACCGGCGGCGAGCCCAAGGTCGGCTGGATCGATCCCACTGCCGGCACCCCGGCCTTCGTCGAGGTCGCCGACATGGACGACTTCCTCGCGCTCACGACGCTGGCTCCCACCGAGGAACTTCCTCCCGAGACCATCGCCGTCAACCCCGCCAACGACGACGTCTATGTCTTCTGCCACGACAACTACGAGATCTTCCGCATCCAGAACTTCGACGGCGGCAGCGAGATCATCACGCGCCTGAACATCCCCGGATGGACCGGCGTCGTGGACCTGCACGGCATGAGCGTGGACGCCGACGGCAACCTCTACGGCTTCGACGAGGCCGCCGAGGCCATCGCCCTCTACGACGGCGTCAGCCAAGCGCCCGTCGATGCCATCGAGCTGGACGACATCGCCACCGAGCTGGGCCTGACCGAGTTCGAGCCCACCCTGTGGCGCGGCATCAAGGCCATCAAGACGAGCGCCACGACCTCGCGCCTGTACCTCTCCTCGAGCGATGCCGATGCCGGCGTGGTGGCCATCGACTTCGGCGGCACCGCCGCCTCGGTTGCCGGCTGGGAGCTCTACCGCTGATGCACGTTCGGTCGAACAGCGGGGGTGGCCCGGCCGAAAAGTCGCGCTTGTCCCCGCCGCCCGTTGCCCGTGAGGCTCGCCCATCTCCATTGGGCGAGCCTCACGTGGCTTCTG
This sequence comes from Candidatus Sumerlaeia bacterium, assembly GCA_019634695.1. Classification (GTDB taxonomy): domain Bacteria; phylum Sumerlaeota; class Sumerlaeia; order SLMS01; family JAHLLQ01; genus JAHCAW01. Next base: position 9,884 of record JAHCAW010000045.1, read on the forward strand.
CGACCCTGACAACGCGACAGCGCGGCATCCTCGAGGTCTTCCAGAAGGCCAATGGACCGCTGACGCCGCAGGAGGTCTGGGAGCTGGGCCGCGCCGATCTGCCCGGCGTCGGCCTCGCGACGGTCTACCGCGCGATTCGCAAGCTCGTCGAGACCGGGCAACTGCGCCAGGTCGAGATCGCCGACTCCCTGCCGCGTTACGAGTGCGCCGCCAAGCCGCACCACCACCATTTCCGCTGCGTCCAGTGCGGCCGCATCGTCGAGATTCCCAAGTGCCCGCCGCGACTCGACGACCTCGTCCCCCGGGGCTTCAAGCTCCTCGACCACAGCATCATCCTCTACGGCCTGTGCGATCAGTGCATGGCGGCAAGCGCCTGAGCCGCCACGCGGCATCGCGCCACCACCGACGATTCGCCAGCGTTCGCGATCCGCTTCCGCCGTCGCGTTCGTGGTTAATAATACTTGGTCAGCGCCCGGCGCGGGCTGCTTCGTAGCGCTCGCGCAAGTCCGGTCGCTCGGCGATTTCGCGCTGGATGCGGTCGTTGATTCGTCGCGCCGCTTCCTTCATCGCCTCCTCGGGCGACTTCAGGCCGTTCTGCACGTTGTCCAGCGCATCGGTCCAGATGCGGTCCACGATGATCGAGCTGACGAACGGCGAGACCTCGACGGGTTCGGCCACGCGCATCGACTCGACGAACTTCTCCTGGAAGTCCTCCCACGGGAACGCCGGGTTCAACAACCGCGCCGGGTCGTCCGAATACGACGCCTGCGGCGGCAAGCCGTCCGAGCTCATCGCGATCACCTCGGCGTATTCGTCGCTCGCCAGATACTGGAGAAACCGCAGCGCCTCGTCGCGGTGGGGCGACCGCGCGTTGATGCACGGGCCGCGCGTGCCGCTGTAGCTGGCCGGTACGCCGTCGGGCATCCGCGGCAGCAGCGCCACGCCGACGTGCTCGCGCAGTTCCGGGTACTGCCGGAAGATCACCATCATCCAGCGGCTGCCCCAGATGCACGCGGACTTCTCGGCCGCGAACCAGCGAATCTCGCCGAAGCCCCAGCCGCCCGCCGCCGACAGCGCCTCGGCCGCCGCCGGCGTCGGCAGCAATTCATGATCGACCATCAGCGAGCGGTAGAACTCCATCGCCGCGATCGACTCCGGCGAATCCAGCACGCATCGCGTGCCGTTGTCCGCGAAGAAGCGCGCGCCGAATTGCAGGTGCAGGTCGCGCACGAATCCCTTGCCCATCACCAGCGCGAACTGCCGGTACGCGCGGCCGTCGTCGCGCTTGATCGTCAGCGGCTTGACGCGTTCGATGAAGTCCTCCCACAGCATTCCGTCCTCGGGTTCCGGCACGCCGGCCTCGGCGAACAGGCGCTTGTTGTACATCAGCACCTGCGAGGCCGCGTTGGCCGGATAGCGATACTGCCGGCCCTCGTACATCAGATTGCCGACGAGGCGCGGATAGGTCGTCTCGGGACCAAAGCCCATCTTCGTCGCGTAGGGCGTCAGGTCCAGCAGCACGCCCGCCTCGATGTAGGTCACCATCTGGTCGGTCGAGTAGATTTCAATGATGTCGGGCCCGACACCGGTCGAGGACTGGACGATCGTCTTGTCGATCGTGACCGGTTCGACGAGCACGAGCAGGTCGGGGTTCGCGTCGGCGAAGGGTTTGAGTTGTTCGGCGCGCGCCGGATTCGGATCCGTCGACCAATAGAGCACGAGGCGCCCGTCCTTCACGGCCGGCGGCACGCCCTGCAGCGCCACCACCCACAGGATGGCGACGAACAGACCCCAGCCGAGGAAGAGCCACTTCATCGCCCTATCCCTTCACCGCGCCGAGTTGGATGCCGCGCACGATCGCGCGCTGCGCCGACAGGAACAGCAGGATCAGCGGCACCGTCGCCATCACCGTCGCCGCCAGGATCAACTCCGTCTGCTTGCCGTAGGACGTGTCGAACTCGAGCAGGCCGATCGGCAACGTGTAGAGCGCCTTCGTCTTCAACATCACCAGCGGCCAGAAGAACGACTGGTAGTTCGCGAGGATCGTGAAGATCGCCAGCGTCACCAGCCCCGCGCGCGACAGCGGCAGGATCAGGTCCCAGAAGATGCGCCAGTGCGAGGCGCCGTCGATCGCCGCCGCCTCGTCCAGCGACCGCGGAATCGTTAGCATGAATTGCCGCAGCAGGAACGTGCCGAAAGCGCTGCCGCCGAACGCCGCCGGAATGATAAGGCCACGATAGGTGTCCACCATCCCGAACGCCACCATGAGCTGGAAGTTCGGGATCATCAGCACCACCCCGGGAATCATCAGCGTCCCCAGGTACAGGAAGAAGACCTTGTCGCGGCCCGGCCATCGAATCCGCGCGAAGGCATACGCCGCCATCGCGCAGGTCAGCAACTGGATCAATGCCACCGCCATCGTCACAAAGACGCTGTTGAAGTAGAACCGCCCGAACCGGATGTCGATCAACTGCCCCGTGTACTTGTCGGGCTCCAGCCGCAGCACGACGGCGTAGTTCTCCGGCTGCCAGTCGCGCGGCACGAAGTGCACCTCTTCGGCCTCCAGCCGCGGCTTGAAGCTGCCGAACACCATCCACACGAACGGCAGCGCCATCACGAACGCCGCCAGGCACAGTGCCAGATAACCGGTGAGCCAACGCGCACCGGTGCCCGACAGCGTCAGGTGGTCGCGCACGGGCGGCGGGCGATGAGGCTCATTCATTGACATACTGGTTTCCGAACTTCCAGTTCATCGCGGTCAGCACGAAGATCAGCACGAACATCGTCCACGCGATCGCCGACGCGTAGCCCAGACTCAGTTCCTCGAAGGCCTGCTCGTAGATGTAGTACGACAGCGTCTTGGTGGCGCCCGCGGGCCCGCCGGCCGTCATGACGCGCGCCTGCTCGAAGCCCCCCTGCAAGCCCGCGATCAGGCTCATGATGACGATGAAGAACGTCGTCGGTGCGAGCTGTGGCCAGGTGATCGTGCGGAACTCCTGCCAACGACTTGCCCCGTCGATGCGCGCCGCCTCGTACAACTCCTCGGGCACGTTCGACAGCCCCGCCAGGTAGATCAGCATGTTCGTGCCGCCCACCAGCGTCCAGAAGCCCATCAGGATCAGCGCCGGCTTCGCCCAGTGCGGATCCAGAATCCACTTGGGCAGGTCGGTGTTCAGCGCCACGCCCGGCAGCAGGCTCAGGCCCGCCTGCACCAGCCGCAGCGATTCGTTCAGCGGGCCGAACTCCGGATTGAACATCTGCTTCCACAACAACATGATCGCCACGCCCGCCGTGAACGAGGGCAGGAAGAAGATCGTGCGGAAGGCCACCTCGCCGAACCCGGTGCCCATCGCCGCAATGATCCAGAACGTCGCCCACAGGACGCCCGCGTCCGGCCAACCCGCCGCCCAGAAACCCACCAGCCCCGCCACCGCCAGCACGCCGAACGCCGCCGTCGCGCCCAACCGACGCGAACCCGACGACTTCACCAGCGGCCGGCTCAGCAGCAGCGCCAGTCCCAGCGACCCCGCAATCTGCAACGGTATCAGGAACATCAGATAGAGCGTGTTGTACAGGTACTTCCAGAAGAACGGATCGCGCGCCTCCCAGCCCTGCAGGAAGGGCTCGTGCATCACGCGCACCAGCAGCGTCCCGGCCAGCAGCGCCCCGGGGCCCACCATCGCCCGCCCGGAGAACGCCTCGTCATCGTCCACCAGAAAGAAGACCGCCCCGATCAGCGCCGACAACCCGACCAGCGCCCAACCGACCGACGACCGCGTCGCCAGACTCCACCCCACCAACCCGGCCCCGTAAACCACCAGCAACACGCCCGCGCCCCGCACGCCCGCCCACTTGCGCCCCAACCCCACGAGGCTGGCGATCACGCCGCCAAAGAACAGGACGTACCCGAGCAGATAGCCCGCGAACAGCCCAGTCCCGCCGCCGCCCTGCGCCGCCCGGAACCCCAGCAGCGTCCCCAGGTTGCTCAGCCCCACGAACCGCGTCTCGATCGCCGGCTTGATGCTCCAGTTCGTGAACACCAGCACCAGCGAGAAGACGATCGGGAAGGCGACGAAGAGGAAGAAGCCCAGGAAGTTGGGCGCCAGAAAGCCGGCCGCGGCCAGCAGGTCGCGCTGTCCCGTGCCGGCGGCGGTGTCCCGAACGCGTCGTGCCATGGATCAGGTGCCCGTTTCCGAGTCCGAATTATCCGGATCATGGGGAGCGTTCCCGGCGGATGCAACCGTTTACTGCAAGGCGGGACTGCATCCACCGCTTGCCCATGAGAGGGCGTGCGCACAGCATTGGAGTTCGTAGACCATGCCCACCCCGAGATAGTTCACCTGCGGGCTGCGACCCGTGACTCGAGCGACCAATGCCGCACGTCCCACCCCGGCTTCATGTCCTGCTGGCTCGGAAGGCCCGCACCGCTGTCGTGATTCGGCGGGGCCCCTCGCGGAGTATGGCGACGATCGGATGGGACCGCGACACCGATGAGTTCACCGTGGGTCAGTGGATGCGGGGGCGCATCTACGAAAGGCGGTGCGACCTTTCTCCCAATGGGAAGCTCTTGATCTACTTCGCCATGAATGGACGTTGGGGCTCGGAGGCGCGAGGTGCCTGGTCGGCGATCTCGGTGGCTCCCTATCTCAAGGCGAAGGTGCTCTATCCGAAAGGCGACTGCTGGCCCGGCGGTGGGCTCTTCCTCTCCGCGGTCGAGTATTGGCTGAACGGGGCAGCAGGACATGAGAAGCTGTTCGACGAGACCCGTCTCAAGATGACTCCCAAATCTCCTTCCGAGGAGGTTTATGGGGGCGAGTGTCCCGGCGTTTACTACATTCGTCTCCAGCGCGATGGGTGGACCCTGAAGGGCTATCGGGCAGTGTCGCCGACGAGAGGAGTGACCATCTTCGAGAAGGAGTTCGATGACATCTGGACGATCAGAAAGTGGGCCTACGAGAGCACCAATCCCCCATTGGGGAAGGGGTGCTACTTCGACGAGCACGAACTGGTGAGCCCCCGCGGCAAGGAAGTCATACCGTGTCGCGAGTGGGAGTGGGTGGACCGTGATGGCGATCGGCTCGTTTGGGCGACCGATGGAAAGCTCTTCTCCGGCAGTCTCACTCCCATTGGGCTTGCCCACGAGAGAGAACTGTTCGATTTTAGCGGTATTCACTTTAGCGAATTGGTGGCGCCCTACTGACTCATTCGACCCACTCCCGAAGGAGACGCCCATGGCGCTCGATCAACTCGTCTGGATCCTCTTCCCGCTGCTCTTCCTCTTGGTGCTCGTCTGGTTCGCCTCGATTCATCTCCTCTGCCGCTTGCTCGAGCGTCGGCATCCGGCGAAGTACGAGGCGATGGGGCGTCCGGCTTTCTTGCGCATGACGAAGGACCCTGGTCCCTTCACCCATTTCCTCCGGTTCGTCTTTCTGCGCGAGCATCGGAGGCTGGGCGACCGCGGCCTCAGCCGGTTCGCCGATGGAATGCTGGTGCTGGTTGTTGTCTACTTTCTGCTCTTTGGAGGACTGTTTGGCGCAATGATTACGGGCGCCGTCAGGGTTTGATACGACTTCAAAGAACTGCTGCCAGCAAATCCGGTGAACAGCCGGGGACATGTTACCCCGAAGGGGTTTCGGCTATTAGCCCGGGGTTGCCGAGGAACGAGGCTACCCCGGGAAAAAGGAATTGTCCATTACAACCCCGAAGGGGTTGCGTCGCTCTTCGCCCGCCGGTTGCCACGCGCGCATCGTGGCCGACGAGGTGAATGCCCCGGAGCACGTTTGGGTGCGTCGCGGCGCCTGCTCTATCTCACCGCTTGCTGGCGCAGCAGGTGGTCGCACAGGACGAGGGCCATCATGGCCTCGACCATCGGGACGGCGCGCGGCAGGACGCACGGGTCGTGGCGGCCGCGGGGCATCAGCTCGACGCGTTCGCCGCGCGCGTTGACGGTCATCTGCTTCTGCAGGATCGTGGCGACGGGCTTGAAGCCCACGCGCAGCAGGATCGGCTCGCCGTTGGAGATGCCCCCCTGCACGCCGCCGCTGCGGTTCGTCGCCGTGCCAATGCGGTCCTCCTTGAGGATGAACTCGTCGTTGTGCTCGCTGCCGCGCAGGTAGGTGCCGGCAAGGCCGGAGCCGATCTCGAAGGACTTGCTGGCCGGCAGCGACAGCATCGCCTTGCCCAGGTCGGCCTCGAGCTTGTCGAAGACCGGCTCGCCGAGACCGACGGGCACGCCGCGCGCCACAACGTCGACCGTGCCGCCGATCGAGTCGCCCTCGGCCTTCACCGCCGCGATGCGCTCGATCATGCGTTCGGCCACCGCCGCGTCCGGGCAGCGCACGATGTTGCTCTCGACCGCCTCGAGTGTCACGGCCAGCGGATCGACGGCCGCCTCGATCTCCTGCACGCGCGAGACCCAAGCGACGATCTCGACGCCGGCACGCTCGCGCAGGATGCGCCGGGCGATGGCACCGGCCGCCACGCGACCGATCGTCTCGCGCGCCGAGGAACGCCCCCCGCCCGCCCATGCCCGGCGGCCGTACTTCGCGTCGTAGGTGTAGTCGGCGTGCGACGGCCGGTAGATGTCCTTGAAGGGTTCGTAGTCGCTGCCGCGGGCGTCCTGGTTGCGCACCAGAATGCAGATCGGCGTGCCGAGCGACTTGCCCTCGAAGACGCCGCTGAGAATCTCGGCGCGGTCGGTCTCGGCGCGCGCCGTGGTGATCTTCGACTGGCCGGGCCGCCGGCGGTCGAGTTCGGCCTGGATTTCATCGAGCGAAATCTCCAGCCCCGGAGGGCAGCCGTCCACCACCACGCCCACCGCCCCGCCGTGCGACTCGCCGAACGTGGCGATGCGAAACACCTGTCCAAAGCTCGAGCCGGCCATCGAGAGACCCCGTCGAAAGTGCGCCGCGCGGCGCCGGGCCCACTAGGGGCCCGGCCGTCCGCCGTGTCAACCGGGCTGAGTTCGAACGTGCTGCGGTCAGGCGCGCACCGTGTAATCCGACTCGCCCGTGCCGTAGGGCAGCGCCTGATTGCGCATGCCCGCCCGACGGAACCGCGAGAAGGCGTAGACGTTGCACAGGTGGATCGTGCCCAGCACGATCAGCACGAGCCCCAACTTCGCGGAGACGATCTCGACGGCGCTCTCGACGGTGTGGGGGCGCGCACCAAGGCGCAGCGCCGACGACACGAAACCGACGTTGAGCAGATAGTAGCCGGCCAGCAGAAGCCGGTTCACCGAATCGGCCAGCGACTCGTTGCCGAGGAAGGCGTCGACCAGAAACACCCGGCCGTTGCGGTACAGCGTCTGGCCCACCACGACGGTGACGACGATGCTGATGACCAGATAGACGATGTGCGACCAGAGGATGATCATGATGAGGGCTCCTTGGAGGGTGAGGGAGAGGGTTGCGGTTTGTTTGTGCGGTTATTTCGGTAAAGACTGAAATCAATGAATACGGGGAGTCACCTCCATGTAACGCGTCGGTCCGGGGTGGGTTCAGAGACCGCCGATGATGCGGGGGATCTTGCTGCCGAGGCGGGCGAAACGCTTGAGCGCGGGCGAGGGCACCTTGTCGAGCTGGCCGTAGAGGTCCGACAGTGTCTCGAGGAATTCGAGGAGTTCTGCCAGGCGGGCGGCGTCGAGGGCGTCATCGGCGGGGCGGGCCTCGAGTTCCTGCACGCACTCGCGCAGGGCCACGACGGTGGGGTCGAACTCGCGCCGCTTACGCTCGCGCGCGATGATGCGGGCCATGTCCCAGACGTCGCCGACCGCTTCGTAGTAGTCGCGGCGGTCGCCCAGCTTCTGGGCCGTGCGAACGATGCCCCAGGCCAGCAGCTCGCGCAGGCTGGTGCTGACGTTGGAGCGGGAAACCTGAAGCGTGGCGGCGATCTCCTCGGCATGGAGCGACTCGCGCGAGACGAGCAACAGCGCGTGGATCTGCGCGACGGTGCGGTTGATGCCCCAACGGGCGCCCATCTCCCCCCAGTGGAGGATGAACTTGTGGGCGACGGGGTGGAGGTCGGGCATGGCGATTTCCTTTGTTTCAGTAATGACTGAAACAACTGACCCGACGGCGTCAACGGAAATCGGCGGCGGAGTGGTTCGGTCTGACGAGTCGGGCCTGTCGGACCAATCAGGCGGGTCGGGCAACGCCTTATGGCCATCTTGGCGTACCCGTTTGCGCAGGCCGAGGTTTCTTTCGCTCTGAGGGAACAATCTTTGCCTTGCCGGGGTCCCATGCAACCGAATACGAGGGGGCCGTCTGCTTGAGTGTTACGCTACGCCTGAATCCCCGGCTCCTCGGGAGTGAAATGACCCGCGCCTTCGAGATTCTGCACTACGACCTGACCGGCATCTTCGATCTCGACCTAGCGGACCCGGCCGCCCGGCGCCGCTTCTGGGATGAGACGCACCTTGTGGCGGCCCTGCAGGGGCTGGCGAACCGCTATCGACCGCGTCTGTATCTGCGCTATCTGGCCGAGCAGGACGACTTCTGGTGGAATGTGATGCGCGAGCCCGGCGGCTGGATGGACGGCCGGCCGGTCCGGCACATCGGCTCGCTGACCGAACTGCTCGAGGCGCTCAAGTCCGTCTTCGACGGCGCGGTCGTGTGGGACGACCGCGTGCCGGCGACGTCGAATCTGGCTTCGACGATGGCCGGGATCGAGAACCTGCTGCCCGTGCGGTTCGACGAGAGCGAGGGTTCGCTCTACCGCGAACTCGTGTGCGAGCGGCGTCTGCTCGCGGTGCGTCGCTCGTTCCGCGCGGCCGACGGCGCGCCGATGTTCACCGGCACCGGCACGATCCCGGACACCGCGTTGCCCTCCACCGGCAGCGCCAAGAACGACGCGTACCGCTGGCTGATCGAGACCGTCGTCCAGACCGGCCGCGCGAATCCGCTGAAGCACGGCTTTTATCTTGATGCGTGGTGGCACGAGTGCTGGTTTGCCAGCGACCCGTTCAATTGCACGCTGGCGAATCATGACTACCTTGTCGCGCACGGTGGCATCCTGTGGGACCTGCACGTGTGGGAGGACGAGGCGCCGGTGGACGATCCGGGCCAGCGTCCGGGCACGGATGTCGAGACGCTCAAGCTCCTGCTGGCCGCCTGTCAGCAGCGCGCAGGCGGCCGGATGATCCACGTGGCCGGGTTCACGCCGTGGGCCTACAAGTACACCGACGTGCGCACGGGCGATTACTCGGCCGGCGGGCACCATCGCGGCGTGCCGACCGAGTGGCGCACGACCGAGATTCTCACCTGCTACGATGCGTGGTTGGACGCCGACGCGCTCTCCTACTCGGCGATGGCGAACGCCTCGTTCTTCCAGCACTATCCGGTGCCGGCGCACGTGCCGCAGTCGGCGCCGCAACCGACCCTCGAGGCGTTGACGGTTGCCGGACTGCTGGACGCCGACGGCCGGCCCGATGAGGCGATCCACTACGCGCACTATGTGGGCGACTACGATGCGGCGGCGTGGCTCTACTGGCATCTGCCGCGCTTGTGGAGCGATCCCGCGCGCGGCACGCTGCCGCTCTCCTGGGCCTTCAACCCCAGCCTCGCCGAGCGTTTCCCGCTCGGCATGGCATGGGCCCGCCGCCATGCCACGGCGAACGATGTCTTCGTCACGGGCGACTCCGGCGCCGGCTATGTGAACCCGTACCACTTCTCGGAGCCGCGCGCCTTCTCCGGCCTGCCCGACGGCTGGGCAACGTGGGAACGCCACAGCCAACCGATGCACACGCGCTGGGACCTCGACGTCATTGGCTTCATTCTCGACGGACATACGCCCAACATGGATGCACGGGGCTGGGAGACCTACGCGCGTCTGTCGCCCGGCGGCGTGATCCTGCACCGCACGCCCGGCGCGCAACATGGCGTTCGCTCCGGCATCCCGTACGCCACGATGACGTGCGACCTGCCCCACGATCCCGAGGCCGCCGCCCACGCGATCGTCAGCCGCCTCGATCCCGACGGCCCGCGTTTCCTGGTGTTTCGGTCGATTCTCAAGTCACCGGGTTGGTACGTCGCAGTCGAGCGCGAGGTGGCCCGGTTGCTCGCCGCGCAAGCTCGTCCGCCCGCCCGCGCCGTGGACCTGCGAACGCTGCTGGCGCTCGTCCGCGCGGCGGAGGCCGCCGCCATCCCGGCGAGTTCCTGAGGACGGGGCCCGATGGACGAGATGGACCCAATGGACCCGATGGACCTGATGGACGAATATGCCTGATGGACGCAAAGTCAGGCCGGAAGTGATGGGCCTGATAACACTGGGCCATTCACCCGCGCCCATCGCGATTCTGCCTTCCGCCTTCATCCTTCATCCTTAAAAAAACGCCCTTCCCCCGGAGCCGCTCAGAGCATCCGGGGGAAGGGCGTGGCGCGGGTCGGGCGTTTGGGAGCAGGTCTACTTCATGAACAGCGTGCGGCTGCGACGCAGGAACGCAGGCTGGTCATAGTCGGTCGCTGCGGCTTCGGCCTTCTCGGGCACATACTGGGCGACCTTGACGGGCTCCTCGGCGGCTGCAGCCTTGGGGGCCTCGGCGACCGGGGCGTCCTCTTCGGAGCGCGCGCGCACGACGGGGCGTGCCGGGCGGACCACCGGTTGGTCGGCGTGGGCGCCGCCATTCGTGCCGCCGTTGGTGCCACCGTTGGTGGCGCGCGACGGGGCGACGCGGATGGGGGGCTGCTGGACGTCCTCATCGCGCAGGATGCGGGCGCCGCCGTTGCCGCCGGAGGTCGGCTCCTCGCGTTCCATGCGGGCGATCTCGTCGCGCAGGCTGGGGCGCTTGGGCGGTGCGACCGGGGTTTCGGCGACGGGCGCCGGGGCCGGCGAGGACATCTCGTTGAAGAGCGGCGAGAGTTCCAGTTCGTCGATCGAATCGGTGACGATCGGGGTGGCCGGGCGTGCCGGGGCGGCGGGCGTCTCGACGACGGCGCGGCGCGGGGCGACGGGAGCGGTCTCCATGGCGCGCTGGATCTCGCGCTTGCGGTGCAGTTCGTCGTTGAAGCCCGTGGCGATCAGCGTCACGCGCATGGCGTCGGCAAGGCTCTCGTCGACGACGGCGCCGAAGATGATCTCGGCGTCCGGGTCGGCCGCCTGCGCGACGAGTTCGGTGGCTTCGCTGATTTCGGCCAGCGTCATGTCCGGTCCGCCGGTGATGCAGATCAGGATGCCGGTGGCGCCGTCGATGACGACCTTGTCGAGCAGCGGGCTGTTGGTGGCCTTCTTGACGGCCTCGGTGGCGCGGGACTCGCCCTTGCCAAGCCCGACGCCCATGACGGCGCCGCCGCGTCCGCCCATGATGGTGCGGATGTCGTTGAAGTCCACGTTGATGAGGCCCGGGGTGGTGACCAGGTCGCTGATCGACTGCACGGCCTGGCTGAGCACCTTGTCGGCGGCGGCGAAGGCTTCCTTGACGGCGACCTTCTCGCCGACGACTTCGAGCAGGCGCTCGTTGTTGATGACGATCAGCGTGTCGGCCGACTCGCGCATCTTCTCCAGCCCGCCGGCGGCGGACTTCATGCGGCGCGGGCCCTCGAACTTGAAGGGCTTGGTCACGACGCAAACCGTCAGGATTCCCATTTCCTTGGCGATGCGGGCCACGACGGGGGCCGCGCCGGTGCCGGTGCCGCCGCCCAAGCCGGCCGTCACGAAGACGATGTCGGCGCCCTGGAGCGTGTCCATGAGCAGCTCGCGGGCCTGCTCCATGCAGACTTCGCCCAGCCGCGGGTCGGCGCCACAGCCGCGCCCCTGCGTCAGGTCCGCCCCGATCTGAATGCGGTTCTGGCACTTGCTGCGCTTGAGCGCCTGAAGGTCTGTGTTGATGACGTAGAAATCGACGCTTTGGAGGCCCAGGTCGAACATCGAGTCGACGGCGTTGCAGCCGCCACCACCGACACCAACCACTTTGATGCGAGCGAACCCGGCGGGTTCGTCTTCCAGGATAAACTCAGGCATGGGACTTCCTCTCGGGGATACGGGAATGGGAGTACAACCAACGGGTTCGGGAACGGGAACATGCGGAGCCAGGTCCGCGGAGCATTGCCCTGGTTGGGTGGGTCTTGCGGTTGGCGTACCTCCTTGGCGGGTGGTGCGGCGTGTCGTTGTCCTCTCGGGCGCCACTTTCCGGGCACCACGGGGCAGACCCCCGAACAATGTCAACAACTTGTTTGCGCCCGACGCGAAATATTTCGTCGGTACGGAGCAGGACCGCTGCCGGGGAGCAAGCCCCCCCGCGATCCGCCGCGTCCCTTGTGATGATCGAGCCGGTCGTCTTGGAGTCGCAGTTTGCGACCTCACGATGGCGCCCCCGTCGCCCTGCCCTCCATCGGGTCCATGACGTCCATCCAGTCCATCCCGTCGCGTCGGCGGTGATTTGCCCTTGCTGCGATTGCCGCTTGGCAGAGTAGGCTGATGGGGATCGGGGTGGGGTCCCCTGCAAGGCTGGGGGACCCCGGACAATGGGGTGACCAATTGGTGGGAGCGCATGCCCGCTCCCGACGCGATGACCCGAGGGCCCGCGCCGGAGAGACGGAAATCGAGACCCGATGACCAGTACCGACACGCTCGACACGAACGGCTTCCCCAAGGACCTGCCGAAGGACCCGCAGGAGTCGTATCGCCACGAGCCGAGCACCGAGTGGCGCAAGCGGCGTCCGGTCTCCTCGGAGGCGGGCGCCCTGACGACTTGGGGCGTGCGGCGCACGAGTGCCGAGCAGGACACTGTCGGGCTCGCGCGCAGCGGCGAGCATGTCGACGGACAAGCGGCCGGCGATCCCTCGCTGGCGGCGCACCACGACGTCACCTACATCCTGCGCCAATGCGTCGGCATGGGTGGCTTCGGCGAAGTCTGGGAGGCGATCCAGGTCTCGCTCGGCCGCACGGTCGCCGTGAAGAAGATTCAGGACACCCACTACGACGAAATTCGGGACGACGAGGAAGAGACCCTCCTGCTGGACAATCAGTTCCGTCAGGAAGCCTACATCACCGCCCAGCTCGACCACCCCAACATCGTGCCCATTTACGACCTGGGCACCGATGAACACGGGCATCCGTTGCTGGCGATGAAGATGGTCAAGGGCACGCCGTGGAACCAGCTTCTGCGGTCCGACTCCGACCAGATGGACTTCGACGACTTCCTGCACAAGCACCTGACGATCCTGATCAGTGCCGCGCAGGCCGTCGCGTTCGCGCATTCGCGCCGCATCGTGCACCGCGACCTCAAGCCCTCGCAGGTGATCGTCGGCGAGTTCGGCGAAGTGCTGCTCATGGACTGGGGCCTCGCCGTCTTCGTCGGCGACCTCGAGGAGGACCTGCGCACCCTCTCCGAACTCAAGAGCCACATCCCGACGCCTGTCACCGCGTCGAGCCCCGGCGGCACGCCCTGCCTGATGGCTCCCGAGCAGACCCAGCCCACCGCCGAGGAGATCGACACCTACACCGACATCTACCTTCTCGGCGGCTGCCTGTACTTCGTGCTCACAGGCACCTATCCGCACGACGACCGGACGTCGTTTCTGTCGATGGCCCGGGCGCGCAAGGGCGAGGTGACCGATCCGCGCGAGCGCGTCTCCGGCCGATACATTCCCGCCGAACTCGCCGAGCTGGCGATGCACTGCCTGCGCAAGCGCCCGGCCGACCGGCTCGTTTCCGCCGAGGAGTTCATCCGGCGCATTCAGGATTACCTGTCCGGTTCGACGAATCGCCGCGAGTCCGTCCGCCTGACTGCGCGCGTGGCCGACCGTCTCGTCGCCCTCGACACCGGCATCCACTCGCTGGAGAGCCGCGAGCGCGTCGCCACGCTGCTCGACCGCGAAGGCAAGGACGAGGACTCGAACTGCTATGCCGCGTTCACCGAGTGCCTGAACCTGTTGCAGCAGGCGCTGGCCAAGTGGTCGCGCAACCCCGACGTCGAGACGCTGCGCGAGATGGTGCTGTCGCGCTATGCGCGCAAGGCGATCGCGCATGGCGACCTGACGTTGGCATGCGCGCTGGCCGACCAGTTCCAGGACCGCGAGGAAGCGGCCAACGTCCATCGCCAGGTCGAGCAACTGCATCTGCGCACGCGGCGCGTGCACCAGCAACGCCGGCTGGCCGTGGCGGGTGCTCTGCTGCTGATGGCAGTGCTGGTCGCCGGTGGCTTCCGTTATGCGCTGGACCAGAGGTCGGCGGCCCAGTCGCTGGCCCTGGAGCGCGACGTCGCCCGCAACCACCGCGAGGCGGCCGACCGGGCGCGTTACCGCGCCACGCTCGAGCAGTATTTTTCCTCGATCGGCATCGCCGAGATCACCACCGACGAAGGACGCTTCGAGAAGGCCCGCCAGATTCTCTTCGAGCGCATCCCGGCGGGCTTCGCTCACTGGGAGTGGGGCCACCTGCTCGCCCGCCTGCATCCCGAGGATTTGGTGCTCGCGGAGCCGAACGTCTTTCATGCCGTGTTCTCGCCCGACGGCCATGCGGTACTGACCGGAACAATGAGCGGGTTGTCGCGCTGGGACGCCCGACTCGGTCGTCACCTGTGGACCACGCGGACCAACGAGCGGCTCGTCTGGGCGATCGCCGTCAGTCGCGACGGCAGCCTGGTGGCCGGCGCCTCGCGAGACAACTCCGGTGTGCTGCTCAATGCCCAGACGGGCGAGCTGCACCATCGCCTCGAGGGACACGAGCGCTTCCTGCGCAGCATCGACATCTCCCCCGACAACGCGGTCGTGGTGACGACAGGCGCCGACCGCAGCATGCGGTTCTGGGACACGGCCACCGGCGAGCAGACTCGCGCCCTGACCGACCTGCCCGCCGACGTCTACGTCATCCGCTACAGTCCGGACGGAAGCCAGTTGCTCGGCGGCACCATGAACCGACGCGCGATGCTGTGGGACGCCACAACCGGCGACGTCGTGCGCGAGTTCCTCGGCCACGAGGAGAACGTCCTCGGTGTCGCCTTCACGGACGACGGCAAGCACGTCCTGACGGTCTCGAGCGACCGAACGCTGCGGATCTTCGATGCCGCGACCGGCGAACTCCTCCGCCACGCCAGCAATCCAAACACCTATCTGCACGATCTCGATGTCAGCCCCGACGGCAAGGTGGTCGCCACGGCCGACGACCTTGGCGTCTGCCGTCTGTGGGACTTCGAGACGCTCTCCCTGCTCACCGAGGTTCAGGCCGACGACCCGATGTGGCGCGTGCGCTTTGCCCCGTCGGGCGACCGCCTACTGACGACGTCACGGCGCAGCGTGCGCATCCTGCACATGGATCGCGTGCTGCCGCGCCCGCGGCTGAACTCGGCCCCCATGCCCGCAGAACTGCGTGCCGCGACGAAGGTGCTCCCCGTCTTCGGCGCCGTGCCCGTGCGCGATCCCGCCTGGCGCGACCGCGACCGGCCCTGGCTGGTGCCCTCCGGCGCCACGCTCGCAACACTCAACAACGACACCTTCGCCATCGTGTCGGCGCAGTCAGACTTCTCGCCCGACTTCTCGCGCCGCGTCGACGTCGGCCGCGAGTCCCGCGCGGTCACCGTCCACGCTGTTGCCGACGGCACCCAGCTCGCCAAACTCGGCGACGACACCGCCCTGCTCGCCCGATTCAGTCCCAACGGCCGCGTCATCGCCGTCGGCGACTACGCCGAACACATCCGCCTCTACGACGCCGCCGACTACTCGCTGCTGCACGATCTTCAGCGCCCGGCCGGTATTCGCATCGACCCCTCGCGCCCCGAGGACCTCGTCCGCATGATCGAATTCAGCCCGGACGGACGCTTCCTCGCCGCCATGTACAACGACGACGAACTCGTCCTCTGGGATGTTGCGCGCGGCACCATTCACCTGCAATTCGAACGCGCCAGCCGCGGCGGCATCGCGCTGCGCTTCAGCGCCGACGGCTCGCTGCTGGCCGGTGGCGGCACCGACGATCAGGTGCCCGTGTGGGACACGCAGACCGGCAAGCTCCGGCTCCTGCTCAACGGCCACCAGCGCGCCATCATCTCGATCGACTTTAGCCCCGACAACGAGCGCATCGTCACCGCCTCGAAGGACCTGACCGTCAAGATCTGGGACGCGCGCACCGGGCGCGAACTCATCACGCCCTACCGCGACCCGCGCGGCGAGACGATCATCGGGGCACGCTTCATTCGCGATGGGAGGGACATCCTGCTCGCCAGCACCGACGGCGGCATCCGCGTCCTCGAGACCTTCCCGTGGATTCCGGGTGACTACCCCCGCAACGACACGGTGGAACTGACCGAAGCGCAGCGCATCGAATGGTGGAAGCGCCAGCGCCGCCTGACTCCCGAAGCCGCGCTCGAGGATGTTCTCACGCCCGATTTCGAGGCCGTCCGGCGGCAGATCGACCTGCTTCCGCGCTGACGCGTCACGACGCCAGCTCGATCACCTTGCGCACCATCTTGTCGATGCCTTCGCACACCTGGCCCGGCCGGGCGTTGCCGTACATGTAGGCTGGCGCACTGACGACACGCTGCACCTCGTCCACCACGCATTCGGTCACCGGTGCCTCGACGTGCCGCGCGCCCAGTGCCTCGAGCGCACCCGCCGTCCCGGCGTCGTTGCCGATCGTCAGGCGCACGCCGAAGGCGCCCAGTACCTTCGCGCCCAGCGCCGGCGCGATACACGCAAACCCCAGCGGCTTCTTCGCCGCGTGCATCTCGCGCACCAATCGCGCCACCTCGGGATGCACGTCGCACTTCGGGCCATCGACCGCGAACGTGCACAGGTTCTTCGCCGCGCCGAATCCACCCGGAAACACCAGCGCATCGAGGTCGCCGGTCTTCACCGTCGCCGCATCCGCAATGTCGCCCCGCGCGATGCGCGCCGACTCCACCAGCACATTGCGCGTCTGCCCCGTCGCCGGATGCCCGGCCTTGTGATCGATCACGTGCATCTGCTCGACATCCGGCGCCAGGAACACCGCCTTGGCACCCGCGCGGTCGATCGCCAGCAGCACGAAGACCGCCTCCTGGATTTCGCTGCCGTCGTAGACGCCGCAGCCCGACAACATCACGCCGATCTTCTTGGTCATCTCACTCTCCTTCCAGCTCGGAATGGATCCGCCTTCAACTTCCGAGATTGCGCAGGAAGTCGAACACGCCCTCCTGCTCCCATGCTTCGGTGAACTCGGAACGCGCGGCGTCCCCGAAGGTTTGCACGCAGGCCAGGTTTTCGAGCGCCGAGGCCAGGAACTCGTCGAAGGCCGACGACGGATGCGCCTGCCCCGGCGTGTAACGGCCCTGCACCGCCTTGAGCAACGCGCGTGCCTTCTCCAACGGCGCCCCGCCCTTGGCCGTCAGCGCATCGGCAACCAGATAACCCAGATTGCGCGCGAACGGAAACTGCTCGGGCTGCACGACCAGGAAGTCGTCGAGCCGCGTGTGCGCCTTGCCCGTCGAGGCGAACGTGCCCACCGCGGCCAAGGGTTTGTCGCCCGCCTCGAACCGCATCGGCACGCGCTTGGGATACAGGTCGGTCAGGCGCACGTCGAGCGGATGCACGTTGCACGTGTGGCCGAGTCCGGCAAGGACGGGTAGGTATGCGCGCACCGGCCGCGCGGCGGCATTCAGGCGATGCCACTCCGTCGGCGTCATGTTGGGCAGGTCGGGGAAGACGGCCCGCAGCGTCGCGGGGTCGCCGCAGTCTTCCTCCACTTCGGGAAAGGGATCGAGCCGCAGCAGGCGGTCGCAGGCCGCCCAACCGTAGTAGGCCGCGTAGAGTTCAAGGTCCAGTTCGACGGCTTGGCGGAAATGCCCGAGCGCATCCTCGACCTGTCCCGTGCGCAGCGCGAGAACGCCGCGCAGATGCCGCGCGCGCGGTGCCGCGCCCAAGTCGTCGTCGGCCGCGTCCGCCGCATCGCCCGCCTCGTCCAGCGACGGCAGTGTTAGGCGCGGCGGCCGATAGTCGATGCGTTCGGCCGCGATCTTGTCCGCCTCCTGCACGAGCCCCAAGCCCGAGGGCTGCATGCGCAATCCTTCAAAGGCCTCGGCCACCTTCTCGGGCCCGAGCACCGTCCGCGCCGCCTCCTCGAGCAACGCGTACAAACGCGTGTACTCGAGCTGCTCGGCGTTCAACTCGTCCGGCAGCACCTGCCGCAGCCGGAACGCATCCTCGTACAACTCGCACGCCGTGCGCAGGTGCCCGAGCGCATCCTCGTGCTGGCCGAGCCTCAGGTGGCACTCGCCGAAGATCGCGTACAGGTGGCGCGCATCCGGCGCTGTGTCCAGTGCCTCGCGCAACACATCGAGCGCGCGCTCGTACTGCTTGCCGCGAACAAGGTGCCGGCCCAGCAGCGCCGCGAACTCCGTTTCGGACGGGCGCTCGACGACGAGGCGCTCGATAGGCCGCTCGACCTTCTCCGTCCGTCCCGCGGAGGTGAAGTGCCGCGCTAGTCCCTTGAGCACCGGCAACGGGCAGGCTGGATCGTGCGTCAGTTCCAGCGCGTACGCCTCGGCCCAGTCCATCCGGTCCAACTCGAACAGCCGGTTCACCACATCGAGCCGCAGGTCGAAGTCCGCATCGGCGGGCACGGTCTGGCGCAGGCGCTCGAGGCAACCGGCGCAACTCATCGGCTCCGCCGTGGTTGCCCGCACGGCGTCCAGCACGGCCGCGCGCGCCTGCACCTCGCGGTTCTTCGACCGACCCAGCAGCTTGTCGAGAAGTCCCATCCAGCGGCCTCCCCTTCGTCGTCGTCTCCGGGCCCTCGGCCGCCAGCAGGCAACCGGGGCGCGGGCACCGTTCCATCGCGTCGTCCGCCTCTCTTCAAGACGCTCGCCCCCCTCAGGGCAACAGCAGATGGCGTCCCGGTCCCGGGACGTTGGCCCCATTTCCGTCCTTGCCCGGGAGGCGTCGGGTGCGTCCAATAGCGTCAGGGGCACACCCCCACCACGTTCGTCCCGAGGCACCCTCCATGTCGAAGTACCGGATCATGGTGGTCGACGACGACCCTGACATCCGCTTCGTCATCTCCGGACTGCTGGGCAGCGACTTCGAATCCGTCGAGGCCGAGAACGGACTCGATGCCCTCGAGAAGATCGACCGCTACCAGCCCGACCTCATGCTCGTCGATATCGGCATGCCAGTCATGGACGGCTTTGCCACCTGTCGCGGCGTGCGCCGGCACGAGGACTTCGGCGACATGCCGGTCTTCTTCGTCACCGGGCACACCAGCCAGGAGGCCCGCGACAAGGCCCGCGAGGCCGGCTGCCACGCCTACTTCGAGAAGCCTTTCGACACCGGCGCCCTGATTACCGACATCCGAGGCTTCTTCGCCGAATCCAGCCGGCCCCCGCGCACCAAGCTCTTCACGATGGAGGACCTGCGCCGCATCGACGCCACGCCGTTGCGCGCCGCCGAGCAGGAACCCGAGGAGGAGCTGGCCGACCAGCCCACCGGTCCCTTCGCCGACACCCATGCCCCCGGCATCACCGAGCCCGAACCCGCCGAGGACGACAAGCGCGGCGGCATCCGCATCAAGCGACGCCGGGTGACGCTTGGCTCGACCGCCCAACCGCCCGAGCCGCCCACCGAGCCCGAAGCACCCGTCGAACCCGCGGCGCCGGAACGCCCCGCCGCCCGCGCCCAGGACGTCGGCGCGCTGCTCGACCGCCTGAAGGGACTCCAGCCGCCTCCGGCGCCCGAGCCGCCCGCCGCGCCCGAACCCATAGTCCACCCGACGCGCCAGGTTCCGCGGCCGACTTTCCCCGAGCGTCCGCGTCCGGTCGAGGCCACGCCGCCCGCCGAGCCGCCGCCCCCGCTCGTTCCGCCCAGCGCGGTGCCCAAGCGACGCCCGGAACCGGCGGCCGAGCCCCCCGCACCACCTCCTGCGCCGCGGCCGGCTGCTCCGCCCCCACCGCCCCCACCGCCTCGCAAGCCGGAACCCGCTCCGCCGGCACCGCGGCCCCGTGCCCCGGAACCGCCGCCGGTCGTGCCCCCACGGCCCGCTCCGCCTGTTCCGCCGCCCGCTCCGCGCGCCGCGCCCCCGCCGCCGCCTCCCCCACCGCGCCCGGCGACTCCGGCACCCGTGCCGCCCGCCGCACCGGTTCCCGCGATGCCCGAGCGCCTGCGCCCGCATCGCCCGATTCCCGCCGCCG
Source organism: Candidatus Sumerlaeia bacterium (assembly GCA_019634695.1). Classification (GTDB taxonomy): domain Bacteria; phylum Sumerlaeota; class Sumerlaeia; order SLMS01; family JAHLLQ01; genus JAHCAW01. The sequence continues at coordinate 29,973 of JAHCAW010000045.1, forward strand.
CGAAGTCCGGCGCCAAGGCCGTCACGCGACCCCGCGTGCTCTGCCTCATCAACTCGCGCGCCGAGTTGATGGCCTACACCGAGGCGCTCAAGGGACTCGGCGAGTTCCTGCCGCTCGAGGATCCCGTCGAGGCCATCGAGATCGTCGCGCGCTTCCAGCCCGACATCGTCTTCATGAACATCGCCGCCGACGCCTACAGCGGGCTCCAGCTCGCCCAGCTCTTCCGCGGCAACACGCGCCTGGCGCACATCGAGGTCGTCTTCCTCTTCACCGGTCGCGAGACGCCCGCACAGCTCCAGGCCGCGCAGCGCCTGACGGGCAACCGCCAGTTGCGCTCGCCCATCACCAGCGACCAGACGCGTGCAACGATGCAAGCCATCCTCGCCAAGCCCGACTTCAAGGTGCGCCAGAAGAAGCTGGGCTACGGCGCCTACGTCGACGAGGTGCTCGGCAAGGAGCGGCAGAAGCACGAGGAGGAACGCAAGAAGCGCGAGAAGGCCTTCTTCGTGGAGAAGCACGAGGACCTGGTCGTCGGGATTCAGGATGCGCTGAAGACCTTCCGTCCCGATCCCTCACACGAGGCGATAGTGACGAAGAACATTCAGGCCTACTATCTGGAAGAGTAGGGCAATCGCGCGATGACCTCGTTCTCCTGGCAGTTCCCGTATGCCTCGCGCCGGATGCCGGTCTTTGCGGACAACGTGGTGGCGACCTCACAGCCGCTCGCCGCGCAGGCGGGACTGAATGCCCTGCGCGCCGGAGGCAATGCGGCCGATGCCGCCATCGCCACGGCCATCGCGCTCACCGTCGTGGAGCCAACGAAGAACGGGATCGGCGGCGACGCGTTCGCGCTGGTCTGGGCCGAGGGCCGACTACATGGACTGAACGCGTCGGGGCGCTCGCCGGGGGCGTGGACGCGCGAACGCTTCGCCGGCCGCGAACGCATGCCGTCGGTGGGCTGGGATTCGGTGACGGTGCCCGGTGCCGTGTCGGCGTGGGTGGCCGTGTCGCAGCGCTTCGGTCGCCTGCCCTTCGAGCGTCTCTTCGAGGACGCCGTGCGCTGGGCCCGCGAGGGATTTCTGGTCGGTCCAGTCGAGGCCCGCGCCTGGGACTTCGCCCATCGCAAGTTCACCGACTTCGCAGAGTTCCAGCGCGTCTTCTGCCCGGCAGGACGCGCGCCCAGCGTTGGCGAACGCGTCCGCCTGCCCGACCATGCACGCACCCTCGAGCGCATCGCCGCCACCAACGGTGAGGCCTTCTATCGCGGCGACCTCGCCGAGGCCATCGCTGCCGCCGCTCGTGAGGACGGTGGCGCCCTTGCCGTCGAGGATCTCGACGCCCATCGCGCCGACTGGGTCGAGCCGCTCGCGTTCGACTACGCCGGCCACACGATCCACGAGATTCCCCCCAACGGTCAAGGGCTCGCCGCGCTGATCGCGCTCGGCATTCTGGCCCACACGCCGCTGCGCGACTGCACGCCCGACAGCGCCGATGCGCTGCACCTTCAGATCGAGGCGATGAAGCTCGCCTTCGCCGACGCGCATCGATTCATCGCCGACCCGGCCACCATGGACCTGCGCACCGCCGCGCTGCTCGATCCCGCCTATCATGCCGCGCGCGCGCGTCACATCGACCTGCGCCACGCGGGCACGCCCGAGCACGGCACGCCGCAGGACCGCGGCACCGTGCTGCTGTGCGCCGCCGACGCCGACGGCATGATGGTCTCCTTCATTCAATCGAACTACGCCGGCTTCGGGTCCGGCGTGGTTGTGCCCGGCACCGGCATCGCGTTGCAGAATCGCGCCAGCGGCTTTACGCTCGAGGCGGGCCATCCCAACGAAGTGGCCGGCGGCAAGCGCCCCTTCCACACGATTATTCCGGGGTTCGTCACCTGCACCGGCGCGCCGCGGTTGGCATTCGGTGCCATGGGCGGGCATTTCCAGCCCCAAGGCCACGTTCAGTTGCTCGTGCGGATGCTCGACTGGGGGCAGAACCCGCAGGCCGCAGCCGACGCGCCGCGTTGGCGCGTCAGCGGGGGCCTAGTCGTGGACGTCGAGGAAGGCATCGCGCCGGCGGTGCGCGAGGAACTCGCCGCGCGCGGCCACGCCCTTGTGCCCGCGGGGCCCGAGGACTTTGGCGGCGCGCAGCTCGTCTGGCGCCTCGACGAGGGCGGCTACTGTGCCGCCTCCGAACCTCGCAAGGACGGTCAGGCCGTCGGATTCTGAATCGGGAGACACACCATGTCGCGCATGCTGGTTTCTGTCGTGTTGTTCCTTCTGTTCGCGGTGGCCGGCGCGGCCGAGGTCGAGCAGGCCACTTCCGATCTCGGGACCACCTACTTCCTGCCGATGCAGAACGCCCCGTATCCGCACGCCAGTCGCGAGGAGGGCTTCACCAACAGCGCCGGCACCCATTGGCCCAAGGACCCGCACTACACGGACAACACGGTGGCGCTGTTCGTGCCGGCGCACTTCCAGGCCGGCGAGACGATCGACCTCGTCTTCTACTTTCATGGGCACAGCAACGACGTGCGTGCCGCACTCGAGACCTTCCCGCTGCGCGAGATGTTCGTCGCCAGCGGCGCCAACGCGGTGCTCGTGTTTCCGCAGGGGCCGAAGCGTGCCGGCGATTCCGGCGCCGGACGGCTCGAGGAAGCCGGTGCCTTCGCGGCCCTGGCCGACGAGGTGCGCGCCGCACTCACCGCGCTCGGCGTCTGCGACAATCCCCGCCTCGGGCGCGTGGTGCTCTCGGGCCACAGCGGCGCCTTCCGCGTCCTCTCCTTCGCCCTCGAGCACGGCGGCCTCGAGGAGCACATCGCGGAGGTCTACCTGCTGGACGCCTCCTATGGCCGGCTCGAGCAGTTCAGCGGCTGGGCGCAGCGCAACTCCCGCGCCGTCCTGCGGTCCATCTTCACTGCCCACCTGGCCGACGAGAACGTCGTCCTGATGGCCCACCTGCAAGCCACCGCCACTCCGTATGCCCTGTGCCTCGACGACGGGATGACCGACGAGTTGCTCGCCGCCAACCGGATCGTGTTCCTGCACACCCAGAAGTTGGACCACAACGGGGCGGTGTCGCTGTTCGGTCCGTGGCTGGCGGCCGGGCAGTTGGGGCGGAAGCCTTGATCGGCCCCGGCCCAAACCCTTGGGGAGGTCGCCGAATCCATTCAACGCCCCCCCATGTGCGGGCGGGCCGTGGTTCCGCTTGCCCCGCCGGCAGGGCGGACAGCCAGCAATAAGTCCATAAATCTCAAGGAGAGAAGTTCATGCCCGCTTGTGATTCGATTGTCCGGAGAATCTGGAAGTCCCTGGCGCTGGGTTTGGCATGCCTGGCGGCGGCCGCCCCCGTGCTGCTGCCGGCGCAGGACGCCGCGACCGACGAGCCCGAGCTGCGCGCGTTCGATCTGGCCGACTCGGCCCCGCTGTTCGATCTCTCGGGCAAGACTTGGACCGTCGGTGAGTGGAAGAACATTGTGCGCTTCAATCCGCCGGCCGCTCTGCGCCGCATGGGCGCCAATCTGCTCAACCTCAACGACTTCACCTACGAGCTGGTCGCCCGCGGCGCGCGGGCCTGGGCTCTTGACCATGCCGCCGGCAACATCGCCCGCCAACTCGGCGTCGAGCTCGATCCCGACGCCGCCGACCGCATCGCCCGCGAAGCCGACAACAACGCCTACTTCGTCTGGCTGGAACTCAACGGCATCCTCGACGACCATGCCATCCCGGAGGAGGAACTGCGCACCCGCTACGAGGAACGCAAGGACGAGCAGTTCCGCGTCGAGGAGGAACTCGCCTTCCGCCACCTGTACCTGTCGACCTACGAGGAGTACGCCGTTGAGGAGGGCGACACGCTGGAGTCGATCGCCGAGAAGGTCACCGGGAGCGCCGACCGCGCCGCCGAGATCATCTCGCAGGAGACCAAGCGCGGGCGGTCCGAGCCGCTGCCCGGCCGCGACGGCACCACCGTCGATCCGCAGCCGCTGCAGACGGGCGAAATCCTGCTCGTCCCCGGCGGGCCGGACCGCGAGGCCGAGGTGCGCCAGCAGGCCGAGAATCTCCACCGCATGGCCACCGCCGGAGAGGCGACCTTCGAGGACCTCGCCGCCGAGTACTCGCAGACCGACAGCCCCGGGCGCGTCATGTATATCCGCCCCGAACGCGACAGCAAGCCGATGCTCGAGGAGGTCCGCCAGGCCTTCCTTGCCGTCGCCGACGGCGAGGTGACCGCCCCCTTCCGCACGCGCCACGGCTATCAGTTGCTGCAGCGCGTCTCCTACCGCCCGCAGGGCCACCAGCCCTTCGACGCCGTCCGCCATCGCATCGAGGGCGAGTTGATCCAGCAACGCCGCCAGAAGGTCTATGACGAGGTGCTCAAGGAGCTCTGGAAGCAGGACACGAGCATCGTGATCGACGAGAACGTGCTCGCGCGCGCGTTCGATTCCGAGGCCGCCGAGCAGACCATCTGCACCGTCGGCGACGTGCTCTATCAGGCCGGGCACTTCCGTCGCGACTTCATCAACGATCCGGGCGAGGAGTCCACCGTGCCCGAGCGCCGCGCCGCCATGGTCCGCCTGCCGATGATCCAACGGCACCTGATCCACAGCGACTTCGACACCGCGGGCATTCGCGAGATGGACATCTACCAGAAGCGCATGCAGTCGCTGACCGACTCGGTGCTGGCGTTCCAACTGATCGAAAAGACCGCCGGCGAAGTCGAGCCCACGTTCACCGACGAGGAGCTCGCCGAGACCTTCGAGAAGACGCGTGACAGCTTCCGTCGCCTGATGGGCGGCGAGCTGTGGCGCATCACGCTGTACATCGATCCCAAGGGCGAGGCGGCCGGCAACGAGCAGCGCCTGCACGAACTGCGCCTTGAGGGGTCCAAGCGCCTCGAAGAGCTGCTGGAAGGCGTCGAATCCGCCGAGCAATTCATGGCGGTCGCGCGCGAGCACAGTCAGGACGACAAGGCCACGGCGGGCGGCAGCCTCGGGCCCGTCCATGTGCACACGAACGGCGGCGAGTTCCGCCGCGTGCTGCAGGAGAACAACTCGAACAGCCTCTCGAGTCCCTACATGCACGCGGACCGCGTTGAGGCCTACTGGATCGGCGAACGCGCCAACGCCAGCGAGGCAAGGCTCGATGACGTGCGCGAGCTGATCCGGACGCGACTGACAAACGAGGCCCGCGAGAAGGCCCGCGAGGAGTTCCGCCAGAAGGTGCTGGACGAGGCCGGGTTCAAGCTCCACATCCTGAACTGACGCAGAGGGCTTGTTGTTCGTGGTTCGTGGTTCGTGGCTCGATCCGTGCGGATT
>JAHCAW010000046.1 GCA_019634695.1 Candidatus Sumerlaeia bacterium
CGCTGCCCATCTCGCTCGAACTCTGCCTGCCCTATCTGGCCCTCGACGGCTGGATGCTCACCTTCAAGGGATCGAACCCGGCCGACGAAATCCGCGACGCCGAGTTCGCACTCAACAAGCTCGGCGCCGGCAAGGTGCTGGCCCGCAGCTACACCCCGGGCCCGGGCCAGAAGAGCCGCCACGCGCTCTGGATTCCCAAGACCGGCCTGACGCCGGACCGCTATCCCCGCCGCGAAGGCATCCCGGCCAAGCGCCCCCTGCGCGGCAGCCGGAGCTGACACCCTCGCACGGTAGCCCACAACCTCGTCGCTGTCTCTTCCCGGGCGGTGCTCCCCAGCACCGCCCGATTGTTTTCCCGAAACGAAGCGCGCCGCCGACAAACCCGCGCCCGCCTCGTCGTTGTCCCCTGTTCAACGTGCCCTCCGTTTCCGGCGGGTGCAGTCCCCCGGAGGAGGAACCCCGATGAACCCCACTGTCCGCCGCGCGCGGCCCCGCGCCTTCACGCTGCTCGAACTGCTCATCGTTGTCGCCATCATCGCCATCCTGGCGGCCATCGCCGTCCCCAACTTCCTCGAGGCCCAGACGCGCGCCAAGGTCTCGCGCGTCAAAGCCGACCTGCGCACCATCGTCACCGCCCTCGAATCCTACGCCGTCGACCACAACAAGTTCCCCTTCGACGGCCACCCCGGCCAAGCCCACTGGGGCTGGGTCACCTCCAGCACACGCCTCACCACGCCGATCGCCTACATCACCAGCCTGCTGCGCGACCCCTTCCAGGACGACACCCTGCAGGACACCGGCCTGCCCGGCGGTCACACGCACTTCCTCGACCACCCCGAGCGCAAGAACCACACGTACGACTATGGCACGGCCCACTGGCACGGCATCTTCGCGGGGCTGTCGCCGGGCTATGTGAAGAACTTCGGCGCCAGCCCCTGGAAGGTCGGCAGCGCCGGCCCGGACCGTCGCTTCCACGAAGGCGGCAGCCACTACGGCATGGCCGAATTCTACGACCCCTCCAACGGCACCGTCTCCGACGGCGACATCTACCGCTCCATCCGCGGCCAGCACTGACGGCGGGCGGGACTTGCGCTTGACCATCGCACATGCGTCATGCGCAACTGACTCACGCCAGCGGTGCGTCAACAAGTTCCCATGGCCACCGTCGGCACCTCGTCGTGGAGGTGGGGAGACATGGGTGTGGGGTCGCCATCCCGGATCGGTCTGAGCGCGCACTGGGCGCGTGTCTGGAATGAGTTCCTTGGGGCTTGGTTCGTCGCGTCCTTGGTGCTCCCTATCCTCGGCCGATGGGAGTATGCCTCGATCGGCAGCCGCGTCTTCGTGCGCATACCGCTGCACTACATCCCCGTATTGTGTGCGATCCTGGTGGTCGGACTGTATGTTCTGGCACAGTCCGGCGGACTGAGAGTGCGGCGCCCCGCCGGCTTCTTCAGCAACATACCGCTGTGGTGTCCATTCGCCCTTGGTGTCGTTGTCGCGCTCCTGTTCTTCCAGTTGAGGCTACTGGTTCCCCAGACCTCCTACAGTCGTTATCTGCCTTTCGGTTGGAGCGCGGTCTACGTTCCTTCCAGCCTCATCGTCTTGCAACTCCTGCGTTGGAAACCCGTCACGGCGGCATGCGGCTTGGTATGGAAGCCCGTCTCCTGGATCCGGAGATCGATTCGCCACGAGCGTCGGGGCAGCGCAGCCCCAGCCGTCTCCCCACAGCTCGGCAGCGAAGCAAGTATTCCCCAAGCGTTTGCTCATGACTGGCTGAAGCGCGACGACCCCGTGCGACACCCTGCTGAGGACCTCTTCGACGGCAAACGCAGGGCCGTCCGGATCGCCTCCGAGCTTTGTCAGGAGAAACTCAAGACGATTGCCTTGATAGGCGACTATGGTAGTGGAAAGAGCAGCATCCTGAACTTCGTGGAGCACTACCTCGCACATCCGAGAGACCTGCGGGAAGCATGCCGCGAGCGGCACCAGCACGCCGCGTTTCCGTTCCCGCCGGACCGCGTCCTCTGTTGCCGAACGTCGGTGTGGGGGATGGACAACGCCCGATCCGTCGAATCGATTCTCACAGTCGGCATCGAACGATTGAGTCGCGAGACCGACTGCGCCCGCATCTGGCATACGCCGCAACGCCTGTCCGCAATGATGGAGGCCAGTGGCATTCCTGGAGTGCGGATGATTGCCGCGGCTCTGGGGTCGCGTCGCGATCCGCGCGAGTTGCTTGAGAGACTGGACGACGTCTGCAGGCGAGCGCGTTGTCGCCTGATCATCTTCGTCGAGGACGCGGACAGGAACATCGAGGCTCAGGAGGTGCAGCGCCAACTGGCGGCAACCCTCTCGCGGCTGCGGGACCTCGAAAACGTCTCGTTCGTCTTCGCCGCCTCGCCGGGCTCCCTCACCAAAGATGGCTTGGCCAAAGTGTGCGAGCACCATGAGTTTCTTAAGGAGCCGAACCCGAACGACCTCCTCAGGACCATCCTGCAGTGTCGCGACAGTCTGCTATCTTACAGCGGCAAAGTTGTCGATCCCCTCGATGCGGATGACCGGAACAACATCTTCTCGCGTCTCATGTCGCGTCTCGAGTCGTCGGTCTACAACGCAACCGGCAATCCGGAAGCGGGCTGGCTCGCGAACCATCTGGTGCAGGTCATCCGGACTCCACGTGCATTGAAGTACATCCTTGAGGGCAGCACACGCGCTTGGAGGACGATAGAAGGTGAGGTCGACCCCGATGAGCTGATCGTCCTGCACACCATTCATGCCGTAGCGCCGGAGATCATCGACTTCATTAGCGAGAAGCGGGACATGTTGCGGGAGGCAGGAGCCGAGTTTCCGGGGAGCGACAACGACAAGCCAGATCGGCGGAAGATTCGTGACGAACTTCAACTCGAGTGGGAGGCCCTCGCCCGTGGCGGGTCGTGGCAACGTGACGCCCATGCATTGCGCCAACTCGTCGGCTTTCTGTTCCGTGAATTCCAGCCTGATTCGGCCTGGAACCTGCGCGAGCTTGAGTCTTCGGACTTGCCCAATGCCGCGCGGCTTAAGATCATACCGCAAAATGCCAAAGTCATTCTGTCCCCTCAAGGGTTCGGCACCCCTCAAGAGTTCGGCAGTATGTATCGCGACACCCTTCAGATTGCCTTGGACGAAGAAGTTCCTCAGGGGCTTCGGGATCAAGACGTGCTACGAGCCATCGCTGCGTGGCGCCAGAACCCGAATTCAATGGAGCCAGAGGGTTGGACGTTGGCCGAGGCTGTGCTGAGAGACGCCGCGTTTGCGGATCGACTTGAACACTTCGGAGCGTTTCGCGGAGCCGGATGCAGCTTCACCTTGAACGAGGCCAAGCTGCTTGGGGAGCAACTTCTGGAGGCTCTGCTCGATCCGAAGTGGCGAACGGACGATGAACCGAAAAACACGACCGAGAATGCGGTACTGGCGGTTGGCAGGGTCCTCGAGGCGAAGAGATTCCCGGAGTCGGAGGGAGCGCCTGTGTGGATCACTCGGGCTATCGAGCGCACTGCACCAGCGGATCTGAACCTTGCGTGCGACATCGTGAACACTTGGGCCGGCGTTCTAGCACTCAAGACTCCTGGCTTCTGGAGCGGGTTCATTGCAACTGTGGAGAGGTTGTTCGGAGACGAATCTGAGGGCTTTGCAGTTGCTCTCAAGGGCAACTCCTCGATCCCGGCGTATCAACCCTACTTGCTTCGGAATCTCATCATGCTGAAGACCCGATCGGAGCATGAGACCGAGTTTGTTCGCTGGGACTGGCTTGCCACGATGGTCGCCAGCGTCGGTCGCGAACATTGGGAGGACCTCATGCCACAGGTTGTGTGTCTTCTGACGGACGGTGTGTGGGACGAAGTAGGATTTGGCCAAGCATGGAGGAAGCACTTTCCAGAGTCGGGGGACACGATCATCGCGATGATCCGAGTAACCACACCCAAGTCAGACCTTCCGCCCGATGTGCTCCGACTGATCGAGAATGCGAAGGCGTGGGCTGGCAGGCAGAAGCCAACGGACGCCTGAGGGCACCCCATCGTCGATTGGCCACTTGGTGCGGGGGTCGATAGGAGTTGCCCCCTCCTTTTCCCTCGCCTCGCGGCGGCGGGTTGTCGGCAATGGGGGCGTGGGGGCACGCGCGGCGGCATGCAGATTCTGACCGACATCGATCCTTCGACCGAGGCCTGTCCGGACCCGCGGACGTCGTGGTCGCGATGGCGCGCGTCGGGGCGGTTTGCGCGGATCGCGCAGGCATGCTTTCCCGCCGGCGGCACGCTCTACGGCGCCGACATCGAAGGGCCGAAGCTGACGCGCGAGTTCCCGGTCGTCGTCTGGCGAGCCGGCAGCGACGCGTCGCAGCTCGACCTTGCCTCCGGGCTGGCCGGCTGGTTGCCGGCCGAGGTCGGCACCGTCGTGCTCGTCACGGGCACCAGTGCGCACCTGCGCGGACACTTTGACCGCCGCTGGGCCGGCGCACCCGGCAATCTGCACGTCACCGTGCTCGTGCGCGAGACCGCGCCGGTCGAGCACGTCGGCCTTGGCTATGCGATTCTGCCGGTGCTGGCGCTGTACGATTGCGCTCGCGGCGTCGTGACATCGCACCGCCGCGTGTCGATCAAGTGGATCAACGACATCCTGCTGGACGGCGCAAAGATCGGCGGGGCGCTCAGCCGTGGGCGCACGCAGGGCGGCGCCTACACGCACGCCGTCTTCGGCATGGGGCTCAACGTGAACGTGATTCCGGCGGTGCCGCGCACGGTGTTCGTGCCGCACGTCACCTGTCTGCGCCCGCACACGGGGGACAAGCCGCTGCTCGACACGCTGCGGCGACTGCTCAGTTCGTTCGCGTCGAACCATTCGCTGCTGCGGCGCAAGGGGCTCGCCGGTCTGATCGACCGCTATCGCAAGGCGTGCGAGGTGCCCGGTCGTGCGGTGCGGCTGTACGAGGACGGGCCGGGCTTGGACGACCGCCATCCGAACGGTCGGCGGGTGCTGGCGCGCGGGCGCGTCGAGTCAATCACGGACGACCTGCAACTCGTCATCGAAGGCCGCGCATACGGCGTCGGCCGACTGGCGTACGAGGAAGACTGCGGCGCCTTCGGGATTGAGTGACCACCGATTGCCAACCCATCAGGATCGCGCTCATGCCTTCCGCCGATGTCTTGCGCCGTCTGCTGAATCTTGCACCTCATCCCGAGGGGGGTTGGTTTCGCGAGACGCATCGCTCGCCGTTGATTGTCGCGCATCCGGCGCTGGCGACGGACGCGGCGCGCGCGGCGGGGACGGCGATCTATTTCCTGCTCGAGGCCGGGGACTTCTCGGCGCTGCACCGGGTGCGGTCCGACGAGACGTGGCACTGGTACGCCGGCGGCGTGCTCGAGCTGCATCTGCTCGACGCGTCGGGCCGGCACGAGCACGTGCTACTGGGCACGGACTGGGAAGCAGGTGCGCGGCCCCAAGTCACCGTGCCGGCCGGCGTGTGGCAGGCGGCGCGCCCGACCGCGGGCGCGGCGTTCGTGCTGTGCGGCTGCACGGTGGCGCCGGGGTTCGACTTTGCCGACTTCGAGATGCCGTCGCGCGACGAGTTGCTGCGCGCGTTTCCGATGCACGCCGATCTGGTGCGCACGTTGACGCGCGGGAGTTGATGGCGGGGCTCTGCCGGTTCACTCCTCGAACATGCCGCGCGTGACCTGTTGTTTGCCCTGACGGCCCGTGTAGGAGAACGTCGCCGCAAGGTTGATCGAGTCCACGGAATCGAGGCGCACGACCATGTCCTCGTTCTTGAAGCGGATCGTGCGCGTGATCGTGGCCGGGTCGTCGAGGTCGAAGTGGAACTCCTCGCGCGTGCGCGGGTCCTCGATGAAGACGACGCCGCGGAACATGCCTTTGACCTTCCACTGACGGATGGCCTCCTCGAGCGATGGGTCGGGCGGCGGGGTTGGCGGCGGCGTCGGGGTCGGGGTCGGCACGGGAATCAGCGACGGGAAGATGTTGCGCGCGCCGACGTTGCGGAAACGCGACTGGCGCGTCAGCGCCCGCTGCTCGTCGGAGTCGCCCCCGCCGCCGATCGACTCGAGGCGTCGCTCGATCAGTTCCATCGGTGGCGAGGCGGGCACCTCCCACGTCTGCGTCATCATCGTCGTGGCCACGACGACGATCACCAGGAAGATGACCGCGTTGATGGCGACGAGCCGTTGCTCGAGGGTGAGGCGGGAAATCAGGGCACGCATGGAAGGCCCTCCTCTCAGGACCGCGCCTGCTTCTGCTCGCGCGTGGGATAGAAGTAGTCGACGAGCTTGGCGACGACGATCATGGCGGACATGCGCTCGCTGTCGCGCACGGCGGCAAGGTCCACCTCCTGGATGATCAGGCCCTTCTGCTCGAAGGTCTTCAGGAGCTGCGAGATGCGCGTGAGGTCGCCGTCGCGAATGTTGACGGTGACGACGACAAGTTGGTAGTCGAGCACGAGTTGGTTGCCGCGACGCGTGCGGATGTCCTGGATGCGCTTGCTGACGTCGGGCGCGGGGAAGCCCGCCTCGCGACACCAGTCGGCGACTGCGCTGGTGAATTCCAGGTCCGGGCGGCTCTGCGTCAGGTCGCGGGTGCTCTGTCCCTTGAGCGACCGCATGGCGTCCTCGCCGGCCAGTTGCGTGAACTGCCGCACGATGCGCGGGGACTCCGCCACGCTGGCCACCGTCCGGTCGTACGCGCTGCGCGCCTGCTCCACCTCGGCGGACGGCACGCCAAAGAAGCCCACGCCCGAGCCCGAGGACTCCGAATCGCCGAACGCCGTGAACAGCAGGTAGCCCGCCACGGCGACGATGGTGATGCCCATCAGGACTTTCTCGCTCTGTTTCATGACGCTCTCAGTCCTCCAGGAAGAGGAGCCCGATGATCTCGAACTCGTAGATGGTCCGGTCGCGCCGCGGCAATGTCGTCGGATTCTGGCTGCGAACGTCCACGTTCTCGAACATCACCTGGCCCCGTTCGTTCTGCAGATTCTTCAGGTAGTAGACGAACTTGTTGATGTCCTCGATCTCGAGCGCATGGCCGCGAATCCGCACCTCGACGCCGAGGACGAACTCGAAGTCCGTCAGCGCGACGCGGCCGCCGTTGGTGCTCTCGGCGATCTCGCCGTACTGGCTGATGCCGTCGAGAATCTGCAACGCCCCGGCGCGCTCCGAGCGAATCTCCCGGATCACCCGCATTCGGTCGCGCATGTCGTCGATGTCGCGCACCAGTTCGTTCAGTTCGGCCGTGTATTCGTCGTAGCGGCGATACTGCTCGCTGCGATAGCGGCCCGCACTCCACATCCACAGCACCACCACCAGCAGAGCCACCAGGGCCATCGCGCCCGTGGCGACGTAGTGCACCATCATCTCCGACTGGCGGCGCTGGGCCAGCAGGCGGGGCGGCAACAGGTTGATGCCGCCTCCCTCGCCCTGCGTCGCCAACCGCAACGCCGATCCGTACGCGCCGGCATACGCAGCCAGCAACCTGTCGTCGATGTCGGACTTCTCCGCCCGCGCCACGTCGGCCAGCGGATTGTGCGATTGCACGGGCACGTTGAGTTGTGCCTGCACGGCAGGCGCCAGATTGCGCACCAGCGCCGCCTCGCCGGTGATCAGCACGTGCTTGAGCGGCGGGATCGCGTACTCGCGCAGCGAGAACTCGTACGTGCGCCGCAGGTTCGTGACCAGCTTGTGCGTCCAGCTTTCGACGATGCCCCCGGGATCGTGCGCAGCGTCGCCGTTGGGCCCGGCCTCGAGAATCTCGAAGGGGGCCGGTGCGGAACCGGCCGCACTCGGGGCCGGAGAAGCCAGGCGCCCCGGCCGGAACGCACTCGGCTCCAGCGCGTCGAGTCCGATCAGCGCCTCGGGGCCGAGCGGCTCGGCGAGGCCGAAGTGCGTCTGCAAGTCGGCGAGCAGGTTGCGCACGCCATGCAGCACGCTGCGCGTCGTCACGATCTCGCCGTTGTTGAACAGGGTCATGTCGGTGTGCGTCCAGCCGACCTGCGCGATCGCGAAGCACTGGCGCGCGAGCGTCTCGTCGAGGCGGCCGAACACCGAGGTCGCCAGCGCCAGCGACGAGACGTCCGCAACGGCGGGCTCGATTCCAGCCGCCGTCAGCGTCTGCACCAGTGGGTCCATCACCGTCTCGTCGATCGCCGCCAGCAGCACGTCCGATCCCTCGATGCCGTGCGTGGCCACGAGTGCGTGCGTGACGATATGGCGCTCGACGTTGAAGGGGATGATCTTCTCGGCCTCGAAGCGGGCCATCGAGGCGAGTTCGGCGGGATCCGTGGACGGCAGGCGCACCTTGCGCACCGTGGCGGACTGCTTGGGCACCACGAGGGCGATCTCGGTGGCCTGGAGCCGGTGCTCGCGCAGCGCCTCCTTCAGGCGCGCGGCGCGCTCGCGGATGCCCTCCTCGTCCTTGGCGGCCGTTGCGAACGCGACGCGGAAGGCCTTCTCCAACTGCACGCCCGTCTTGCGGGAGTGCAGGACTTGGACGACCTTGGCGTCGTTCTCGTTCAGTTCGATGGCGGCGGTTCTGGGCATGGGTGTCAGGTGCCGTTCCACTGGAGGATGCGGATGCTCGGGTTGCGGACGAGCAGCTCGTTGTCCTTGTCCTGCCGGCGTTGCCGGCGGGCGTCATAGCGATCCTGGCGCTCGCGCGCGCGGTCGTTGGACTCGAAGTCCTCGTCGCGGTTGAGCTGCGTCAGGCTGCGGGTGACGATGCAACTCAGCGAGCGGTTGACGTCGCCCACGGTGCCCGTGGCGGTCAACGTGAAGACGGTCGACCGCACGTCGAAGCGGTAGAGCGCCTGCGCCGGCCCGAGGATGCCGGCCAGATCGCCGTTCTGCTGCATGTCGGCGACGGACTTGAAGGCGTTGTCGTTGTTCGTGCGGCGCCGGCCGTCGCCGCCGGGGCGATAGCGCACGATGCGCTCGGCCAACCGGTCGGGATCCGAGGCGCCGGCCGCGTCGAACACCGCCGCCAGCACATGCGTTGGCGCCGTGTTGATGTTCAGACGGCCGTTGCCTTCGACCGTGAAGTAGTCGCGCAGGCCGCGCACCTCCTCCGCACGCGTGGCCCGCCGCGCGCGGCGCGACATCTGGAAGCGGTCTCCCACGCCGGGCCCGAGCTGCGCCCGGTAGAACTCCGCCTCCGGCGTGCCCGGCCCGAAGTACAACTCCGGCGTCACTCCGTACACCTCCAGCAACGCGTCCACCGTCAGGTACGGCTCGTTGGGGAAGACAACGCGCTCGATCTCGCTTTCGCGGCGCGAGCCGCCCATGTCCTCCGCGCGCAGCACCCCGTAGGCGAAACCCTCCGTGCCCTGCGACAGCTCCAGCACCGGAACGTCGTCGGGATCCGCGTAGTCGATGATCGCGGACGCCACGATCTTGGCGTCCTCCTCCTCGTAACCGATGCGAACGATGATCTTCTCAAGCAGGATGCGGTTCGACGCCCGGAACTGATTCAGGTTCAGCAGGCCCTCGGCGTCGCTGATCGTCACGGAGTAGGTGCCCGCGCCGAGCTTGACCTCCTCCTTCCCCTCCTCGGCGTCGGCCCAGACGTCGCCGAGCGCGTCGAACGGCGGGATCGTCTCGTCGGAAAAGTCGAAGATCATGTCGTTGCGCAGATCCGCGAAGCCCTTCGCCAGACCCGCGCGCGCCAGCGCCTTCGCCTCCAGCGTCTTCTTCTCCATCGAAGTCAGGCGCAGCTCCAGCGACATCTGGAAGAGCACCGAATACGCCATCATCGACAGCACGACGGCGACCCAGAGCACGAGCACGAGCACCACGGCCCGGCGTCGCCGCCGGCCCCCCGCAGGCCCTTCCTGTCGCGTGCGACGGCTCATCAGCGTTTCCTCAGGGCCCCGGGTCGGACAGGCACGTATTGCTTGTCGCGCAGGTCGCGTTCCACGTCGCGGTCTTCATCTTCGATGTCCCGGTTCGGTCGCCACGATTCCATCGAGTTCGGAACGCGGAAGACGCGCACCATCTCATGCTGGCGCTGCGGGTTCTTCGGATCGGCCAGCACCACGCGCACACGCACATAAGTGGGCAGCCGATCGAGCGGCTGGTCGTCCAACTCGTTGAGATAGTCGTTCCAGCCCGGGGCTCCCGGCACCGGAAGCCCGGCGCGGTGGTCCCGCTCGTCGCGTTCGTAATCGCCCAGCAGGTACTGGCTGTTGCGAATCTGCCGATTGCTGGACGACCAACTCGACGTCTCGTACCACTGGTTGTCCCACCAGAAGGCGTAGTTCAAGTCGAAGGCCTGGACGCCCTCGGCGACGATGGAGTAGCGCGGCGGCTCCTCCTTCTGCAGCACCTGATTGTCCCACGAGCGTGGCGGCGTGCCGACGTCCTGCACGCTGCGGATCAGGAACTCTCCCTCGATGTTGTACTCCACGCGCTCGAGGCCCCAGAACTGGTAGTTGCCGCCCAGGCTCAGCGGCCGGTGCGTCGTGAACGTCAGGCTGTCGCGCTCGTCGCCGTCCTGGCCGACGAACTGCAAGTCGATCAGCTTGGCCTTCTCGAACGGGTTGCCGACGTAGTTGGGATCGCTCTCGGGATTCTCGCCGCGGCGACGCTCGCGCGGGCCATAGCGATCGCGGAACGTCTCCCAGTTTCCCGTCCGCTCGGCTTCCAGGTAGTATTGCTGGTACTCCTCGATGCTGCGCCGCGCCTGCACGTTGTAGGACGTCTCGTCGCGGTAGAACAGGTTCATCAGGTCGTTCTCGAGCGTCTCGAAGACATAGCGCGAGCGCTGGAGCAGCATCATCTCGCGATGGCTGAGCTCGTAGGTGCGCGTGCCGGTGCGAAAGACCGCGAGAATCGCGACGGACACGAGGGCGAAGATCGTGATCGCCAGCATCAACTCGAGCAGCGTGAAGCCGTGCGTCGTCGGCGACGGCGTGGCGGCTTCGGCTTGGCGGGTGCGGACAGTCACGAACGGCATCCTTGCGTCAGAAAAGCTGGTTCTCTTGCAGTGCCTCGTCGGAGAAGAGCTCGGTGTCGAGCAGGTACGTCGTCAGGCGCATCGGCGTGAAGCGACGATGGCGCCCGTCGTCGTAGACGATGCTGAGCTGGAGGCGGTAGAGCGGCTCGGGTTCCTGCAGCGGATTGCGTGGCACGCGGCTGTAGCGGATCGACACCTCCTCGACGCGGCGTTCCCAGCGATAGGCGGCGAAGGCTTCGCCGAAGCGCGGATCGTCGGAGAAGAGCCCGTCGCGACTGCCGGGCAACGGCGGCTCGAGTTCGTAGTCCTCTAGCAGCGACTCGGTCAGCAGCGTCGCCGTCGAGACGATGCGCGTCTCGCGAATCGCCCCCAGCGCGATGACGAAGCCGCGCAGCAGCGTCGTCAGCACGATCGACAGGATCATGAGCGACAGGATCACTTCGAGGAGGACGAAGGAGCGCGCGCGACGCTTCATGGCGTGCCTCCTCGGCCATCGCGGCGCGTGTTCGGCTGCGCGGCCTCCTGCTGCTCCTGCGTGCGCTCGTACTTGCGCGTCACCTGACCCATGATCCGCGCCGCGGCATCCTGATAATGGCTCACGCGGTCCTGCTCGCCGCCGGCGCTCATGTAGAAACCGTCGCGCGCCGCCTGGCCACCCACCTGTGCGGACGTGCCGCCGTAGCGCGTCGCATCGAGTCCCGCCGCCGCCAAGCGGTCGCCGAACGTCATCGGCTCGCCCAGATAGGCCGACGCGCGACCCGTCGCCCGCTCGACCTCCATCGTCATCACGCGCCCGCGGTCGTTCGTCAGGATCACCGTCAGTCCCGACGAGCTGCCGTTGGGATAGTAGGAGACCGTCACGGGCCGGCGGGCATCGGTCGCCTTGCCGTCGAGCAGGAACTCGCGGAACGAGACCTTCTGCTCGAGGCGCCGGACCTCCTCAAGTTCGTGAATCGCCTCGCGGCTGCGGCGCTGGCGCGAGACGTAGCGCTCATTGCGCGCCTCCGGGTTCAGGTCCATCCACCAGGTGCGCGCCTCGGGGTCGAACGTGATCTCGATCACGCGTTGGCGCGCGATGGCTGTCTGGCGCGCGTACTCGCTCATGCGGGCGATGTCGCGCGCCGTCGTCTCCAGCGCCGTGCGCGAGCCGGCCCCCACCATGCGCGGCAATGCCACCACCATCAGGATGGCGATGATCGTCACGACGAAAGCCAGTTCGATCATCGTGAAGCCGCGGTGGGATGCAACGCGCGCGTGCATGGCTCAGACACCTCCCGTCGGATCGAGGCTGAAGATCGGCAACAGCATCGAGATCACGATGAAGCCGACGACGAACGCCATGACGACGATGATCAGCGGCTCGATCAGCGACGTCAGCGTGCGGATGCGCCGCTCGACCTCCATCTCGTACGACACGCTGATGCGGATCAGCACCTGGTCGAGTTGGCCCGTCTCCTCGCCCACCGCCATCATGTGTTCACCGTCACCGGCGGGAAGATCGCGCTGCTCTTCAGCGGCACCGCGATGCCCGCGCCCTGTGTGATCTCCTCGATCACGCGATCCACCTCGCGCTTGGCCACCGTGTTGTCCAGCACCTCGCGCGTGATGCCCAGCGCCGTCAGGATTGCCACGCCGTTGCGCAGCAGCGAACCGAGCGTGCGCGCAAATCGCGCCACCTCGCGCTTGCGCACCAGGTCGCCCAGCAGCGGCAGCCGCAACTGCTGGCGGTGCCACCATGCGCGCCCCTCCGGCGTCGTCACGAAGCGCCAGGCCAGCACCCACAAGCCGACCAGTGCCCCGACGACCATGTACCAGTAAGAGCCGACAACCTCGCTGATCGAGATCAGAATCTGCGTCGGCAGCGGCAGCGTCTGGTTCAACTGGCTGAACGTGCCCACGATCTTCGGCACCACCACCACGAACATCACCGCCACCGCGAAGGCGCCCGCGACGATCATCACCACAGGATAGGCCAGCGCCGACTTCACCTTCCCCTTGAGCTGCTCCTCCTGCTCGCTGAAGTCCGCCAGCCGCGACAGCACCTCGTCGAGCATGCCGCCCGCCTCGCCCGAACGCACCATCGCAACATACAGCTTCGAGAAGAACCGCGGATGGCGCGCCAGCGCGTCGGCGAACGTCGCGCCGTCCTGCACGTCCGCGTTGATCTGCAGGATCGTTTCGCGCAACGTGTCGTTGGCGGTCTGCTTTCCCAGGATCGTCAACGCCTTGACGAGCGGGACGCCGGCGCCGAGCAGGTCCGACATCTGGCGATTGAAGCTGGCGAGTTCGGCGGTCGAGACGCCGCGTCGGTTCAGGAACGGCAGCGACATCGCCGGCGCGGCGTCGCGTCGCGGCTTGGCGCCTGCCTCCTTGCGCGTCGGTGCGGGCTGCTTGCCGTTGGTTCCCGCGGCGGGCTTGGACATCAGGCGCGCCAGCATGCCGCCTCCGCCCGCCGGCGCCGCCACCACCTTTCCGCCCTTGCGCGTCCCCTGCTCGATCGACAGCGGGAAGTAGCCCATCTGCTGCAAGCGCGCCACCACGGCCGCGCGCCCCTCCGCGTCGATCACGCCCTCGATCGGCTCGCCCTGGCGGTTCTTCGCCTTGTAGAGAAACTGGGGCATCCTTGCCGCCTCACTTGTCCTGTGGCGTGCCGGCCTCTTGGGCCTGCGCCAGCATCGCCGCGTCGTCCTCGGTCGAGAACTCATCCTCCATCGTCACGCGCAGCACCTCGTCGATCGTCGTGCTGCCCTTCTTTACCTTCTCCCAGCCGTCCCAGCGAATCGGCCGCATGCCGAACTTGATTGCCTCGCCCTTGATCTGCGTCGCCGACGCGCCCGCGACGATCGCGCGCCGGATCGGTTCGTTGATGCGCACCATCTCCAGCACCGCCGTGCGGCCCCGAAAGCCCGTGTAGCGGCACGACTCGCAACCGACCGGCTTGTAGAACGTCATCGCCGAAGTGTCCTCGCGCACGACGTTGACCTGCGCCAGCGCCAGCGGGTCCGGCTTGTGCGCCCCCTTGCAATCCGGGCACAGCAGCCGCACGAGGCGCTGCGCCACGACGCCCTCGACCGACGACGCGATCAGGAACGGCTCGACGCCCATGTCCTCCAGGCGCGTCACCGCGCTCGGCGCGTCGTTCGTGTGCAGCGTCGAGAACACCAAGTGGCCCGTCAGTGCCGTCTGGATCGTGATCTTCGCCGTCTCGGGGTCGCGCGTCTCGCCCACCATGATGACGTCCGGGTCCTGCCGCAACAGCGTACGCAGCACACGCGCGAACGTCAGACCGATCGCCGGCTGCACCTGGATCTGCGTCACGCCCGGGATGCGATATTCGATCGGATCCTCGATCGTGATGATCTTGCGCTCGGGCTTGTTGATCTCCGTCAGCGACGCGTACAGCGTCGTCGATTTGCCCGAGCCCGTCGGCCCGGTGATCAGCACGATGCCGTGCGGCTTGCTGATCATCTCGCGCATGATCGACTGGTGGCGGCCCGAGAAGCCCAGGATGTCGAGCGTGCACAACTCGCTCTCGCGCGACAGGATGCGGATCGCGCACGACTCGCCGTACGGCGTCGGCACCGTCGAGACGCGCAGGTCGTACTCCTTGTCGTGCATGCGAATCTTGATCTTGCCGTCCTGCGGCAGACGGCGCTCGGCGATGTTCATGTCCGCCATGATCTTGACGCGGCTGATGATCGCCTGCTGGTAACGCTTGATCGCCGGCGGAATCGGCGCCTCGTAGAGCATGCCGTCGATGCGGTAGCGGATGCGCAGGTCCTTCTCGAACGGCTCGACGTGGATGTCCGTCGCGCGGTCGCGGAACGCTTCCTGGATGATCTGGTTCACGAACCGGACGATCGAGGCGTCCTCGGCCGCCAACTCGTCGTCGATGTCGATGTTGCCGTCGACGATGACGTCGTCGTCCCCTCCCAGCGCCTGCCGCTCCTCCTCCAGCCCCATCATCGTCGCGCCGCCGATGCCGTAGTACATGTTGCGCGCCTTGTCGATATCCTCGACCGACGCCACCACGGGCTCGACCTCGACGTTGAGAATCCGCCGCAACTCGTCGAACGTGTGCATGTCCAGCGGATCGGCCACCGCCACCCGCAGCACCCCGTCCAGGAAGCTGATCGGCAGCAGCCCATAGTGCTCGGCAAGCCGCGCCGGCACCAGCTCGCGCAACGTCGGTGGCGGTTGGAAACCCGTCAAGCGCATGTACTCGACGCCCAGCGAGTTCGCCATCGCCTGCAGGACGTCCTCCGCCTCGCAGAAGCCCAACCGCACCAGAATCCGGCCCAATTCCTCCCCGGTCTTGTGGCTCTCGCGCACCGCCATCTCGAAGTTGTCCGGGTCCACCACCCCGCGCTCCAGCAGCTCGGCAAGCCGCTCCGAGTGCATCCGCAGGTGCGTGCTCTTGCCGGCGGCGACGGTGTCGGTCGTGGGCTCGGTCATCGGATCAACAGACTCCTTGCGACGGACTGGGGTTGGAGACACCTCGAACATCCCGCGAACCGCGAATCCGCGATTCACGGCCCGCGACTGTGCGGTCTCCGGGCCCGGCGACGGGCCTCAGGCCCGCCTGCGGACAGGCAAGAGCAACAGAAGAGCCAACGCGGCCGCCAGAATCACCAGCCGCCCCCGCCACACCAGCGTCGCGCCGCGCTCCCACGCCGTCAACTCCCGCGGCAGCACGTACTCGCCGCCCAGCGGCGCCAGCACCCGTCCCTCGCCCGGCCACGACCAGTAGAGCCGGAGCTGCGCTGTCGGACTGGCGTCCGGGGCGAACTCCACTTCCATGACTTTCAAGCCAGATAGCTTGACATCAAAACGCTCGCCCAGCAGCACCCGCCGGTCGGCCCGCTGCCTCCCCCACACCGCCTGCCCGTCCAGCAGCGCCTCGAACGTCCCCTCGGCCGCCTTGCCGTTCAGGGCGTAAGTGCCGTGCGGCCGCAGGTCCAGCAACGCGCTGGCCCGCACCGCCGGCCCCTCGGCCAGCCGCAGATTCGCCACCCGTCGCGTCGTGCCGGTCTCCGTCTCCTCGACCGTCCAGCCCCGCGGCCCCCGCATTGCCCCGCCCAGCGCCACCACCCCCAGCACCACCAGCGCCCCGGTCGCCCGCGGGCCCAGCGCGAAGCCCCGCCGGCTCCACGCCGAGAGCGCCACCACCAGCCCCGTCAGCGCGCCGACGTAGACCAGAATGTGCAGCAGCGCGTTGCCGCTGCCCAGCGTCGCGCGCGACACGGCCACCAGTCCCCGCAGCACCACCGGCTTCCACGCCTCGTCCTGCGCCAGCGCCGCCCAGCCCTGCCACAGCGCAAGCTGCGGCTCGAACTGCCAGCGGCTCTCCACCTGATGGAAGCCCCACAGCTCGTTCCACCACTCGATCGGACTCAGCACCGTGTAGAGCCCCGCCGCCCAGGCGCCCCAGGCCAGCGCCAGCCCGGTCGCCGTGCGCGTGGCCGGCGACCCCTCCCGCCAGCCTGCCACAACGGCCGCCACCGCCGGCACCCCCAGCGCCACCACCGGCAGCAGGAACCGCGGGCCCGCCGTCCAGCCCCCGTGCCACGTCCAGAATGTGCCGTGGAACACCACCGAGAAGACCAGCGCCGCCAGCACCAGCAGGCTCCAGCGTCCCGCCGCCGTGGTGCGCTCCGGCGGCCGCGCCACCAGCGCCACCGCCAGCACCGGCCAGAAGACCAGCAGCCCGCGCTCGGGCGACAGCAGCAACCCGTGCGCCCCGGTCAGCAGCGGCGTCACGAACTCCTGGCCCTCGTATCCCTGCGCGAAGGGCGACCCCCGCAGCGCCGCGTTCTGGCCCAGCCGGATCAACACGCCCAGCACGATGCCCACCGCGCCCGACACCAGCAGCGGTCGGCGCGCGCCCTCCAGCCAGCCCCACACGAGCACCAATCCCACCAGCGGCAGCAGCGCCGGCCGGGCACAGATTCCCGCGGCCGCCAGCACCGCCGGCGCCGCCAGCGCCCAGGCCTTGGCCGGTCGGCCGTGCGAGTCCACCAGTGCCCAGGCCAGCCCGAGCAGCGCCGCGGCCGCCAGCGGTTCGCTGGCAAACGTCGCCGAGGCCGGCAGCAACGGACTCGCGACCAGCGCCACGAAGACGGCGGCCTCGAGGCGGGGCCGCTCCGGCGCCAACCGGCGCGTCATCCCCGCCGCGAACAGCCCCATCGCCACGAACAGCAGAGCGTTCGCCAGCGGCAGCAGCGAGAACGGCAACTCGCGCCCGGCGCGATGCAGCGCCCCCTCGATCCAGGCCAGCGGCACGCCGACCAGCGGCGTCCCAAGGCCGTAGCCCGTCGAGGTTTGACCGAAGATTTCCGGGAACTCCAGACTGCCGCGCCAGGCCAGCGCGTGACTGGTCGCCGCCATCAGCAGCTCGTCGCTCGTTTCGAGCCGGCCGCTGAACGCCAGCAGCGCCACCGCCAGCAACCCGGCCACCAACCATGCCCCGGGGCGCCGCGTGCCAGCATTGGATTCGTCACGGCCCACTTGGCGAGCTTCCTCGAACGCGCGATGTCGCCGGCTCTCATCCCTCCCGCAAGCGCGGGTTCAGCACCGGGTACAACGAGTCCGCCACCAGGTTCGCCGACACCAGCAGCGAACAGTAGAACACCGTGATGCCCAGGATCAGCGGCATGTCGCGGTTCTGCACCGAGCGCACGAACATGTCGCCCAGTCCCGGGATGTTGAAGATCGTCTCGATCACCAGACTGCCCACCAGCATGCCCGCCGCCACCGGCATCACGTAGGTGACCACCGAACTGAGCGAGTTGCGCAGCGCGTGCCGGAACACCACCTTCAACTCTGCCACGCCCTTGGCGCGCGCCGTGCGGATGAAGTCCTCGCGCAGCGCCTCCAGCATCGACACCCGCGTCAGGCGCAGGATTGCCGCCATCGAGAACATCGACAGACACAACGCCGCCGTCCACAAGTTGCGATCGTTGGACCAGTCCGTCGGTCGAATCCACTGTAGGCGTCGCGCCAGAAAATACACCGCCAGCGACGCCAGCACGAAGTTGGGCACTGACATGCCGACCAGCGCCACGACGCGCCCGAGCTGGTCCGGCCATCGATTGTGGTACACCGCCGTCAGCACGCCGAGCGGAATGCCCAGACAGATTGCTATCAGAAACGCGCGCCACGCCAGGCGCCAGGTCTTGGGCGCATGCTCCGCCGCAATCTGCCGGAAGGTGCGGTTGTTCTGATGCCGCGACGGGATCGTGTCCAGCCGCAGCAGGTGCCACATCTGCATCGCGTACTGCTGCACCAGCGGCTTGTCCAGATGGTACTGCTTGCGGATGTTCTCGTAGGTGCGCTGGTCGACGCGGCCCTCGCGCACGAGGGCGTCCTCCTCGCCGCCGGCCGCCTTCGTCAGGAAGAACACCGTCGTCGCCACCACCCACATCGTAAACAGGGCCATTGGCAGGCGGCGCAGGAAGTTGGGCAGGAAGAGGCGGAGGAAGGTCGGGATCGAGCGCGCGGTCAACGCCAGGAGCGTGATCGCGGCCAGCAGCACCAGCACCGTCGGAAGGCCCACCTGCACGGTGTCAGCCTCCGGTCGCCGGCGTGCTCGTCAGCAGCCGCACCTGCACCTGCTCGGTCGTCGCCAACGGCGAGAAGCAGACCGCGCGATAGCGATACGCCCCGCGCGCCGGCGCCGACGCCCGCGCCCACTCCGTCGTGTCCAGCAGCACCCCGTCCTCGCGGAAGAACAGCGTCCGGATCTCAAACGTCAATGGGTCGGTGTCGTGCAGATTGAACACCTCGAGCCGCACCACCGGCATGTTCTCGAACGTCGTGCGCTGGAACTCGTAGCCCCGAATCTCGACCCGCTGGCGCAACTCCTCGGGCACCTGACCGGAGACGAGCGTCAGGAAGTCCTCCAGCCGCGGCCACTCCTCCTTGGGCACCGCCTGATTGACCGGCCGGCGGGCGAGCAGCTCGTCGGGCGACGGGGGCCCTGCGGACCGCGTCTGCGAGGTCGCGGCCGGACGCGTGGTGGCAACCGGCGCCGGCGTCTGCCCGGCAACCTGACCCGACGGCGCCGGATCCGAGCACGCGCCCGCGCCCAGCATCGCCGCCGCCAGAATGATCACGCCCGCACCGCCTGCGCGCATCGCACGCCACTCCTCGTCCGCCTGAAGTCCCAAGCGGCCTGCATTGGGGAAAACGACCCTTGGGAAGGCAAGCAGAGATGGCTCGCGGGTGGAGGCGGCGCGCGGCGGATGGGCGAACCAGCGTCCGTCGCTGGCCGTTCACAGAGCACCGGCGGACAGGCCAAACGTGCCGGACGTGTCCGACGGGTCAGACTTGTCCGACTCGTCCGACCAATCCTTCCGGCCGCCGGCAACCCCCGACGGATTGGTCCCATTTGGCGCATCGGTTCCATCGCCGCGCCGCGGCGATGCGGGTCCCCCCTTGACAGGGCATCAAGACATCATGATATGTTGATGCGTGCGTTGCGCGGGCGGGGCCTTGCCGGCCGGGTGTCCGCGCGGCGCCGCATTTCGCGAGGTCGCTTCCGTCTATGGGTTCCGTCTTTGTCCGTCGTCATCGTCCGCCCGCTTTGGCCGAGGTGCTGGAGCAGCGCCTGCTGGTGCTGGACGGCGCGATGGGGACGACAGGCAGCAGGCGGCTGAGGAAGCGGACTTTCGCGGCGCGCGCTTCGCGGACCATCCGGGCCAGCTCAAGGGCAACAACGACCTGTTGGTGCTGACGCGGCCGGACGTGATCGGGGCGATCCACCGCGCGTACCTGGACGCGGGCGCCGACATCATCGAGACAAACACGTTCAGCGCGCAGGTGGTCTCGATGGCCGACTACGGGCTGGAGCCGATCGTGCGGGAGTTGAACGCGGCGGCGGCGCGGCTGGCGTGCGAGGCCGCCGACGCGGCGATGGACGCGGAGCCGGGTCGGCCGCGCTGGGTGGCGGGAGCGATCGGGCCGACGAATCGGACGCTGTCGCTGTCGCCGAAGGTGGAGGATCCGGGATTCCGCGCGATCACATTCGATGCACTGGCGGCGGCCTACGCCGAGCAGGTGCACGGACTGCTCGATGGCGGCGTGGATGCGCTGCTGGTGGAGACGATCTTCGACACGTTGAACGCGAAGGCGGCCTTGTATGCGATCGAGGAGGTGTTCGCCGAGCGCGGCGTGCGGTTGCCGATCATGATTTCGGTGACGATCGTGGACAAGTCGGGCCGGACGCTGTCGGGTCAGACGCTCGAGGCGTTCTGGTACTCGATCGAGCACGCGCGGCCGCTGACGGTCGGGATCAACTGTGCGCTGGGCGCGGACGAGATGCGGCCCTACGTCGAGGAGCTGTCGGCGCTGGCAACCTGTTTCACGAGCGTCTATCCGAACGCGGGGCTGCCGAACCCAATGGCGCCGACGGGCTATGACGAGACGCCGGAATCGATGGCGGTGTTGCTGGAGGAGTTCGCGGCGGCGGGGTGGCTGAACGTCGTGGGCGGGTGCTGCGGAACGACGCCGGCGCACATTCGCGCGATCGGCGACGCGACGCGCCAGCATCCCCCGCGGCAACGGCCGCAGGTGGCGCCGCGCAGTCGCTACGCGGGACTCGAGCCGTACCGGATCGAGCCCGGCGCAATGATGACCGTCGTGGGCGAGCGCACGAACATCACGGGCTCGCCGAAGTTCGCGAAGTTGGTGCGCGCGGGTGACCTCGAGGGTGGGCTGGCCGTCGCGCGCCAGCAGGTCGAGAGCGGCGCGCACGTGCTCGACATCAACATGGACGAGGCAATGATCGATTCGGAGGCGGCGATGATGCGCTTCCTGAACCTGCTGGCCGTCGAGCCCGACATCGCGCGCGTGCCGATCATGGTGGACTCGTCGCGCTGGGGCGTCATCGAGGCGGCGCTGCGTGCGATTCAGGGCAAGGCGATCGTCAACTCGATCAGCCTGAAGGAAGGCGAGGAAGCATTCCTGCACCATGCGGCGCGCGTGCGGCGGTTCGGCGGCGCGGTGGTCGTGATGGCGTTCGACGAGCAGGGCCAGGCCGACACGGCGGCGCGCAAGGTGGAGATCTGCGAGCGCGCGTACCGGTTGCTGGTCGACAAGGCGGGGTTCGAGCCCGAGGATATCATCTTCGATCCGAACATCCTGACCGTCGCGACGGGGATCGAGGAACACAACGACTATGCGGTGGCCTTCTTCGAGGCCACGCGCGAGATCAAGCGGCGCTGCCCGGGCGCGAAGATCAGCGGCGGCGTCAGCAACATCTCGTTCTCGTTCCGCGGCAACAACCCGGTGCGCGAGGCGATGCACTCGGCCTTCCTGTACCATGCGATCCGGGCGGGGCTGGACATGGCGATCGTCAACGCCGGTATGATCGGCGTGTACGACGAGATTCCCAAGGACTTGCTCGAGCTGGTCGAGGATGTCTTGCTGAACCGGCGACCGGATGCAACCGAGCGCCTGGTGGCGCATGCCGAGACGATCAAGGCGCAGGGCGGCGAGGCGCGCGAGCAGGAGGAACTGGAGTGGCGGCGCGCACCGGTCGAGGAGCGGCTGGCGCACGCGCTGGTCAAGGGCCTGACGGACCACATCGAGGAGGACGTCGAGGAGGCGCGGCAGAAGCTCGGCCGTCCGCTGCTCGTTATCGAGGGGCCGTTGATGGACGGCATGAACGTGGTGGGCGATTTGTTCGGCGCCGGCAAGATGTTCCTGCCGCAAGTAGTGAAGAGCGCGCGCGTGATGAAGAAGGCGGTGGCGTACCTGCTGCCGTTCCTCGAGGCCGAGAAGGCGGCGGGCGGTGTGGAGTCGCGCCGTGGCAAGGTGCTGCTGGCCACCGTGAAGGGCGACGTGCACGACATCGGCAAGAACATCGTCGGCGTGGTGCTGGGCTGCAACAACTTCGAAGTGATCGACCTCGGCGTGATGGTGCCGTGCGAACGCATCCTCGAGGAGGCGCGCCGGCACGGCGTGGACATCATCGGCTTGAGCGGGCTGATCACGCCGTCGCTGGACGAGATGATCCACGTCGCGCGCGAGATGGAACGCGAGAGCCTGCACGTGCCGCTGCTGATCGGCGGCGCGACGACGAGCAAGCTGCACACGGCCGTCAAGATCGCTCCGGGCTACTCGGGACCGACGGTGCACGTGCTCGATGCGTCGCGCGCGGTGACCGTGGCGCAAAGCCTGGACGATGCGGATTCGCGCCGCACGTTCGTCGAGCGCCTGCGCGGCGAGTACGATGCCCTGCGCGTGCAGCACGCGCGCACGAGCGGCCAGTTGAAGCTGGTGTCGCTCGATGAGGCGCGCGCGCGGCCGGCGACGTTCGACTGGAGCGCCGTGCCGATCGCACGTCCCGAGTTCCTCGGTCGCCGCGTCTTCGAGGACTACCCGCTCGAGGAGATCGTCCCCTTCATAGACTGGTCGCCGTTCTTCCATGCGTGGGAGCTCAAGGGTGTCTTCCCGAAGATCCTGGACCACCCGAAGTGGGGCGAGCGGGCACGCGAGTTGTACGACGACGGACGTCGGCTGCTCGACGAACTGGTGCGCGACCGACGCCTGCGCGCGTCGGCGACCTGTTTCTTCCATCCGGCCAACGCCGTCGGCGACGATGTCGAGTTGTACGCCGACGAGCAACGCGGTGCGACGCTGGCCACGGTGCGCTTCCTGCGCCAGCAGGAGCAGCGCCCGGACGACAAGCCCTATCGATCGCTGGCCGACTTCGTCGCGCCGCGCGAGTGCGGCCGCCTCGACTACGTCGGTGGCTTCGCCGTCACGACCGGCCACGGCGTCGATGCCTGCGTGGCCGCCTATGAGAAGGACCATGACGACTACAATGCGATCATGGTGAAGGTGTTGGCGGATCGCCTTGCCGAGGCGTTCGCGGAACTGCTGCACAAGAAGGCGCGCGAGTGGTGGGGCTATGGCCGCGAGGAATCGTTGTCGAACGACGAGTTGATCGCGGAGAAGTACCGCGGCGTCCGTCCGGCGCCGGGCTATCCGTCCTGCCCGGAACACTCCGAGAAGCGCGTGCTGTTCGAGCTGCTCGACGCGGAGAAGACGGCGGGCGTGCACTTGACCGAGAGCTTCGCGATGTCGCCGGCCGCGGCGGTCAGCGGCTACTGGCTCGCGCATCCGCAGGCGTTGTACTTCGACGTCGGCAAGATCGGCCGCGACCAGGTGGCCGACTACGCCGCGCGCAAGGGCCTGACTGTTGCGGAGACGGAGAAGTTGCTGCGTCCGAACCTGGCCTACGATCCCGACAACACGACACCCGCATCCGGTGGCGGATGCGGGTGCGGGTGAGCGGACGAGTCTGGCGGATTACTTCTTCTCGAGCGCCGAGCGCAGGGCGTCGCCGAAGAGCGAGCCGCCGAGCGATTGCTTGCTCGTGTTGCGGTACTGGTCGACGGCCTCGCGTTCGGCTTCGCGCAGGGCCTGGCGGCGCGAAAGGGCGATGCGGCCGCGGTCGGCCTCGATCTTCAGCACCTTGACCGTCACCTCCTGCCCGACGCGCAGCGCCTTGTCGATCGCCTCGACGCGCACCTCATCGATCTCGCTGATGTGCATCATGCCCTCGATGCCGGGGGCCAGTTCGACGAAGGCGCCGAAGGGCACGAGACGGGTCACCTTGCCGGTGACGAGCGAGCCGACCTTGTGCTCGCGGCGGAAGCGCTCGAGCGGCGAGGCCTCGAGCTGCTTGAGCCCGAGCCCGATGCGGCGCTTCTCGATGTCGAGCTTGACGACGGCGACCTCGAGTTCCTGGCCCTCGGCCAGCACGTCCGACGGGTGCTTGACGCGTTCGGTCCAGCTCAGGTCGCCGATGTGCAGCAGGCCCTCGGTGCCGTCCTCGAGCCGGATGAAGGCGCCGAAGTCGCGCACGGAGGCGACGACGCCGCGATGGCGCGAGCCGATGGGGAAGCGCGCCTCGATGTCGAGCCACGGGTCGCGCGACAGGTGCTTGAGGCTGAGCGACAGGCGCTTGCGGTCGCGGTCGATGGCGGTGACCTGACAGGTGACCTCGTCGCCGGGGCGGAAGTGGTCGCCGGCCGCGCGGCGCGTGGTGTCCCATGCGATGTCGCCGGCATGCAGCAGGCCGGTGAGCCCTTCCTGCAACTGCACGAAGGCGCCGAAGTCCTTGGTCTCGACAACCTTGCCCTTGACGATCGAGCCGACGGGGAAGGTCTCGTCGATGGTCTCCCAAGGGTCGCGGTCGAGGCGCTTGCGCGACAGGGTGAGGCGGCCGTTCTCGGCCGAGACGTCGAGGACCTTGACGTCGATCTCGTCGCCGGGCGTGAAGAGGTCGGCGGGCGTGACGCCGCGTTCGTAGCTGAGTTCGGAGCGCGGGATGAGGCCCTCTGCGCCGTCGAGGGCGACGAAGACGCCGAAGTCGAGGACGTCGCGGACGACGCCGCGCAGGGTGGCGCCGGGCTCGACGGTGCGGAGGAACTCGTCGCGGCGGCGGTCGCGGCGCTGCTCGAGGAGCTTGCGGCGCGAGAGCACGGCGCGCTGGCGCTCCTCGTCATACTCGAGGACGAGCGCCTCGATTTCTTGGCCGACGAGCGCGTCGAAGTCGGTGATCCGCAGCGTGTCGGCCTGGCTGGCGGGCATGAAGGCGGGCATGCCGACATCGACAAGGAGCCCGCCCTTGACGGCGCGGGCAACGATGCCGCGCACGGGCACGCCGGCGGCGGCGGCCTCGCGCAGCATGCGGGCCGCCTCGGCTGCGCGCGCCTTGGCGAAGCTCAGGTCCACCGTGCCGTCGCTGTTCGTCCCGAGCAGGACGAGGCGAACGGACTCGCCCGGGCGCACGAGCACCTCGCCGCGGCCGTCCTGAAACTCGCGCAGCGGCACGGCGCACTCGGCCTTGAAGCCGTAGTCCACGAGCACGACGTCGTCGAGGATGCGCACGACTGTGGCATCGACCAGCTCGCCGGCCTGACGGGGTTCGCCGCCGGGCAGGTGTTGCTCGAGCAGGGCGGCAAAGTCGTCCTCGGCCGGTTCCTTGGCGGTGGACTTGGGGGCGTCGTCCAGAATTTCGTCGTCGTATTCGCGGGGGGTGGGCATGGTGTGCTGTGAGGTCCGAAGGGCGCTGCCGCGCGGCATCGCGCGGGGCCGCGTTCGTCGCCGATGGGCGCCCGCCGGTCAACGGGATTGCGTGGCGTTGGTTCGCCAGGCGACCGACCGCATGAAGAGCGGACGTGTCCGACTTCGAGCCCTCACCGCAGCCGCACCCACGACAGACGCAGGTCCCACGAGGCGTCGGAGGAGAACAGCAGCGGCACACCGTCGCGATACCGGGGCGCATCGACGGGCAGGGCGACCCGAACGTTCGGCAGAAGGATGTAGTCGATCAGCCGCCCCTGTCGGTCGAACAGCGCCACCTCATCTTGGTCCACCATCAGGTGGCGACCATCGAGCAGCGACACGAGCGGCAGGGTATACGGGGCCGTCACGTTGTAGGAACCCTGTGACCACGGATAGGGAAACGAGGGTTCGCCGGGGTGCTCGATCGGAAGAGAACTGTCGAATCGGTAAAACAGAGGGTTGTGATAGTGGTAATCGATGCGCAGACCATGGGAGCCATCCTCGTGGACGATGGGCATGAGCATGACAGGCGACCGGTCCGGCGGCAGGGCGAAGGTGCCGCGGCGCACGACGTTGCCGTGGCGATCGTGGAGCCGATAGTCGCCCCAGGGCTCGAGCACCAGAAGCGCCGCGCCGAGGCGGGTGTGGAGGTCGCCGGCAACCAGCTTCGCCCCCCGCGAGGCTTCGGCTTCGCCCACCAGGGCGCCATTGGCGTCGAAGAAGAAGAGTTGGCGACGTATCGGGATGTGCACGACGATGGCTTCGCCGACGCCACGCCGGACGATCGGCACGATGATTCCGCGCGCATCCTGGGCCAGTCCCGGGACCGCCGCGCTCCATCGGGGAAATTCGCGCGTGGCGTCCCATGCTTCCAGAATCCCGCGTCTCGAATGCAGGAGCAGGATGAGGTCACGGTCCTGCGTGAGCAGGCGACGACAGAACCCGTGACTTGCCAGTTGCGATGAGTAGGACAGGATACCGCCCGGAAGATGCTCATCGGTCGTGGCAAGTACCCGCGGGGATTCGCCAAGCGGGTTCGTCACGATCAGATCCCCGTCGCAGGCGGCGATGAACGCGGACGGGGTGCGCCGCGACTCGAAACGTCCGAGCATGAAGTAGGAGACACTATACTCGTCGATGTCCATGGGGAGGCCGCCGGCGACCTCCATCTGGCCCGACAACGAGGTCTGATGGGGGGGAAAGTACTCGCGGACGAAGTTCCATACATCGTCCACGCCGACCGGCAGTTCGTCCGCGAACGATTCGTCGTTCCATGCCCGAAGGAACAGATCGGTCAGCAGGCCAACGCCGGCCAACACGATCGCGAGCAGGACCAGACGCTCGATCCAGCGATGGCGACGCTTCATGGTTGGTGCTCCCGAATGTCGACCCGGTACAGCAGAACTCCGCCCGGCTCGCCAATCACGGTGACAGCGAGCAGGAATCCACCCTGGAACAGGAAGAGCTCGAAGTGTTCCATATTCTCTTCAAACTCCAATTCCACTTTCCGCCGTTCCACCGGAATGTTGTCGAGATCGAAGACGAGCCCCGCCACGCGACCCCATCGTTGTGCCAGACTGAGGTGAATCGTTCCCAACGGCCCGGGGTCCGACACCTTCTCGGAATCCGGCACCCCTGCGCCATTCCCGATGGAGAGAATCGTGGCAAGTTTGCGGCCACGTTCGTCGAACAATCCGGCCTGATAGGTGCGCCCGTATCCCGAAAAACTCCCATACCGTTGCCCGTTCGGCAGGAAGCCCGCCTGCCGAAGCCGGGGGTCGCCGAGGCCGATTGCGGCGGGACCTTCATCGGAGAGACTGGTCAGCTTCGAGACATGGAAGGCAGCGGCCGTCTGGACGGGATTCTCCGACCCCTCCGGATCCAGCCGCCGCCACGAGTGCCCCGTCGTCGTGGGCTCCAGAATGAACCTGCCCCAGTTCTGCGACCACGACATGAGCGCGTCCGGAGCATGCGAATCGTCGAGCGGCCAGTGCAGGAGTTGGTAGGCAGGCTCGTCCGGATCGCCGAAGTCCTTCTGGAAAAGCAGACGCCCATGGAAGTCCCGGACCTCAAGTCGGGGCGGCTGGCCGTCCTCCCATTTCGGGATTGCCGGGTTCTCGTCGGAGTCCTCTTCTGCGTCATCGAAATCCCGGCCGGCCCCAAAGTGGTCTGGCGATCCCATTTCGGCGCGGAAGTCCTGAAACCAGTCTTCGTCCGAGTACATGGCAAAGGGGTCCACGAATTCGTCCATACCGTATTCCGACTGCACGCAGGTGCAGTAGGTGAGGAAGAGTCGGCTGGCTCCGTCGCGCCCGCGATGCATCTCGATGTCGGGGGCCATGTTGCTGCCCACGGGCAACATCCAGCGGATACTGCCGTCGCTGCCGTTGAAGGCGACGATCATCCGCGGGCGGCTGGCGAAGGCGATGAAGTCGGGAGTCGCTCCCCTGCCGTGGAGGGGCCCGAAGAAGGGTTCCGAGGCCCACTTCCACTCCACCGGCTTGCCAGTCTTGGGCGACGGGGGCAGCGGGGGCGGCGCGAGTCGAATCTCCCGCGAACCGCCGGAAGGATCGAGCAGGACGATGCGGTCGGACTCCAGAACGGCCAGCGTCGGCAGTTGGATCGGCAGGCGGGAGGGCAGGAAGACCGGGTGGCTGGCCAGCGTGCCCCGGGAGCGGCCCACGAGCGAGACCTCGAGCGTCGTGCCGGGCAGCGCCTCGTCCGGGTACGCCAGGCTGTCCAGCAGCGAAGGGCGCTCGGGCGGCGGAAGGCTGAAGGACTGCCGCGACCCGAAAGCCGGGAGCTGGTCCGTGTCGACCCACAGGCGCAGGATCGCCAGCGGCGCCAGAAAGGCGAGCGCGATGAGCACCCGCGCGGCGCCGGCGCCGGTGCTTCGTCCTGGTCTGTCCGGTCCCGGGATCCGACTCCGCATCGCCGGCCACCTCCGAGTCGAGGCGTGTTGCATGCAGGGGAACCGGATGGGAGTCAACGCACTTGCGCATGCGCCCACGGGCGGGGATTCCGGGCCGGATTCCCGTTGCCACACTTGCCGGGGGCTTCCCACGCTCGTTGTCCATCCTGCGTGATGGCCGGCCGGGCCGGCGGAAACTTTCGGGGGACGCGACGCAACCGGTGCGCAGACGGCTTCAGACGACCGTGCGGCAGGCTGTGTGGCTGCTGCTGTGGCTGGCCGCCGGGGCGGTCGCCGGGGCGCTGCAGCCCTTCCCCCCCGACGGCACGCCGGTGGTCTCCGTGGTGATCGAGGGCGCCGAGAAGACGGACCCCGAGCGCATCCGCCGCGTGATGGAAATCAAGCCCGGGGTGGCCTTCTCGCAGGCGGCCGTGCGGCGCGACCAGCAGGCCATTGCGGACCTGGGCCAGTACAACCCGCTGGCGATCCGCTTCTCGACGAGCCCGGCCGACGACGGCATCCGCCTGCTCGTGCAGGTGCGCGAGAACGAGACGATCGACCGGATCGTCTTCGTCGGCAACGTGGCGTTCACGGCGACGCGCCTGCTGCGCGAGTTGGACTACAAGGAAGGCGACATCCTGCCGGTGGCGGCGCGGGAGCGCACGGCGCGCTCGCTGCGCGGGTTCTACTCGCAAGGGGGCTACAAGAACGCCAGCGTGCGCGTCTCGGTCGATCCCGCCGAGACGCCCGGCACGGTGCTGGTCACGATCGCCATCGACGAGGGCGAGAAGATTCGCATCCGCAGCCTGCTGATCGAGGGCAACCGGCACTTTCCGAAGTGGCGCATCCGCTCGTGGGTGATGAACTCGGGAAGCTGGCTGCTGTTCGACAACTACTACGACGACCGGGCATTCGAGGACGACCTGCGGGTGGTGGCGGAGCGCCATCGCTCGGCGGGCTTCCTGGACGCGACGGCGCGCCGCGGCGCGTTCGTCTACAACGAGGAGAAGGCCTGGGTCAGCCCGGCGATCGTTATCACGGAGGGCCCGCGCTACCGCGTGCGCGACGTGCGCCTGTCGGGCAACACGCTGTTCTCCGACGCCGAGGTGCGCGCGCCCTTCGACCCGCTGATCGGCGGCCATTACGACGGCTTCCGCGTGGCGGAGGCGACGCAGAAGCTGGCTCGGCTGTACGGCGACCAGGGCTACGTCAACGCACGCTTCGACGGCGACTACGAGAAGGACCCGACGCGCGGCGAGGTCGTGCTGGTGCTGGCGATCGTCGAGAACGCGCCGCTGTACGTCGGGCGCGTGGACGTCAAGGTGCAGAACTACGACTACCAGTTCGACCTGAATCCGCTGGAGCGGTTCGTGGACTGGACATCGCCGGGCGTGAAGCACGAGACGATCCAGCGCGAGGTGGCCTTCCAGCCGGGCACGAAGTACCGCACGGCCGACGAGGTGCGCACGGTGGACCGCATCCGGCGTCTGGGCTTCGTGGACAACGTGCGCGTGGAGCGCGTGCCGACGGCCGACCCGAATGTGGTGGACGTCGTCGTGGGCGTCGAAGAGGACCCGGCAGCGGGCTTCATGGGCGCGACGGTCGGCGTGGGCGAGCTGTCCGGCCCGGCCGTTGGCGTGCAGTACGTGAACCCGAACCTGTTCGGCGAGGGCAAGGCGCTGCGCCTGGGCGCCACGATCGGCTCGCGCGTGCGCTCGTTCTCGGCCGCTTACTACGACCGCCATTTCATGGGCACCGACACGAGCTTCGAGCAGGAGCTGTTCCGCAGCTACGCGCGCTTCCCGGGCTACGCCCAGCGCATCTACGGCTCGGCGACCGAGTTCGGCCGGCCGCTCGACGACTCGGAGGACCTGCGCGGCTACCTGCGTCTGCGCCTCGAGCACGTGCGCCTCGAACGCCACCGCGACAAGCTGCGCGAGGACATGGACTCCTACGGCGTGGTCGCCGTCCGCGCGCTTGTCGTTCGCGACATGCGCAACAGCCGTCGCTGGCCCACCGAGGGCTACCTGATCTCGGGCGGCATCGAGCCCGGCTACGCGCGCAACCCGTTGCTGAAGCTGACGCACAGCCTCGAGTGGTACCATGCGCTCTCGCGCGACGAGGACTGGGTGTACTCCTACGGGCACAACTTCGGCCTGCAGCCGTATCGCGCGCGGCGCGTCGGCATCAGCGAACGCTTCTTCGTCGGCGGCACGTCGACGCTGCGCGGCTTCCAACCCCGCGGCATCGGCCCGCGCGACCGCGGCGAGCGGCGCGTGCACGTCGGCGGCTCCACGATGCTGACGCAACGCCACGAGCTGCGCCATCGCTTCTCGCGCGCCGTGCAGGGCCGCCTGTTCGTCGATGCCGGCATGCTGGACGACCGGCCGCTGCACTTCGGCAGCCCCCGCGTCGGCACCGGCGCCGGCGTCACGTTCGACCTCGGGGCCTTCAGCCTCGACCTCGACCTGGCCGCCGCCGTGGTCCGCCAGAGCCGCGACCGCACCCGCGTCTTCCACTTCCGCCTGCGCTCCAACTTCTGACGCGCACGCGCCCCTCGCACGGGACCCCACAGCCCCCGCGCCACCGTCTCCCACGCCGTCCCAAGGAACATCGCCCATGTCCGCCCGTCCCCGCGTCTCCCTTCTGATCGCCCTTGCCGTGCTCGGCCTCGTCGTCGGCGTCGTCCGCACCGGCGTCCATGCCCAACAGAGTTCCGCCCCCCCGCCGCGCGACGGCATGCGCATCGGATTCGTGGACATCGAGCTCGTCATCGAGAACAGCCGCGCGCTGCGGCGCGGGCTCGACACGATGGACGAGCAACTGGCCGAACGCGCGCGCGTCATCGACCGCCGCGAGCGCGAGTTCCGGCGCCTGCGCTTCGAACTCGACAACCAGGAACGCCTCATCACCACCGAGGACCGCGCGCGCCGCCGCGCAGAACTCGCCGACATCCAGGACGACATCAACCGTCTGCGCTTCGAGTTCGAGGAGGAGATGCGCTCCAAGGAGCGCCTCATCGAGCCCGTGCTCGAGAAGGTCATGAACATCGTCGCCGACGTGGCCGAGCGCGACGGATTCGACCTCGTCCTGCGCGGCGAGGTGGTGATCTACGGCGTGACGTCCGCGGACATGACGTCGGCGGTGATCGCCGAACTCGACGGCCGCGAGGACAGCGTCGTGAATCTGTTCCGCGGCGGCACGCGCCCGCAGGACGGCGCCACGTCGCCGGCGCTCGGCACCGAACGCCCCCTGCGCCCCCGCCCCACCGGCGACCTGCTGCCGCTCGTGCCCTGAGCGGCACGCGACGCGTTGCGGCGAACAGGCCGGGGTGCCGAAGGGATGGCGCCGGAATCGTCGGACAGCCCAATCGTGTCGGACCGGTCAGACCTGTCCGACTCGTCCGACCTGTCCTTCCGGCCGCCGGCCCCCCCAACGGATCGGTGCCATCGCCGGCCGGGCGCCTTTCACGCCTCGAGCAACTTGAGGGCGAGTCGCACGTTGCTGCGCACGCGGTCGGCGGCGGCGGGGGCGGACTTGCCGATGACGTTGTTCGCCAGCGCAAGGCCGGTCAGCAGGCCGGCGAGTTGGCGCAGGTCCTCGCGCGTGGCGATTTCGCCCGCCGCCCGCGCGCGCACCAGCGCTCCGTAGAAGGCGTTCTCCAGATTCGACACGAAGCCCCAAGCGTCCTGCCGGATGGCGTCGTCGCGCGTGGCGCACTCGACCAGCGCGTTCGTCATCAGGCAGCCCGACCGGCCGGCCTCCGAGCCGTAGTAGTCCTCCTGGATGCGAAAGAAGCGCACGATCGCCTCGCGCCCCGAAGCCGTGTGGCGCAGCGCCCCGACGGCCGAGCGCCCCATCATGGCCCGGTAGCGTGCGCACGCCGCCAGAAAGAGGGCGTGCTTATCGCCGAAGGTGTCGTAGAGCGAGAAGCGATTGATGCCCATCGCCTCGACGAGGTCCTGGATCGAGGTGGCCTCGTAGCCTTTGGCCCAGAAGAGGGCCAGAGCGCGGTCGAGCGCCTGATCGGGATCGAACTGCTTGCGGCGTGGGCTCATGGGATCGGGGCTCGGGCGGGATATCGGAATGATCGGTTGGGTATCGGACGCCGTCAAGGGAAGCGGCCCGCTCGGCCCGCCCGATGATCCCCCCGCCGTCGCCTGCTATCCGGAGCTCGTCACCAAGGAGGGCATTGCCAACACGGCCTACGGCACGGCACAGCAGGCCCCGCGACTCGTGCTCGAGGTCGAGACGGTCTCTTCCGTCGCGAACTGGCACCTGTTCGAGTAAGCCGACTCCCGGAGCCCCGCCGTGCCCGTCACGCCCCCACAGCCCATTGCCGCATCGGACCGGTCGCCGGAGACGATCTGGCCGCTGGTCCGCATCGCGGCGGTGACGGCGCTGTTGTTTGCCACGATGGCCATCGTGCCGCCGAGCACCGACGCGCTCGTGCGCCAGCGCTTCGGCCTTGGCAACGAGGCGGTCTCGCTCTTCTTCATCGCGCACTCGCTGCCGCAGGTGCTGCTGCTGGGGCTCTTCATCGGGCTGCTGTCGGACCGGTTGCGGCGGCGCACCCCGTTGGCCTTGGCGGGCGCGGTCGCCACCGGCATCACCACGATGGCGACGCCGTTCATGTCGAGCTTCGGCGCGCTGATCGCTCTGCGGCTGGTGGACGGAGCGACGGGCATCGCGGCGCTCGGGTTGCTGATGACCCGCGCGGTTGATCTCTCGACGCCGGCGACGCGCTCGCGCACGATGGCACTCTATCTGGCCGCGATCCCGATCGGGTATCTCTCGGGCAGCTTCGCGATGGCACTGTTCGGAGGGGACCGCTGGGACTTCGCGTTTCCGCTCGTGGGTGCGCTGCTGGTGGTCGTGTCGCTGCTGCTGGCGGTCGATCTTCGTCGACCGGAGCCAATCTCGGCTTTTCAACCCGGGTTGCGGCAGATCGTGGCATCGTTGCGGGGGGCGCCCCGATTGCTGTTTCCCTGTTTCTTTGGGTTCATGGACAAGTTCACCTTTGCGTTGCTCGCGTTGCTGACCGGGCTGGCGCTGTCGGATCGCTACCAGCTTTCGGCGATCGTCTGGGGCGGCAGCGCCCTCGGGTTGCTGTGGGTGGCGTTTCTGCTGGCCGGCGCACCGGCGGCCCGCATCACGCGGCGACTGGGCGCATGGCGCACGGTGGCCGTCGGGTCCGCCGGCTACGGCGTCCTGTTGATCCTCCTGGTGGCGTTCGATTCGCCGCTCGTGTTTGTGGGGGCGCTGACGCTGGCGGGGGCCTTCGTGGCGTTGCAGACGATCCCGACCTACGTGCTGGTCGGCGATCTGGCGGGCACGGCCTCGCGCGCCACGGCGATGGCGGCATTCAACCTGGTGGGCTCGTTCGGCATCATGGCGGGCTTCGCCTTCGCGGGCTGGGCCAGCGAGGCGTTCGGCTACCTGCCGGCTTTCGCGATCGGTGGCGGGCTCGAGCTGCTCAGCGCCATCGTCGCCCTCATCGCCTGGCGGCGCTGGTGTGCCGCCCCGGTCGCATCCCAGGACTCCGCGCCTTCCCGACCCACGGCACCCGCCGTGGGCAGCATCACCTGATTCTCCCGAAAACAACTTTCTCACAGGAAATCGCATCA
>JAHCAW010000047.1 GCA_019634695.1 Candidatus Sumerlaeia bacterium
CAAGCGCGGAAAGACGAGTTCGTGTGCCTGTTTTGTCCGCTATTCCGGCGGCGGGCCGAGACAACCGTCTCATATGCCGGGAATCGGATGTCGTAAGTCAAATACTTTGAATGTGGCAGGTGTCAATTGACGCGGCCCGATTCCTGACGCTTTCTGCTACGATACCGCTTGCGTCAACGCCATCTATCGTCCTATCCAAAGACAGGATACCGAAGGAGTACTTGGGTCGGGGGGCGGTGCTGAACAGGGATGTCTGGGGCGGCTGGTTGGCTGGTTCAGACATCCCGGAGGGAGCACCCAGTGACTTTCTCGACAGGCCCAACGTCGTCTTTGGGCGATTCCGCCGAGCGCCTGAACATGATGCTCGAAGGCGCGGGGGTCGGTGCCTATGAGTACGACCTCGTGCAGGAGCGCGCCTGGTTCAGTTCCGAATACTTCCGGATGCTCGGCTATGACACCCAAGACTACGCGGCCAGCCCGGGGGCATGGATAGCCCTTGTTCACCCCGACGATTTGGTCCATCCGCGTTCGCTGATCGCCGAGTATCGACAGGGCGCCCGAACCAGCCATGCCATCCGCTACCGCATGCGGCGAGCCGACGGGCAGTGGGCCTGGATTCTCAGCCGTGGTCGCCTGTCGCCCGAGAACCTCAACCTTCTCGTCGGCGTGC
Organism: Candidatus Sumerlaeia bacterium; assembly: GCA_019634695.1. Lineage (GTDB taxonomy): Bacteria > Sumerlaeota > Sumerlaeia > SLMS01 > JAHLLQ01 > JAHCAW01. The sequence continues at coordinate 671 of JAHCAW010000047.1, forward strand.
ACCTCGACGTCACGACCCAGGTGCGGCTGGAGGAGCAGCTCGCCGACATGCGCGCCCAGCGCGACGTGCCGCTCGATGCCGTTCGTCCCATGGCGCACCGTCTGGCCCCCGGCAGCGACGACACCCGCGGTCTGCTCGGTCGCGCCGTTCACCAGTGTCCCGTCTGCATCTTCATCACCGACGCCGCCGGCAGGCTCAAGTATGCCAACCCCTGCTTCTACTCCACCACGGGCTACGAACCGGAGGCGGTCTTCGGTCGCCAAGTTCGATTTCTCAAGAGCGGCATCCACCCCCCGGACTTCTATGCGGACATGTGGCAGACGCTCCTCTCGGGGCGCGACTGGCGCGGCGAACTCTGCAATCGCCGCCGCGACGGCCACCTCTACTGGGTCGTCGCCACCATCTCGCCCATCACCAACGGCGCCGGCACCATCACGCACTTCGTCGCCGTCGAAAAGGACATCACCGAAGACAAGAGAGCCCAGGAGGAACTCCGCGCCAGTCAGGAGCGATTCGACCAACTCGCCGAACTCACCGCCACCTTCATCTGGGAGGTCGACACCGAGGGACGCTACACCTACCTCAGCCACGTCGTCGAACAGGTGCTCGGCTACAAGCCCGAGGAACTCGTTGGACGCGTGCACTACTACGACCTGCACCCCGAGGCCGGTCGGAAGGCCTTCAAGGCCGCCGCCGATCGCATCGTCGCACGGCGCCAACCGTTCACGCACCTGACGAATCCCGCCCGCACCCGCGACGGCCGCATCGTCTGGCTCTCCACCAGCGCCCTGCCCCTCTTCGACGACGAAGGGCAGTGGATTGGCTATCGAGGCACCGACACCGACATCACCGCCCGCGAGCAACTCGAGCAGAGCAACCGCCTTGCCGCCGTCGGCAAGGCCGTGGGTGGCGCCGCGCACTGCATTCGAAACGTCCTGTCCACCATGCACGGCAGCATCGGCATGCTCGAGGCAGCCCTCCAGCAGCAACGCATCGAGTCCGCCGCCCAGGCACACGACCTGCTCCAGCGCTCCGTTTTCCGCCTCACTCAGCTCACCAGCGACATGGTCGAGCACTCGCGCCCTCGCACCGCCACCCTCGTCCCCGCCGATGTCCGAAAGTTTCTCGCCACCATCCACGAGCAGTTGCGCACCACCTTCGCCAGCCGCGGCATCACCGTCCAAGTCCACCTGCCGCCCGACGACCTTCGCTGGCACATCGATCCCTATCTCCTCGAGCGATGCCTGAACAACCTGGCCATGAACGCCGCCGAGGCCATGGCCGACGGCGGAACCCTTCGCCTCTCGGCACATATCCAGAACAGCAGCACCCCGCCATCCCTCGTTCTGGAAGTCGCCGACACCGGCGCCGGCATCGCCCCGCAGGACATCGAGCGCATCTTCGAACACTACTTCACCACCAAGGGATCCACCGGTACCGGTCTCGGGCTCGCAAACGTCCGCGACTTCATGCGCCTGCAAGGCGGCGATATCCTCGTCGAATCCCGCGTTGGCAAGGGCTCCACCTTCCGCCTCATCCTGCCCGAGCACCGCCAAGACGATCCTCGCTGAGCCGCTCGCCGACGACCCGGCAGCCTTGACGCTCCTGCCAGCCCCGTGGCTGAGAACGACTCAGCCCAACGCCGGGGACGACCACCATGGCACTCACCAAGGCCCTGCCCGACTTGCAGAGGGCACGCTCCTACGTCGCGCGGCACGTCGTTCCACTCATGGCCGCCACCTCGCAACCCGAGATCGGCCACCCCCGCTACGGCAGCACCAGCGAGGTCTACCTCCTCCACTGGCCCGACGGCACCGCCGCCGTCCTGCGCGTCTTCGAATCCATCCGAGAATTCCGCCTCTACGAACGCGCCATGCGCCACGCGCTCGACCGCGGCGCCCCCGTCCCCGCACTCCTCCTTGCCGACGCCCGATGGACCACACGCCTGCGCTGGCGCCGCGCCTTCGCCGTCGAACAGTTCATCGACGGCCAGCTCGCCATCGAACACCAACCCCTCGAACCACACCACGTCGACCGCATCCTCGACGCCCTTGCCGCCCTGCACGACATCACCACCCCGCAGTGGGGGCACCTCGACAACCTGCACGCCGGGCCCTACAACGACGAGGTCTGGGACCACACACGATCCATCCTCGACGGCATCCCGACCGACTCGCCGGGCCTGCGCCCCGGTGAAGCCGTCCAATGGTCCGCCGCCATGCGCACCCTTTGGGCCCAACTCCCCGCCCCCACTGCCTACTCCCTGATCCATCGCCATCTCGCCGCCGACGACATCATGCTCCCCGCCGACGGCTCCCGCGCCATCCTCCTCGACAACATGAAACTCCGCTACGGCCACTGGGCCTACGACCTCGAGGACGTCCTCGACTTCCTCGCCGGCGACGACGACGCCCGCCGCGAAGGACTCGTCGCCGCCTACCTCGCCCGCCGCACCGCCACGCCCCCCGGCACCGACTACCGCCTCGAAGCCCCCTACTTCCGCGCCGACTGGCACCTCAAGAAACTCCGCTCCGCCCTGCGCTCCCGCTCCCGCGGCCGCACAGGCCACGACGACAAGATCGCCCGCTACCTCACCCAACTCCGCCGCCTCCTCGCCCCCACCCACGACGATCGCACCGCAGCATGACCTCACCGGGCGACAACCAAAACGTACCCGCGTCGCTACGATTCACCACTACCATCAAGGTGAAGTAGGATGGTACCCCCACCAGGACTTGAACCTGGAACCAACGGATTAAGAGTCCGCTGCTCTACCGATTGAGCTATGGAGGCACAGGGCCGGGACGGAAGGCATTCCGTCCGCGGGGGCACCCATCTATGGGGGCAGCCCCCCGCAAGGCAAGCCCAGAATGCAGGCCGCGAAAAATGCGCGCACGGCCCGCAGGCGAGCAGAATCGGTTTGCGCAGCACCCCCCCGAAGGACCACGCTGGGCGTAACCGCAACCGTTGATCGGGTCGGGCATATTGGAGGTGTACTATGTCGGGTGATGTGTCTGGGGAAAGGCGCGGTCAGCGACGGCTCAAGATCGCCATCGATGCCGAGATCAAGCTCCTCGTCCCGCACGAGACCTTCTCCCCCTTTCCCATCCATGGCATCACCATCGACCTGTCCGTCGGCGGCATGTGCGTCCGCACCGAGGAGATCACCAAGAAGCTCTACGGCGAGGTCCTGCGCGGCATGTCCCACGCCAAGGTGACCCTGCGCCACAGTTGGCTCGTCGCGCCGCTGCACGTCTCGGGCAAGGTCGTCTGGTCGGAGTTCCACGATCCGCGCCCGGGCCAACCGTCGCATTGCCTGCTCGGCATCGCCCTGCACTCCATGGACGCCGAGGAGGGCCGGGCTTTCGCCGCCGCGCTCGACGGCATCGCCGACCGCCTGACTGCCTCGCGGATCGATGTCCCGAAACCGTTCTGAAACGATGTCGGAGGACTTGCAGCAGTCGGCAGGACTGGCGGGTATCGCCCGGGGAGGCGAGGCGTAACGGGAGCCCGCGGGCACGCCGCCTCGCTCGCGCTCGGGGTGCAGAAGTTTGTCTTCCGAAACCGTTCTGACCGGCGTTACGGGCAGACGCCGTCCTGCAAGGCATCCAGCAGCGCCGGCAGGTCCGCGATCGCCGGGATGTGGAACACGCGGTCCAGCCGCGTCGGCGGCACGGCGGCCGGGTTCACCCACACGGCCCAGTAGCCGCGCGCGTGCGCCGGCTCGATGTCGTTGACCCAATCGTCGCCGATCATCGCGATGCGTTCGGGCGATGGGTGCCCGGCCAGGCGTTCGGCCATGTCGAAGAATCGCGCCGCCGGCTTCAGGCAATTCGTCTCGTCGGTCGTCAGCATCCAGGCCACGTGCGAGGGGTCCGGCAACTGTGCCACCTTCGGATCCTGCGTGCGGTGGCCGGCGTTTGTCAGGATGGCGACGCGGCCCGCGCGCGCGGTGGCCTCGACGGCTTCGCCCGCGCCCTCGTACACGCCCGGGTACGTCGTGTAGGATTCGAGGTAATCCTCGCTCAGGCGCACGATGTCATGTTCGGCCGGGTCCATGCCGAAGCGGCGCAGCAGGCGCTCGAAGCGCACCACGCGCGACGTCGGCACGTCCATCAGTCCGGCGTCGATCTCGGCGATCACCTCGAGCGACACCTCGCGGTACGCGCGCAGGAACGCGGTCGGTTCGACGTGCAGGCGTGCGCTCATCTTCTCGATCGCCGCCGCCGAGGCGCCCTCGTGGTCCCACAGTGTCTGGTCCAGGTCGAAGAAGTACCACTCGATCGTGTCGGGCAGGCCGGTGCGCATGGGGCGGTGTCAGCTCTCCTTGAAGGCGCTCGGGCAGTGGGGGACGAGCCGGCAGGCGTCGCACTTCGGGCCGCGCGCCTTGCACGTCTTGCGGCCGTGCAGGATCACCGCATGGCAGAAGTGCGCCCAGCGCTCCGGCGGCAGCAGGTTCGCCACCTCGACTTCGATCTTCTCCGGGTCCTCCTGCTCCGTCAGGCCCAGGCGCTTCGTGATTCGCGCGAAGTGCGTGTCCACCGTCAGCCCCGGATAGCCCCACACGTTCGTGCGCACCACGTTGGCCGTCTTGCGCGCCACGCCCCGCAGCGTCAGCAGGTCCTCCATCGCCTCGGGCACCTCGCCGCCGAAGCGCTCCACGATGTCGCGACAGCACGCGCGAATGCTCTTGGCCTTGTTGTTGAAGAAGCCCGTGGAGTGGATGTCCTTCTCGAGTTCGCCCGCGGGCGCGTTCGCCAGATCCAACGCCGTCGGGTACTTCTTGAACAGCGCGGGCGTCACCATGTTCACGCGCTCGTCAGTGCACTGCGCGGACAGAATCGTCGCGACGATCAGTTGCAGCGCGTCGTCGTGGTGCAGCGCGCATTGCGCGTCGGGGAACTCGGCGACCAGCAGGTCGGCGACGGTCGCCGCGCGCTTCTCCAGCGCCGGTTGCCGTTTCAATCCCGCCAGCCGCTCCTTCAGCCACGCGTCCACGCGTTCCCATTGCGGGCTCGCCGTGTGCAGCGCCGCGTGCTTCGTCGCCGGCTTCCTGGCGGCGCTCCTGCTGCTCGTGGCGGGCTTGGGTTTCTGTGCCTTCTTCGCGGGGGCCTTGCGTGGTGGCATCGTCAGTTCGCCTTCATCGCCGTGGTGCCGGCGCGCTTGTAAGTCTCGCCGATCGGACCGAACGGCGTCTCGATGCGGAACGCTCCGGACAGATCGTACGACGCGTCGCGGTCGCGCAGCATCCGCACCGCCGCCAGTCCCAGGTCCGCCGGGCGCAGCTTGAGCGGCACCTCGACCGTCTTCGATCCGCCCGCGTCGAAGGAAAGCCCGCCCTTCGCCGCCTCCTCGACCAATCCGCTCGCGATCGACTGGCCATTCAACTTCAATCCGTAGCTCAACTCCGACAGCTTCACCGCAAAGCTGTTCGGATTCCCGACCTCCATGCGCAGCGCCCCGGTCACGTCGGTCAGCGACAGCGACTTCCATTCGATGTCGGCCACACGAATGTCGGGCGGCGCCGGCACGGGCAGCTCGCCCCCGTGCGAGAACCGCAGCGGCACTGGCTCTGCGCCCAGCGGCGGATCGAACAGGAACTCGCCGTTCAGTTTGTACGGCACGATCGCTCCCGGTCGCACATCGCGCAGCGCCGTCAGCAGGCTGGCGAACTCGATCGCCACCGGCACCGACAGGCGCTTGGCGCCCTTCGCCGGCACGATCCCGGGCTCGTCCAATCCGCCCGTCAGCACCGCGCCGTCCGCCTTGCCCGGCGACTCCAGCGAGTACGCCATCCGCGTCAGCGGCAACGCCACTGCGTAGGGATTCGTCACTTCGACATCCAGCCGCAGGCCCAGCGACTTCGTCGTCAGGCCGTCGAAGTCCGCTCCGATCACGCGCACGCCCGGCTTCTCCATCCCCTCCAGCAACGGCCGCAGCGTCTCGCACCCGCACAGCATCAGCACCAGCACCAGCAGGAAACTCGCAGGAATCCGCATGTCGCCACACCCGACTCGAGATGCCGACCGCCGCCCGGGCGGCCGCCTATCCACGCACCCGAGTGTCGATCTTCAGCCCATAGCGGGCAATCCGTTTGCGCAGGGTGCTGCGCGTGATCCCCAGCGCCTTGGCTGCCTGCACCTGGTTCCCGCGCATCTTGTTCAGCGCATGCAGGATCATGGCCCTCTCCATCACGTCGAACGCGCTGAACTTGTAGCCCCGCCCGCGCGCCTCCACCATCTGGTCGAACAACGGTTCGACCGCCGTCTCGATGTCGCGGAACACACCGGCGTCCACCACCCACGATTCGCCCGTTTGCGGGGCGGTTGCCGACGTCGGCACGTCCGGCGGGGGAGCGGTCGCCGGCATGCCGAATCCCGTGGCTTCCGTCGCGCCCGGCGTGCGGCGCGATCCGAGCACCTCGCCCAATTCACCCCGCAGCCGCAGGTCCCCTGGCATCACGGTGTCCGTCTTCGCCGTCAGCACCAGATTTCGCAGGACGTTCTCCAGCTCGCGCACGTTGCCCGGCCACGAGTAGCCTTGCAGCATCTGCATCGCCGCCGCCGACACCGCCGGACTCTTGCGCCGCGTCTCGCGCTCCAGCCGGCGCAGGAAGTAGTCCACCAGCAACGGGATGTCCTCGGCGCGCTCGGCCAGCGTCGGCATCTCGATGTGCACCACGTTCAGGCGGTAATACAGATCGGACCGAAAGGCGCCCTCGCGGATCATGCGCGGCAGGTCGCGATTCGTCGCTGCCAGCACCCGGATGTCCGCCTTCAGCGTCTCCGTGCCGCCCACGCGCTGGAACGATCCGTCCTGCAACACGCGCAGAATCTTCGTCTGCGTCGAGAGCGACATGTCCCCGATCTCGTCCAGGAAGATCGTGCCGCTCTGCGCCACCTCGAACTTGCCCGGCTTGCGCCCCACCGCTCCGGTGAACGCTCCCTTCTCATGCCCGAACAGCTCGCTCTCCAGCAGGCTCTCCGGGATCGCCGCACAATTCACGGCGATGAACGGCCGTCCCGAGCGGTCGCTGTGGTGATAGATCGCCCTTGCCACCAACTCCTTGCCCGTCCCGCTCTCCCCCGTGATCAGCACCGTCGCGTTGCTCGCCGCCACCTGCCCGATCGCCTTGTACACCCGCTGCATCGCGTCCGAGTTGCCCACGATCGCCTCGGTGCCTTCGCCCTCGACCGCCTGCGGTCGGTACGACACCACCGTCCGCATGTCGTTCGCAACTTTCAGCGCCTCGCTCGCCACCTCGCGCAGCTTCGTGCCGGAGAACGGCTTGCCCAGAAACTCGAACGCGCCGTGCTTCATCGCCTCGATGATCGTGCTTGTCGTCGAGTACGCCGTCATCAGCACGACGATCAGGCGCGAGTCCATCTCACGCATGCGCTTGAGCGTCGCCAGGCCGTCCAGCCCGGGCATCCGCAGGTCCATGAAGATCACGTCCGGCCGCCGCACGCGGACGATTTCCAGCGCCTCCTCGCCGCTTTGCGCGGACAGGATCTCCAGGTCCTCGCGCGTCAGCACGCGGCGAAATCCCGTGATGAAGTCCGGTTCGTCGTCCACGACGAGAAGGGTCTGTCTTGGCACGGTCAGGCTCCCGATGGGGTGGGGATGAGAGTCGAGTGATCTTGCCCGGGCGCGTTCGCGTCCGCCGGTTCCTCCGCTGCCACCAGCGGCAGCAGCACCGTGAACGTCGAGCCCTTGCCCTGCATGCTGCGCACGCGCACGTCGCCCCGGTGGTTCGCCACCAGCTTGCGCGTGATGAACAATCCCAGCCCGGTGCCTTCCGGCCGCGTTGTGTAATACGGCTCGAACAGCGCCGTCAGGTTCGCGCGCGCGATTCCCGGCCCCGTGTCGCGCACCGACACCGCCAGGCACTCGCCCAGTTCGCCGTCCGTCACGCGCTCGCCGCGAATCGCCAATCGACCCCCGGCAGGCATCGCCTCGATCGCGTTCAACGCAAGGTTCAGGAACACCTGCTGCATCTGCCCGCTGTCCATCGCGATCTCGGGCAGGTTCTCCGCAAGGTCCACCTCCACCGCGATGCCGCGCCGCGCCACCTTGTAGTCCAGGAACAGCATCACGTCGCGGATCACCGGGCCGATCGGCGCGCGCCGGAACTCCCGCCGGCGCGGGTTGCGCGCCATGGCCAGCGTCTGCTCCACGATCGTGTCGATTCGCGAGACCTTCTCCCGCACCAAACGCAGGTCCCCGTGCACCGTCGCGTTGCCGCGGCTCTCCTCGATCAGCGAGTCCAGCACCAGGTTGATGATCGTCACCGGATTGCGGATCTCGTGCGCAATCTCGGCCGCAAGGCTTCCCATCAGCGAGAAGCGCTCGACGCGATGCAGCTCGTCCTCGGTCTCCTGGATGCGCTCCAGCCGGCGCGCGTTCTCCAGCGCCGCCGCCGCCTGATTCGCCAGCAACTCCAGCAGCCGCGTCTCCTGCTCCGTGAACTGGTGTGGCTCCGTCGTCAGCACCAGCAGCACCCCCAGCAGCGACTCCTGGTAAAGTACAGGCACCGCCACCAGCGACCGGAACTCCTCCACCGATTCCGCCAGCGCCTCGCCCCACAGCGCCGGCCGGTCCCGCAGGTCCGTCAGGTACAGCGGGCTGCGATGCCGGATCACGGGCCCCAGCAGGCTCCCGTGCCACTTGATCGGATTCGCCGCCAGCCACGACGGCGCCGCCCCGTCCTGTGCCGTGATCGCGATCTCGTCGCGTTCCTCGAAGTACTCGACAAACACGCACGCCCCCGCCTTCAGCAGCCGCCGGCCCTCCCGCGCCACCGTCCCCAGCACCGAACCCACCGGCGCCGGCGACGACAACTGCCGCCCCACCTCGAACAACGCCTCCATCTGCGCGTTGTGCTTGCGCTGCGCATCGTACAGCCGCGCCGTCTCGATCACCCGCGCCGCCTGCTCCGCCACCGCTTGCAGCAGCCGCGCGTGGTCCTCCGTGAACGCCCCGCGACGCGTCGAGTCCACGTTGATCACGCCGATCACCTGCCCGTGCAGCTTCATCGGCACGGCCAACTCCGACCGCACGTTCAACTTGATCGCCACGTAATGCGGGTCGCGACGCACGTCGTCCACCCGCACCACCTCGCCCTTGTACGCCGCCCAGCCCGTCACGCCCACCCCGAGCTGCAACTTCAGCCGCTTCCACGAACGCGCCGGGATGTTGATCGCCGTCTCGATATTCAGGATCCCGCGACGATGGTCCAGCATCGCAATGCTGCCCGACGACGCACGAGTCAGCTTGACGACCTCCCGCACGATGGCTTTCAGCACCTGCGCCCGGTCGAGCGTCGTGCTGATGACGTTCGAAATCCGGTACAGGGCCTCAAGGCCCTCCACATCACGACCCCCGATACCGCGCGAACCGGTCACGACTCACAACACCCGGACAAAATGGGCCATCTCGGTGGCCGGATTTGACCACCCCTGCGGGACCCCACTCGGCCCCCAAAACCCCTCAAGTCAACAGATTTCAACTCTCCATCCTCAGGAGCACCTCCCTCACATGCCGCACTCCGTCCGCCGTGACTTCAGGAAACGTACCATTGTTCACCTCGTCGAGGGCTCCTGCTCGCCCCGCAGCGCCAAGACCACCCGCGGAATCCTGTGCTACTCGCCCCACGAATCCGTCGCCCTGATCGATTCCACCAACGTCGGCCGCACCGCCCAGCACCTGCTCGACGCCGGCGGCGACATTCCTATCGAGGCCTGTCTGGCCGACATCCAGCGCCGCGGCCTCAAGCCCGACACCCTCGTCATCGGCGTCAACCCGGTCGGCGGCCGCGTGCCCCCCTCCTTCCGACGCCACATCCTCGAAGCCCTCGAGGCGGGCCTCGACGTCTGGAGCGGCATGCACCAGTTCCTCGGCGACGACCACGAGTTCCGCGTCGCCGCCGAACGCGGCGGCGCCGACATCTGGGACGTCCGCCGCCCGCCGCAGGACCTGCCCGTCGGCGTTGGCGCCATGATGACCAACAAGTCCTACTGCGCCCTCATGGTCGGCACCGACTGCGCCTTGGGCAAGATGACCGTCGCCCTCGAACTCCAGCGCACCGCTCGCACCCGCGGCCTGCGCGCCGAATTCATTGCCACCGGCCAGACCGGCATGATGATCGCCGGCTGGGGCCATCCCGTCGACGCCATCCCCGGCGACTTCATGGCCGGCTGCGTCGAAAAGGACTGCCTCTCCGTCGATGGCCAGTGCGACCTCATCCTCGTCGAAGGCCAGGGCTCGCTCATTCATCCCGGCTACTCGCCCGTCACCCTTGGCCTCATGCACGGCGCCATGCCCGACGCCATGATCCTGTGCCATCTGGCCAACAAGAGCACCATCGGCACCTGCGAGCACGTTCGCATTCCGTCGCTGCGCGCCATGGCCGACCTCTACGAGGCGGTCCAGCAGCACCTCAAGCCCTCGCCCGTTGTCGCCGGCGCGCTCAACACGCACGGCCTCTCCGACGCCGCCGCCCGCGCCGCCCTCGACGCCGCCGCCGCCGACCTCGGCCTCCCCGTCACCGACCCCGTCCGCTACGGCCCCGAAGTCCTGCTCGAGGCACTCGAAGCTCACCGCAGAAGCGTTGGGAAGTAGGGCTGCAATTGGGAGCAGCCGAAACGGTTGCTCTCCGCCGCGATCCCATTTCTGCTATTCCTGTCCTGTCCGCCACCCGCCGACAGGCCGACTCGGAATGCCTTGCAGGGAAACTGAACTGGTGGAACGCCGCGTTTCCGTCAACCAAGTCGCGCCATGAACAACGACGACCTCATTCCCGAGCATGGTGGTTATCGCCACCTGCGCAGCTTTCAGCTCGCCCAACTCGCGCACGATCTGACGGTGCGCTTCTGCGAACGCTGGATCGACCCGCGCAGCCGCACCCGCGACCAGATGGTCCAGGCCGCACGCTCCGGCGTGCAGAACATCGCCGAAGGCAGCCTCGCCTCCGGCACCTCCCGGAAGACCGAACTCAAGCTCACCAACGTCGCCCGCGCCAGCCTCGAGGAACTCAAGCTCGATTACGAGGACTTCCTGCGCCAGAGGGGACTGCCCCTGTGGCCCCCCGACGATCCGCGCCGCGCCCAGCTTGTTGCCCGCCGCTGCGCCACGGCAGACGCCGTGGCGCGCTGGGTGAAGGAACTGTGCGATGGACCCAATGGACCTGATGGACCCGATGGACGGCCCGGCCGGCGATGCTCCTACGAGGAAGCCGCCGCCAACGCCGCCCATGTGATCATCGGCGTTGCGTGCGTCCTGTTGGACCGGCAATTGAAGTCCCTCGCACGCAAGTTCCAGGAAGAAGGCGGCTTCACAGAACGCCTCTACCGCAAACGCACCGAGTACCGAAAGAAGCACCCCCCGGAATAGTCGCCGAATCGCACGCTCCCTATCCAATCTGCCCATCCCGATCCCGCCGTCCCGTCCCAATCCTTTCCGCCAATCCCCATCCTTTCGTCCATCAGGTCCATTTGGTCCATCTCGTCCATCCCCCTCCCCGCCCCCCGTTGACACCTCCCCCTGCCCGCGGCTAGCCCCAACGCCGCGGGGCGGACGGGCTGTCCTCCGGCCCGCCCACACATTCGAGGGAGAACTCCGACCATGGCCAAGAAGTCCGTCCGGGACATCGACGTCACCGGCAAGCGCGTCCTCGTGCGGTGCGACTTCAATGTCCCGCTCGACGCCAACCAGAACATCACCGACGACACCCGCATCACCGAATCCCTGCCCACCATCCGGCACCTGATCGACAACAAGGCCCGCGTCATCGTCTGCTCGCACCTGGGCCGTCCCGATGGCAAGCGTGTGCCCGAGATGAGCCTGGCCCCGGTGGCCAAGCGCCTCGGCGAGCTGCTCGGCTTCGACGTCCCGCTGGCGCCCGACTGCGTCGGTGCCGAGGTCGAGAAGATGGCCGCCGCCGTCGCGCCGGGCCGCGTGCTGCTGCTCGAGAACGTCCGATTCCACAAGGAGGAGGACGAGAAGAAGGACAAGGCCACCGGCAAGTTCCGCGACGAGCGCATGGACTTCGCCCGCCGCCTCGCCAGTCTGGCGGACCTGTACGTCAACGACGCCTTCGGCACCGCGCACCGCGATCACTGCTCGACGTGCGGTGTCACGAAGTTCCTGTCGCCGTCCGTCGCCGGCTTCCTGATCGAGAAGGAACTCAAGTACCTGCAAGCCGGGCTCGACAATCCCAAGCGCCCGCTCGTCGCCATCCTGGGCGGCGCGAAGGTCGGCAGCAAGATCGGCGTCATCCGCGCCCTGCTCGCCAAGGTCGACGTCCTGTTCCTCGGCGGCGGCATGACCTACACCTTCTTCAAGGCGCAGGGGAAGGAAATCGGCAAGTCGCTCTTCGACGCCGAGACCTTCGACACGGCCAAGGCGCTGCTCGAGGAGTTCAAGACCTCGAAGGCGAAGGTCATCATGCCCGTCGACGTGCTTGTGGCCGACAAGTTCGCCGCCGGCGCCAACACGAAGGTCGTCGGCGTCGACGCCATTCCGGCCGACATGGAAGGCGTCGACATCGGCACCGAGACGATCAAGCTGCTTGAGGCCGAACTCGCCAAGGCCGGCACAGTCGTCTGGAACGGCCCGGTCGGCGTGTTCGAGATCGCCGACTTCGCGGCCGGCACGCGCGCCATCGCCGACAAGCTCGCCGCCCTCGACTCCGTCATCTCGATCATCGGCGGGGGAGACACGGCGGCCGCCATCGCGCAGTACGACCTGAAGGAGAAGATGGACCACGTTTCGACCGGCGGCGGCGCCAGCCTTGAGTTCCTCGAAGGCCGCAAGCTGCCCGGCATCGAGGCGCTCAACCCGGCCTGATCCTGGCCGACTGAAGCACCCTCTTCGGGGGACCGGGCGCCCGCGCCTCGGTCCCCCGTTTTCGTCTCGCCCAGAGACCCGTCCCGAGGCAGTGTCGCAACGCTGCACGACTGGCGCCAGCGGCCATTGGGGGTGCCGAACGGGCAACCCTCCTGGAGCCCGCCGCCGCATGCGCCGGCGGAAATCGCTTACAAACCAATAAAAATCAATCTTTTTACAATGAGAGCCTTCGATCCGCGCGGGCGCCCTGCCGCCTCCCGCGCCCGCAACCCGCGATCTCCTATCTCCGAAGGGCGGATTCGGGCCGTCTGGCACCAATTCTGCAGGGCCGCTGGCGACTCCCGCTGCCTCCCTTCGTGATCGGAAGGAAAAAGAAAGGAATTCGGGCCCCATCGGCCCGTCCAACGCATGGAACTTCCGGCACTCCTGCACCTTTCCGACGGATCGACTCTTTCGGTCACGATCAGCCTCCAGTCCGGCCCTGCCGGCGACGGGCCTCTCGATCGCCTTCGCCGCCATCTGCTCGACCCCGCCGCCACATCGCTCGACATCTGGCTCAACGGCTCCGTCTTCACGCACTGCGAGCTGGCCCTGTGCGAAATGATCGAAGTCGCCCACTCGGACCTGCGCCCGTACCGTCGCACCGAATCGGCCGAACTCGCTCCCCGCACCCCCGCTTGCGTCATGCGCTCCAACTGGCAGTTGCTCGTCGGCGCCCTTGAGGCTCCGGCCGCCGACATGGACCCCCGCATCGCCACCGGCCAGGCCCTGCGCGACCCCCAACGCTGGCTCGCCCTCCACGGCGCCCGCGTCTCTCTCTTCGTCCAGAAGAACGCCGTCCTGTGGGTGGAGCCCTTCCAGCGCGACCCGGACACGCGGCGGCTGGGCATCGACTCACACGTGGCTGCCCACCCCTGCGAACTCGGCGTCACGGCCGAGAATGAAACCGCCTTCTACTGACCAGCGGCCCAAGGCCTTCACCGAGTACTGATGGGTCGTATCCGGAGGGATTGGGTCCGGCACGGCTCGATCCACGGGCACCGAACATCGTCCTGCCCGGATCGCGCTCTTTGCTTGCGGCAATGCTCGAGCCGGAGGCATACTCCGGTCGCAATCTACCAGAATACCGCGCGCGGGGGCGAATGATGGCCGAGATTCCGAAGCAGAAGATCGAGATGGAGGTGCAGATTCGTTTTCACGACGACTCCCTGCTCAACGCCACGATCTTCCCGCTGCTGTCCCATCAGTACGACAACCCGATCGATTCGCTCGAATCGTTCCTGAACCGGCGCCAGCGCGAGTTCTTCCCCGCCCGCCTGCGCGACGGCAGCGAAGCCCTGCTTCCCCTGGCAAAATGCTATGTCGTCGAGCTGCCCCATCGCTCCGTCAAGCAGATGCTCGAAGCTTATCCCATGATGTCGGACGTCTCGCTCGTCCAGTCCAAGGCCGACGTCGAATCCTTCGCCATCATGGCCGTCACGCTCACCAACAAGCGCCTCGTCAAGGGCACCGCCTGGTTCCACATCCACGTGCCCGAGACCGAGCGCAACGTTTCCGATTACGTCAACCGTGCCGACCGCTTCCTCATCCTCCACGGCACCGACACGACCTACTTCGTACGCGTCGACGCCATCCAGTACGTGCGCGCCATCGACCTCAACGAGGCTGTGCGCGGCGGCACCGATGTCCCCGAAGGTCTTGAGGATCGCCGCCAGTCCTCGCTCGTCGACACCCAGTTCCGCTTCGCCAGCGCCGAACTCCTCGAACCCCAATATGAGGAAGCCGTCGAGGAGTACTACGAGTACGAGGACGGCTCCGCCGCCGAGCCCGCCTACGACCCCTTCGTCGCCCTGCCCGAGCACCTGCGCAGCCAGGAACACTACGAGGCCTACCAGCACGCCCCGCTCACCCCGTCGCGCGTCATCAAGAAGCCCACCTTCGACGAGTTGCAGGAAGATCCCGAACTCGGCATTGCGGTGCCGCCGGCCGGCACCGCCTATCCACCTCGCCCCGAAGACTACATCGACGAGGAACTGCCGCCGCTACCTCCCGAGAAACCCGGCGGCGCCACCGAAGAAGACATCAAGTGGTACTGATCGCCGGCCGGAGTTGACCGCAGCTCAGGCGCTTGGACTGCCGAAGCTCTCCTGACAGAGTTCCGGTGCCCCCCGAACGTTGCCGTGATCCGGGATCGGGATCGGCATGGCCGGGCTGGGGGGGGATCGCTCGTCGGAAGCGTGCCGGCTTGGCGGGGGTGTCTTGCGCCTGCCCGCCGATACCGTTCCTTCGCGTATTGGACTTGACCACTGGAGACCTCAGGCGAAGATTCGAACCGCTAAATAGGACAAAATCCATCCGTTTCTACCGGAGGTCGCCATGCGCATCCTCATCCGAGCGGGAGGGTTCGGGGTCATCTGCCTCGTGACCGCTCCCGCTCTCGCCTTCGTCGACAGCGGTGATTCCGCACCGGGGAATCTCGACACCGTTCCCCCTCACGTGGCCGGTCTTGGACGGCCCGCACTCAACCAGATCGATGTGACGTTCTCCGAAGCCATGGGTGGCTCCGGCGTCACGGACACCGATAACTACGCCGTCGCCGGTCCCGGCGCGGGCACGCTCTCCGCCAGTCCCGGCACGGTGACGGGCGGCACCACCATCTACACGCTCTCATGGGGTTCCGGCCAGCAGGTCTTCGGTCAACTTCTCGAGGTCACGCTGTCCGGCTTGATTGAGGACTTGGTGGGGAACCCGATGGCGATCAATGGCAGCGCGAACTTCGCCAGCACGACGGCAGTTCCAGTTGAGCTCGACTTGTTCGTGGTGGAGTGATCGAATCATGAGAAATCTCTACTCCCTCGCATCTGTTTTCACAATGGCGCTTCCGGCGGCCTTGCTCGCGATGCCGGTCGTTTCCAATGTCGGCTATGTGCAGGAACCGGACGGCGCCGGGGCGACCCGCGTGCGCGTCACCTACGACCTCGTTTCGCCCGAGGGCGACTGCGACGTGACCCTGCTCTACTCGACGGACGGTGGGTTGAGTTTCACGACTGCCGCCACGACCGCTGGCGCGGTCGGCGCGGGTGTCACGCCCGGCACGGGCAAGACCATCGATTGGGCCGTGGCGACCGATGAACCGGGTCAGACGATCACGGGTGGCCTGGTCGTGCGCGTGGTGGCCGATGATGGGAAGGAACTTCTCGATTTCGTCTCCGTTCCGGCGGGCACCTTCACCATGGGGCGCAGCGACACGGGCGACGACGCCGCCTACGGGTTTCCATACGAGCTGCCCAACCACCAGGTGACACTCTCCGCCTACGACATCGGCAAGTATGAGGTGACCAATGCCCAGTTTGCCACCGTGATGAACTGGGCACTGGATCATGGCTATCTGGCGGGGAATGCCGGCGGCGATCCCTACACCGGAGGGGACTTCGTCCACCTGATGGCGCTCGACGAATCGGCCGGTCGCAAGCCGCTGTTCGGTACGGTTTCGGGGAGCAGCTTTTCCCAGATCGAATGGACGGGTTCGGCCTTCGCCGCACGGATCCGGGAATCCCAGAGTATGGCGGAACATCCGGTGGTCTGGGTCAGTTGGCATGGAGCCGTCGCGTTCTGCAGCTTCCTCTCCGAGATGGAAGGCAAACCCCAGGCCTACAACCTGTTCACGTGGGAACTTGTGGATGCCGACACCGAAACCCCTGGCCTGCAATACGTCGCCAGTTACCGGCTTCCGACAGAATCCGAGTGGGAGTACGCCGCCGGATGGGATGGTTCCACGCGGTGGATCTATCCTTTCGGTTCGAACACTCTTTCCGGGAAGACTCGTGCCAACTACTACGATGTGGACCCTGACTATGTGAATCCAATGGGGCTGGGCTCGCATCCAACCACGTCGCCGGTGGGCTGGTTCAACGGGGTGAATGTGTCGCCAAACGGCCTCGTGGCCACGATCGACACCTGCTCGCCGGTCGGCGCGTACGACATGGCGGGCAACGTCTGGGAATGGTGCCACGACTGGTATCTGGACAGCTACACCGCCGATGCGAAGGTCAACCCGACGGGACCGGCACCGAGTGAAGCACGCGTGATGCGCGGCGGGGCCTGGGCATACTACAACTGGGCGCTGCGGTCCTCCCAGCGTAATGCCCATCCACCCGTGAACCTGAACCCCGTTATCGGGTTCCGTGTCGCAGCAGTCCGCTAGCGTGGGCATGTCCGGCATCCCGGTTGAGCAGGCGTTGATTCGGCGCATGGGGGATATTGAGGCCCCCTGCCAATCCCGGTTGCCAGAAACGGACGTGCGGGCCTAAGCAGGGGGCGGAGGCTGGACGATACCCCCGCTCCTGTCCGTTGACCCATGCGTTCGCTGATCTTCTGGTTTCAGTGGTTCTTCACCAAGACGCTCCCGGCCGGGCGCCTGCTCGGCATTCCGCTGCGCGTGCATCTCGCGCTCGTCCTGTTTGTCCCGTTTCTCGGCTACGCGTTCTACTCGGGCTGGGCTCCGGCGCTTGGCCCGCTGGGCGGGCTGCTGTTCGCCCTGCTCTACATCGCCGTGCTCTATCTGTCGGTGACGGCCCACGAGTATGGCCACGCGTGGGGCAATCGTCTGGTCGGTGGCCGCACCGAGATGATCATCCTGACGCCGATCGGCGGTATGGCGCTGGGCAGCGGCGCCGACGCCTCGCCGCGCGCCGAGTTGATCGTCACCGCACTCGGCCCGGCCGTCAGCGTCCTGCTCGCCGCGGCGGCGCACGGCGGCCTCTGGCTGCTTCCGTCGCCCGGCGCGTTGTGGGCCGACGGACGCACGCTGGCATTGTGGGGCGTGCTGATCGTTGGAATGATCGCCGCGGTCAACACGATGCTCGCGCTGTTCAACCTGTTGTTCCCGCTCTTCCCGATGGACAGCGCCCGCCTGATCCGCGCGGCCTTCGCGTTGCGGTACAATCCCCAGCACGTCACCCTGCGCGTCTGTCAGTTGGGCACCGGGCTGGGTATCGCGCTGCTGATCGCCTTCTTCTTCCGCGTGGAACTCCCCTTTCTCGGCATGGTCAGCGGATGGCTCGCGCTCATCGGCATCCTGGGGATCCAGTCCTGCCTGTGGGAGCAGGACCGCATCCGGCAGATGCCGGTCTATGGGCGGTCGGACGAGTGGGGCGCGCGCACGGTCTACTACGACAGCGACCTCGTCGTGCAGGCGCGTCGTCAGGCATCGGACGATGTGCGGGGGCTGCTGCGGTTGAAGCCCGAAGCATCCAGCAGGCGACGCGCTGCTGCACCGCGCGGAGGCACCGCCCGGATCATCGACCTTGCCGAGCCCGCCAATCCCGAAGACATCTCGGACCGCCGCAAGCTGGCCGAGATGATGCGCGAGGCCGCCAACGCCGAAGACTTCCTGCTCGCCGGCCGCATTCAGCGCAGACTGCGGCATCTCGACCAGCAGGAGACCACCCGCGAGGGTTGACCGCCTATTGCACGACGTTGAGCGCCACGGGCACGATGCGCTCGCGGTGACCCGGGTCGCTGGGAATGTTGGCGATGGTTGCCGCCAGACCCGGGCGCAACTGGTCGAATCCGCCAACGCCCTCGACGGCCATGACGCTGGAGCCGCCGCCATCGAGGTTCAGCGCGTAGAAGCACCCGACCTCGCGCATCAGGCGCGCGAGTTCCTCGAGCGTGCAGCCCACGCTGTGCGTGTCGTCGGCCCGACCGTCCACCACCAGCAGCACCCACTCCTCGTTGCGCGACAACCCGATCGCCGTGCGCGGCGCCCGCGTCTTCGTCGCGTCGTACGGGAACCGCGTCGGCGGCGGTCCGTTCGGACACATCTCGCCCGCGGCCAGCGGCGAAAAGATCTCCGCCTCGCGCAGCGCCCGACCGTCATGCACCAGGATCGGCCCCGAGGCCAGCACCCACGCCGGCTGCACGTCGCGCGACGTCCGCAGCACCAGCTTCCAGTCCGGGAAGGGCTCGCGGCGCGGATCGCGCAACCACGACCGCCAGGGCCGCGCCATCTGACCCCGCAACCGCACCACCGCACCCCCGATGGGGGGGGGCTCGGCGCCGGGCTCGGTTACACGCACCAATCCGGCACCGCAGAAGATCAGGTCCACCACGTACCCGCCCGGTTCGGCCGCCGGCAACGGCCCGTCGAACGACCGCCACACCGTCGCCGCACCGTCGGGTTGCACGGTCCCCATCTCTAGGCCACAGCCCTCCGCGCCGTCCGTCTCGAGGAACAGGTTCTCCGGTCCCAAACGCTCGATGCTGCGCCGGTTGTCCACCCACTCGACTGCGCACGGCCTCTCGATCCACGGCGGCATGTGCAGCCGCCCGTCGGCGAACAGCGCGCCGACTGGCTGGTGCAGCGCCGAGTAGCCGTCCGCGTACTCCTCCGGGAAGTTCAGGAAGTACCCGCCGTTTGTGGCTGCCAGCACGTGCGCGTGCCCGGTCACGCTCCAGGAGGGCGGGAACGCCGGCAGGAACCGCACCACGTCGAGCGGCTCGCCATCGCCCTCGACCGGGCGATACTGGGGCGTCATGTACGGCAACAGGTCGATCTCCTCGGGCTTCCACTGCCCCAGGCGCACGCGCTCCTGCACGGCGGCCAGATCCTCCCACGGACCGCGCGGCGCGCCGGAACGTGCACACGTCAACTCCCGCATGTTCAGGAACAGGCGCGTCTTCTTCACACCGCGGTCCGACCGCAACGCCCCGCCCGCCCAACAGGTCTGCCAGTAGGCGTGCTCGATCGCCTCGAAGTCCAGCAACTCAGGCTGCGCCATCGCCACCAGCGGCTCGACGCGACCTGTCGCCGCCAGCGCCACCCGCACCTCGTTCACGCACAATCCCTTGTCGAGGCTCGAGGCCGCATCCACCCAGCCCAGCCGCCGACGTCGCCACGTGATCCCCGGCGCCAGGATGCGCCGCTGGTCCTCCAGACTCTCGAACGAATCCTTCGCGCAGCGCACCGCCAGCACGAACTCGATGGCCGTCTGGTCCAGCACCCCGCCCTCCGACTCCGTCTGCCGTCCCGCGGGTGCCCGCAACCACTCCAGCCGATCATCCACCGATTCCATGACCATTCCCCTGCCGAACATGATGCGGACGGTTCGGTCGCTTGCCGACCGCCCTGAGTCTGTCTATCCCGCCGGACGTATTGACGACGGAGACCCGACCGGTCTCCATGATATTGCGGCCCTGAAGGGCCCGACTACTCACCCAACTCATTGATGGCGTCGGCCAGATATCCCGCGCCATAACCGTTGTCGATGTTCACCACGCCGATTCCGGGAGCGCAAGAGTTGAGCATCCCCAGCAGCGCCGCCACTCCGCCGAACGACGCGCCATAACCAACACTGGTCGGCACCGCAATCACCGGCGCCCGCACCAGCCCTGTCACCACCGACGGCAAAGCACCCTCCATCCCCGCCACCACCACCAGCACCCGCATCTGCTCCAGTCGCTCGCGATGGCGCAGCAGCCGATGCAGCCCAGCCACCCCGCAATCGAACAAGCGCTCCACCGGACTCCCGAGCGCTTCGGCGGTCACTGCGGCCTCCTCGGCAACTCCGATGTCCGTCGTCCCGGCGCACAGCACCCCGACGAGCCCTGCCTTGCGCGGCACCTCGCGCACGCGCAGGTGCAGCAGGCGCGCGACCCGATGTGGCTCCAGACCCGGTCCGTCCAACTCCCTCGCAACGGCGTCGAACTGATCGGCCTCAAGTCGCGTCATTAGAACATTCTGCCCTGCTGTGGCCAGCTCCCGCGCGATTCGCACCACCTGCTCGACCGTCTTGCCCGGGCAGTAGATCGCCTCTGGCCGGCCCCGTCGCAGTGCGCGATGCGTGTCCACCTGTGCATAGCCCAAATCCCGCACGAGCAGCCCGGCGGCGCGCTGCGCGGCGGCCTCGGGGTTCAACTCCCCGCGGGCAACCGCCTCCATCAGACCCGTCAAGTGGTCGTGCAGATTGGCGCCGGCGACCGGCTCGGTCATGACCCGCCGCTCCGGCGATTGATTCGGCGAAGCACCTGCAGCAGCCGTTCGCCCCATCCCACCGCTATCTTGACCGCTAACGGCTCGGGCGCGGGCGGTTCTTCGAGCCGACGCCGCAGATCGCGCAGCGTCTTGGCCATCGCCCAGTCTTCCGGTGGGCAGGCAATCCGATCCAGCTCCTTGCGCGCCTCGGCGTGACGGCCGCAGTTCTCCAATCCCAGCACCAGGTTCACGCGGAAATCCGCCGTGCGTGGCGAGAGCATCACCGCGCGCCGAAGCGCCGGCAGCGCCTGCTCGCCGCGACCTGCCCGCATCATCAGTACCCCGAGCGTGCTGCGCGCCTCGGCCGACCGTGGCGCCATCCGCACGAGGCGCTCCTGTGCCGCCACCGCCGCGTCGAACTGCTCGAGAAGCCCCAACGCCTGCGCCAGCGCCCTCCACACGAACGGCAGCCGGGAGTAGCGTTCCGCCAACTCCTGGAAGACGGCCGCCGCTTCGCCCAGGCGCAAGGCAGCTTCGGCGGCATCGCCCCGCTGCGGGCCGGTGGATTCCATCACTTGGGCCAACGCCTTCTGGAAGCGCTCGAAATCGCCCGGCTGGGCAGCCGCAAACCGGGCGATCAGAATCTCGCCCTCGACGTCCTCCACGCCGGCGATGTCCTCGGCGCGATCCAGACAGTACTCGGCGGCCTTTGTCTGTCCAAGGCGACGACGGATGCGCCCCAATTGCACCCAGTGCCGCCAGTTCTCCGGGTAGCGCTCGACCCGCTGCGTGGCGACCTCGTCGGCCGCCGCAAGCGGGGCGGTTTCGAGGAGAAAGTCAACGTACCGCGAATAGGCCAGCGCGCTGGCCTCGGGCGATTCGATGGCGCGCTGGAACAACTCGCGGGCGCGCCGCAGGTCGCCGTCCTCCCAGCGCAATCCCGCCAAGCTTGCCAAGGTCGCACTGCGGCCCGGCGCCTCGTCCAGCACCTGGCACCAGAGCAACTCGGCCTCCTCGCGCTCGCCCGACTCCGCAAGGCAGACGCCCAGACTTTCGAGAATGTCGTGGTCCTTCGGGAAGTGAGCCACCGCTCGACGCAGCAGCGCCACAGCGGGCTTGGCCCCCTCGGCCTCGCGGTAGATTCGCGCCAGCCGCACGTAGGCAGGCGGCGCCAGCGCATCGCTCGCAGCGGTCGATTCCAGATAGCTCTCGAGCAGGCGGCGCGCCTCTGCCATGCGGCCCGTCTCGAAGTAGTGAATGCCCAGCGTGCGCGCGAACCCGGGGAACTGCGGCGCCATCCCGGCGGCCTCGAGCAGCGCGCGCCGTGCCGTGCGCTCGCCGCGTCGCTGGCGAAAGCACTCCTGCGCCAGCAGGTCGATTGCAATGCAGGCCTCGGGGAACTCCGGGTCCTCGCGCAGGGCGGCCTGAAACGGCTCGAAGGACTCGGCCAGCAGGCCCGCGGGCCGCGCCCCGGCCGCGATCTCCACCCGACGCGACAGCCCCGCCAGATACCACTCGAAAGCGATGAACGACGACGTGGGCCGGCGCGCCACCATCGCCCGTCGATCCTCATCCAGCGACCCGACGATCACGTCGCCCAGCCGACCCAGCATCGGAAAGAAGCGGTCGAGAAACTCGGTCTGGCGGCAGATCAGCTTCTCGCGAAACGCCGAGTAGCCCGCCGTGCGATCGATCGCCTCGAGCGTCAACTCCATCGTCTCGCCGAACACGAGCTCGCCCTGAACCAAGTGCGTCGTCTCCACGCCCGCCTGCGTCGGCAGGCTCAGCGCCTCCTCGAGATCCCATAGGCGCGTGCGCAGCAGGTACTGGTGCGGTTCGCCCTCGACGGTCGGCCGCGCCACCATGTGCTGGACGGAAACCTGCGCTTCCGGCAGCAGCCGCAGTCGCCCCTCGAGCAGGCTCGCCAGCCCCCGGCACAGGCTCACGCCGCGCGCGTCCTCGCGCCAGTTCGCGTAGGCAAAGGGCAGGATCGTGATGGATCGGGCGGTGCTCATGGGCGGAAACCGGGCCGGCGCGGGGCCGGCGACAATTCTCCCCAGATTCTGCCGGAAACCCCTGCCGAGGGGCAATCGGAAGCCTTGGCTCCTGACCGGCCCGGGTGCACCCCAACTCCATGCAAGCTGCTTGCCTGGTGCGGACTTCAAGCGTCGCCCTTCAGCGCTGCATTCTGCTGAGTTGCGCCCGACCGGTCCGGAATGTCCTTTGCCCCGCCGGCGCCCCCGCCCGAACATCCCCACCATGCGCCTTCTGGGAATGCTCTTGCTGGCCGGGATGCTGGGTGCTTGCGCGCCACGGGGCCCGGTCGCCGTGCCCGACCCCACTGAGGTCCAGCTCGCAGAACTGGCGGCGTTGCTGCACGGCAGCCGCGTTGTTCTGCTGACGAACCAGACCGGCGTGGACGGTCGCTACCGACAGGTCGCCGAGCGTCTGCTCGCCGATCCGCAGATTCGGCTCGTGGGGTTCTTCGCCCCCGAGCATGGCCTGCACGGCGACGTCCAGGCCGGCGACAAGGTTGAGGACTACGCCGACCCGTTCACCGGCCTGCCCGTCTTCTCGCTCTATGGCCCGCGACGCCGGCCCACCGCCGAGCAACTCGACCTCCTCGATGTCGTTGTCTTCGATATGCAGGAGGTCGGCGCGCGCTTCTACACCCGGCTCTGGATCATGACCCATGTGATGGAGGCGTGCGCCGAGGCCGGAAAGCGGTTCGTCGTGCTCGACCGGCCGAACCCGATCGGCCTCGAAACCATCGAGGGCCCCCCGATTCGATTCGACGCCGGACTGATCGGACGCGTCTGGCCCGGTCGGCCCTTCGGCCTGCCCACGCGTCATGCCATGACAGTGGGGGAGATCGCCACGCTGGCGAACGCCGAGTGGCTCGAGCAACCCGTCGCCCTCAAGGTGGTTCGCGTCCCCGGCTATCGCCGTGAGATGACCTTCGAGCAGACCGGCTATCCGTGGGTCATGCCCTCGCCAAACATGCCGACGAGACAAACGGCCCGGGTCTATCCCGGCATGGGGATTCTGGAGGGCACGAACCTGAGCGAAGGGCGGGGCACGACGCGACCCTTCGAACTGGTCGGCGCGCCGTTCATCGACGGCAGCGCGCTTGCCGCCGCGCTCAACGCGCGCGGCCTGCCGGGAGTGCGCTTCCGTCCTGCATGGTTCACGCCGACGTTCAGCAAGCACGCCGGCGAACTCTGCGGAGGCGTGCAACTGCACGTCACCGATCCCAGGACGTTCGAGCCCGTGCGCACGGGACTTGAAGTGCTCAAGGTCTGCGTGACGATGCACCCGGAAGCAGTCGAGCTGCGCCCGGGCCTGGCGCGGCTTGCCGGAATCGAACGCCTGCACGAACGCCTTGCCGGCGAAAGTGTCGAAGCGCTCGTCGCCGAGTGGCAGGACGACCTCGAGCAGTTCCGTCGCCTGCGCGCACGGCACCTGCTCTATCCGTAAGGCAAGCGGCCGACAGTCAGTCGCTCAATTCCCGCGCGCGAGCACCTCGTTGGCGGGGCCGAACAGGCGCCACTGCGCGCGCGACCCGACGAGGCGATAGGGCTCGTCGAGCAAATCCTCGGGAAGGTCGAGCTCACGCAGATGCTTGGGCAGGTGCCCTTGTCGGGCGGCGTAGCGATGCGTGGCCGCGGCGATGGCCAGCACATGGCGCTCGTGCGGGGACAGGCTTGCGTCGGCCGCGCGAGTATCAAGCTCGGCCGCGAACGCCCGCCGCGACTCGACGGTCGGGTCGCGCAGGTAGAAGTCCTGCGGCGTCGTGCGCGTCTTGAGCGACCAGAGGCCGAACACGATCAGGCCCAGGCAGGCGAGCACCACGAGCGCCTGCGACGCGCGCGAAAGGCGGCGCTTTTCGGGAAGTGGGGGAGCGGTGACATCGGAGGTCATGCGCAGGAATCCGCAGCGGGAACTGAGTCGTTGGGAGTCGCCCTACTCGAGATTCGACACCCAGAGGTCGCCGCGACTCTCGGCGCCATTGGTGGGATCGTACGAGAGCCGGAGTAGGGCATCAAGGCGCGCGGCCGGATCGCTGGTCGTCTTGAAGAGCTCGGGCGTGACGTCGAGCACCCCGTCGGGTCCGCGCGAGGCGAGCACCCACCAAGGCCCATCGACGTGGTAGGCCAGCGGCTCGCCGTAGGCGCGCGGAAGGGCGAAGACGTCCAGTCGCGCAATGCGCCCCTGTTCCCGATGGAAGGGGGCATCGCCGCGCAGGCGTGCAAAGTGCTCCGAGAAACTGGTGGGCAGGCTGTTGTCCTCGGCGGGAGCGAAGGGCTCGCCCTCGCGGCGGGTGAAGCTCTCGATGGCCGCCTGCGCTGCGAGCAGGTCGCGCACGGCGCGCTCGGTTTTCTGTCCCACCTTGTGCTCGCGAATGCTGCGGGTCAGCAGCAGAAAGAGCCCCGCGGCGGCGATCAGCAGGATCGCTCCCACCTGCACGGCGGTGCGCCGCATCTGCGCCGGCTCCCAGACGGGGGGCTCGAGCCGAGCGTCCACGCGCCACAGCCGTCGGCGCGGCCTGCCAGTCCGCTGCTCCCCACCCGTCACTCGGGATTCCCCTCTTCCGGTTCGACGGGCGCCTCTTCCGGCACGTCGTAGCCCGCCGCCTTGAACTCGTCCAGTCGGCGTTCGGCCACCGCGGCGCGGCGTTCCGCGTCATCGACGCGTCGGCGCATCGCGGTCATGCCCTCGCTGCGTTGCCACGCGATCAGGAAGATGATGTCGAACATCACGAGCAGCACGAGCACGAGGGCCACGATGTACAGAATGCGTCGCTGGCGCCTCGATCCGCGGTCGCGCTTCTCGCGCGTGGCGATCTCGGCCAGCAGCCGATCGCGCTCTTCGGCGTTCACCTCCCCGACGGCCTCGGCCATCAGGCGCGCCAGCACCAGGTCGCCGTTGCGCAGCGCCTCGCCCGCATACGCCAGGCGCACCTGCGTCTGCAACGACTCCACCATCGGGTTCTGCGGCCACAGGCTCACCGCTTGCAGCAGTCGGTTGTGGCAATCCGTCAAGACTTCATAGCCGTTCAACCCTGCTGCCACCTGCCCGGCCACATCCTTTGTAATCGCCATGGAGCGCTGGCGATTGCCCGCGCCCGTCATGTAGTTCTCGAGCGCGTGGATGAAATCCTTCACCGACCCAAAGCGGTCCGACGGCTTGGGCGCCAGGGCCTTGAGCGCGATCTCGACCAGCTCGCGCGGCATCTCGCGTCCGGGCGCCATCTCCTGCGGCGGATGCACGTGCCCCTTGGCGGCCAGCGCGAACGACTCCTTCGATGTCGGCGCCGAATGCGGCGACCGACCGGTCAACAGATAATACAGAATTCCGCCCAGCAGGTAGACGTCCGTCCACGGCCCGATCTGCAGCGCCGAACTCGTCGTCTGCTCCGGCGCCATGTAGGCGGGCGTTCCCGTCGGGTTGAACGCCTTGTCGGGCGTCGGGGCGATTTCGTCCACGAGCTGGCGGCAATCCTCGTCCAGCAGCCCCGGATTGTACAGCACCGCGATGCCCCAGTCCATCAGCAGCGTTTCGCCGAACTCGCCCACCATCACCTGCGAGGGCTTGATGTCGCGATGTACGATGCCGCGCGAGTGCGCGAAGGCCACCGCCTGCGCCACGTCGATCAGGATCGGCAGATGGTGCGCCAGCACCTCGTCGGCGGTCAGCTTCACCAGGTCGTCGTAGAGCTGCTCGTCCCACCGCTCGCCGCGCACCATCTTCATCGCCAGCAGCGGACGGCCGTCCTCGTCCAGCCCCAGGTCGTGAACGGGAACGATGTTGGGATGCTCGAGCAGGGCCGTCGTCAGCGCCTCGCGCTGGAAGTCCTCCTCCACCTTCGCCATCTCGCCGGGGTCCTTCGCCAACTCGGCGATCAGCTTGTCGCTCATGCGTTTGACCGCCACGATGCGGCCCAGCGACATCTGAATCGCCTCCCAGACCTCGCCGAAGCCGCCCTCGCCGACCAGCTCGAGCAGGCCGTAGCCGGCAGGCCCCGGACCGGCCGACCGCCCCGGCGCCGGAGTGTCCGAGCCCCGCACCGCAAACACTGGAACTGCCGCCTGGCTGCGCGAGCGTCCCCGGCTCAGCGCCATCGCCGTCGGACCGCGCGCCGTCGTCCCCGGGCGCAGCGACTCTTCAGGGTCGTCGCCCATCGCCTCCGGCATCAGCCGCGAGACCAGATCCGACAAGTCTTTCGGGCTCAGTGCCATGGGCCAACAAGGCCGCTCCGGGGCGGGGATGGACGCCGATGCCGGCCACCTTCACCACAAGCCAACCCGTGGCGCCACAAGATTCTTGGCGCCTCCGCCCCCGTCTACTCCTTGAGCAACGACTGAATCTCGGCGTTGAAATCCTGCAAGTCGTGGAACTGCTTGTACACGGACGCGAACCGCACGTAGGCGACGTGGTCCAGCTTCTTGATCTCGCGCAGGATCACGCGACCGATCGTCTCGCTGTCCACCTCGCGGTCGGCCGACTGCAGCACCTCGCGCTCGACCTCGCGCGTCACCCGGTCGATCGCCTCCGGCGGCACCGGCCGTTTCTCGAAGGCCCGCTCCAACCCCACGCGAATCTTCTGCAACTGAAACGGCTCGCGCTCCCCGTTGCGCTTCACCACCATCATCTCGACCTTCTCGATGTACTCGACCGTGGTGAACCGCTTGGCGCAGGCCTGACACTCGCGGCGCCTCCGCACAAAGTCCCCGGCCGGTGAAGGCCGCGAGTTCACCACCCGCGTATCGCCTGTTCCGCAAAAGGGACAGTTCATGTGCCAGACCTCTCTAACGCCACAAGGCGCCCCGATTCCGGGGCGCCCGCCGGCGATCTCCCCATCCCAGCCGGTTGAATCACACCACCTGGTTCAGGCGCGCCTGCAACTCGCTCTTCGGAAGCGCCCCAACCAGACGGTCGGTCTCTTCGCCGTTCTTGAACAGGATCAGCGTCGGGATGCTCATCACCCCATAGTCGCCCGCCGTCCCGGGATTCTCGTCCACGTCCAGCTTGCCGATCTTCACCTTGCCGGCGTTCTCCGCCGCCAGTTCCTCGACGATCGGCGCCACGCGACGGCACGGGCCGCACCACGGCGCCCAGAAGTCCACCAGCACCGGCAGGTCCGACTTCAGCACCTCCTGCTCGAACGTCGCATCCGTCAGGGTAATCACGCCTTCGGCCATTTCTCGTTTCCTTTCAGTGCCCAGTTGCTTCTGCCCGCCTCGTTCGTCCTGTTGCGTTCGCGGGTCAACCCTCGTCCGCCGTCGTCAGTCGCACGGCCGATGCCAAGTCGATCCGCCCGTCATAGACCGCCCGGCCCGAGATGGCTCCGACCAGATTCGGCAGCTTCAGCGCCCTCAGCGTCCCGAAGTCCTCCAGCCGCGAAATGCCACCCGACGCGACCACTTCCAGGGCGGGCACGGCTCGGCACAGACGCTCCATCGCCGGCACGTTCGGGCCCGACAACATCCCGTCTGTCGCAATGTCCGTGTAGATGATTCGCCGGCAGCCGAGTTCCTCCATCGTGCGCGCGAACTCGATCGCGTCCAGCTCGCTGCTGCGGATCCAGCCCCGCGTCGCCACCTTCCCGCCGTGCGCATCGATTCCGACGATCACCTGCCCGGGGCGGAGCTTGAACAGCTCCTGCACAAACCGTGAATCCTCAACGGCGCGCGTCCCAACGATCACCTCGTGGACGCCGGCTGCCCAAGCTTCCCGGGCAGCCTCCACCGTGCGAATTCCGCCGCCCAATTCCACCCGCAGCGACGAGCCCCGGCAGATCGCCCGTACCAGATCCAGATTCCCGAACTCCCCGTCGAACGCCCCGTTCAGGTCCACCACATGCACGCGCCGGGCACCGGCCGCCTCGAACTGCCGCGCGAACGCAACCGGGTCGTCCGAGTAGACCGTCTTCGCCTCGCGGCGACCCTGCTCCAGTCGAACCACCTGACCGTCCAGCAAGTCGATCGCCGGGATGACCTCGAAGCGCGCCATGGAAACTCCGCCTCACATACCCATGATATGGTAACCGGCATCCACGTACAACACCTCGCCCGTGATACCACTGGACAGCGGGCTGAGGAGAAACAGGCAGGCGTTGCCGACCTCTTCCTGCGTGACATTTCGGCCCAGCGGCGCCTTTTGCGCCACGTAGTCCAGCATCCCCGAGAACCCCGAAATGCCGCGCGCCGCCAACGTCTTCACCGGGCCCGCGCTCACCGCGTTCACCCGCACGTTGTGCTTCCCAAGATCCCACGCCAGATAGCGCATCGCGCTCTCCAGCGACGCCTTGCATAGCCCCATCACGTTGTAGTTCGGCACCACGCGCTCGCCGCCCAGATAGCTCAACGTGACCGCCGAACCGCCACCCGCGGCCTGCATCAGCGGCAACGCCCCGCGCATCAGGCTGATCAGCGTGTACGTGCTCACTTCCTGCGCGAGCTTGAAGCCGTCAGCCGACGTCTCGACGATTCCGCCGGCGAGGTCTTCCTTGCGGGCAAACGCGATCGAGTGGACCACCATGTCCAGCCGTCCGCCGAATTCCTTGCCGATCGCCTCGAAGGCCCGCGTCACGTCCTCCTCGATGGTGGCGTCCATCTGGAAGCAGGGCAGCGGGGGATCGCACTCGGCGGCCAAGGCGCGCACGCGGCTCTCCAGCCGTTCGTTCTGGTAGGTCAGCGCCACGCGCGCCCCATGATCCAGCAACGACCGGGTTGCCGCCCACGCGATCGAATCCTTGTTGGCCACCCCCGTCACCAGGGCAGTCTTTCCATCCAGTAGCCCCATCGGCCATCCTTTCCCATTCCGGAATTGAGGCGCCAGCCTCGGAATCGGCGCCCGCGGGCGCAAGCAGCACGATTGGCCCCGGCGGCTCAAGTCGTGTATTCGGCGTTGATCCGCACGTAGTCGTAGCTGAAGTCGCAGGTCCAGACCGTGGCCTGCTGGTCGCCGGCGCCCAGGGAGATCTCGATCAGGACCTCCTTGCTGTCGGCCAGCGCCCGCGAGACCGCCGCGCGGTCGTGCGCCAGCGGCCGCCCCTGTGCGAAGATCGCCGCCCCTTGCAGCTTGATCGCCACCCGGTCCGGGTCGAACGCCGCCCCGCTGTTGCCCACCGCACAGGCGATGCGCCCCCAGTTCGGATCCCGTCCGAAGATCGCCGTCTTCACCAGATTCGAGGAGCCCACCGCCATGCCCGCGCGACGCGCGTCGGCCACCGAGCCCGCCTGACGCACGCGGATCGTCACCAGCCGCGTGGCCCCTTCCCCGTCCGCCGCCACCTGACGGGCCAGCGACTGGCAAACCTTCGTCAGCGCCCCGCGGAAATCCTCAAGGTCGGCCGACGACATCGCCTCATTGTCCGCCGCCCCGTTGGCCAGGGCCACCACCATGTCGCTCGTCGAGGTGTCGCCGTCCACCGTCAGGCAATGGAACGAGGCGTCGGCGGCATCGCGCAACGCCCGGCGCAACTCGCCCTTGGGCAGCCGCGCGTCCGTCAACACGTACGCCAGCATCGTCCCCATGTTGGGATGGATCATGCCGCTGCCCTTGACGAGGCCGAGCAGGCGGACCTGCTTGCCGCCGAGCCGACAGGTCGCCTCGGCCGACTTCGGCACCAGATCGGTCGTCATCATCGCCTTGCCGACCGCCTCGATGCCCTCGGGCGTCAAGCCGGCGGCGACAATCTGCTCAAGCCCTGAGCGGATGCGCGCGAGATCCGGCAGCACTCCGATCACGCCGGTCGAGCCGACGACGAAGTCCTCGGTGCGGGCATCGAGCAACTCGGCCGCGGCGCCCGCCGTCGCCTGCGCCAACTTCACGCCCGCGCTGCCCGTGCAGGCGTTCGCCTGCCC
>JAHCAW010000048.1 GCA_019634695.1 Candidatus Sumerlaeia bacterium
CGGCGCCTGCGCCTCGCGAGGGGCCTCGCGGGCCGGTTCCTCGCCCCATCCCGGAGTGCCTGTTGCGCTTGTCGCCGTCAGGGCGACGAAAAATGCCCACACGCCCACGTGTCGCGTCATCGGCCAACCCCTCCCTTGGTGCTTTCGCCGATCGTCGGGCCGGGTCCCCACCCCGCTCGCCGATTGGCGCCTTGCCATGTCGTAATCGTGTCCTCGACGGATCGGGGGGGGGCGCAAGAGAAATCTGCGATCCGTGAGGCTGAGATGGAATGGACCGGATGGACGGGATGGACCCGATGGACGGGTGGACCGGATCGATTCGAGGGACCGCCGCCCGGGGCGGGCTCGTGGGGGGCGGGCGCTGCGGGGTGGGCTGGTATGCGTCTGGCAACTTGGGCGATGCGTGCCGGAGCCGGCGCTGGCGAACGGCGCAGGACGATACACTCGGCCGGCGCATGGCGGGTCCGAAGTTCATTGCCGGCGAAGTCGCCGGGCGGCAGGCTGGCCGCAGGAAGATGACGCATGCCCGAAAGGCACCCTCCGTGACCGAGAAGACCGACAATCCGCCGGTTCGGCTGACCGTTCAGGAGACGATCCCGTTCCTCGAGCGGGTGGCCGTGTTGCCGTCGGACAACCCGCTGCTGTACCCGCACATGATCGCGCCGCTGGTGCTGACGGATGCGGCGGCGCAGCGCATGGTGGAGGCGGTGCTGCACGGCGACCGATTGCTGGGGGTGCTCCCGTCGCAGTTGGAGTCGGACACGGCGGAGGGCGCGCCGCCGCCGGCGCACGAGGCGGCCGGGGTGCCGCTGTTCCGTGTGGGGACGCTGTGCGTGGTGCTGCGGCTGCTGAAGATGCCCGACGGCAGCGTGCGGCTGCTGGTGCACGGGGTGACGCGGATCGCGATCGAGGCGATGCTGGCGGACGGGCCGTGGCCGCAGGCGACGATCCGGCGGCTGGAGGACGAGGAGGAGGCGGCCGACATCGAGATGGAGGCGCTGCGCAAGCAGACGCTCGAGCTGCTGCAGCGCGCGATCCAGCTCACGAGCATGCCGGAGGACCTGGCGGTCGCGGCCTACAACGTCGAGGAGCCGGGCAAGCTGGCCGACCTGGTGGCGAGCCACCTGAACCTGAAGCCGCAGGTGATGCGTGAGATTCTGGGCGAGTTCCACAGCCGGCGCCGGCTCGAGCGGGTCTTCAATCTGCTGAGCCGCGAAGTCACCGTGATGGAGATCGGCAACAGTATCTCGGAGCGCGTGCGCGAGCAGGTGGACCGCAACCAGCGCGAGTTCTTCCTGCGCGAGCAGATCAAGGTGATGCGCGACGAGCTGGGCGAGAAGGACCCGCACGAACGCGAGCTGGACGAGTTGCGGCGCCGCTTCGCCGACAAGAACCTGCCGGAGCACGCGCGCAAGGTGGCCGCGCGCGAGCTCGACCGTCTGGCGCTGCTGCAACCGGCCGCCGCCGAGTACAGCGTCATCCGCACGTATCTGGAGTGGATCCTGGACCTGCCGTGGAACGAGGCGACGGACGACACGATCGACCTGGACCATGCGGCGCGCGTGCTCGACGAGGACCACCACGGGCTCGACAAGGTGAAGGAGCGCATCCTGGAGTACCTTGCGGTGATCCGTCTGAAGGGCGGCAGCCTGAAGGGCCCGATCCTGTGCCTTGTGGGGCCGCCGGGGGTGGGCAAGACGAGCCTGGGCAAGTCCGTGGCGCGGGCGACGGGGCGCCAGTTCGCGCGCTTCTCGCTGGGCGGCATGCGCGACGAGGCAGAGATTCGCGGCCACCGGCGCACGTATATCGGCGCGATGCCCGGGCGCATCATCAAGGCGCTGAAGGACTGCGGCACGGTCAACCCGCTGGTGATGCTCGACGAGATCGACAAGCTGGGAACGGACTTCCGCGGCGACCCGGCCTCGGCGCTGCTCGAGGTGCTCGACCCCGAGCAGAACGATTCGTTCACGGACCACTACATGGACATGCCGGTGGACCTGTCGCGGGTGATGTTCGTGACGACGGCGAACTCTCTGGACACGATCCCGGGGCCGCTGCGCGACCGCATGGAGATCATCCGCATTGCGGGCTATACGCCGGAGGAGAAGCAGGCGATCGCGACGCGGTTTCTGGTGCCGCGCGAGATCGACAATGCAGGACTGGCGGCGCGCGACGTGCGGTTCCGCGCCGACGGCCTGCGCCGCCTGGTGGCGGAGTACACGGCCGAGGCGGGCGTGCGCGGCCTGCAGAAGCAGATTGCCTCGATCTGCCGCAAGGTGGCGCGCCAGATTGCGACGGAGCAAAGCCGGCAGGACCCGGCGAAGAAGAACGGCAAGCGGCCCAAGCGCGCGCCGGTGGTCGTGGACGCCGCACGCGTCGAGGAGTTGCTGGGCCCGTCGAAGACGTACAACGAAGCGGCCGAGCGCATGGGCCGGCCGGGCATCTCGATCGGCCTGGCATGGACGGCAATCGGCGGCGAGATCCTGTTCGTCGAAGCGTCGGCCTATCCGGGCAAGGGCGAGCTGAAACTGACGGGCCAGCTCGGCGACGTGATGAAGGAATCGGCCACCGCGGCGCTGACCTTCCTGCGGACGAACCGGCAACTCGTCGGGCTCGACGATGCGGCTTTCGCGACGCAGGACTTCCACCTGCACGTGCCGGCGGGCGCGACACCGAAGGACGGGCCCTCGGCGGGTGTGGCGATGGTGGCGGCGCTGGCGTCGCTGCTGACGGGCCGGTTGGTGCGCGACTATGTGGCGATGACCGGGGAGATTTCGTTGCGCGGCAGCGTCCTGCCGGTCGGCGGCATCAAGGAGAAGTGCCTTGCCGCGCACCGCGCGGGCATCCGCGAGATTCTGCTGCCGAAGAAGAACGAACGCGACCTGGACGAGGTGCCCGAGCAGGTGCGCCGCGCGATCCGGTTCCATCTGGTGGACCGCGTCGAGGAGGTGCTGGAGCTGGCCTTGCAGGCGCGCAACGGCACGCCGGCCCGACGCCGCAAGGGTGCCGCGCGCAAGTGATCCGGGCCGGAATTGGACTCGCCCCGGTCCGGGGTGGGGGCGCACGGAGGGCGTGACGGTGCCCCGAGGGGCACGTGCGCTGCCGCCCGGACCCGATTCGTTGTGACACCTTCATCCCCCCCGTCCCATCCGCCGGCGGCCGTCGGCCATGAGGCCAGCGCCCGCGCCGTCGGCAACCTGCTCGCCTTTCAGTCGTTCAACGCGATGACGTTCACCGTGGTGATCGGCGCGCCGATGGTGCTGACGGCGCGGTTCATCGGTGCCAGCGAGTCGGACATCGGCATTCTGAACGCGCTGCCGACCGGGCTGCTGCTGATGCAGATCATCGGCGCGGGTCTGGTGGAGCGCTACGGCATGCGGCCGGTGATGGTGCTGGGGTGGACGCTGCGGACGGTGGCGGTGCTGCCGGTGATTGCGACGCCGCTGCTCGTCGGGCGCGTGTCGCCGGGGTATCTGGTGGCGCTGGGTTTGGGGCTGCCGATTCTGGTATTCTCGCTGGTGCGCGGCATGGCGACGACGGCGTGGTTGCCATGGTTGAGCGAGCTGCTGCCGCCGACGCGGCGCGGGCGCTACTTCGGCACCGAGCAGATGGTGATCAACATCAGCGCGTTCCTGACGCTGGTGGCGTGCGGGTTGTTCCTGGGCTCGGGGCCGGAGGCGTGGCGCTACTCGTTGCTGTTCGGCTGCGCGTTCGTGACGGGGATTTCGAGCGTGCTCTTCCTGCGGCGGGTGCCGGCGGGGCGGCTGGACCCGAGCCGGCGCGACCACCCGCCGCCGCGCGTGCGCGACACGCTGCGCCGCATGCGCAAGCTGCTGGCCTACGAGCCCTATCGGCGCACGTGGCGCTTCATCGGGATCCAGACATTCGCGATTTCGCCGATGCCGATCTTCCTGGTGCTGTTCCTGCGCGACCAGGCCGGGATGGCCGAGGGCGTGGTGCTGAAGATTCAGGCGATGATGACGTTCGGGGTGCTGGTGTCGGCGGTGCTGTGGGGGCGGCTGAGCGACTCGGCGGGCAGTCGTCCGATGTTGCGGATTTCGGGCGTGATGATTATTGCAGTCGGATCGTTCTGGATGTTCGCAGCGGCCGGAGTGTTCCGTCCGGGGTTGGCCGCGGTGGCGCTGGCGCTGTTCGTGTACGGCGTCTTCCAGTCGATGCACGGCGTGGCCGTGACGCGGATGATGATGGCATGCTGTCCACGGCGTGCGGTGACGGCGGGGACGGCGCTGCTGCAAGTGACAACGGCGATGGCGGCGGCGTTGGCGTCGATCGGCTGGGGCTTTGGCGTGCGGGCGTTGGGCGGGGCACAGCCGGGGGGACCGGCGCCGGCGTACGCGCTGTTCTTCCTGGGCTGCGTGGCGCTGGCACTGGCGGCGCAGACGATGCTGACGCGCGTGCCGGAGCCCCGGGCGCTGCGCACGGGCCAGGTGCTGCAAGTCCTGTACGGCTGGCCAATGCGGGCGCTGTCGGGGCTGGCGACGGGCACCGGCCGGCGGCGCGATCGCAAGGACTGAGCGCCGCGCGTCACGACTCGGCAGGCTGTCGTACGAACTGGTCCGCGTTGCGGCGCAGGGATTCGGCGCCGGCTCGGCGCACGGGGCTCTGCGCAAGGCGCGTGGTCAGCTCCTCGTCGGTCAGCTCGGCCATGGCGGCCAGCGACCAGCGCGCCGGCACCAGCCGCGGCGCGAAGCGATCCGTCTCCGCCGGGCGCGCGCGCTTGATGTTGTACGGGCACACCTCCTGGCAGACGTCGCAGCCAAAGACCCAGCCTTCCATGTGCGCGGCGAGCTCGGGCGCGATCGGGCCCTTGTGCTCGATGGTCAGATAGGAGATGCACCGCCGCGCGTCGAGCACGCCGGGATCGGTGATTGCCCCCGTCGGGCAGGCGTCGATGCAGCGGCGGCAGTCGCCACAGTCGGGCATGTCCGGGCGCGGAGGCGTGGGCTCGAGAGTGGCGGTCGTCAGCACGACGCCGAGGAAGAACCACGATCCCTGGTCCGGATGGATGAGCAGCGTATTCTTGCCGAGGAAGCCAATGCCGGCGCGGCGGGCCCAGGCGCGCTCGTCGACGGGGCCGTGGTCCACATAGGCGCGCGACCGCGTGCCCTCGGGGCCATGGGCATCCAGGAAACGCGCGAGCTTGCGCAGGGGCTTGTCGAGCACGCGGTGATAGTCGCGGCCGCGGGCATAGCGGGCCACCTTGCCGGCCGGCGGCGGGTCCGCGCCGTCCGCCTCCTCGGGCACCTGATAGTTGACGCCCACGACGACGACCGACCGGCACCCGGGCAGCACGCGGGCCGGATCGCACCGGCGGTCGGGATCGCGCGCCAGCCACTCCATCTGTCCGTGACGCCCATCGGCCAGCCAGTCGAGCAGATGCGCCCGTTCCTCGGCGAGCACGCCGGCCTCGGCAATACCGAACCAGTCGAAGCCCAGTTCGTCGGCGCGCCGGCGAACGGCGGCCGAAAGGGCGGCGGTGGACTTGACCGAATCGGTCATCGAGGCGAGACTCCCGGGGTCGGACGAGACGGGCGACGGGCCGTGTGTGCCATCGCGGCGTTCTCACCGCAAGCCAAGCGGTTCGCCGCATGAGGCGGGCATCGTGTCAGGCAGTCAAGGCAGCGGCATCCTTCGCGCGTGGTCGGCGCTCCGGCATTTGCCGGGGGTGCGCGCGTGGCTGGCGGGCTGGGGCATGGTGATCGTGCTGGTGGCGGCGGGGGTGGCGTTGCTTCGGCCGCTGCCAAACACGCTCGAGGCGCGCGGCATCCGCGTCGGCGTCGAGACGCTGACCGAGATGCGCCCGAGCCGCCTGCCGAATCTGGAGTTCCCCGGCGGCTCCACGCTGCCGCCCGACGCGACGCGTACGATCCTGTTCGAGAGCACCATCCGCACCGTCCAAGGGCCCCCGAATCGGCCCTGGGAATTGATGCGCTATCGCAACGTCGAGCAGGGCGACGGCGTGCACCTCGTCGAGGCGACGCTGGTGGAGATGGGCTCGTGGGGACGAGGCACGCCGAACAGCGAAGGGCACTTCCGCCAACTGCTGCTGAACAAGCCGTTGGCGTATGAAGTGAACTCGCGGACCGGCGCGGTGATCGGCGCGCAGGTGCCCGAGGGCGACGTGTGGATTGCGTCGCTGGCGTTGCAGGCGTTGGTGCTGGAGCCCTCGGGGCTGCTGCCGGCGCGGGTGCTGCAACGCGGCGATCGCTGGATGCGCGAGTCGGTCGGCCGCGTCGCCGGCACGACGGACGCGCGGTTCGACGTGCGCGGCGAGTTCACCTTCGAGGGCTTCGTCAACTGGCGCGGGGTGGATCTGGCGCACGTGCGCGGCGAGATCGGCGGCACCGCCGGCGGCGTGTTCCTGCCCGACGTCGTGGACGAGCCGGACGGCACGGGCACGCATCTGGTCGCGCGGCGCATCGAGTCGGTGGCGCACTACTTCTTCGATCCGGAGACCGGGGCGCTTGTCGGGGGCTTTCACCTCTCGTCGCCGGTCAGCGAGGTGACGGCGCGCGTGGAACGCGAATCCGCGGGCGGCACGCTGGTCGAGATGCCCCGCACGCGGCGCGACTATGACGTGCAGACCTCGTTCACCGTGGTGGACGAGCAGCGATTCCTTCAGCGCAGGTAGCCGCGCACGGGCGTCGTGCGCAGGCGTGCGCGCAGGGCCCGCTCGGCCGCCTCGCGATCCTTCGGCGTCACGAAGTCGAGCTGCACGTCGAGCACGAGGATGCTGCGCGGAATCTCGGGCAGCTCGGCGATCTTGACCGCGTCCTTCGCCGTGACCACCACGGCGTCGGCGCGCGCACGACGACGCCGCACGTCCCAGCCGCGCACCTGCGAGACCGTCGGCCAGGCATGATCGTCGAGCGCCTCGAGATGCACGACGCGCGCGCCGAGCGACTCGACGGTGCGCCGCACGGCCTCCGGCCGGCCAACCCCGCATGCCACGACCGCCTTGCGACCGTTCAACGCATCGAGCCCGACCGACTCGCCCGTCGCCAGCCGCCGCAGGCCCGAGGGCGCCAACCGCGTGCGCACCACCGTCGCCGACGGGTAACGCTTGCGCAGGCGGTCCGCCATGCGGCGCGTGCGCGCCTCGTCGTCGCATCGCGTCAGCACGATCAGGTGCGCGCGCGCCAGCACGCCGAGCGGTTCGCGCAGCGTCCCGCGCGGGAACAATCGCAGGCAGGACAGCGGCCGCGTGGCATCGACCAGAATGATCTCGGCCTGACGCTCGAGCGCGACGTGCTGCAAGCCGTCGTCGAGCACCAGCGCATCGACGGAGAACTTGCGCAGGGCGAAGCGCCCGGCGCGCCAGCGGTCCGCGCAGGCAATCACCGGCACCGTCTCCAGCGCCGTGGCCAGCATCACCGGCTCGTCGCCCGCCTGTTGCGCCCGTGCCCGCAGGTGCCGTCCGTCGTGCACGACGGTCAGCGCCTCCTCGTCCTCGCGCCCGTAGCCGCGCGCCAGCACCGCCGGCCGCCGGCCCTCGCCCGCCAACCACTCCGCCAGCCACGCCGTGAACGGCGTCTTGCCCGTGCCGCCGACGGTCAGGTTGCCGACCGACAGCACGACCGCCGGCAGGCTCTGACGCTTGCGGACGCCGACCTCGTGCAGCAGCCGGTTCGTCCAGGCCGCCGCGCCGTAGACCGGCGCCACGGCGCCGAGCCCGCGCTGCAAGGCGCGCTCGAACGCAGTGCCCGCCAGGGCCTCGTCGGCGATGCGGCGATGAAGCTTCTCAAGGGAAAACACCGGCGCTCAAACCCTCCGCGGGCAGATGCGGTCTCGTGTAGTGGGTGCCCGACCCGGCCTGCAATGAAAGTCAGGCCCTGCGCCCCCCGGCCGCCCTCCCCCCGCGGCCGGAAAGGGGTCCCGGGGAGACATGGGGCAGAAAAGGAACAGCCGGCCCGCGAAGGCCGGCTGTCCCCATGCTCAGGTCATGATGGATGAACATACCCGAGGCGACGGTGCGGAGCCGGCCGGGTCGAGCGCAAGGGCAAAATGCAGCGCCTGCTGGGGCGGGGGCGCATCTTGCGACCGTTACACGGCGCGAACTGCAGCGCCGCGTTTCCCGAAAAAGCGCGCGAAAGGAGGGCGGGCATCCTGCCCGCCGAGGTGGCCGTTCTCCCACTAAGCAACAGCACCAAGATGCGCCCTCCCCCAGAAACGCGGGCGCCTGTCCGCACACGCGGCCACGCCATAAAGCAGGGACACTAGGGACACCAAGGACATCAAAGACCGGCGCCCCCCTGGGAACGCGGGCATCCCTGCCCGCAACCCCAGCCCCGCCCCGTTCGCCGCCGAGGCCTTCGTCCCGCCCGGCACAACTCTCCTTGCCTTGCCTTCAGGATTCCGCAACTCCTTGCATCATTCTTGCCCGCAGTCGAGAATCAATCGCAAGACCGCGCTCGCGGCGGACGGAAGAGGGCGACATCCATGGCGCCGACAAATGCCCCCGCGTGGTTGGGCACCCTTGCGGTGACGGCGGTCGGCTTCGCTGTCGGCGATGGCGGCTTCCTGTCCGGCGTGTTGGCCGGCGCGGCGTGGGATGGCATCAAGTCTTCCGTCGGCCCGAAATTCCGTGCGCGCTTCCTCTCGGGATTCCGAAAGCCGCAGAACGATCTCGCGCTCGCGCTGAACCGCGCGACGGTCCGCGCACTTTACAATGCACGATCGGCGTACGCCAAGTTCCCGGAGAGTCCGGAAGACCCGAGCCGCATCGACGCCTTCTTCGACGAAATCCAGTCCGGCCAGCTTCTCGCCTTCGAAAGTGTCGACATCCTGAGGATCGCGAACATGTCCCGCGACGAGGCCCAGCGCCTCGTTCGCGACGACCTCCTGAAGGGCCCTCTCGACGGCTGCCCCGAATCCTTCCGCAACTTCCTGCCAGGCTATCTCGCGACGCACCTTCCGGTCGAGTTCCTCGAGGAACTCAAGGCAACCACGGAGGAAGGTACCCGCGCATGGCGCGCGTTTCAGATGGGGATGCACGCCAGTTTGATAGAGAGCGTCCGGCAAGACGCGTCCTTGGCCGAGGCACAGGGCCGGGAAATGGACGAGAAACTGGCGCGCATCGAGGCGCGGCTGGAGGCGCTCCAGAACCAACCCCGCAGCGACGATGAACCGTTCAGCGAGTTCCTCGTCGGGAGACTCGATGCACTGCGCACCGAACTCCTCGCGGCGGAGCAACGCCTCCACGAGTCAATTCACGAGGACGGCGAGCAGACGAGGGAGGAGATCAGAAGTCTGAGGAAGCAAGTCCTGGCGCAGCGTCCTTCTGAGGATGCGCCTCCCGTGCATCCCGACGACATCGCCGACACTCCGCTGTTCATCGCCCGCGATCCGGAGTTGGAGGCGTTGGATCACGCGTTTCCGCCCTCGGGTGCGACGACTGCCTGCACCGTGACATCGGTGGAGGGAATGCCCGGCGTGGGGAAATCCTTCCTGGCGCGCCACTTCGCGGCCACCCGTTCGGGACGCTTCCCAGGCGGGTTGCTCGCACTGGTGCTGGATCGCGAGGACACACGGAACGGCAGGGAGTTGTTGCGCGTGCTTCATGCACGGTTCCGACTCAACGACGAAGCCACGGCCGACATCTCGTTGCGAGAGCGCCTGCGCACGCTCCGGACTCTTCTGCTGGTCGAGAACGTCGATGGAGAGCCTCAGGCACGCGCGGCCGCCGAGGTGGTTCGCGCTCTGCATGGGTGCGATGTGTTGATCACAGGTCGATGGACGGAACTTGGCGTCACACAGGGATGGCGACAGATGACCATCAAACCGTTCACCGAGAACGAGGGATTCGACCAACTCCATGTCGAACTCGGGCGCCCGGACATGGCCCCCAAGAAGGAGAAGGAGCTTCGTCAACTCGTCGCCGGTCTGGGGTGCCTTCCCCTGGCGATTCACCTAGCCGCGCCCTACTTGCGTGACGGCGACACGCCCGTTCACTTTCTTGAAATGCTTCGTGCCTCCGGCTACAAGCTGCCGCATTGGGACGCCGCAGATCCGCTGCAAGCCGATCAGGCGCGGGGCATCATCAAGGCTGTTTTCGACCTGTCACTTGCCAAGTTGACAGCAACCCAAGGCGGGGAGAGACTCTGCACCGGACTCCGGCGACTCGGCTGGGCACCTCCGGCGGGATTCGGTGCCTCACTGGGCACCGCGCTTGCGGGCATGGACGAAAGCGAGTTCGACCACCTCCAACGCGCCGCCCGTCGTCTCTCCTTGCTGGACCGCGAAGGCGCCGCACCGCACTGTCGCTACCGGATCCATATGCTCCTCTCCGAACTGCTCCGACACGACGGGCCGGAGAACGAACTCCCCGTTCTCGAAGGCATGACCGCATGGTTTGAGAAACGCCTTCAGGCCCACGGATCGCTGCTTGCCAACCTGAATGCCGAGGAGCCGAATCTGCCTGTGTGGCTCCGACTACTGTGCGAGGCACTTGAGGCGGACAGGATGCCAGTCGAACGCTGTTGGCAGGTAGAACGATCCGCAAGTCAGTACGCGCAGCTTCGCGGCCCATTTCACACATGGCGCGCATTCCTTGAGTCGACACTCACACGAACTCCGGAAGCACCGCAACGCTCGAACGTCCTGTGGACACTTGGGAAGGTGGCACTTGCTGGGGGGGATCCAGAACGAGCTCTCGAGCTCGGACGCGAAAAGTATGAACTAGATCATAGTCGATCGAATTTGCGAGGTGCAGCACTTGCCGCGGGGCTGATTGCCGATGTTCTGCTACTACGTGGGGCGCTAGCCGACGCCTTGGAAATCTACCGCCAGAAGCAACTCCCGGTTTTTGAAGGACTGGAAGATACCTATTCACGTGCAGTCACTCTGGAAAGAGTTGCGCGTGTCTTGTTTCTGCAAAGGAGATTCGACGAGGCATTGCAAGTGCTGCGGGAGGAGACACTTCCTGCCTTCAAGCAGATCGGGGATGTACGTTCTTATGTAGCCACGCTAAACTGTATCGCGATGGTGCTGGAAGCCCAAGGGCACCAAGCTGAGGCGCTGCGCATGCGACTGGAAGAGGTGGTGCCGGCATGCGAAAGATTGGGCGATGTTAATATGAAGGCAGGCGTGATCTTCTCGGTCGCTAGACACTTGACGTTACAAGGTAAGTACATTGAAGCGCTAAGGTTGCTACGGAATGAGGTGCTGCCCATTTTTGAGAGGGTTGGCGACGTGCGCTCGCGTGCGGCTACAATGATGTCCATCGCCGACGTGCTGTGTGCGCAGGGTGACTTTGATGAGGCGCTGCGCATTCTACAAAATGAGGCGCTTCCCACCTTCGTGAGAATTAGCGATATGCGCGAGCGAACAATCGCGAGGGGCAAGATCGCTGACATATTGATCGCGCTTGGGAACCTCGACGAAGCGCTGTGCATGCTTCGGGAAGACGTTCTTCCTTCCTTCGCTATGCTATGCGACGAGCATCAGTGGGCAGTCACGATGGGCAAGATCGCTGACATACTCTTTCGCCGCGGGGACCTCGACGAATCGATGCGCATCTACTGCGACGAGCAGTTGCCTGTCTACAGAAGAATCGGCGACAAGCGCGAGCAGGCGGTTGCGTTCAGCAGAGTCGCCGACGTGCTGTTCGCGCGCGGAGAACTCGACAAGGCGCTCGGCATCCTTCGTGACGAAGTGCTGCCGACCGTCGAGAGGCTCACAGATGTGCGCGGGCGACTCGTTTGTTGGACGAAGATCGCCACGATTCTCATGAAACGCAATGCCCCCGGCGACCGTGAGGAAGCGCGTGATCTCCTGGGGAGGGCACGGGCGGACGCCGAACGGCTCGGTTTGCCCGAGGCCCAGCTCATCAGGGACTTTCAGGCTGACTTGGAGACAGAAGGATACTCATCGGCGGGGGACTGAGCGAGAAGCAACCCGGGAATCCCGATGTCCCCGCCCTCGCACCGCAACCGAGGTCCATTGAAGTTCGTCTTTGCCCTGCCGGGGGCGGGTTCGCAGGCTCGTAGGGAGTTTGACGCCCGGAGAGCCCCCGTCCCGTGTCCCTTGCCAAGCGCCTGATTGCCGTGGCCGTGTCGGCCGTGCTGTTCGGCATCCTGCTGTGGAGCGTGGACCGGGCGGCGCTGGCCGAGGTGCTGGCGCGGGCGCGGCTGGGGTGGTTTGCGCTCGGCATGGTCTTCTTCGTGCCGCAGGTGCTGGCGATCGGGCACCGGTGGCAGTTGATCGCGCGACCCGTGGCGCGGCTGGACTGGCGCGAGGCG
Source organism: Candidatus Sumerlaeia bacterium (assembly GCA_019634695.1). Taxonomy (GTDB): domain Bacteria; phylum Sumerlaeota; class Sumerlaeia; order SLMS01; family JAHLLQ01; genus JAHCAW01. Next base: position 12,261 of record JAHCAW010000048.1, read on the forward strand.
GGGCGGCAGGTGCTGGCGAGCAACTGTCTGAACCTGGTGCTGCCGAGCAAGCTGGGCGATCTGGCCAAGGGCGTGTTCCTGTATCGGCAGGGGCGCTGCGCGCTGGCCGACGGGATGCAGGTGGTCGTGTTCGAGAAGCTGCTGGACGTGGCGGCGTTGTGCGTGTGGATGGTGGTCGGGTGGGTGCTGATGCCGCGGGGCGATGGGTGGGTGGTGGTGGCGCTGGCGGGCGGCGGGGCCGTCGTGGTGCTGGTGTACGCGGTGTACTTTCTGCCGGGGGGAGCGGGGCGATTGTTGGCGCTGATGCCGGCGGGATTGCGGAAGGGGAAGCTGGGGCGGGCGTTGGCGGCGGCGCCGGCCGTGGCGCGGCTGGTGCATGCGGACGGCGGACGACGGACGCGGATTTTGGCGTGGAGCTTCGCGATCTGGCTGCTGCACCTGCTGCAGATCGCGTGCTTCTTCCGGGCGGTGGGCGTGGAGGCCTCGCTGGTGGCGGTGCTGGCGCTGATGCCGGTGGCGATCTTTGCGGGTCTGATGCCGCTGACGATCGCGGGGATCGGCGTGCGGGACTGGGCGATCGTGGCGCTGTTTGCCGGGGCGGGCAATCCGCGCGAGGTGCTTGTGGCGGCGGGTCTGCTGGTGTCGTTGCGCTACGTCGTTCCGGCGGCGGGCGGCCTGCCGTGGGTGGGACGGTACCTGACGATGGCGCGCGGAGCGGCGACGGGGCGGGGGTGAGGTCCGCTTACCCCGCGGACACCTTCCACTTGCCGCGGGCATCAAGATGGTGAGATGCTGGGGATGAGGGATCGGGACTCGACGGAGAGCCGCCATGAAGGCGATTCACGCAGTATACGAAAACAGCGTCTTCCGGCCCACCGAACCGGTGGACCTGCCCGAGCATAGCACGGTCCGCGTCGAGCCGGTGGAGCCACAGAAGAAGTCCATGACCTACGGTGATCTTGCCAAGTTCGCCGGAACCATCAAGGTGAAACCGGGCAACCCGGATCCGACCGAGTGGCAACGCAGGATGCGGGATGAGGAGTGGTTGTGAGCTTCGTCCTGGATACCAACGTCGTGCTCTACACCCGGCGAGGAGAAGCGACGAAGGCGGCACCTGATACCTTCATCCTTGCGACGGCACAGGCCTTCGACGCACCGCCCTCCCCATGATGTGTCCGGACATCCCCGCAAGAAGACAGCGAAACGGATGAAGCGCCCCCTCGCACGGTCTCTGGTGTTTCTGCTGGCGGCGCTGGCCGGGGCCGTCGCGTGGGGGACGGCGTGCCGGGAGGAGGCCGGGACGCGCGGCCAGACAATCCTGAGGATGAACATCTCGGGCTCGGGACAGTCCGGGCGCGTGGCGCGCGAGTTGGCCGCGCTATACGAGGCCGAGACCGGCGTGCGCGTCGATCTGGTGATGGGCCCGATCAACGCGACCGAGCGGTTCAGCCACTATCTCCAGTACCTGGGCGCGCGCACGACGGCGATCGACGTGTACCAGATCGACGTGATCTGGCCGGGGATGCTGGCGCCGTGGTTCGTCGATCTCGGGCCGGCGATGAAGGACGAACTGGACGACTTCTTCCCGGCGATGATCGAGAACAACACGGTGGGCGGCGCGCTGGTGGCGGTGCCGTGGCACGTCAATGCGGGGATGCTGTTCTATCGGCGCGATCTGGTGGAGGGCTACGGATTCGACGGGCCGCCGCAGACATGGGACGAGTTGGAAACGATGGCCCTTGCAATCCAGCGCGGCGAGCGCCGCAAGGGCAACGGGGCGTTCTGGGGGTTCCTGTGGCAGGGGGCGCCGCACGAGGCGCTGACGTGCAACGCGCTGGAGTGGCAGGTGTCGCAGGGCGGCGGCCGGATCGTTGAAGCCGACGGAAGCATCACGATCGCGAACCCGAAGGCGGCGGCGGCGTTCGACCGCGCGGCGGGCTGGATCGGAAGCATCACGCCGCCGAGCGCGCTGGAGGATGCCGAGGTGGAGACGCTGCGGCGGTTCCGTTCGGGCGAGGCGGCCTTCATGCGGCATTGGCCGTACGCGTGGGCGGACCTTGCGCTGGCCGAGGCGGACGGCATCGGCCGGTTCGGTGCGGTTCCGCTGCCGGCGGGCGAGGGCGGACGCGCCTCGACGTTGGGCGGCTGGCATCTGGGGGTATCGGTGCACTCGCCGCATCGCGAGGAGGCCGAGCGGTTGGTGCGCTGGATGACCTCGCGGTCCGCGCAACTGCAGCGCGCGACGAGCGGGAACCTGCTGCCGACACGCCAGAGCGTCTACGCGGCCAAGGAGTTGCGGGCCGCGGTGCCGTTCGTGGAGGCGATGCGCGAGGCGCTCGAGAGTGCGGTGCCGCGGCCGTCGTCGCTGACCGGCGAGCACTACGGCGAAGTCTCCGCCTCGTACCATCGCCATGTGCACGCCGTCCTGCGCGGCGACATCACCGGCGACGAGGCCGTGCGGCGCATCGAGAGCGACATCCTCGACGCCATGCGCGGCCGGTGAATACCGCTCAGATCGACTTGCCGCGCAATTCGGCGTTCTGCTTCTGCACAAGCAGTTCGAGCAGGCGGATGCGCTCGAGCGCGCGCCGGCTGAGGAAGTAGATGAAGTAGGTCATCGTGACAAACAGGAGCAGCACGAGGCCGGCGACGATGCCGACGATGTTGACCTGACGCAGCTTCGCCTGCACCACGTCGTAGCGAATGTCGACACCCAGCAGGGCCATCGGGCGCATGGTGCGCCGATCCACGACGGGCGCGAAGCCACTGATGAAGGTTCCCCAGTCGTCGGCAAGCAGCCCGCTCGTGACAACATTCTCCTGGAAGGCACGGGACATCTCGGGCACACCGTCGCCGTAGAAGGCGCCCGGCGGATTGCCCTTCTCCTCCGGTTCGATCAGGCCATTGACGTTGTAGTCCACGTCGAGTGGATCGGCATCGACGAGGACGCGCCATGCGGCGGGCCCGTGCTCCGGGTCGGGTCGCAGGATGTAGATGTAGCGAATGTCGTGGTTGGCGCGGCGGAAGAAGTTGAGCTGCTGGAAGAGGCGCTGGAACTCGGGGGCGAAGACGTCGCGGTTGGCTTCGACCGCCTCGAGGCGGTCCTCGCTGATGCCGCTGGCGGCGACGTGGGCCAGCGAGGCGACCTTGTCGTGTACCTCGCCGAGCACGGTGTGGTGCGCGGCACGAACGACGGCGAACACGGCGGCGACAATCAGCAGGTAGGTGGCAAACAGGGCCGCCGTCCGCGGCGCGGTCAGCAGCGGAGGCATGGTGAGCCGGCGCGCGGCGGCGTCACGGGCCTCCTCGACGCGCGCGCGCAGGGCCTCGGCCTGCGGCGAATCGTGCAGCCGACCGGCCTGCAACTGCGCCAGGATAAAGTCCCCCTTGCCGAGCGCCACCTCGACGTAGGCGGTGAGCAGGCGCTCGCGACACGACTCGATCTGCGGGTTGTCGGGCCACAGGTGTTCGGCCTGAGCGAGTTGGTGCGAGCGTTCGGACAGGATGCCGTAGTCGTCGAGGTCCGTCGCGGCGGCGATCTCGGCGACGATGCGGGCGGACTGCTGCTTGCGGCCTGCGCCGGTCATGTGGCTCTCGAGGATGGCCCGCACGTCGCCGACGTCCTGCGGACGCTGCGAAGGATCGGTGGCCATGCACCACATGGCCAGCTCGCGCAGATCCTCCGGAACGTGATCGGGCAAGGGAGGCACGATGTTGGCGCGCGCGCGCGTCATGGCATCCTCGACGCCATCGGAGCGATGCGGCGGCGCCCCGCCGAGCAATTCGTACAGGATCGCGCCGAGCAGATAGATGTCCGTGGGAACGCCGAGCGAGTCGGTGCCCTTGCGCGCCTGTTCGGGAGCCATGTAGGCGGGCGACCCGGCGGGATTCGTCGCCGTCTCGAGCGTCGAGAAGCACTCGGGCTTCATGGATACGCCCATGTCCTCGGTGGGTGACTCGCCCAGATAGATCGCCAGTCCCCAGTCGAGCAGAAAGACCTCGCCGAAGTCGCCGACCATCACCTGCGCGGGCTTGAGGTCGCGATGGATGATGAGCTTGGAGTGCGCATAGCCGACCGCATTGGCCACCTGCACGAGGATGGGCAGGTGGCGGGCCAGATGGTCGTCCAGGCGGAAGTCCAGCCGTTCGCGCTCGCCCCGCATGATCTCCAACCACGAGCGCCCCTTGACCCGCTTCATGCACAGGACTGGGCGAGACCTGCCCGCGCCGGTCATCAGGGCAATGTCGTAGACCGGCACGATGTTCGGATGGTCAAGCTGGGCGGAGGTGAATGCTTCCTTGAGGAAGTCGTTGACCGCCTCGCCGGTGGAATGGGCGCGCTTGAGCGCCACCATGCGCTGAAGCGAGAGCTGGAGCGCCTCCCAGACCTCCCCCTGCCCGCCCTCGCCGATCTTGCGGTCCAGCACAAACTCCTCGCCGCAGGTGCGCAGCGGGATGTCGGCAAGGCCGGAGTCGTCGCTTTCGGCGCGCAGGCGGTCCAGCAGGCTCACCTGACGGGTCGCCTCGACGACAGGCGCCCCCAGCTCGTCCCCCCCAAACGTCGCAAGCAGTCGCTTGAAGGTGCTCTCGGCATCCCCCTTCATCAACCGCGTGTGTTCCATCTCGTCGCGAATCACGCGCAACCCCCGAGCCCAGAACTGTCCCGTTATCTGCCCCACCGGACAATCGCCGGGCAATGGGGAATGCACGCAGAAAGGCCCGCCATGGAACGATCCCATGGCGGGCCGGAGTGAGGCCGGGGTGGTGCGGGCGCGAGTTTACGGCAGGGTCGGCAGACCCGCGTCGTCGACGGCGAACTCCCGCTCCTCGATGCGCAGGACGGGCTGCGTCTTCACATCGGCCAAGGTCGCTGCCTGGAAGCCCACATGCCGGAACGTCGGGTTCGCGATGATGAACAGGCGCGACTTGCTGCGGCGCTCGGTCTCGACGCTGACCAGGTACTGGATAACCGGCACGTCCTTCAGGCCGGGGATGCCCGAGCGCGCCTTGACGGCGGTCTCGCGCTCCAGGGTGCCGAGCAGCAACTGCTGGCCATTGATCAGCGTGAACTGGTTGCTCAGGTCCTGCGCGGCCACGATCGGGCGGCCGAGTTGATCCAGCCCCGTGATCGTGTTGACCGCGATGCGCACGTCTGCGGTGACGGCCTCCGTGCCGATGACGGGCTGGATCGCGATGGCGATGCCCTCCTCGCCCGCAGCCACTTCGCCGAGGCGGTTCACGACAGGCGGTGTGATTGCCACGACACGCGGGTCGGGACGGTTGGGCTCGCCGCTGCCGGCTTCGCCGGCGGCGTCCACGCGTGGGTTGACCTCGGTGAGCACGGCGCCGGTCTGCGCGGTGCGCGTGTAGTCATGGAAGGGCACGCGGCGCCGGTCGCTGATGACGGCGGGCTGGAGATTCGAGGCGGTGAGGCGCGAACGCTGCACCAGGTTCGCTGTGCCGCTCTGCACGGTGTAGTTGAGGAACTGGGCAAGGACGACGGCGTCGAGCGTGAGCAGGCCGTCGAGCCGCGCGAAGGTGTCGCCGCCCTCGAAGCGGTTCGCGGTCAGGCCGATCTGGCCGCCGACCGTGCGCTTCCAGGCGTCCCAGTCCAGCCCGAGCTTGCTCGCGTTGTCCTCGTGCACCTCGATGATCTGCACGTCGAACTCGATCTGCGGGATCGGCACGTCGAAGAACGTGGCGTAATCCTCGGTGCGCGACATGACGTAGTCGGAGTCGTCGTAATAGAGCGTGTTGGTCAGGTCGTCGGCGAAAATCTTGGCCTGGCTGGTGAGGCGCGTGTTCTGCAGGACGCGGGCGAGGTCCGAGGCGCGGCGGTACTTGAGGCGGATGGCCTTGCGCGTGCGACCCTGCGCGTTCACGAGCCCGGGCACGTCGAGCGCCGAGATCGTCTCGGCGATCTCGGGCATCTGCGCGCGCGTCGTCGTGACGACCAGGAACTGGCGCCGCGGCGTCTCGTTGGTGATGGCGCCGCGCACGATGCCCGACTCGCGACCGACCGCCTGCGTGATGACAAGCAGCATCTCATAGGCGCCGGTGTTGCGCAGCTCGAAGACCTTCGTAGTGTACGTGTTGGTTTCCTGCTTGGTGCTCGAGCGCAGGATGCGCAGGACGTCGTCGGGCCCTTGGTGCGCAGCCAGGTTGATCGTGACAACCTCGTCCTGCTGGTTGACGGCGGTGGCCGGCTGCTGCTGCGCGCCGAGAGGCACGACCGACACAAGGAAGGCGGCGACCAGGTAAGTTCGAACGGCGTGGAACATGGAGATGAACCTTTCGTGGATGATGTGATCGAGCGGGATCGACAGCGGTTTGCGAGGGTCGAGTTCTCCCCTGCCCGCCGGGCGGCGGGTGAGGACGGTTGAGAATCTTCGGACGGCTTCCCCGGGCTACGGGGGACATCGCGCGGCGGTGAGAGTCGAAACAAGAGCCATGGGCTTCACAACCTCGACGAGGTCAGCGAGTCCGGGAAGTGCCGGACGCGCTTTGGAACCAGATAGACTTTCGTCCCCTTCTCCAGCGCCAGGCCATGCGCGCGATCGTGCGGCAGCTCGACGTCGAACTCACCCTCCTCGTGCACGACTTCGATGCGCGTCACCGGTCCCACGCGGAGCACCTGCCGGACGCTGCCGGCAATGGCCGACCCGTTCTGGGAGGTCAGGTGAATCTCGAAGTCCTGGGGCCGCACATAGGAGTAGCCGGATTCGGCGCCGATCGGCTCGCTGCGGAAGCGGTTCACGTTGCCGAGGAACTCGTAGACGAAGGGAGTTGCGGGCTCGTCGTAGACCTGCTCGGGCGTGCCCTCCTGCACGATGCGCCCCTCGTTCATGATGACGACGCGGTCGGAGACCTCGAGGGCCTCCTCCTGGTCGTGCGTGACGAAGACGCTCGTGACGTGGATCTCGTCGTGCAGGCGGCGGAGCCAGCGTCGCAGCTCGCGCCGGACGCGCGCGTCGAGCGCCCCGAAGGGCTCGTCGAGCAGGAGCACCTTGGGCTCGATGATCAGCGCGCGCGCCAGGGCCACGCGCTGGCGTTGGCCGCCCGAGAGCTGCGACGGATACTGGTTCGCCAGCCAGTCCACCTGCACCAGCTTGAGCAGGTCCATCACGCGCTCGCGAATCTCTGCCTTCCGCGGACGCTTGCGACGCGGCATCACGTTCAGCCCGAACGCGACATTGTCGAACACCGACATGTGTCGGAACAGGGCATAGTGCTGGAACACGAAGCCGACGCGACGCTCGCGCACCGAGCGCTCCGAGATGTCCTCGTCGTGGAACAGCACCTCGCCCTGGTCCGCCACCTGCAAGCCCGCGATGATGCGCAGCAGCGTTGTCTTGCCGCAGCCCGACGGTCCGAGCAGGGCGACCAGCTCGCCCGTATCGACCCGCAGCGAAATGTCGTCCAGCGCCCGGAAGCGCCCGAACGTCTTCGTGATGGAACGAACCTCGATGCTCATGCGGCGTCTCCCTGGAGCATGCGTGCGGCCTCCGCGAACTGGCGCTGGATGCGCCACTCGAGGAAGGACTTGATGACCAGCGTCAGCAGCGCCAGCAACGTCAGGACGGAAGCGGCGGCGAACGCGGCGGCGAAGTTGTACTCGTTGTAGAGAATCTCGACGTGCAGGGGCAGCGTGTTCGTCTCGCCCCGGATGTGGCCCGACACGACGGACACCGCGCCGAACTCGCCCATCGCGCGCGCATTGCACAGGATCACACCGTACATCAGGCCCCACTTCACGTTCGGCAGGGTCACGCGCCACAGGGTCTGAAGCCCGTTCGCGCCAAGCGACACGGCGGCCTCCTCCTCGTCCGTGCCCTGCTCCTGCATGAGCGGAATCAACTCGCGCGCAACGAACGGGAAGGTGACGAACACGGTCGCCAGCACGATGCCCGGCACGGCGAAGATGATCTTGATGTCGTGCTCGCGCAGCCACGGGCCGAGCACGCCCTGCAGGCCGAACAGCAGGACGAAGATCAGGCCGGCCACGACGGGCGAGACGGCGAACGGCAGGTCGATCATCGTGGTCAGGAGGTTCTTGCCCGGGAACTCGAACTTGGCGATCGCCCAGGCGGCCGAGACGCCGAACACGACGTTGAGGGGCACGCTGATCGCCGCGGCCACGAGCGTCAGGCGCACCGCTGCCAGAGCATCCGGCTCACGCAGCGACGCGAGGTAGGTTGCAAGTCCCTTCGCCAGCGCCTGGTGAAACACCGTCGCCAGCGGGATGAAGAGGAAGAGCGTCAGGAAGGCGAGCGCGATGCCAATCAGCAGCAGGCGCACGGGCCAGGGCTCAGTGATCGCCGGCGAGGTGCTCGTGCGGCGGGCCGACAGGTTGATGCCGGTGGCGGCGGACATGGGAGGCTCCGGGGTCTCAGGCGTGGCGCTGGCGCGCCCACCACTGAAGGACGTTGATGACGAGCAGCAGGATGAACGAGGCGCCGAGCATCACGAGCGCGAGCGCCGTCGCGCCGGCATAGTCGTACTGTTCGAGCTTCGTGACGATCAGCAGCGGGACGATCTCCGTCTTCATCGGCATGTTGCCCGAGATGAAGACGACGGAGCCGTACTCGCCGAGGGCACGGGCGAACGAGAGGGCCACTCCGGTCAGCAACGCGGGCCACAACGCCGGAAGGAGCACGCGTCGGAACGTGTGGAAGCGTGTGGCGCCCAGGCTCGCGGCTGCCTCCTCGATCTCCGCATCGAGGTCCGCAATCACGGGCTGCACGGTGCGGACAACGAAGGGCAGGCCGATGAAGGTCAGTGCGATCAGGATGCCGAGCGGCGAGTAGGCCGCCTTGATTCCGATCGCATCGAGGTGCTTGCCGATGAGCCCGTTCGGGGCATAGATGGCCGTCAGGGCAATGCCGGCGACGGCCGTCGGCAATGCGAAGGGCAGGTCCACGAAGGCATCGATGATGCGCTTGCCCGGGAAGGCGTAGCGCTCGAGCACCCACGCGGTCGTCAGGCCGAAGATCGCGTTGATCAGCGCGGCGAGACCCGCGACGACGAACGTGATCCTGAAGGAGGCGATGACGCGCGGCGACGTGAGGTTGGCGACGAAGTCCTGCCAGGTGAGTTCGAACGTCTTGATCGCCACGCCCGACAGCGGGATCAGCACGATCAGGGCAAGGTAGAGCAGCGTGATCCCGAGCGTCAGGCCGAAGCCCGGGAGCACGCTGTGTTGACGAAGGCGCAGGGACATGAGGGTCGAGTCCTGGGTTTCGTGTCGCCGACGATCAGCGACTGGGGACGTAGATCTGGTCGAACAGGCCACCGTCGTTGAAGTGGTCGGCCTGGGCCTTCTGCCATCCGCCGAAGACCTGCTCGATGGTGACGAGCTCGGTCTTGACGAAGCGCTCGATGTCCTCGGGGTCGGCGTGCTCGGGCGAGACGGGGCGGTAGAAGTGCTTGGCGGCAAGACGCTGGCCGGTCGGCGAGTAGAGGTACTCGAGGTAGGCTTGGGCGATCTCGACCGTGCCGTGCTTGCGGGCGTTACCGTCGATCAGGGTGACGGGCGGCTCGGCCAGAATGCTGAGCGACGGGACGACGAGCTCGAACTTGTCGGGCCCGAGTTCCTCGATCGCCAGGAAGGCCTCGTTCTCCCAGGAGATGAAGACGTCGCCGATGCCGCGCTGGACGAACGTCGTCGTGGAGCCGCGGGCGCCGGAATCCAGCACCGGCACGTTACGGAAGATGCGCGTGACGAAGTCGCGGGCGCGCGCCTGCGCGGCGTCCACTTCGGCCTTCGCGGCCGGATCGTTGAGCTTCGACAGGTCGCCGAGGTCCTTCTTGAGCGAGTACGCCCACGCCGCCAGATAGTTCCACCGCGCGCCGCCCGACGTCTTCGGGTTCGGCGTGATGATCTGCACGTCGGGCCGCACCAGGTCGTCCCAGTCGCGGATCGCCTTCGGGTTTCCCTTCCGCACGAGGAAGACGATCGTCGAGGTGTAGGGCGAACTGTTGTGCGGCAGGCGCGACTGCCAGTCGGCCGGCATCAGCTTCGTGCGCGCGGCGATTTCGTCGATGTCGTAGGCCAGCGCCAGCGTCACGACGTCGGCCTCGAGGCCATCGATGACCGAGCGCGCCTGCTTGGCCGCGCCGCCGTGCGACTGCTTGATGTCGACTGTCACGCCGGTCTTCTCCTTCCACACGGCGCTGAACGCGGCGTTGAAGTCGCGGTAGAACTCGCGCGTCGGATCGTAGGAGACGTTGAGCAGCGTCGCCCGCTGCGCCGCCGCCGGGGCGGACAGTCCGAGGGCAAGCGCCAGCACGAGCAGGGTGACGCGCCGGGCGAACGAAGTGAGGGAGAGATTCATGGACGAGGGACCTCGCGGGATCAGGTGAATCGGGTCTCTCGAATCAGCGAGGAGCGCGCCGAATCTCGGACGTCTTGTAAGATCAGTTAAGTCAACGATTTGAATTGCGGCCCCAGCCAAGGCCACGTAATGTCGTGGGCATTGGTCACGATATATCGTGAAAAGTCACGAAATTTGGTGTGCTGAATGCCCCTGCAACTTCAGATCGACCTGTGGCGCGAGGTCTGCCGCCATGAGTGGCTGGACGAGTCCGTTGCCGTCATTGCAGCGCTCGTCGAACGCCTCATTCCGCTGCGCACCCTGCTGGTCCGCCAGCTCGAACCTGACGACCCGGCGACCGTGCGGACCGTTGCAGCCAGCAGCCCCGGCGGTCCGGCGCGTCCGTTCGACCATGCGCGGCACGAGCTGCCCCCCGAGGCAGCGGCCGCGGCGAACCGTTTCGCCGACCGGGGCGCTTCGGTCTGGCGCCTGACGGGCGCGCCCGCGGCCGGCTGGCTGGACCGCCTCGTGCCCGAGGAGCTGGCCGGTTGCCCCTTGTGGGTCGCCGGCCTGCGCACCTCCAAGGGGGTGCGCGGACTGCTGATACTCGAGTTCGCACCCGAGGCAACCGCCGCCCCGGACCCAGATCGGGACGAGATTCTGGACGCGCTGATCGAGCCCTTCGCCGCCGCGCTCGAGAACGACCTGCGGCTGCGCGAGTTGACGGCCCTGCAGCAGGCCGCCGAGGCCGACCGTTTGGCGCTGCTCCACAAGCTCGGCCGGAACGAGGTCGCCGGCGCGGTGGTCGGTGCCGACCGCGGACTGCGCGCCGTCTTCGACCGCGTGCGCTCGGCGGCCCCCAGCCAGGTGCCCGTGCTGATCCTGGGCGAGACCGGCTCGGGCAAGGAGGTCGTCGCCCGCGCCATCCACGACGGCTCGCCGCGGGCGGCCGGGCCGTTCCTGCGCGTCAACTGCGGTGCGATTCCGCCGGAGATGATCGACTCCGAACTCTTCGGCCACCAGAAGGGCAGCTTCACCGGCGCGATTGCGGACCGCCGCGGCTGGTTCGAGCAGGCCGACGGCGGCACGCTGTTCCTCGACGAGGTCGGCGAGTTGGCCCCCGCCGCCCAGGTGCGCCTGCTGCGCGTCGTCCAGGAGGGAGTCCTCATGCGCGTGGGCAGCGAAAAGCCCCTGCACGTGGACGTCCGCATCGTCTCGGCCACGCACCGCGACCTGCCGACACTGATCCAACAGGGCCAGTTCCGTCAGGACCTCTGGTACCGGCTTTCGGTGTTTCCGATCATCCTGCCACCGCTGCGCGAGCACCTCGAGGACCTGCCGGACCTTGCACGCCACTTCGCCGAACGCGCCGCCGTCCGCCTCGGGCTGCCGCTGCAACTGCCCACGCAGGCGGACCTGGCGCTGCTGGCGCAGTACCCCTGGCCGGGCAACATCCGCGAGCTACAATCGGTCATCGAGCGCGCGGCCATCCTGGGCGGCGGCGGCGGGCTCGACATCCCGCACGCCTTGGGCGCGCCGATCACCTGGCCCTCGGCGACCTCCGCACCGGCCCCACCCGGCCCGGGCACCGGCGTGGCGCCACTCGACAGCGCCATGGCCGCGCACATCCATCAGGCGCTGGCGCAGACCCGCGGCCGCATCGACGGCCCCCGCGGCGCCGCCTGCCTGCTCGGGCTGCACCCCAACACCCTGCGCGCCCGCATGACGAAGCTCGGGATTCGGTGGCAGGATTACCGCGATTGAGGCCTGCAAACGGCCGGCAGAAAAGCCTTGCGCGGCGCCGGGGTCGTGCGGCTAATGGCGCCCCTTCCGACCGGGGGGTGGTTCGCTCCTCCCGCCGTTCGGACGCCTACGATGCCGTCGTGGCGGAACTGGCAGACGCGCACGGTTCAGGTCCGTGTCCGGGCAACCGGGTGAAGGTTCGACTCCTTTCGACGGCACCATCTTTTTCGCAGTCCGCAAGCAGCGCGCCCCCGTGATGGCCCTTGAGCCCACGGGGGCGTTGCACGTTTGACCGACAAGAAGACGGGGCAGGCCGCGATGGCCTGCCCCGTGAGGTTGTGCGTGGTTGGTGGCGCGGCTCAGCGTTCGGCGCTGCCCATGCCGTCGCCCCACTTCTGGGTGCGATAGATGTCGCCGGCCGAGACGGTGCCGTTGGTCGCGTCATAGGAGCGGCGCAGGGGGATGAAGTTGACGCCTTCGCCGGGGCTGGGCTGGAAGTCGCCTTGGTTGTCCATGCTGGCATTGTTGGTGAAGCGGTCCGGACCGGCACCCCACAGGACCCACTGGCCCGTGTTGTTGATCGAGCCGGCGAACGTGTTGGGCGTTCCGGAGATCTGCGAGGCCCGGGCACGCGCGTTCCAGTTGGCGAAGTTGTAGTGGTCACGCCCGCTCAGCACGGCGGGGTTGCTGGTGATGTCGCCGCGGCCGATCTTGAACGGGTCCTTGAAGACGCCGGCCGAGGTGATGTAGGCAACAGGGGTGGTCAGCTCGTAACCGAGCGTGAAGTTGGCTTTCGGGTCGGCGTTCCAATTCTTGCCGCCGGCGTATGGACGGTACATGTTGGCGACCGCGCCGTTGCCGCAATCTGTCGGGCCGGCGTTATGGTCGACCCAATACGCCTCGATGGCCAAGGCCGTGGTGCGCATGTCGGACTTGCAGCGGCTCACTTTCGAGCGTACCTGCGCCTCCATGAAATTGGGAACGGCGATCGCGGCCAAGATCGCGATGATCGCGACCACGATCAGTAATTCGATCAGGGTGAAGCCTTGCTTTTTCATGGGAACTACCCCCTCATGGGTCCGTCCGGGTATCGGCCGCGACCTTTGTGGCCACGCCTCCCAGCGCGTGGCCGGGACGCTAGCAGGTGCCGGTGCTGGGTCAAGGATATTCGCCAACAAGTGTCCTATTTGACCATATATTTTCAAGTGCAATATTCTGAGTGTCTTGGACAGGCCACGCCATGCGCCTCGAAGCGATCTACCACTCCCCTGCTGCCGGCGAGCGCATGCGGTTAATCACCGAAGTCCGGTTGCGGCAAGGCTCTGGGCTCGACGGCGACCGCTACGCCGAAGGTCGGGGGCACTGGTCTGCCTGGCCGGACCGCAGAGGCATGGCCGTGACGCTGATCGGAGTCGAGGATCTGGAGGCCTTGCGCCGCGAGACAGGCATCGACCTGCGGGACGGGCGGCACCGGCGGAACCTGGAGGTGTCGGGTGGCCGTCTGGCCGACCTGCTCGGCCGTCGGTTCCGCATCGGCGAGGCCGTCCTGGAGGGCGTTCGACCCTGCGCGCCCTGCCGGTACCTGGAGGGACTGACGAGCGAGGGTGCCAAGGCCGGACTCGTGCGATTCGGCGGAGGCGGGCTGCGCGCCGAGGTGCTGGTCGCGGGTCGAATTCGGGTGGGGGATGCTCTGGAGGTCCTGGACGAATCGGGGGGAGCGGGTTGACACCGCCCCCGGTGGAGGCGGCACGTTGGCCCGCCACCGGGAGGATTGCCATGATCATCGTGATGAAGAAGGGCTCGACGGCCGAGGACCTCAAGCGCGTCGAGGTGCGGGTGACGGAGTTGGGCTATCGCCCGCATCCGATCGTGGGTGTGGAGCGCACGATCGTCGGCGCGGTCGGGCACGAGGACAAGACGCCGCTGCACGACCTGGAGGCGATGGACTGCGTCGAGGCGGTGATCCCGATCCTGCGGCCGTACAAGCTGGTGTCGCGTGAGTTCAAGCCCGAGGCGTCGGTGCTGGACGTGGCGGGCGTGGCGGTCGGCGGGCGCGAGTTGGTGGTGATGGCGGGGCCGTGCAGCGTGGAGTCGCGGGACCAAATCCTGAAGTCGGCGGACGCAGTGGCGGCGGCGGGCGCGCAGTTCCTGCGCGGCGGAGCGTTCAAGCCCCGCACGAGCCCCTACGCGTTCCAAGGGCTGCGGCGCGAGGGGCTCGAGCTGCTGGCCGAGGCCCGCAAGCGCACGGGTCTGCGCGTCGTCACTGAGGTGGTCAGCGTCGAGGACGTGCCGCTGCTGGTCGAGTACGCCGACGTGTTGCAGATCGGCGCGCGCAACTGCCAGAACTACGCGCTGCTGGCCGCCGTGGGCGAGACGCGCAAGCCGGTGCTGTTCAAGCGCGGCATGGCGACGACCATCAAGGAGTACCTCCAGGCGGCCGAGTACATCCTGGACCGCGGCAACTATACGGTGCTGCTGTGCGAGCGCGGCATCCGGACTTTCGAGACTGCGACGCGCAACACGCTGGACCTGAACGCGGTGCCGGTGCTCAAGCGCGAGACGCACCTGCCGGTGATCGTGGATCCGTCGCACGGCACCGGTTATGCGGACCTCGTGCCGGCGATGGCCCGCGCGGCCGTGGCGGCTGGCGCGGATGGCCTGATGATCGAGATGCACCCGAACCCGTCCGAGGCGCTGAGCGACGGACCGCAGTCGCTTGGCCCGGCGGACTTCGAGGGGTTGATGCGCAGCGTGCGACCGGTGGCCGAAGCCGTCGGGCGCGCATTGACGGGTCCGAAGCAGAAATAGACGACGAACGGCCGGCGCCGCCTTCCTATTCGAGCCCCTCGTCGAGCGCGAGGAAGATGCGGTTGACCGTCCCGGCGGCGCCTGAGGCGCCGTCGATCATGACGACGGCGATGCGCTCGGTGCCGCTCTTCGACGTGAGGAAGCCGGCCAGGGTGCTGGTGTCGCCCAGCGCGCCAGTCTTGCCGCGCAGGCGACCGCGCAATTCAGGCAGCCGGCTGCGCATCGTGCCGCGTTCGCCGGCGCGATCCAGCGCGTCCTTGAACAGGAAGCCCGTGTAGCCCTGCCCGTCCACGTTCTGCAGGAGCGCGCCCAGCGTGCGGGCCGACGCGCGATTGTGCGGCGACAGCCCCGAGGCGTCGCGCAGGACGAAGCCCTCCGCCGGCAGGCCGAGGCGCTGCACGTGTTCGGTGATGCCCGCGCACGCGCCCGCGAACGTCGGCGGATGCCCGGCCGCCAGCGCGATGTGGCGCCCCAACGTCTCGGCGTGCAGGTTCTGGCTGTTGTTGAGCACCGGCACGATGAGGTCCGCGACGGGCTGCGACAGGTGACGGTAGAGCAGATGACGGGCCGGCGGATTGGGAGCCGCGGAGGCTTCGGCGCGGTGGCGGCTGCGCGCGCCGCCCGAGACCGCGATGCCTTCGGCGACGAGCACCTCGCGGAAGACCCAGGCGGTGTAGAGCGCCGGATCGGGAATCGCGGCCCAGCGCGTGCGCGAGGCACCTTGGGCGAGCTTGCCGCGCGCGGTCGCCATGCGCGTCGCCTCGTCGCGGATGAAGTCCGGCGTCGCGGTCGAGGTGCCCGCCGGCACGATCTCGAGTTCGCTGGCAATGTTCCAGTAAGTGGTCTGCGGGGCGATCTTCTCGATCGCGGCCATTGTGCCCACCTCGCCGTCGGCGCGGAACGTCGCATCGATGCAGTTGTCGTTGAACGACAGCGCGGCGATTTCCGCCATGTAGTACTCGCCACGCTCATCGACGTACCAGCCCGCTCCCCAGCGGTCGTCGGCGAAGAAGGAATCGTCGCCGACGATGTCGCCCTGGATGGCGCGCACGCCCAGGCGCTTGAGTTCCGTGGCCCACTTGCGCAGCACGTCGTCGACCTCGCCGCCCTCCTGGAACCGCGGGCCCAGCGCCGCATCTCCCCCGCCGCGCACGATCAGGTCGCCCTCGACCACGCCGTCGGCCGCCAGCGACCCGTCCGTCTCCAGCACCGTCTCGAAGCGATGCGTCGGGTGGTAGTGATGCAGCATCGCCGCGGAGGTGAAGAGCTTCGTCGTCGAGGCCGGCTTCATCGGCACGTCGGCGTTGATTGCCAGGATCGTGTCGCCGGTGTGCGGATCGGCGACCAGCACCGCCAACCGGGCGCGCTCGCCCAGACGCGCCGACTGAAACACTTCGAGGACGCGGGCTTCCAGATTCTCGTCGGCGCGCACAGTCCCCACCATCGCGGACATCATCAAGGCCATCAACAGGACTCCCGGCAGACCGGTTCCCATACTGCACGACAAGACGGACGATTGCTTCACGGCGTATCCCCCCGGGGCACTGGAAGTCGGGCTAATGGGCGCCGCTCCCGTCGGCGGGGCAATGCCGGATTGGCGCCTCAGCGCGGCGCGAACACGACGGGATTCTCGAGCACCCGCAACGTGCCCGCTGTCGCGTCCAGTTCGGCCATCGCCCCGACCGGCAACGTCGCGTTGTCACGCACGTGCCCGACCGGGAAGTTCTTCACCACCGGCACGCCCAACTCGGCGAAGTAGTCGGCGAGCACCTGATCCAGCGAGAGGCTGTCCTCCGGGTCCTCGGGCTCGCAGCGATGGAAGACACCCAGAATCACGCCGTTGACCTCGGCAAGCTTGCCGGCCAGCGCCAGCGTGCTCAGCATCCGGTCGATCCGATAGGGCGCCTCGCGCACGTCCTCGATGAAGAGCAACGCCCCGCGCGTGTCGATCTCGTAGGGCGTGCCCATCAACGCGGCGATCAGCGACAGATTGCCCCCGGTCAGTCGACCGCGCGCGACGCCCGGCACGAGTGTCTCGACGGCACGCTCGCGACCGCTCGTCTCGATCTCCCAACCCTGCTCGCCGGCGGGATAACGATTCGCCTCGATCGCGCGCCAGAAGTGCTCCTCGGCGTAGGGATTGGGCTCGGCCGCCGTCAGGAACCAGCCGGGGAATGGACTGTGGAACGACATGAGCCCGGCACGGCGCTGCAGTGCCAGGTGCAGCCCCGTGATGTCGCTGTACCCAATCACGACCTTGGGATGCGCGCGAATGGCGTCGAAGTCCAGACGGTCCAGCAGGCGCGTAACGCCATAGCCGCCCGTCAGCGGAAAGATGGCGTCGATCTCCGGATCGAGGAAGGCGTCCATCAGCGCCTCGGCGCGCTCCTCATCCGAACCGGCAAGATAGCCGTACTTGCTGGTGATCTGGGGATACCGAACGACCTTGTACCCGCGCTCGACGAGGATGCGCTCGGTGGCGTCGATCGCCTCGATGGGCCGCGTGCGCGCCGGCGCGACGAAGGCGATCGTGTCGCCGGGTTGCAGGGCCCGGGGCTTCACCCACTCGAGCGGAGCATCGGCGCGACGCGCGCATCCGCCCGCCAGCACGAGGATCAGCAACAAGGCGAAGCAAGACGAGCGCATGGCGCGGGGCTCCCGAGTGGGCGGTCGCTGCCCGACGGGGGCAGCGTCGGGAACGCTGCCCACACCCGGCACGAGTCGTCGAGCGGGAACTTGGGCCCCGCCGCCGCGCAGGTCACCGCCCGTTCTGGCTGTGCGCGTGCAGCGCCTTGTCGATGGCGACCATGTGGGTGAAGGTGCGGCGGGCGGCGGCGACGATGGCGTCCTGTTCGGCGGCCGTGAAGTCGGTGCCGTTCATCGTCTGACGGAACTCCTGCCACAGCGCCCGCTGCTCGTCGCCGTAGGGATCGAGATACTGCGTGCCGGCGGTGCCGTCGAGGCGGTAGGCGCCGCGGAGCGCGCGGGCGATGAAGCGCGCGCCGTTGGTGCTGCCCTCGAAGACGTAGAAGAATCCGAGCAGGGCGATCGGCTCGCGCGCGGCGGTCTCCTCGATGTCGCGGATCAGGGCAGCGGTGGACTCCAAGGCGACGGCCTCGGCCGGGACGCGGCCGAAGTGCTCCAGGTCCTTTTCGATGCGCGGCTGATGCACGCGTCGCCCGTCGAGCAGCAGGCGCCGGATGCGCTCGTCGCGCTCGCCCGCCGCGAGCAGGCAGCGCTCGAGGGCCTCGTGGATGCGCAGGCGTTGGCCGAGGAAGGCCACGTAACCCTCCTGCGGGAGCGTGCCGCCGACCAGTTGCTGCTCGAGTTCCTGGCGCTCGGCTTCCTGGTGCTGCGGCCAGGTTTCCGACTTCAAGCGTTCCATGATTGTCGATTCGGTCATGATGCG
>JAHCAW010000049.1 GCA_019634695.1 Candidatus Sumerlaeia bacterium
GAGGTCGTGGCCCTCGTATTCGGCGATGTAGTCCCCCCATGCCGAGGTGGGAACCGGGTGCCCGGCATGGCGCCGCACGATCGGGCGCGGGGTGTCACCGGCGAGGTAGGCGTCCCGGCGAACAGGACGCAGGTAGGCGGGCAGTTTGTCGAGGTCCAGCGGCACTGGGGTGGAGTCGATTCGGGTGCGGTGTACCATGTTTGCGTGCCCCCGTTCTGTTTGGACTCGAGTGACGCCGTGAAGCGTCTGCATGATACGGGCCAAGTGCCCGCGGGCTGGAGCGGTGTTCGGCGTTTCACGCCTCCCGATCTGACTGGATTGGACTTGCGCTGCGTCTGGAAGGTTTGGCGCGAAGGTTTTCGGCTTTCCCGAGTCGCGGTTCCATGTGGCCCAATTTGCTCGCGCGGCCCCTTTTTGGCCCCGGTCCCTGAACCCCATGGACTGTTGATGGGCTAACGCATGGCCGTTCTTGGTTCAATCGAAATCGAACTCATCGAGGCTCGAATCGTGCCGGGCCAGGCGCTTGAGCACCATGAGGGTGAAGTCGTCGAACTGGTCCGCGTCGCCGCGGTGCTTGAGGCACTCGCGGTAGATCGTGTTGCGGATCTCCTCGGCGTTCATGTGGCGGTTGCCTTGCAGGAGGTCGAGGAGGCGTTCGGAGCCGAAGGGCTCGCCGCGGGAGTTGAGAATGTCGGTTACGCCGTCGGTGGACAGGACGAGGATGTCGCCCGGATCGAAGTTCAATCGGCCGGCCTGGTACTCGCCGTCGGGCATGATGCCGAGGAAGAAGCCGCCGGTGTCGAGGAACTCGAGGCGACCGTCGGCGCGCAGCAGGATCGGGTGCGAGTGGCCCGCGTTGACGTACTCGGCTTCGCCCGTCGCATCGTCCAGGTACACCAGCACCATCGTCACGTACATGTCGTTGGTGACGTCGCGGTGCACCATGCGGTTGATGCGCTGGACGGTCTGCACGAGCGTGGCGTTGGGGTACTGGGTTTCGCTCTGGAGGTAGCTGCGGGTGGTGGCGGTGAGGATGGCGGCGGGCACGCCCTTGCCGGAGACGTCGGCGACGGCCAGCGCCAGGCGCCCGTCGGGCAGGCGCAGGAAGTCGTAGTAGTCGCCGCCGACCTGCTTGGCGGGCAGCGACATGGCCGACAGGCTGAAGCCCAGCATGTCGGGATAAACCTTGGGCAGCAGGTTCATCTGGATGGTGCGCGCGATTTCCATCTCGCGCGCCAGCTTGTGCTGCTCGACGAGCTGGGCGTGCAGGCGCGCGTTCGAGATCGCCATGGCCGCCTGGTTCGTGATGCCGGTCAGCAGCTCGAGTTCCTCCTGCGTGAAGGGCACCAGGCGCGTGTTCGTGTCCACGTAGACGACGCCCAGGCTCTCTTCCTTGTAGATGACCGGTGCCACCATGGCCGTGCGGATGCGGTTGACGATGATCGATTCGCTGGTGGAGAAGCGGTCGTCCTGCGTGGCGTCGGAGACCAGGAGCGAGACGCGTTCCTTGAGGCAGCGGTCCACGATCGAGCGCGAGACCTTGACCTCGTCGGCGCGGGCCTTCTCGTCGCGCGCCTTGAGCACCTTCGGCGTCAGCTCGCCCGAGTCGTCCTCCACGAGCAGCAGGTACGCGCGGTCCGGCTTGATGACCTCGAAGATGATCTCCATGATCTGTTCGAGGAGTTCGTCGATGTCGAAGACCGAGCGGATTGCCTCGGTAACCTTGTAGATGATTTCGAGGCGTCGGGTGACCTCGCGATTGAGACGGCCCTGCTCGAGCGCGGCGTTGAGATTGGTGGTTTCGGGCACGCCGGCGCGCATCTCGCCCTGCGTCGAGCCCCACTGGCGCTCGTCGACGAGCCGGATCGAGCCCGTGCCCTCCTTGCGCGTGCGCAGCGCATCGAGCTGGCCCGCCAGCATCGTCGCGTCCGAACCCGCCTCGGGATGCGTCGTGTCGTCCTCGAAGATCACCACCGAATCGCCGACCTGAACGCGGTCGCCATTGCGCAGCGGCACCGAGCCGTTGACCGCCTCGCCGCGATGCAGCGTGCCGTTCTTGCTGCCCAGGTCGCGAAGGTAGTAGTCGTTGCCCTGCCGGAAGACCTCCGCGTGATTGCGGCTCATCCGGCGGTCCACGATCTGGATGTCGTTGTTGACGCTGCGGCCGATCGACACGCGCTCGGACGTGAAGTAGTGCACCTTGCCGGCGTCTTCTCCCGATTCCACCGTCAGCTTCGGCATGACGCGGTCCCTGAGGCCTCGAGGTCGTGATTGCCCGCCACGGCGCGCGCCGCGGAAGGGCAATCAACCACCCGTGCCGGCTGGCTGCTACGGAAAAAAGCGGGGCGTGCGCCCGGAAGCAGGCGAGGGACCGAACGGGCGGAATCGACCGGGCAATTCGTCGGCTTTTCCCGTTGCCCATCTGCCGGGCAGCGCACCATGTCTCGAACCGCCTCGCAAGCCCCCACGCCGAACTGAGCCGATGATGCCTTCGACCCGCCTTGGCCGCTCCATCAGGGAATGCGAAGCACTGATTCTGATAGCCTTGATCCTGCTTGTCTCAAGCTGCAAGCAGGCCGAGGAGACGCAAGTCCCCGTCGCGTCGCCGACGCCCGTCGCGACTCCCACGCCGGAGCCGACGCCCGCCCCGACCCCGACGCCCGTGCCGCTGCCCGCCCCCTTCGAGACCGCCACCGGCATTCGGATCGAGCATCTGGCCGCCGGCGCCGGGCCCGCCCTGATGACCGGCGAGCGCGTCCGCGTGCAGTACGAGCTGCGCACCCGCGACGGCCGCGTGGTCGATACGTCGAACGCGTTCGAGGCCATCGTCGGCATGGGCGGCTTCAGCGGCTGGGACGAGACGCTGGGCGAGTTGTCGGTCGGCGACTCGGTGCGGGCGACGATCCCCGCCGATCACGGCGGCCCGAAGGCCCGGCGACCGGAAGCGATCCCGGCCGACGAAGAGTTGATCCTCGAAATCCAGGTCCTCGAAAAACTCCCGCCCGAGGCGGAGCCATCCTCGCTGGAGCCCTGAGTGCGCGCATGACCCCGAGTTCCTCCCGACGCAAGTCTGCCCCCGGACCGGACGGGCCCGCGCCCGACTTCGAGTTCATCGAGTCGAAGCGTGCCCTGACCGGCTTGTGTACCCGCATTGCCCCCGAAGGGCCGCTGGCCATCGACACCGAGTTCGTCGGCGAGCGCACCTTCTACCCCGAGCTCGAGCTGCTCCAGTTGCGCGATGCGGCCGGGCTGACCGCGCTGATCGACGTCAAGGCCGTCGGCGACGGCGCCGCGCTCGGCAAGCTGCTGGCCGACGAGTCGCGCGAGAAGATCTTCCACAGCGGCTCGCAGGACCTGCCAATCCTCGAGCGCTGGCTGGGCAAGGTGCCGTGGCCGCTGTTCGACACCCAGCTCGCCGCCGCCATGGTGGGACTCGGGGCGCAGTTGTCCTACGCAAGCCTGGTGTCCGAATGCCTTGGCAAGAAGGTGGACAAGGGCCAGACGGCGAGCGACTGGTCGCAGCGTCCGCTGACCGCGGCACAACTCGAGTACGCGGCCTCCGACGTCGCCCACCTCCACGACCTGCGCGACCACCTGCACGGGCTCCTCGAGCGCATGGGGCGCCTCGACTGGTTCGCCGAGGAACAACGCAAGCGGGCCGAGGAGGCCACGCGGCGCAACGACCTGCCCGACGACGAGTTGTTCCGGCAGGTGAAGGAGTGGACGAAGCTGTCGGGCCGGCAGTTGGCCGTGCTGCGCGAGTTGACGCTCTGGCGCGAAAGCGAGGCCAAGCGCCAGAACGTGCCCCGCAAGAAGATCATGCCGGACAACGGCCTGATCGCGCTGGCGCGCTCGGGGCCGCGCACGCGCGAGGACATCCGCGGCTCGCGCCAGATTCCCCAGGGACCGGTCCACCGCCACATCGACGACATCCTTGCCGTCATCGAGCGGGCCAGCCAGATTCCCCGCGAGCAATGGCCCAAGAAGCCGCCCCCCGAACACGCCGACGTCCCGGCCGGCTTCGTCGAGCTCCTGCAGTCGCTCGTCCGCACGATGGCCGAGCAGGAACTCATCGCGCCCAACCTGCTGGCGACCTCGAGCGAGCTGACAGCGCTGGTGAACAACCGGCATCGGCTCACGGATCTGGACCTGCCGGTGCTGCGGGGCTGGCGGCGGGAACTGGTCGGCGCCCGGCTGATCGCGCTGCTCGAGGGCGACCTGGCCCTGCGAATCGTCGACCGCCGGCGGCTCGAGTTCGAAGCGCGCTGAGCCGAATCATGCGGTTTCGGGGAGTCTGCAACAGTGCCCGACCGCGTGTACCCTCTCGGAGAACTGTTCGACAGTTCTCCGGCAAGACGACGCCGGCCGAGGCCGTTAACTGTGGCTTGGGCGTCTCGCCCAAGTCGAGCCACGCTACGCGCATTGTTGATACTATTGCGTTTGCCGAGCCGTTGGACGTCACTTCCCGGCAGCCGCCTCGGGCTCGGAACGCCCTCTTCTTGGCGAGAACCTCCGGACTTGGGCGAGACGCCCAAGCCACAGTTAACGAGTCTGGCGCTGCTATCCTTTCCCGAAGTCGAATCAGAACCCCGAGCGTGAGCGAGGCGGCCCGCCCATGCCTGCCCGCTGCTCGTCGTCAGCACCAACCGGCGGCTTTTTTCGCATGTTTCCAACCGATCGTTTAGAAACAACAGGAATGGATACCGGCATACAGAGTGCTGATAGTGGGAGACTTGCTCCTGAACTCGAGGCTTGGGCGCGGGCGCTTCGCTGATCCTTCGCCTGCCTGCGTCGAAGGGGAATCAGTTCGGAGTTGCGCACCGGGGGACCGCGCCCCAGTCTGGGCCCGCGTTCGGAGCGTGTGGTCTCCGCCCGACGCCGTTCCGCTCTCCCACCCCCTGTTCAGGACTCGCGTGCTCATGGCCAAGAAAGCCAAGACTCCCGCCGACACGTCGGATGCGCCGAAGGCGGCCGCGACCGAGTCGGTCGCCCGCAATCCGCACGTCCCCGAGCCGAAGGTCATCCTGCCCGACGACAAGCTGATCGAGATGTACCGGCAGATGCTGCTGATCCGGCGCTTCGAGGAGCGCTGCGCCCAGCAGTACCAGCTCCAGAAGATCAAGGGCTTCTGCCATCTGTACATCGGCCAGGAGGCCGTGGCGGTCGGCTCGGTCGCCGCGCTCGAACCCAAGGACTACATCTTCCAGACCTACCGGGATCACGGCCATGCGCTGATCCGGGGCATTTCGGCCCGCGAGACGATGGCCGAATTGTTCGGTAAGGCGACCGGGTGCTCGAAGGGCAAGGGCGGGTCGATGCACCTGTTCAAGGCCTCGGCGGGCATGATGGGCGGCAACGGCATCGTCGGCGGGCATGTGCCGCTGGCGACCGGCGTGGGCTGGAAGGCGATGTACAACAAGACCGGCGAAGTGGTGCTGTGCTACATGGGCGAGGCGGCCGTGAACCAGGGCGTCTTCCACGAGTCGCTCAACATGGCCTCGCTGTGGAACCTGCCGGTGATCTACATCTGCGAGAACAACCTGTTCGGCATGGGGACGGCCGTGCACCGCGCCAGCGCCGAGAAGGACCTGTACATGCGCACGGCCGGCGCCTACCGCATCCGCGGCGTGCGCTGCGACGGCATGGACGTGCTCGACGTCTACAAGACGACGAAGGAAGCGGTGGAGCGCGCGCGCACCAAGGGGCGGCCGACGTTCATCGAGGCGGTCTGCTATCGCTATCGCGGGCACTCGATGTCGGATCCGGCGACGACCTATCGCACGAAGGACGAGGTTTCGATCTGGCAGGCGAAGGACCCGATGGTCCGCTTGCAGGAGCAGTTCCCGGGCGTCTTCACCGAGGAGTTGCTGGGCGACATGGAGAAGGAAATCCGCGAGATCGTGCAGGACTCGATCCGCTTCGCGGAGGAGTCGCCGTTCCCGGACGAGAGCGAGCTGTGGACGGACGTGCACGTGGACTATCCGGGCTACCCGGGACCGAAGGCGAACTGACCCAAACAACGCGCCGACCATTCGCAACGGGAGAATCCCCATGGTGGAAATGAGTTTTCGCGAGGCGTTGAACAAGGCCCTTGCGGAGGAAATGGAACGGGACAGTCAGGTGTTCCTGATGGGCGAGGAAGTGGGCCAGTACCACGGCGCCTACAAGGTTTCGCAGGGCCTGCTCGAACGCTTCGGCGACCTGCGCGTCGTGGACGCGCCGATCACCGAGGCGGGCTTCGTGGGTCTGGGCATCGGCGCGGCCCACGTGGGCATGCGCCCGGTGATCGAGGTGATGACCTTCAACTTCGCGATTCTGGCGCTGGACCAGATCGTGAACAACGCGGCGAAGCTGCGCTCGATGTCGGGCGGCCAGTTCGAGGTGCCGATCGTGATTCGCGGCCCGGCCGGCGCCGGCGGTGCGCTGGCCTGCCAGCACAGCCAATCCCTCGAGCAGCAGTACGTGCACATTCCGGGCATCAAGGTCGTCATGCCCTCGACGCCCGACACGGCCTACCGGTTGCTCAAGAGCGCCATCCGCGACCCCGATCCGGTGATCTTCATCGAGTCGGAGAAGCTCTACAACATGCGCGGCCCGGTCACCGAGGACCCGGAGAACCTGTGGCCGATCGGCAAGGCCGACGTCACCCGCCCCGGCTCCGACGTGACGATCGTGACCTGGTCGCGGATGCTGACCGCCGTGGCCCTGCCGGCCGCCGAAACGCTCGCCAGCGAGGACGGCATCGACTGCGAGGTGATCGACGCGCTGTCGCTCAGCCCGCTCGACCTGCACACGATCCTCGAAAGCGTCAAGAAGACCAACCGCTGCGTCATCGTCGAGGAGGGCTGGCCGAAGGTCAGCGTCGGCTCGTGGATCGCCGCCGAGATCGGCCTCAAGGCCTTCGATCACCTCGACGCTCCCATCGAGCGGATCAACCAGAAGGACGTGCCGCTGCCTTACGCGTTCAACCTCGAGGAGATCGCCCTGCCCCGGCCGGCCGACGTCGTCGAGGCCGTGCGCCGCGTCTGCTACGCCAAGTGACCCTTCGACCCTGAACCTCCCCACTCCCCCGCTCAGGAATCCTCCCATGGCAACGGTCGTCACGCTGCTTCAGCTCTCCCCCACGATGAGTCAGGGCACGCTCGTCAAGTGGCAGGTCAAGGAGGGCGCCAAGGTCTCTTCGGGCGACATCCTGGCCGAGATCGAAACCGACAAGGCCGTGATGGAGCAGGAGAGCTTCGAGGACGGCACGGTGTTGAAGCTGGTGGCGAAGGAAGGCCAGGCGGTGCCGGTGGGTTCGATGATCGCCGTGCTGGGCGAGCCGGGCGAGGACATCTCCGGCCTGCTGGCCGGCGGTGGTGCGCCGGCCCCGAAGGCCGCCGCCGAGCCTGCTCCGGCGAAGCCGGCCGCACCGGCTCCGGCGCCCGCCAAGCCCGAACCTGCTGCGCCCAAGGCCGAACCGCTGCCCCCCGTAGTCGTGGCTGCCACTGGCGCCGGCGACTCCGGCGGCCGCATTCTGGTCTCCCCCCTGGCCCGAAAGATGGCCGCCGAGCACGGTATCGATCTGGCGCAAGTCGCGGGCAGCGGCCCGAACGGCCGCATCGTCAAGCGCGACATCGAAACCGCCGTTGCCTCGGGCGGCACCGCGCCGCGTCCGGAACTCGCTGCGGCCCCCGCGGCGCCTGCCCGCGCGGCCGCCTCCGCGGCGCCTGCGGTGGGCGGCGAGGAGATTCCGCTGTCGGGCATGCGCAAGACGATCGCCCGGCGGCTGGTCGAGTCGCGCCAGCAGATTCCCAGCTTCAGCCTCTCGGTGGATGTCGACGCCCAGCCGGTGCTCGACGCGGTCGCCCGCATGCGCGAGCGCTTCCCCGAGGCCAAGGTGACGGTGACGCACTTCCTCATCAAGGCGATGGCTTCGGCGCTGATGAACCACCCGTGGCTGCGCACGCAGTGGGTGGACGGGCGGCTGGTGCGCAAGCACGCGGCGCACGTGTCGGTGGCTGTGGCGATCGACGAGGGACTGCTGACGCCGGTGATTCGCAACGCGAACGCCAAGGGCCTGCAGGCCATCGCGGCCGAGCTGCGGGAGCTGGCCGCCCGCGCCCGCGACCGCAAGCTGACCGAAGAGGACCTGACCGGCGGCGTCCAGACGATCAGCAACCTGGGCATGTTCGGCATCCAGAACTTCGACGCGATCATCAACCCGCCCGAGGCCTCGATCCTGGCCGTCGGCGCCGTGATCGACAAACCGGTCGTCCGCAACGGCAACCTCGTGGCCGGAAAAATCATCACCCTGACGTTGAGTTGCGATCACCGGGTAGTTGACGGAGCCGTCGGAGCGTCCTATCTTAAGGACTTGAAAGCGGCTCTGGAAGACCCGCTGCTGATGTTGGCGTAAAGCCCGTCGGAACGTCCCTGCCCGGGATTTGGCGATCCAGAGCCGCATCGTTGCCCACCCTTGGAGGTGGCGCGGGCTCTGCCCCCATCTCCTTGCGAGCAGGGTTTTCCCTGCTCCGCGCCGCGCCCCAGCCCGCCCCTGGGGCGCGGCGTGTCGTTTGGCCCCATGTCGAAGCCTCTCGCCCCGCGCGCGTGGCCGGGGCATCCTGCGCGGGTCCGAGGGGGGATTCCGCCATGCCGATGACGCACCGCGAACGGGCCGTGGCGGCGCTCGAGCGCCGCATCCCGGACCGCGTGCCGCACTTCGAGCTGGCCTTCTACGAGACGGCCCCGGACTTCGAAGGGCGCGAGTTCCTCGGCGCCACCGAATGTCCGCCCTTCCAGTCGCTCCCCTACGAGGAGGCGCTGGCCTACAATGCGCGGCTCCACCTCGACATCGCCCGGCGCTTCGACCACTCGATCATCCCGCTCAACAATGTGTTGTGGGACGCCTACCCGGACTTCATCCAGGGGATGATCGACATGACGCGCCTGATTCGCGAGGCGTCGGGGGACGAGTACCTCGTCCTGTGCCACGGCGATGCGACGTTCGGGATTCCGACCGAGGACATGGAGGGCTTCTGCGAGCGGCTGGTCGACGACCCGCAGGGGCTGAAACGCGAGGCTGAGGAGACGCTGCGACGGCGCATCGGCGAGTGTCGGCGCTTGATCGCCGGGGGACTCGACGGCTTCACGCTGTGCGCGGACTATGCCTTCAACAGCGGCCCCTTCCTCTCCCCCGCCATGTTCGAGGAATTCGTCCATCCGTATCTCAAGCGGCTCGTGCACGCGCAGCGCGAGATGGGCGCGTGGGTGATCAAGCACTCCGACGGCAACCTGATGCCGGTGATGGACATGATCGTGGACGCGGCGCCGCACGCGCTGCACTCGATCGATCCGATGGCGGGGATGGACATCCGGGTGGTGAAGGAGCGCTGGGGCGACCGCCTCGCGCTGTGCGGCAACGTGCATTGCGCGCACATGCAGACGGGCACGCCCGAGCAGGTGCGCGCGAGCGCCGAGTACTGCCTGCGCTGGGGCAAGCCGGGCGGCGGCTACATCTTCAGCACGTCGAACTGCGTCTTCAAGGGCCTGCCGATCGCGAGCTACCACCAGGTGCACGCCATCTGGATGCGCGAGCGCCAGTACGCTCCCGGGGAGGGCGGGCCTGCGTATTTCGACAATACGGTTTCTTGACCTGCCGGATGGACGGCCGGCCGCTCTCCACCGGCGAAGTGTCGAGGATCTCCGCTGGGGTGATACGGATTCGGGAAATTGATAGCCGTTGCCGATCTATTGATTGTGGCTTGCGCGCTTGGCGCGCCGAAGCCACAGTTAACGGACCCGGCGCTGCTATCAGTTTCCCTAAACCTTGTGTTTGTTGCTTACTGGTTCACAGCGGCTTGCGGATGCCGGGTTGGGAGGTGGGGCTGGATCCGGGGCCGCTCGGTGTGAGCTTCGGCACGCCGGTGGAGCTGGGCGAGCCCAGCGTGCCGGGGACTCCGTGCGGGAAGTTGGGCTGGGCGACGCCGATCGTCGAGCGGCGCTGGACGCCCTCGCCGGACTGGGCGCTCGGGGCCATGCCGAGTTGGCGCCGCATCTCCTCCGGCTTGCGGGCGTTCATCAGCGCGGACTCCTTGCTGATGAGGCCGGCGCGGGCGAGGTCGTGGATCGACTTGTCCATGGTCTGCATGCCGAACTTGGCACCCGCCTCGATGAAGCCGAGGATCTGGTGCGTCTTGCCTTCGCGGATCATGTTCCGCACGGCGTCGGTGCCGATGAGGATTTCAAGGGCGACGATACGACCGGTCGGCAGCTTGGGCAGCAGGCGCTGGGCGAGGATGCCCTCGGTGACGCCGGCGAGCTGCACGCGGATCTGCTCCTGCTGGTGCGGCGGGAAGACGTCGATGATGCGGTCGACGGTCTGAACCACGTCGACGGTGTGGAGCGTGGAGAAGACCAGGTGGCCGGTCTCGGCGGCCGTGACGGCGGCGCCGATGGTCTCGAGGTCGCGCATCTCGCCGACGAGGATGACGTCGGGGTCCTGGCGCAGGGCGTACTTCAGGGCCAGCGAGAAGGACTCGCAGTCCTCGCCGATTTCGCGCTGCTCGACCAGGGCCATCTTGTGCGCGTGGATGTACTCGATCGGGTCCTCGGCGGTGATGATATGGCAGGGGCGCTCGCGATTGATGAGGTCGATCACGGCGGCCAGCGTGGTGGACTTGCCCGAGCCTGTCGGCCCGGTGACCAGCGTCAGGCCGTTGGGGCGGCGCGCCAGCATGGTGAGAATCTTGGGCGGCAGGCCGAGTTCCTCGAAGCCGAGGATGTCCTTGGCGATGACGCGGAAGGAGCCGGCGACCGTGCCGCGCTGGAAGTGCACGTTGACGCGGAAGCGCGCGACGTTGGTGACGCTGAGCGAGAAGTCGAGATCGCGGTGCTCCTCGAACTTCTGCTTCTGGAGGTCGGTCAGGATGCCATAGATCATGCGCCGGGTGTCGGCGGCCGACAGCGGCGGCTGGTCCAGGTTCTGGAGCACCCCGTGCAACCGAACGACGGGGGGCCGGCCGACGGCAAGGTGCAGGTCGGACGACCCGCTGTTGACGCACTCGCGCAGCATTTCCGTCACGTCGAGCATGACGCGCAACTCCTTGGAGGCCGCCCCCCATGCCTTCGGAAGTGGGCGGCCGAACACCGGGGCGAATGTCGAACGCCCGGAGACCCAAGACTCGACAGGGGGGGCAGTACCGTCAATGCCAGAACGAGGAGATTCGGACCGGGGAGCCTCCTTTTTTCCGGGCGCCTTCCTGTTGCGTTCCTTCGCCCGGCGGTCGCACGGTCCCCCCGTTCGCCATCTCCCGGACTTCCCACCGACTGCCCCGTGACCTCCTTCGCCGACATTCGGCCCGAGCAGATTCGCTTCGATTGCCGCTTCTACTCGGGTTACAAGCCCTGCCACCGTCATGACGGATGCCCGGACTGCCGGGAGTTCCGCCCCCGCGGCAGCGAAATTCTGATCATCAAACTCGCCGCCATGGGCGACGTGCTGCGCACGAAGTCCATCCTGACCGGGCTCAAGCGCCGCTATCCGGAGTCGTGGATCACGTGGCTGACCGCGCCGGGCAGCGAGGCGCTGGTGCGCGACCCATTGGTCGACGAAATCCGCACGCTGACGCCGCGCGGACTCGGCGCCCTCGACGGCCGGCGCTTCCACTTTCTGGCCTGCCTGGACAAGGATCCCGAGGCGCTGGCCCTGTCGCGGCGCCTTCAGGCGGGCCGCAAGGCGGGCTATGCGCCCACCGATTACAACACGGTCGCGGTCTGGAACTCCGGGGCTGTCTACGCCCTGCAGCTCGGCCTCAGCGACGAACTCAAGTACCGCCGCAACCGCCTGACGCATCCCCAGATTCTGTACCGGATGCTCGAGCTGACCTACGAGGGCGACGGCTACGAACTGATCGTGCCGGCGGAGGCGCGGGCGACGGTGGCGGCCAAGGCTGCCGAACTGGGCATCGGAACCGGCCGGCCGCGCGTGGGGCTCAACACCGGGTGCGGCCCGGTGTTCCGCACGAAGCAGTGGACCGTCGAGGCCATGGCCGAGCTGGCCGGACGCCTTGTCCGCCAGCACGCCGCCGATGTGGTGCTGCTCGGCGGCCCCTCCGAGCGTGCCCTGCACGCCGAGATCCTCGCACGGCTCGATCCCGACGTCCGCCCCCATGTCCTCGACAGCGGAACCGACAACACGCTCGAGGTCTTCTTCGCGATCGTCGAAACGCTCGACGTCGTGGCGACGGCCGACACGCTGGCGATGCACGTGGCCATCGCGCTGAGGCGCCCGGTCGTCGCCTGGTTTGGCCCCACCTGCGAGCAGGAGGTGGACCTGTTTGGCCGCGGCGAGAAGATCGTCACGGACTACACCTGCTCGCCCTGCTACCTGAAGACGTGCGACGTGCGCCCCTCGTGCATGCAGGCGCTGACCGCCGCGCAGGTCGAGGAGGCGGTGGCGCGGGTGCTGGAGCGGGGCCGCGCATGACCGAGCCGGCGGACGGCGGGGCTTCGGGCGGTGTGCGCGCCCGTCTGGCGCTGGCGGCAACGCTGCTCGTTGTGCTCCTCGGGTTGGCCTGGACGGCAAAGGCCACGCTGACGCGCTCGGCGGTTGCCTTGGCCTACCCGTATCAACTCGATCCGGAAGAGGGCTTCCTGCTCGAGCAGGCGCTGCAACTGACGCGCGGGCAGACGATCTACCCGTCCCTGGCGGATTACCCGTTCACGGTGGGCAACTACCCGCCCATCTATCCGGCGCTGTACGCCGGGCTGGTCTCGGTGTTGGGGCCTTCGCTGCCGGCGGGCCGGCTGCTGGGATTGCTCGCGACGCTGGCGATTCTGGCGGCGCTGATCGCGGTGACGATGCGCGAGACGTCGAGCGCGCTCGCCGGCCTGCTCGCGAGCGGCCTGTTCGTGGCCACCTGGCCGCTGGCCGAGTGGCTGGCGTTCGCGCGCGTGGACCTGCTCGCGCTGGCGTTCGGGCTGGCCGGCTTCGCGGTGATGACGGGGCGATGGAGTCGCCTGCGGCTAGCGCTGGGCGTGGCCCTGTTCACCGCGGCGTTCTTCACCAAGCAGACGCAGCTTTTCGCGCCGGCCGCCGTGTTCGCCGGGCTGCTGATGCAGCGCCAGTGGCGCCGCGCCGCCCTCTTCGCCGGCGCGTTGTCGGGCGCCTGTGCGGGGATTGGTATCGCACTGAACCTGGCGACCGGCGGCGAGTTCTTCCGCCACACGGTCACCTACAACGCCAACGTCATGTACTGGAACCAGGTCGGCGTGTGGCTGCGGCACCTGTGGATGTTCGCCGGGTTCGCGCTGCTAGCGCTGGCGCCGGCGGCCTGGGTGCTGCTGGCCGGTCGGGAGGAGGGCCAGCCCGTCGAGCCCGACGCGGTGCGCATCGGGGGCCCAGTCGCCGTCTACTTGGGCCTTGCGGCGTTGTCGCTGGTGACGACGGCGAAGGCCGGGGCGGCGTCGAACTATCTGCTGGAGTTCCACGCGGTGCTGGGTTTGGCGCTGGGGCTGGCGGCAGGGCGCGCGGACCGAATCGTCGCGCATCCATCATGGAAGTGCCGCGTGCCGGTGGCGGCGCTGCTGGTGCTGTTGGTGCTGCACGCGGCGGACCTGAACGTCGGGGTCGGCACGCCGGCCAAGCGCCTGTTCTTCCCGCCGCCGCCATCGCCCGGCGCGCACAATCAACGGGCCTACATCGAGCTGCGACTCCTCGAGTACGAGGGGCCGAAGCTGTGCGACGAGCCGATCTTCCTGATTCGCTCCGGCCAGCCGGTGCTCTACCAGCCCTTCATCATGACCCAGTTGGCGCGCGAGGGGAAGTGGGATGCGGCCCCGTTGCTGCGCGACATTGAGGCGGCGCACTTTGGGGCGATCATGACGAAGCAGAATCTCGAGCAGCCGGGCGCGCACCTGCCGGGCTTCACGGAAGCGATGCGGGCCGCGATCCTGAAGGCCTACACGCTGGAGGACCAGATCGGGGAATATCGGCTGTACGTGCCGCGGGAGAAGGCACGTCCTGCCGAACCGCCGCGGATGGCGTGACCCGCAGGCAACACGAACGGGCCGCGCGTTCGCTTGGAACGCGCGGCCCGAAGGGACCTCGATTCTGGACTTGGGTCAGGAGGCGGCCGGAGCGGTAGCCGGCGTCGCGGCGGCAGCAGCGGCTGCGGCCGGAACCTCTTCCTTCGCCTTGCCGACGATCGAGAAGAGCGGCGTGTCGGCCGGGTCCATGTAGGTGACGCCGGGCAGGGCCGGCAGGTCGCTGACGTGCAGGCTCTTGCCGTAGGTCAGTTCGGACAGATCGACGTCGATGTGGGCCGGGACGCTGTCGGCGAGAGCCTCGATGGCGATCTGGTTGCGGGCGCGCTCGAGCATGCCGCCGTCGCGGACACCTGCCGGGATGGAGCCGACGACGCGCAGGCGCACGTTGAGGTGCACCGGGCGGGTCGGGTCCACGCGGAACAGGTCCACATGAAGGGGGGCGGCGGTGACGGGGTCGCGCTGGACGTCCTTGACGAAGACGCGTTCGCGGCCGCCGTTGTCGAGCTCGAGGTTGAGCAGGACCTGCTCGCCGACGGTGGCCTTGCGGGCGACCGAGAAGGCGTGGGTATCGAGGACGACCGACAGGGCCTGGAAGCCGGGGCCGTAGACGACACCGGGCAGCTTGCCGGCGGCACGGGCCTTCTTCGCCCATTCCTTGCCCTGCTGCTGGCGCAGCTCGGCTTTCAGTGTTTGCGTGGACATGCGGGTAAGACCTCCGAGGGGACCGGTTGCCTTGCAGGGTTGGACGCTGTCAGATGTCCCGAAAGAGCGCGCTGACCGAGCTGTGCCGGTGAATCCGGTCGATGGCCTTGGCCAGCAGGGGGGCGACGTCGAGAACCTTGATCTTGTCCGGCAGGGTTCCGGCTGGGTGTTGAATCGTGTTCGTAATGACCACTTCCTTGATGGGCGAGGCTACCAGCCGTTCGATGGCTGGGCCGCTGAGAACCCCGTGGGTGGCGATGGCGTAGACCTCTTTGGCGCCCTCTGCCCGCAAGGCCTCCGCTGCGTGGCATATGGTCCCGGCGGTGTCAATCATATCGTCGAACAGCAGCACGTCGCGGCCCTGAATGTTGGTCACCCCGATGATCGCACGCACTTCCGAGACGTTCGCCTGCGGCCGATGCTTGTCGATGATCGCCAGCGGCATCTGGAGCTTGTTGGCGTAATCGCGGCTAAGTTTCACGTTTCCAACGTCCGGCGAGACGACGCACCCGGATGTCAAGCCCCGGTCCCTGACATACTGGATCAGCAGCGGCCCGGCGATCAGATGATCCACCGGGATGTCGAAGAAGCCCTGGAGCTGGCCGGCGTGCAAGTCGATGGCCAGCACCCGGTCGGCTCCGGCGGTTGTGATCAGGTTGGCGACGAGCTTGGCCGACAGGGCCACGCGGCCCTGGTCCTTGCGGTCCTGCCGGGCGTAGCCGAAGTAGGGAATGACGGCGGTGACACGGTCGGCGCTGGCGCGCTTGAGCGCGTCGAGCGTCAGCAGCAGCACCATGAGGTGGTCGTTGGTGGGGCTCTGGGTGGCCTGGATGACGAAGACGTCGCGCCCGCGCACGTTGTCCAGCACCTTGACGAAGGTCTCGCCGTCGGAGAAGGTCCGCACGTCGAGGCCACCGAGTTGGCCGATCAGATGGCGACTGACCGACTGGGCGAGTTCGCGCGAGGCGCTGCCCGGGATGATCAGGGGGGGATTGACGTAGTCCGCCATGCTCGGACGCTCCTTGTCGGAGAGGGTGCGGGGTGGGACGGCTTACTTGCCTCGGGCCTTGCGACGCGGAGCGGCGGCCTTGCGACGGGGGCGCTTGGCGGGAACTGCTGCGGCGGCGGCGGTGGCCTCCTGCTTCTCGCGTTCGGAGTCGCGGCTGCGGGCCTCGCGGGTGCTGGGGCCGGTGCCGATGCCGGGACCGGGGCCGACGGTGCCTTCGAGCACCATGTTGTGGTCGGTCTGCACGGCGTCGCGCACACGCACGGGCGCCACGAGCAGGTTGTTGAAGCCCAGGAAGACGCCGTTGCCGACCTCGGTGCGCTGGATGTGGGCGCCGTCGAAGTTGCACGTCATCGTGCCGGCGCCCAGGTAGGTCTCGGCGCCGATGTGGGCATCGCCCAGATAGGAGTGGTGCAGCACGTCGGTGTTGGCGCCGAGGTCGCTGCGGGCGATCTCGACGAACGTGCCGATGTGGGAGTTCTCGCGCAGCAGGGTGCCGGCGCGCACGAAGGCGTAGGGGCCGATGCGGCAGTTGTCGTCGGCGCTGGCGCCGTCGACCACCGAGTTGAGCACGCGCACGTTGCGGCCCAGGCGCGAGCTGCTGACCGTGACGTTCGGGCCGATCTCGCACCCTTCGCCGATGAACGTGTTGCCGCGGATGATCGTCAGCGGATGGATCGTCGTGTCGATGCCGATGCGCACGGTGTTGTCGATGTAGGTGGTGGAGGGGTCGATGATCGTGACGCCGCTGTCCATGATGCGGTGCAGGATGCGCTCGCGCAGGAAGCGTTCGGCGACCGCCATGTCGCGGCGGTTGTTGATGCCGACGACCTCGGTGAAGTCGGGGGCGATGCAGGCCTCGACTTCCTGGTCGGCGGCGCCGAGGATCTCGACCGTGTCGGTCAGGTAGAACTCCTTCTGGGCGTTGTCGTTGCGCACGCGCTTGAGGGCCCAGAAGAGCGACTTGGCGTCGAAGCAGTAGAAGCCGGTGTTGATCTCGTCGATCTTCTCTTCGTAGGTGTTGGTGTCCTTGTCCTCGACGATCTTGCGGACGGTGCCGTCGCGGTTGCGCACGATGCGGCCGTAGCCGCGCGGCTCGGCCAACACGGTGGTCAGGACGGTGCCGGCCGTGTGGTGGCTGCGGCGGCGCGCGATGAGGGCATCGAGGGTCTCGGTCTTGATGAGCGGCGTGTCGCCGCAGGTCACGAGCACGTCGCCGTCGAAGTTGCGCAGGTGCGAGGCGACCATCTTGACGGCGTGCGCGGTGCCGAGGCGCTCGCGCTGGTAGACGCAGACCGCGCGGTTGGCCAGGTGGTCCTTCACCATCTCGTGCAGGTGGCCTGTGATGACGTAGACCTGGGCGACGTTGAGCGGGCGCAGGGCCTCCAGAACGTGGTCGATCATCGGGGTGCCGCAGATGGGATGAAGCACCTTGGGCAACTGGGAGTTCATGCGGGTGCCCTTGCCCGCGGCGAGGATGACGGCGACGAGTTCGCGTTTGCTCTTCCTGGCCATGAGGGGGGTGAGCTCCTTGGAAACCGTGAGGGGGTGACGTGTTCGGGTCGGGACGCTAGTCCCCGGGCTCCGGGGTGGAAAGCGAAAACGATTGGGGCCAGCTTGCGCTTGGTCGAGCGGTTAATGGGACGGATTCCGGCATGAAGAACCCCGCCACGAAGCATCGGGGCGGGGAGGGTCGGGACGGGTTTCGCATGAGGGAAGGCTCAGCCGGCGGCGTGGGCTCCGCCGCCCTGGAGTTCGGCCAGTTGCTTGGGCGGCAGCTCGCTGATCATCTTGCCGAGCGTCTTGTGCATGCCGATGAAGAGCGTGTGCCAGTCGAGCTGCATCTTGCTGAAGGTTGCCGGGGGGAGCAGTTGCATCTGCTCGAGGCTGACGGCCTCCTCGAGGACGCCGATCACCTTGCCCGCGTCGTCGAAGTAGCCGCGGGTCAGCTCCTGAAACTTGTAGTGATTCACTGCCAACAGGCTGACGATGTTGGCGAACTCGGCTTCTTCGTCGGCCGTGATCGTCTTCTCGGTCAACTCCTCGGCGAAGAAGGTGAAGAACTGCTGCCAGAGCGCGGCGTAGTCGCGCACGACGGCGATGCGATTGAGAAGGGCCAGATGGTTGAAGGCAGCCATGGATGAAGGGTCAGCGCTTGGGTGGGCCAATCAGCTTGAGCGAGTACATCACGTAGAGCATCAGCAACACCACGCCAAGGATGACAAGGGTCTCGACCTTGTAGACGTGGTTGCCGCCGAAGAGTTTGTCGAGGTCTAGCATGGTCCCGATTCTCCGGGTGGAAGGGTGCCGCGCGCCGGCAATGGTCAGCGAACGCCGCCGGCGACCGCCCCGGCACTGACGATGCGGAAGCGCACCTCGTCGTTGAAGAACTGGCGCTGCAGGTCGGTGACCATCCGGTTGGAGGCGTTGATACGCTCGTAGCCGGCGTTGATGAGGCGTTCGGCCTCGGCCGGACGCATCTCGTTGAGGACGATGAGCTTCTCGAAGTGGAGGGCCGCGATGCGTCCCTCGTTGAAGGCCGTGACGACGGACTCGTGGACCTTCTCGAGTCCGGCGGGGGGCTTGATGCGCAGGGCGGTCGAGTAGAGGCGCTCGACGTTGAAGCGGAAGTCGGCCGGCGTGGCCTGTCCGGAGATGGCGACCATGCTGGTCGGCGTGCGGGCGCTGCCGAAGGCCAGGGCCTTGAGCTCGGCCGGGTCGAGAGCGAGCACGTTGCGGAACGCGTGCTGGGACTGGGCGTAATCGACGAACAGGGCCTGGACGGCGTTGGCGTAGTCTTCCTGGTCGCGACGGCGCTGGATTTCGTCGATGTCCTTGATCGCGCGGTCGAGGGCGCTGTGGGCCGACTTGTACTGGCCCTTGCGGTAGTCGATCAGGGCGTACTTGAGGTTGTCGCGCGAGCGCTGGACGAGGTCGGCGGAGTAGTCGATGACGCCGGTTTCGACAAGGGCGTCGAGGCGCTTGGTCTGTTGGTCGGCGACCAGGAGCACCGTGTCGCCGGTCGTGTCGAGCGTGCCGCGCAGCCGGCCCTCGAGCTTCATCATCTCGGCCATGATGTGATCATAGCGGTCGATGCTCCACTGGCTTTCGAGTTCGGCCAGGCGCTGGCGAATCTCGACGGAGTCCTGAACCTGGAAGTAGTTGATGCCCTGCTGGCGGCCTTCCTCGAGGTTGGCGACGATGCGTTGCCGGGCCTGCTGGAAGTTGTTGGAACGGGTGGAGCGGGCGACGGATTCGGCGCGCGAGCGGGCACCGTCGGCCAGGCGGGCGGAGTCGTCGTAGCTGCCGGCCTCGATGGCGGAGCGGGCCTCGCGAACGCTGGCGCTGGCCTGGCTGAGGTTGCGGTTGTCGTGCTCCCAGCCACCGACGGCCTTGGCGTCGGCGATGGCGGCCTCGGCCTCGTTGATCTTCTTGTAGAAGGCCTGGTCGGCGCGTTCGCTGGCGGAGACGGCGAGTTCTTCGGCCTTGGTGAAATCGGCGCCGGCGAGCAGGGCGCGCGCGGAGCCCTGGAGCTTGCGGGCGTCTTCCATTTCGCGACCGGCGTAGAGGTTGGCGCCCGCGTTGCTGGCGCGCTGGAGCTTGGCTTCGGCGGTCTGCAAGGCTTCCTCGGCGGCCATGCGGCCGGCCTTGGCCTGGGCGGCACGCGCCAGCTCGATCGCCCGATTGGCGTTCTCGACCGCCAACTTCAAGCGCTGGCCCTGCAGCTCGCGCCCGGCTTCCTCGATCAGGCTCTCAACGTCGCGCAACTCGTCGGAGGCGAACCGACGCGTCTTCTCGGAGCTGACCTCGTCGCGCACCTGACGCGCGGCGCGAATGTCCTCGACCGCGCGGCCGGAGATGCGGCGCGCCATCAGTTCGACGTTGGCGCGCGCGGCACCCGCCAGCTCGGTCGCCAGCAGGAAGTCGCCCTCGTTCATCGCCGACTTGACGAGATCAAGGTCCTCGGTGCTGCGGGCCAGTTCGTCGGCCGAGTAGATGCGCGCACCATCGCGCTCGTAGCGGCTGATCAGGTTCGAAAGTTCGATGACCGCGTTGCCGGCCACGAGGCGGTAGATATCGCCCAGCAGGTTGTTGGCGATGTCGCTCTGGTCCTGGGCTTGCAGGATGGCCTGGCGATACTGGCGGCGCTCGACGCGCAGCTTGGCCTCGTCAAGTTCGGTGCGGGCGGCCTGGATCTCGCGGCCCAACTGCACGCGGCGCGCTTCCTTGGCCTGCTCGAACGGGGCCATGTCGTCCGGCACCGGCCCGACGATCGGGTCGAAGATGTGGGCGACCTGGACGTAGACTTCCTCGGTGGTGTCGATCTGGTTGCGGGCCAGGCGGATCGAGTCGTCGGCCAGGGCGCTGAACTGGCGGTCGATGAGTTCGACTTCGTCCTTGTGCTCAAGGAACATCTGCTTGATGCGGTCGAAGGCTTCCTCGCGGTCCTCGAGGCGGATGGTGCGTGCGCTGGCGAGCTTGGTGTCGAGCGCCTCGACGCGTCCGGGCAGGTACTCGCGGGCGCCGCCGTCGACGAGCTGGTCGATCTCCTGCTTCATCTCGAGGATGCGGGCATCGGAGGCGCGGCGCTTGGTGTCGACCTTGAGGGCTTCGGCGCGGGGCTTGAGGTCGCGCGTGGCCTCGCGGGTCTTGTCGTAGAGTCCCTCGTCGAAGTCGGCGACGACGCGCTCCAGCAGACTGATGACGCGCTCGTATTCCTGCGGCGTGTACTCCTTGGCGCCCTCCTCGAGGGCGACGGCGAGCAGGGCCTCGATCTCGTCGATGGCCTCCTTGCCCTGCGCACGGCGCACGTTGGTGATGCCTTCCTCGGCCTGTCGCACGGCGTCCTTGAACAGGTTGTCGGCCAAGACGTAGTCGCGGTCCTCGTCCATCTTCTGGCTGGCGCGATTGATCGTGTTCTGGGCCTCGATGACGGACTCGGGATCGTACTCCGTGCCGCCGATCGACTTCAGGTCGTTGAGCTTGCCCTGGGCGCGCATGCGGGACTGGTCGGCCAGATTGCGCAACTGGGCGATGCCGTTTTCGACTTCCTGGCGAATCTGGCGGGCGGTGGAGATGACGCGGCGATAGTCGTTGGCTTCGCGGAATTTGACGGCATCCTGGCGCAGGGTCAGGATGCGGTTGTAGCGTTCGGATTCGAGACGGGGCAGAGCGTTGGTCTC
This sequence comes from Candidatus Sumerlaeia bacterium, assembly GCA_019634695.1. GTDB lineage: Bacteria > Sumerlaeota > Sumerlaeia > SLMS01 > JAHLLQ01 > JAHCAW01. The sequence goes on from JAHCAW010000049.1 coordinate 20,920, forward strand.
TGCGACGGCGATGTCTTCCTCGGCCTTGTTCCAGATGGCGCGGGCCTCGGCGGCCTGTATCTCGGAAAGGAGCAGTTCGGCTTCCGTCTTGGCCTCGCGGGCGACCTGGAACGCCTCGCCGGGGTCGCTGGCCAGCCGGCTGCTGGCCTGATCGATGCGGCGACGAAGGTTCTCGACCTTGTCGGGCGCGTGCACCGGGCCGTTGAGGTCCTCGATTTCCGCCAACAGCGTCTGGGTCTTTTGCAGCGAAACCTTGGCGCGCTGCCCCTTGCAGGCGCTCAGGCCGGCCGCCAGAACCGCCACCAGCAGGACGGTTCGCAAGAAGACGAATTGGGGACGCATGGACTGCCTCCGGCTCGGTTGGATCGGCGTGGATCGGACTGCACAGATAACTCGTTGAATTTCTGGCCCCCATGGGAGGGGGTCAAGCCAAGCAGGGCAATGGGGAAGTTGCCCTGCGAACCTTCTGTCGGGGCGCCGGCAGACCGTCGCGGCACAGGCCCAAGGACCGGTCCGCGCCGGGCGCCTGCCCCTCCTAGATGGGCAACAGCCCCAGGACGGCCGCGACGACCACGGCACCGATCACCGCGACAATGGCCACGACGACGCCAATGGCAACCATGCCGCCCTTGCCGCCCCCCTTGCCCTTCTTCTTTCCCCCCTTGGTGGCCACCACCGGCACGTAGCCCTCCGACATGAACTTCAGGGCTCCGACCGCCCGGCTGAGCCGAACGTACACTGTATGCCACTGCTTGTAGAGGTTGCGCTTGTCGGCCTCCGGCAGCGCCCGGACGGACGTCGCCGAGACGCACTTGTTGAGCAACTCGCGCATGATCTTGTCGCCGTAGTCGAGCCCGCCCATGTCCTTGGCGCGCTCGCCCAGCGTGCGCACGTTGCGGGCCACCACGCTCTTGATCTCCAGGAAGCTCCCCTCGGCATCGTGGCTGATCTCATCCTTCGAGAACGCCAGCAGGAGGAACTTCTTGAAGGTCAACCACTGCTCCAGGGTTCCCTGGACAAGGCCGAGATTGTCGGCGACGGGGTTTTTCTTCATCGGTTGGGTTGCTCGTGGCGGGAAGTCCGTCGCAGGCGGCTGACCAAGCCCGCCCGCGCGGTGAATCCTCGCGGGTCCGCGTGGGCGGGGCGAGCGCTAAAACTCAGAAGTACGAACTGCTGGCCGCCGGGTTGGCGCCGATGTCGGAGGTGCCGATGCGATCCGCCAGCCCACCCTGCCCCTGCTGGCCCTGACCCGGTTGCGGGCCAAGCCGCTCCTGTCGTTCCTGCTCGGCCTTCTCTTCCTTCGACGCGAAGGCCGGGCGGAAGTTGGCGGGCATGTTTTCGAGCGGCGGGAAGGGCGGCGGAGGAATGAAGGTCGGATGGAACTTCCACGAGCCGGCCCCGGCGTCGGGATCGACGCGGAAGTCGTTGAGGAAGCGCTCGGCCCACTGGCGCAGCTTGATATCGCGCGAGTCCTCCAGATCGAGGACCTGCGGCACGCCGGCGAGCGGATCGGTCGAGGAGACCGGCACGCCGTAGAAGAAGTTCGGCTCCAGTTCCTCAAGAATCGCCAGTCCGCGGATCAGGCGCGTCTTCACCAGATGGGCTTCCGGATCCATCTGGTCGGTCACCAGCGTGACGTTGGTGTACACGCCGTCGTTGGCCTTGTAGTCCATGCCAGTCTGGCCATCGTCGTAGTAGCTGTCCACGAAGGTCTGGAAGACGGGGACCTCGTCGGCGTCCTTGAGAATCTTCTTGGTGACCGGGCAGATCACGCGCTCGCCGTAGATGGCGATGACCTTCGGGATGGTCGCGACGACGCCGGCGCCGAAGGCGGGTTGGCCGCCGGCATACATCGGATCGCCGCCCGGGAAGCCCATCATCATCGAGGGGTCGGCGCCAAACATCGCGGGGTCGGCGCCGTAGGGATCGGCCGGACCGAAGCCGCCGCCACCCGCAGGCGGGAAGGCACCGCCGGCGCCCGGAGAGTAGGGGTCGGCGAATCCGCCACCGCCCTGCGCCCACGGGTCGTTGAATCCACCGCCACCGCCGGCCACGCCACGCGCGCGGTCCAAGGCCAACTGGCCCGTGCCGCCGCCACCAACGCTCTGGGCGTTCCACGCGTCCATCGCTTCAGGACTGGCATAGCCCGCCGCGAAGCCGCCCTGTGCCCAAGTGCTGGCGGGCAGCAACAAACCCGTCACCGCCGCGGCGGTCATCAGCGTTGCGCGACCCCACTTCATTGTCGTCATGGCATCCGGCCTCCTGCCGGGCAGCGCTTGGCGCGCTACCCAGTGCAATCGACTGCATGCAAGTCGTGGGGGACGAGGCTTGTCAACCGCTTTTGCCCTCGGCGTGGCCGGGGGCAAGCGTCAGGAGGCGCGCTTGGCTTCGAAGCTGAACGTCGGGTCCAGATAACGAATCTGTTTGGTGGCCGCGTCCAGGAGCAGGATCAGGGAGGCGGAGACCGTTTCGCTGGCGGCGCGCAGGGTGCGGACCTGCTGGTCCTGGCTGCGCGAGACGGCCAGCAACAGGTCGAGGCCAAGCTTGTCGAAAGCCTCCTTCTTGCTGCGAATCGTGGCGAGCTGCTCGACACCGGCGCCCTCGGCCAGCGTGCCGGGGCCCTGCGTGTTGATGATGTCGATGAAGCGGTAGAGCTCGGTCTCGAGCTCCTCGGCGTGTGTGCGGAAGTCGTTGTACAGGGCCATGGCGGCACGGCGGTCGTCGGTGTCGGTGTTAAGCGTCGGGCGAGTGATGTCGGCGATGTGCACGCGGTCCGGGATCGTCAGCATGAACTCGGCCGAGCGGCGCCCGCCTTCGGTGCCTTCCATGCCGTCGCCGACGCCGATCGCCTCGTAGAAGCGCTGCTGCGCCTCGGGGTCGTCGCCCATGCGCTCGAGCAGGGCGAGCCGCTCCTGGTTGAGCGCCCGCGACTGGTACGTGTCGGCCTTCTCGCCATAGATCGCCCGCACCCGCAGCAACTTCATCCGGGCCTCGAGTTGCTCGCGCGGGAATCGATACGCGAAGCGCGCGTAGCCGTCGATGCTCCAGTCTTCGACTTCGAAGACCTGCGGCACCATCGCCGGGTCGGCGGAGCGGAAGACCACCGTGGCCTTCTCCCAGTAGAAGCCCGACAGGTTGCGCATGCGGATCAGGATTTCGATCTCGGTCGGCGAGGGATACCGGCGGCGCTCGACGCCGAACGGATAGAGCGCCATATGGGGCGGCTCCTCCTCGAGCGGGTGGCTGAGCGGGCCGATGTAGCGGGCGGTGACGAAGTTGACGCCTTCGCCCTCGAGTTCGGAGTCGCCGGTCCGTCCGGGGGGACGCCGCACGGGGGGACGGCGGGCCTCTTCGGTGCCCGCGGTTTCGGACGCGGCCGGAGTCGGGCGCACCTGCGCCACGGCCTCGATCTTGCCCGCCGCCTCGGCGGCCAGCACCTCGCCCATCCGCGGCGCGATCGCCCGGAACTCGACGGGATTGAAGCCGACGTAGGCCAGGAAGGCCCCGATCGCCAGAAGGTTGAGCAGCAGGATCGTCCAGAGGATGTTGTTCTTCACGGGTCGCATCCGGGAGGGCCCTCGCCGAAGAGCGGGGCAGCAGGGGGTGACTGGGTCCGGGAAATATCGTGTGTCGAGTGATCGGATGGCCGTCCCGCGGGCTTCGCGGCAAGTCCATTCCTTCCAGACACATGGGGATTACCGGACAGGTCCGGTCAGTCAGGCAACGAAAAAGGTGATTCCGGGGGCATGTCGTCGGTCAGCAACCGGTCGGTCCAGGCGGCTTCCGGTTCCGGGGGCGGTGGTGGAGTCGTGTCCGCGGGCGGCCGGGCTTCGGGGTTGCGACGCAGGTACTCGCGCCGCCGGGCGCGGTACTCCTCGGGGGTCAGGTCCAGCACCGGGGCGTCGAGGCCGGCCGCGTGGCTCTCGAACAGCTTCTCGATGAACGGGATGCACCAGCCGCAGCCGGTGCCCGCGCCGTAGCACTCGCTGCACTGCGAGGCGAGGCGCGGGCGGCTGAGGCGCAGGAACTTGGCAATCTGGCGCCGCGAGACATGGAAGCAGACGCACAACTCGTCGTCTTCGGAGAACCGCAGCGGGAAGTCGGCCATGGGAACAAGGCGAAGGACGAAAGGCGAGGGGGGAACGCGGGCTGGGCGCGAATCAACTCGCCCAGGCTGGCCCTCGCCTTGTGCCCTGCTCCTTTCGCCCCTCTACCCCTCAAGCAGTCCGCGAGCTTCCTCGAGGGCCGCTTCGATCTCGTCCTGATCGGCGTTGATCTCGAGCGAGCGCTCCCAGTTCTCGACCGCGGCGGCCGTGTTGCCCGCCACCATGTAGAGCGTGCCGAGTCCGTTCAGGCTCTGGTAGTCCTCGGCGTCGATCGACAACGCCGTCTCGAAACCGTTGATCGACTCCTCGTAGAGCGCCGTCAGGTCGTCGTCGTCCTCCCAACTGGCGCTGCTCTCGACACCGTTGGCGAACAGCGTCAGGGCCGTGTCGCCCAGCTTGTAGGCCGCCTCGGCACTTTCGGCGAACCGCTCGGTTGCCTCGCGGAACAGTTCGAGCGCGCGCTCGTACTCCGCCTCTTCGATCAGCGCCTCCGCCTCGTCGATCAGCGACTCGAGGTCGTCCTCCTCCTCTTCTTCCTTGCCGTCCTCGTCCTCGAGATCGGCGTACTCCTCCTCCTCCTCGAAGTCGCCCTCCTCTTCCTCGAACGCTTCCTCGTCGGCGAGTTCGCCGTCGTAGTCTTCCATCCAGGGCGAGTCCTCCTCGACCTCTTCGTCCCAACCGGGTGGGGGCATGACTGCGCGCTCCTCAGCGTGCGTGTTCGGCACGCAACTTCGCGCGCCCGAATGCCGTTGGCCGCCGACCGCTAAAAACACGCCCATTCGGAAAGCAAGCACAAAACGGAAGGACCACGACGATTTTGCACGCGCGCAAAATCGTGCTTGCCGGGGCAGCCGGATCGTGCTGACTCGACGGTTGGCAAGAGGGGGAGTCATGGGACCGCGCACGGGGCACTTTCGGACAGCGATTCTGCTGCTTCCAGTTCTCTGTTTCCTTGCCGCGCACCTTGCCGCGCAACAGGACGACTTCCTCCAAACGACGCCGCACGTCGTCGCCACGACGCCCACGCTGGACCAGCGTTTCGTCCCGCCCGGACGCACCACCATCCAGGTGCAGTTCGACCGACCCATGAGCCAGACTTCGTGGTCCTGGTGCGGCAGCGGCCCGCGCTACCCCGAGATCGTCGACGCGCCCCGATTCGTCAACGAGACCACCGCCGAGCTGCCCGTCCTCCTCAAGCCCGAGCACACCTACGCGCTGTCGATCAACTGCGGGGCCGGTCGCGGGTTCGTCTCCGCCGATGGCGTGCCCGCCCAGCCCACGCCGATGCGCTTCACCACCGGCTCCTCGCTCGCCGACATGGTGCAGACCGACAGCCGCAACCTGCGCGCGTGGCAGGAGTTCCGCACGCTGTTCGCCACGCGTTACTCGCATCTGGAGCGCACCGGCTTCGACTGGCAGACGCATCTGGACGGCGCGCGCGGGTGGATGCTCTCCCCCGCCGATCCCGAGGAGTTCGCCGTCCGGCTCGCCATCCTGATGGAACCGGCCCAGGACGTGCACCTTTACCTGAGCCTGCCCGACGACACGAAGGTCCCGACGCATCGCCGGCGCGCGCGCTGGAACGGCAACGACGACGCCATCCGTCGCGCCTTCGCGGACTACACGATCCACAACGACAACATCGCCTCGGGGCGACAGGGCGACGTCGGCTATCTGGCGATCGCCTCGTGGAGCCTGACCGACGAGCAACTCGCCGTGGTCGACAAGTTGCTGGGCGAGTTCGCCGGCTCGAGGCGGGCGCTGGTGCTCGATGTGCGCGGCAACGGCGGCGGCGACGAGACGCAGGCCCGTCGCGTCGCCGGGTGGTTCCTCGACGAGCCGCGCCTGTACGCCCGCAACCGCACACGCGATCCCGAGCAACCCGAGGGCTGGAGCCCGATGCGCACGCGCTGGGTGCAGCCCCGCGGGCCGGAGCACCACTACGGCGGCCGTGTGTTCGTCCTGCAGGGGCCCGTGTGCCTGAGCAGCAACGAGGCCTTCCTGATGATGATGCGTCAGGCACCGCGCGCCACGTCGCTCGGCGAGCCCAGCGGCGGCAGCTCCGGCAATCCGCGCCGCTACGAACTGCCCAACGGCCTGCAAGTCGTGCTGCCGAGCTGGCAGTCCTTCCTGCCCGACGGCACGCCGATCGAAGGAACCGGCGTGCCGCCGCAGGAGGAGGTCACGGGCAGCTTCGCCGCGGACGACCCGGTGCTCGCCCGCGCGCTTGAACTCGCCGCCGGCGAGTGACCACCCCCCACCCGGGGAAGGACTCCAACGCCATGCTGCTCGTTGCCGGAATCGTGAATATCGAAACCAGTGTCCGCGTCGGGGAGTTCCCGGTCGCCTATGCCAAGTCGCGGTTTGCGTTCCACGGCGTGACGGACCGGTTGGGCGGTGTGGGGCACAACGTGGCGGTCACGGCGGCGGGGTTGGGCCAGCCGGTGCGGCTCGCCACGATGATCGGCAAGGATGTCGCCGGCGAGGCCATCGCGGCACGCCTCAAGGGGATCCAGTGCCTCGACACCAGAGCCATCGTGCAGACCAAGGCCCCCACGCCCCGCAGCACGATCCTGGTGGACGACGACGGCCGCGGTGCCATGTTCACCGATCTCAAGGACGCCCAGGAGGCCACCTTCCCCACCGCCCGGCTCGACGAGGCCCTCAATGACGTCCGTCATGTTCATGCCACAAACATCAACTGGGCCTTGCGGTTTGCGAAGAAGGCACGCCGGCGCCGGCTGTCCGTCTCGACCGACGTGCAGGCGCTCTCGGACCTCGAGGGCGACACCTACAACCGACGCTTTCTCGACGTCGCCGACATCGTTTTCCTGAGCGCCGAGAACCTCGCCCTCCCCCCCGCCGAGGCCGCCGAGCGCCTGCTCGCCCTCCACCCCGCCGAGCTCGTCATCTGCACCGCCGGCGCCGACGGGGTCTGGGCCGCGCAACGAAGTGGGCGGACCATCCACCAGCCGGCTCGACCCATCGAGCGCATCGCCAATGCCACAGGCGCGGGCGACGCCTTCGCGGCCGGGTTCCTCAAGGGGCTGCTTTACGGATGCGATCTGAACCTCTCATTGGCATTGGGCCAGCAGGCGGCCATCGACCGCATCGCCGTCCCGCGAAAGCGCCAAAGATGATTCAACAGGGCTCGGCGTCGGGCTCGACGATCAGCGTCGGCCGGTTGCTGCGGTAGGCACGCATCACCAGGCGCACGGACTCCAGGCGCGCGGCGTTGCCCGTCAGCGTGTAGATCGGCCGGCGCAGCGCCATGTCGGCCAGGATCGCGGCCCGCAGGGCGCGCGCGCCCGCGACGCCCAGGTGCTTGTTCGCGTACATCAGCATGCTGCGGTACAGGCGCCGGAAGGCGAACTCGGGCCGGCGCCGCGCCGAGGTGCCGTGGTGATGCACCATGCTCCAGCGCGGCAGGTGCACCACCGCGAAGCCCGCGTCCCGGATGCGACGGCACCAGTCCGCATCCTCGCTGTACATGAAGTACGCCGCGTCCAGCCCGCCGATGCGCTCGTACACCGCACGCGGCACCATCAGGCACGCGCCCATCAGCCAATCCACCCGCCGCGGGTGCCCGTTGCGGCCCAGCGCCCGATGCAGCCGCTTGGTGACCCGCAGCAACGCCGGGCTCAGCAGCGAGTGCGAACCCCAGTACGACCACCACGACGGGTCGTGATGCCAACTGTTCTGCGGCAAGCCGTCGCCGTGCAGCAGCGCACAGCCGACGGCGCCGACGCGGCGATGACGCGCCAGATAGCGCACCATCCCGGCGATCGCGTCGGCGTCGGCCTCGCAGTCCGGATTGAGCAGCAACAGGAAGCGGCCGCGCGCCGCCTCCAACGCTTGGTTGCACGCCGGCGCAAAGCCCACGTTGCGCGCATTGCGGATCAGCACGACCGACGGGTCGCGCGCGGCCAGGGCGTCGGCCGTGCCGTCCGTCGAGGCGTTGTCCACCGCCACCACCTCGATGCCGAAGGGCAGGCGCGTGCGCGCCACGGCGATCGCGTCGAGGAACCGCGCGACGTCGTCGGCACCGTTCCAGAAGACGGTGACAAGGCTCACCAGGGGGCGGGTCATCATTCGATGTCGGCGTCGTCGTCCTCGACGCCGCTGCGCCGGCCGCTGGAGCGGCTGATGGCCGACAGAATGCCGCGCTTCGAGCGCACCTCGCAGAACGCGAGCAGCTCCGCCAGCTCGGCCGGCATCGGCTCGGCCGAACCGCTCCACTGCGCGCGCATCCGGGCCACCGCCTTCGGCAACGCCAGGCCGCCGAGGAACAGCTCGCGGAACGCCTGGCGCAGCGCCGTGCGTGCCGCCGCCGACACCCCCGCGCGCCGCAACCCCACGACGTTCACGCCGACCAGAAATCCGAAGTCACCCCGCGTCGTCAGGAACGGCGGCACGTCCTTGCCAATCCCCGACATTCCCCCCAACATCACGCCCCGCCCGATCCGGCAGAATTGGTGCACCGCGCACAGGCCCGACAGAAACGCGCGGTCGCCGATTTCGACGTGTCCCGAAACCTGCGTCGCGTTCGCCACCACGATGTGGTTGCCCAGCACGCAGTCGTGCCCGATGTGCGCCGTCGCCATCAGGAAGTTGTTGTTGCCGATCACGGTGTTCAGCCCGTCCTTGAGGCCGCGGTGGACGGTGCACAGCTCGCGGAACGTGTTGTTGTCGCCGATGACCAGGCCGCTCTTCGTCGCCGGGTCGAAGCCGAGGAACTGCGGGTCGTTGCCCAGCACCGCGTGGTAATGCACGCGATTGCCGCGCCCCATGCGCGTGTTGGCGCACACCACGGCGCCGCTCATCAGTTCGCATTCGGGCCCGATTTCGACGTTGGCGCCGATGAACACCCCCGGCCCGATCTCGACATCGTCGGCGACGACGGCCGAGGGATGAATGACGGCGGTTGGGTGGATGGCCATGGGGGAATCCGTCGGGGGCTGGCGGCGGCCCGTTCGGCCCGCGCGCGGCTCCCCTGCGTAGGCGCCGCGCCGTCCCGGCGTCAAGCCGGGCGAGGATTGGACGGATCGGACGGATCCGTCTGACCGGTCGGACCAGCCTGACCTGTCCGACGCAGGTGCCGCGGGGCCTGATGCTCCCCGCCCGATCACCCTACTGACAGCCGGCCAGGCCGAGAAAGGCGC
>JAHCAW010000005.1 GCA_019634695.1 Candidatus Sumerlaeia bacterium
ACGGGTCGGAGGCGAGTTCAAGAACCGGATTCAGGCCCTGCACGGAGCATCAACTGTGAGCCCGGACCCCGAACCACACGTCTACATTCAGTCATCATCCGACGGCTTCCTTGTCTTCGTGGGATTCATTCCAGCGAGCATGCCAGTGAGCAAAGATGCCATCAAGCTGAGAGGGCGGGATTTTCGGAACATCATGGATCCTCAGATCGGCCAGGTAGAGTATACATACCTTGTAAATCCTGCTGGCGGAGTCTGCGGCTATGCCATATGGGGCGGCGAGGGGGCGCACGGGTTCGTGCCGCGAATGAATCAGCTCTTTCAACATACACCGGGGTTCTCGATCGTCGGAGACTACGCATGCTTCTTGCTGAACCGGGCATGTGGCCAGTGGAAGGTCGATGAGAGGTGGAGCGAGTACTATTTCCAATTGTGGAACAATGACGATGCGACCGTCTTGGAAATCGCCGAGTTTCCTTCCCAATGGGCAAACGTCGCTTATGACTACACTATCCTGAGAGACGACGAATTCGTGCCCTAGCCACGAGAGCCGTCACAGCGAAGGCCTTGAGTCATTAGGCCAAACGTGAGGTACAGTAGATGCTCGCTGCTATTCCAGACGTCACTCATGGGCGCAAGCGAACCCGCTTGGAGAGAACGAGTCCGAACTCGAGCAGTAGAGCGTCGCCGCCGGGCTTTACGGGAGCACGTCGGACGACGCAAACGGCAACATGATTCCCCGGGTCGACAACGCGACGAGCGAGACGATGACGCTGGACTGGGACGCCGAGGATCGGCTGGCGCGCGTCGGAGGCACGTGACCGAGCGGATACAGCGGACGTCTGCTCCACCACGGAGGAGGCAGCTCGAGACCGAAGGTTGCTCATATGAACGACCACGAAGACCTTGAGGTGACTGACTCCGAGGATTTCGACACCTCCGTCGCGGTTGTGGAGCGGCTGTATCGAATTGGATTTATCGAAGACTTTGCCGCGGCGTGGCCTCTCCCGCCCGTCATGCAAACGGACTCCGACAATTGGCTTCTTAACTTCATCGGCAATGTGGTCCTTTTTTGGACCGAGGGTTATTGCCTTGATGACATGCTCCCGTTGGTTTCCATTGCCGTATACAACTATGCCCGTGGCATGGAGGAACAGTCAGGCAGCGGAGTCGGACCTGATGAACGGGGCAGATTCATGGAATTTGTGGAGTACGCCGCGGACGGGGGATGGTACGCACGAATCTTGGAGGTGGCGATGTCACAAGTGGGAGACCGAGCTGAAAGGGACCTCATTGACGACTATTGGGACGGGAATGAAGAGGAATTGATCCGGTTTGTGCGCCGCCTTGCACTCGCATTCTGGACACGCGTGGTTGAGCATGCCACAGATTGGCATCGCGGAAGACCACTCCGGAAAGAGCCTCTCCGGACATGCCGCCTCGATGGCACCGAGCCGACGCGAGCGAGAGCCGTTGAGCTTGACGACGGCCGGGGTGCGGCACAGAACTATAGAGTGGGCTGCCCAAAGGGGGTCCCTCATGGCCGATCAGTTGCCGGTTCCACAACCTGGTGCGCACTATCTGCGTCCGGAGTGCAGACTCTTTGAGGATGCGATAAGAGCTGCAGGTTCCGGCATGGTGCCGGAACTCCCGGGGGATCTGGAGTGGCTTCCCCTGTTCCTGCAGGGACGGGACGCCCTCACAAGGAGTCGGCGTGGCGTCGTGAATGGGAGCACGATTCAATACACTCACCTGGCTCTTGCCAAGGCCACTCACCCATTGGATCGGCTCTTCTTGCTCATTCAGGTGCTTCTCGGGGACAGGCTTTTCACGCAATCGATCGATGCCCGACGCGTGGATGAGGCAATGGAACTGTTCGCGTCCTGCACAAAGCCTGCGGCAGGTGAAAGAATATCGTTGGATGACGCTGCCGAGATCTGTGTGACGCTCGTGATGCTGCCCTTGGACCTCGAAAGGATGCGCCAACTCATAACGGCATTTGCCTACAGGTACCGGCGCGAGCTGAGAGGCCACGAAGTCTCGTTCAGGGCAGCGTACCTGCTTCTTCTCCTGCTGGGGGGAATGACGCCTTTGCCTGCCTTGGTACCTCTCGACTGGCTTGAAGCCAACTGTCCTGGCTTCTTCCGGATCGGGAGCCAGTGCTCATCTCAATGGAAGCGCAAGTTCCTGTCCACCGTGTCATCATCGGAATGCCAAGTGGCGTTGAGGGAGCTTGGCGTTCCCCCATTCGAGTTGCAGTAGGCCGGGTTCGAGCACCGAAACGGGCTTGACTGGACCTGCACCTACGACGCAAACGGCAACATGATTTCCCGGGTCGACAACGCGACGAGCGAGACGATGGTGCTGGACTGGGACGCCGAGGATCGGCTGGTGGCCGTGACGCGCGACGACGGCGAGACGGTCCGGCGCACGGAGTTCACCTATGACGGCTTCGGCCGGCGGGTGCACATCGAGGAGTTCTCGGCCGAGTCGGGCACGCAGGACTGGAGCGCCGACGCCGACCGGCGGTTCGTCTGGGACGGCCTTGCGATCGCGGGCGAGCTGTCGGGCGCCGGCGCGCCGGTGGCGTGGTTTTTCGCGCAGGGCGAACTCCGCCCCGGCACGCCGCCGGAGACGCGGTTGTATCTGCGCGACCACCTAGGTTCGGTGCGCACGGTGACGGACGACGAGGGGGCCGTGGTGGCGCGGTACGACTTCGACCCCTACGGCCGCCGCACCCGCACGGCGGGAACGGAGGATGTGGCCTTCGGCTTCACGGGGCACTTCACGCACGCCGCCACGGGCCTCGTCCTGGCGCCCTTCCGGGCGTATGACGTGGACCTGGGCCGCTGGATCAGCCGGGATCCGATTGGGGAAGCGGGGGGAGTGAATTTGTATGAATACGTGCTACAGTCGCCAATCAATCTGATCGACAGGCTTGGTCTCGTATACGACTCGGAGTCAGGGAATGAGAGCGGAAGCGGCGGGAGTTCTGGTTCCGGATCGAGTTCAGGCTCTGGATCGGGGTCGGCCTCGGGCTACGCGCATTCGAGAGGAAAGAATGCATTCGTGGATTTCGTGGACGGTCCGAGGAGCTGCAGTCTCGAAGGAATTCGTTCTTGGAGCAAGATAGTCCTAAGGTTCTCAGCCACGATCCAACTTCAACAACCCGGATCAAAAGAAGAACTCGGAGCGAAGCGCAATGGTGTACGGCATTGTCTTTGGCAATGCCTCTTGACTTATCATTGCGGCGAGCGTTGGGCAGAGTTCACCGGTTGGGGGCATGAGTTATTTCGTCGTCGAGACTTGGACCACTTCGCGGACGTTCTAAATAACAGGACTGGACGCGAGTTCGGACGGACCGTGTGTAAGCCGTCTGATTGCTATAAAAGATGTGTGGATGCATGGAACCGAAGACGACTTATCAAGAACTACTGATGCAACAGGATTCAGAAACATGTCTTGGCTCTCAAGGAATAGGTCTATCGCGCTTTGCCTGGCGGCGCTTGTTGGCCTTTGGATTGTGTGCACGATGCTGCTATTAGCTCCCTACATCTTTCTGGGGGCGGTCGAAGTGATCGGGAACTATCGGGACGGGAAGGAGTCTCAAAGGGCGAAAGTCGGGCCACCGTTCGAGAACGCAGCCGTTGTCATTCGGGCGCTGGACGCCTACAAGAGCGACCATGGACGGTTTCCGCACGACCTCTCCGCGTTGGAAGCGTCCGACCGTCCACCGCCGCTCTGGGGTGTCAACGAGTGGGACTATGAGGGGTCTGAGGATTCCTTCAGCTTAACCGTTCGGCGGACGCAATCCAGCTACACGGGACATGTCTACTTTAGCGATTCGCGTACATGGAGGTATGACCAATAGTTCGGCGCGAAGCGCCCCCCCTCGGCCGGCGAGGCCGGGCTTGACGGGAGCACGTCGGACGATGCAAACGGGGATGTGACGGGGCGGTCGACCCCATACTTGCGCGCCCGACGGTCGACGAGATTCGCTGGAACCAGTTGGCACAGCCGCTGCATGATGGCGACCCTGCGCTGACGTGGTCTGCGGCTCGCGGACGTGCTCCATCGAGGACTCACGCAAAAGCATCAAGTGGCACGCTCTACCGGGTATCAGCCCACTACCCCGACTTCAGGCAACCCTGCGGGACGGCACGGATGAAGAAGCTCAGAAGTCGCGACTTGGCTATCATAGGCGCAGCGCTCTTGCTGCTGGTTTGCGTGGGAGGGCCTTGCTTGGTGCTCAGGGTTCTCTCAGCTCCGTTCGACAGTATCAACGTGGGCGATTCGTCCGCGATTGTGAGAACCAAGATGGGGAATCCTTCCACAGTCAACTCGTTTCCCGATGGATCACATGCAAACCCAGATGGAACCAACATGGATTATTATTATTCACGCGGACCATTCATGTATCTGATCATTTTCAGGGACGACAAAGTCGTCGTGAAGACTGTTTTGTAGGGTCGCGGACACGTAGTATTGTGGCAGTAATCATCTCTCCAGTATCCCGCATTCACCGACGGCACGGCGACGATGGTGCGGGACTGCGACGCCGAGGGGCGGCGTGCGTGCATCGGGAAGCACGCGCCGGTCGCTGGCGCCAAAGGGCGGTTCGACCACGGAAGAGACCGAAGGGACGGACGGAAGAGCGGAGGCTCCCCCTGCCCACGCCTCAGCGGTCGGTGGTGGCGGGGGATTGAGCGAGCAGGGGCGAGGTGGCCGGGTCGGATGGTTTGACGATGCGAAAGCCGTTGCCGCCCACCAGGGTCTTGAGGCGCGAGACGCGCGCGACCCACAGGTTGATCGTCCAGCCCTGCGTATCGACGACCGTGTTGAGCAGGCCGTCGAGGCGGTTGTCGTCGAGCAACTCGCGGTAGGCGCGCTCGTAGCCCGAGTCGCGGTCGCCCAGAACGCTGACGTCGTTGGGGCCGGGCAGCCAGAAGAGGACGGCCGTCAGGTTCATCGACTCGTTTTCGCGCGCGTGCCAACCGGTCAGTTGCACGCGGTTCGGATCGTAGGGCACATGGTCGGTTTCCACGTCGTCGGGCGTGTGGGGATAGACGACGCTGGAGTGCAGGACGCCGGGCGAGGCGCCGCCGGGGCCGAACTGCCAGATGGGCGGGGGCAGCGGCGTGCAGGCGCCCGACAGCAGGGCGACGGCCAGCAGCAGCGAAACCGTCAGCGCGCGCGGCATCGTTCGCCTCACCGCCGATAGCGATAGGCGACACCGGAGAGCTTGGTGCGCACCGTGGCGTAGAAGAGGAAGTAGTTCCGATATTCGGTGTCGATGGTGACGTTCATGACGCCGTCGCCGCCCTGGGCGCGCACCTGGTCCATGAGCCGGCCGTAGCCCGAGTCGCCGGTGGAGACGACGAAGAAGTACCAGCGCGAGCGTGCCTCGGCGTGCACCGATTCGAGCAGCTCGATGTCGCTGCGGTCGAAGCGAATCTGGTGGCTCATGCGGGGCTGGAGTTCGTTGGGGTAGGTGACGTCGCTGTAGAAGAGCCCGGGTTGCGCGCCGCCGGGGCCGAGGCGGCTGACGCAGCCCGACAGCGTGAGGGCCATCAGCAGAAGTGCGAGGGCGGAAACGACGTGACGCATGGTGCGGGTGTGCCTCCTTGGGGCGTTGGGCGATGTGATGGTGGGGGGGGGCCATCGTGCGCGGGGGAATCGCGGCGGGTCAATTGGCCTGTAGGAGAGCCTCTTCATGGACGGGCTTTTCGAGAATATGGGCGAAGGCCTGGACGAGGATGTTGTCGCCTTGCTGGGCGAAGTCGTCCCAGACGTCGGCGATGTCGCCGGCGATGCGGAGGAAGGTATCGGCGACTTCGGGATCGAAGTGGTTTCCGGCGCCCTGGCGGATGATGCAAAGGGCTTCGTCCTCGGGCAGGGATTGCTTGTAGCATCGGCGCGAGCGCAGGGCGTCGTAGACGTCGGCGACGGCGACGATCCTTCCGACCAGAGGGATGGCGTCGCCGGCCAGGCCGGCGGGGTAGCCGGTGCCGTCCCATCGTTCGTGGTGGGACTGGGCGATGGCGCATCCCATCTGGATGACCCGGGACCTGGAATCCTGGAGGATGCTGGTGCCGTAGGTGGTGTGCTCGCGCATGAGGGCGATCTCGTGTTCGTCGAGTCGTCCGGGCTTGAGCAGGATGGCGTCGGGGACGCCGATCTTGCCGATGTCGTGCAGGGGGGAGGCGTAGAAGAGGGCCTCGCAGAAGTCGGGTCCCATGCCCATGGCCCGGGCGAGGAGGCGGCAGTAGTGCCCGATGCGCAGGATGTGGGCGCCGGTGTCGGGGTCCTTGTACTCGGCGGCCATAGCGAGGCGAAAGACGGTCTCGATGAAGCCGAGTCCGATCTGTTGCTTGGCGGCTCGCAACTCGCGTGTCCGCTCCTGGACGGTCTGTTCGAGGAGTTGCCGGTGGTTCTCGATCTGGTCGCGGTAGGCTTTGGCGTGCAGGTGGGAGCGCACGCGTGCGCGGACTTCGCGGACGTCGAAGGGCTTGGTGACGTAGTCGGTGCCGCCGCCGTCGAAGCCCTTGGCTTTGTCGGCGGCGTCATCGAGGGAGGTCAGGAAGATGATGGGAGTCTCGCCCGTGGCGGGCAGGGCGCGCAACTGGCGGCAGACCTCGAAGCCGTCGATGTCGGGCAGGATGACATCGAGCAGGATGAGGTCGGGTGCCGTGCTTTCGGCGACCCGTATGGCGGCGCCGCCGGTGACCGCCACGCTAAGCGCGTACTCGTCTTTGAGGGCCTCGACGAGCAGGTCCACATTCACGCGGTTGTCCTCGACGATCAGGAGTCGTTCGCGCCGGGCCGGTGTCATGGTGTCACTCTCCTTGGGTGTCGGTGCGCAGGGCGGCGAGTAGTCGTGTGGCGCGTTCATAGTCGTAGTCTGCGATGGCATCCTGAATGTGGCGGGCGGTCTCGGCGTGTTCAGGGGGGACCAATTCCGGGACGAGTTGTCGGGCCGCGGATTCGATCTCAGTGACGTCGTAGTGCGCCAGGGCCCCGGCGAGCGCGCGAAGGCGCCGCGGCAGGTTGGTGCCGTTGGCGGGGGCTTCGATGTCATGCGACGCTACGGACGGCGTTCGGGGGGACGGCAGGGCCCGGACCGCCTGAACGAGGGCGGCGAATTCGTATTCGAGGCGCGCGAGAAGTGCGTCCGGGACCGGCGAGCCGTCGAGTGCGAGATCCTCGATCGCGCGTGCCTGCTCCTGCAGGGCGACGGCGCCGATACTGCCGGCAGCACCGGCCAGTGAGTGGGCGTGCAGGCGCATCGCGTGCGAGTCGCGCTGCTCGAGTGCCACGCGCAGCGCGTGCAGGATCGGGTCCCCGCCTTGGGCAAAGCGATTCAGCGTGCGGACGTAGGCGGCCGCGCTCATGCCCAGGCGCTGGCGGGCCTCGGCGATGCGCAGTCCCGGCAGGTCGTCGGGCAGGGCATCGTCGGCTTCGGGCGCGGCGGGTTCCGCCTCGGGGTGAGGGGGCGTGGTGGACTCGGGGAGCCAGCGGGTCAGGACGCGGACCAGTTCCTCGCGATCGATGGGTTTGGAAACATAGTCGCTCATGCCGGCGTCGAGGCAGAGTTGCTCGTCGCCCTTCAGGACGTTGGCGGTCATGGCGATGATGGGTTTCGCGTAGCCGCGTGCGCGGAGTTCGCGTGTGGCGTCGTGGCCGCTCAGCTCCGGCATCTGGACGTCCATCAGGATCGCGTCGTGGCTGGCGCGCAGGGCCAGTGTGACCGCCTGGCGGCCATTTCGCACGATCTCGAGCCGGATGCCGAGGGGCTCGAGGAGTTCACGTGCGACGAAGATGTTGGCCTCGTTATCCTCGGCCAGCAGGAGGGTGCGGCCGGGGAAGGTCCGCTGGGGAGTGGGCCGCGGGCGCTCGCGCGGGACGGGAGCCGGGAGTTGGAGGAGGGTGACGATGGCGTTGAACAGTTCGGAGGGCTTGACGGGTTTGGGGACGAAGACCCATTGGTCGAAGTCCACCAGTGCCTCGATGTCGTGCTCGCGCGTGAAGGCGCTGATGAGGATGACGGGCGTGCGGGCGAATCGCGGGGAGGAGCGGAATCGGCGTGCGGTGTCGATGCCGTCGATGCCGGGCAGTTGCCAGTCGACGATCAGGAGGCTGGGATTGAAGTCCTCACGGGCGGAGGCGGGCGGGGCGGCAAGGAAGTCGAGCGCCTCTTCGCCGCTGACGCAGGCGCGGATGCGGATGCCGAAGGCATGGAGGAGGTCGGTGAGGACAGTGCGGCTCGTCGGGTTGTCTTCGACGATCAGGGCGTCGAGGTTGGCGAGTTGGGCCGGAGGGATCGGGGCCGGTGGGGACGCGTGTGCCGGGAGGCCGAACGGCAGGGCGAAAGCAAAGGTGGAGCCGGCGCCGGGGGTGCTGGTGACGGCGATCCCGTCGCCGCCCATGAGGCGGACGAGGCGTTGGCAGATGGCCAAGCCGAGGCCGGAGCCGCCGAAGCGTCGTGTGGTGGAGCTGTCGGCTTGGCTGAAGGAGTCGAAGAGCGAAGGCTGCTGGTCTCTGGGAATCCCGATACCGGTGTCGGTGACGGCGAACTCGATGAGGGTGGACGGGGTGCCGTCGGGAGCGGTGGGGGCATCGCGGTGGGAGACGCGCAGGACGATCTCTCCACGGGGGGTGAACTTGACGGCGTTGCCGACGAGGTTGATCAGCACCTGTCGCAGGCGCAACGGATCGCCGATTACCTGGTTCGGCAGGGCGTGTGCGCCCTGCAGGATGAGTTCGAGGTTCTTCTCAGTGACGCGGTCGCGGAAGGTGTCGATCACCTCCTCGAGGACACCGCGCAGGTCCATGGGGACGGATTCGACGTCGAGCCTTCCGGCCTCGATCTTGGAGAAGTCGAGAATGTCGTTAATCAGGCTGAGGAGCCCACGAGCGGACGTGTTGATGGTTTGCAGGTACTGGAGCTGTTTGGGGTTGAGCTGGGTTTCGAGTGCGAGGGCGGCCATGTTGATGATGGCGTTCATGGGGGTTCGGATTTCGTGGCTCATGGTGGCGAGGAACTCGGCCTTGGCGCGGCGTGCGGCATCGGCTTTGTCACGCGCCTCGCCGAGGTCGCGCTCGGTCCGCTTCTTCGCAGTGACGTCGGTGAGGACGCCAACCCAGACGACCGCTCCGCGGTCGTCGGCGGGGCGTGCGACCGCGATCATCCTGATCCATGCGTCGGATTCGCCGGGTCGGGACAGGGGGAGTTCCAGATCGAGAGAGGCGAGCCGCTCGCCGGCCTGGTGCAAGCACTGGAGCAGCGCGGGCGCCTCGTCGCGGAAGAGCCGCTCGAGCGCGGTTTCGTCGGATATCAGGCTATCGGGATCCGCGTAGAGCAGGGCGTGTGCCTGGCGGCTGACGAAGTCGAAGCGGGCTCCCTCCGACGGGGAACAGCGCAACTGGAAGACGACGCCCGGGACGGCGTCGACGATGCGGTCGAGCGTCTGCTCGGCCTGAATCCTTCGGCGCACCTGGACGCGGACCGTCAGGCTCCAGACGAGCGCACCCGCCAGCGCGAGGAGCGTGAGCGCCCCGGCCGTCGCCAGACGCGCGAGCCGGCGCTGCTTGGCACGCGTGTCCTCGAGCGCCACGCGCTCGGCCAACACGCTCGCGATCTGTCGCAGCAGATTCTGTTCCTCCCGACTGAATGGCCCGAAGTCCCATTCCGGGCGATCGGCATGGTAGTGTACCCGCACGGCCCCGCGCAGTCTCCCCGCCACGACCAGCGGAGCCGACAGCGTCCAAGCGGACGGCTCGCACTCCGACTCGAAGGCGACCCCGTCGAGTTCGATGCGCGCGCACGCGACGTCGGCATGGCGGAACGCGGCGGGCAGCACCGCGGCGACGCGTGTCAACGTCTCCTCGAGCGCGTTGCCCGCCCGCAGGACGTCGGTCACGCGGTAGATCGCCTCGAGGTTGTTCATCTTCTCGCGCATGCTGGCAAGAAGCCGTGTCTGGGAGTCCGCCGCGTCGAACGCCAGGCGGACCGGGATGTGCTCGTTCAGGATGCGGTCGATCTCGCCCGGCGGAATCGTCTCCAGCCCCTTCTGCAAGATGTCGCGAAGCAGTGGAGCGTCGGCACGAACCGCGAAGGAGATCGCCAGGTGGTATGGCGTGCTGCACGCAATCCGCACATTGGAGAATCCCATCCGTCGGATCAGGCTCGTGACGCTGGCGATATTGTCGACATAGGCGATCGCCTCGCCCAGCGACACCGCCCGGACCGCCGACATCGTGTCGGGATACTCGACGATCCGCAGCGCCGGGTGATTGGCTCGCAGGATCTCCTCGACGATGTGCTCGTCGACGACGGCCACGGGCTGCCCGGCGAGGTCGTCGAGGTCCAGAATCGCCCCGGCGCTGTCGTGGACGAAGACGACCACCGGGAACTGGAGGTACGGCGAGGTGAAGGTCAGGAACTCGGAACGCCGGGTGGACGGTACGGCGGCCGGGAGGAGATCGATCTGACCGGATTGGGCCAGCGCGATGGTCTCGCTCCACGCCAGTCCCGTGCGGGGCTCCAGCGCCAGCCCGAGACGATCGGCCACCAGTTCCAGGACGTCGGCGGCGATTCCGGCGTGCATCCCCTCATGGTCCACATACTCGATGGGTTCCCAATCCGGGTCGACGCCGACGCGCAACGCGACGCCAGCGTGCGCTGCAAGCCATGCACGCTCGCTCTCCGTCAACGCGGGTTGCTGCTCCGCGCCGGCACCTGTCTCCAGCACCCCGAAGAGGCAGACGAGGAGCAGGCAAACCCACCTGCCGGAACTGAGACCATCCCATTGGTTCACACGACCCACCCGAAGAGATACTGATAGCATTATGCGTTTCCCAAGAGTCGTGGGTCAAGCGAAATAACCTCCGAACACAATCCTGATCGACAGGAAGTGTGGAGAGGGCTCGCCGCCTGGGACCAGGCGCAAGGTGCTGACGAATCAATTGGCGGTGTCGTCTGAAGCGTGCGGTGGGGGAGCGAGGGGGAGTTCGCGCGACTGGCCGTTGTCGAGCACCCAGAAGTCGTCGCGGGTCAGGCCGGCGGCGGCCAGGGCGGCGTCGAGGTCCTCGACCGGTTTGTCCATGCCCTCGTCGGAAAGCTGGAACGTGCCCCAGTGCACGGCAAGGCTAGCCTGCGCGCCAAGGATCTGGTGTGCCTGGACGGCTTCGGCGGGATTCTGGTGCGCCGCCTGCATGAACCATCGGGGCTCGTAGGCGCCGATGGGCAGCAGGGCCAGGCGCGGCGAGCCGAAGCGCGCGACCACTTCCTCGTAGAAGGTGCCCAGACCCGTGTCGCCCGAGTAGTAGACGAAGCCGCCGGGTGTCTCGAAGGCGAAGCCGCCCCAGAGCGTGGCGAAGCGGTCGCACGTGCCGCGCGAGGACCAGTGCTGGCAGCGCGTCAGCGTCGCGCGCACGTCGGGCGAGAGTTCGACGCTGTCCCACCAGTCGAGCTCGATGCCGCCGGGGATGCCGTACTTCTCGAGCAGGGCGAGATTGCCGAGCGGCACGAGGATGCGCGGGCTGTGCGCCTCGGCGAGTCGTCGCAAGGTGGCAATGTCGAGATGGTCGTAGTGATTGTGGCTGACGACGACGACGTCGATGGGGGGCAGGTCCTCGAAGCGCAGGCCCGGATCCTTCATGCGGCGCGGTCCGGCCCAGGTGACCGGGCTGACGCGCTCGGACCAGACCGGATCGGTGAGGATGTTGAGTCCGGCGGTTTGCAGCAGGACCGTGGCATGGTTGACCATCGTGACGCGCAGGTGCGTCCCCTCGACGCGCTCGGGTGGCGCGGGTGCGGGCGGAATGCCGCGGCGGTCCGGCCATGTCGTGCGGCGACTGGTCAGGCGCCAGCGCCACATGTCCTTCATCGTCTTCTTGGGAAAGGACTCGGCGTTGTGGAAGATCCTGCCGTCGAAGTGATCCGACACGGGCCCCTTGTAACCGGGTTCTGAGAACACGCAGCACCCCATGAAGAGAGGAATCACGATCGTGCCGACCAGCAGCCCGAGCGACAGGGCGCCGATGCGTCGGCCCCAGCGACGTCGCGGGGCGGGGTTGTCTTGTGCGGTCATGGCGGCAGCCTCCCGCGGTCTGGGGCCTTGGGGAAGCGAAAAGCAATCCAGTTGGTCATTCGGTGTCGTCGTGCCGCTGGAGGAAGAGGCCAAGGACGTTGCTGTACTGATCGGTCCACGGGCGGGGAAGTGTGTCTGGAGCGGGGACGGGGCGGCGCCAGTGGAGGTCGCGTCGCAAGGTGAAAAGGGTCGGCTCGTCGCGCGTCAGGACCACCCAGATCGTGGGATCGGCATCGATCTCGACGGCGCCGTGATTGGTCTTCACCAGCATGGGCGTCTGGACGGCGCGAGCGAGGGAGTAGAGGAGCGGCTCGAGGTCCACGAACTTGTTCGAAATGTGGAAGAGCACAAGGCCGCGAGGACCGACGGAGCGCAGATACTGCTCGATGGCCTCGACGGTGAGCAGGTGCGCGGGGATGGCGCCGCTGCTGAAGGCGTCGATGACCAGCAGGTCGAAGGCGGCATCGTCGTGGCGCGCGAGAGCGAGTCGTCCGTCGCCGGCATGGTAGGCGAGTTCGATGCCGTTGCGGCGCGCCTGGTCGAGATACGTGAAGTGCTGCTCGGCGAGGAGGAAGTTGTCGCGGTCGAGCTCGAAGATGTCGAAGCGCGCGGGCGGTCGGAGGCTGACCGCGAGCGCGCCGGGCCCGAGACCGATCATACCGACCTTCTGAAACGACAGCTTCTTCGAGTTCAGAAGTTCACTCGCCGGCGCCGAGGGATGGTAGTAGGAGAGCGGAACGTGTGCCCGCTCGGAATCGAGGTACTGCCGGCCGTGCAGCGTCGTGCCGTGCTGCATGAAGCGCATGCCGTCGCGGTCGTAGATCTTGTAGATGCCGTAGTAGTTGCGATGGCGGATCATGTTGGTCGAGCCGTCGAGGATCTCCTCGCTGACGCCGGAGAGCGGAACGATGGCAGCGATGACGAGGGCGCTCCAGAGCGGACGGGCGCGCGTGGCCAGCAGGACAAACGCGAGCGGAAGCAGCAGCGGCGCGAGCAGCAGGCGTTCGCCGAGACCGGCGAGCTTGCCAAGCGTGGGCAGCGCGGTCATCGTCAGTCCAACGACGAGCAGCAGCAGGACTGGACGCCGCCAGCCGCCGACTGCCGCACGCAGACGCGTGCGCAGGGGTTCGTTCGCGGGGGGCAACTCCTCGGCGCCGTCCACGTCGCGCGTGGCCAGTGCCAGCGCCACCGCCGCAAGCATCAACGCCAGCGGGAACTCGACCAGGTTGCTCGACGCGATCGGCAGCAGGCCGCCGACGAAGAGACTGCCCAGGAAGCCGCCGAACGACAGCGCCAGGTAGAAGCGCGTCAGCTCGCGCACGTCGGCCGGTCGCCGCGCGGCCAGCAGTCCATGGCACCGCATGCACAGCAGGAACAGCAGGCCGCAATAGAGCAGAATCGAGGCGACAACGGGCAGCTCCCAGCGCAGCGTCATCATCAGGTGCAGCGCGACGCCTGCCACCAGCACGTAGACGAACGACTGGCGAATCCAGTCGGGACACCAGGACGTGCGCTTGAAGAGCAGGACGAACGTGAGCAGGTAGACCGAGAGCGGGATGCTCCACAGGAACGGAACGGAGGCGACGTCGAAGGTGAGGATGTTGGTGACGGCGAGCAGGAGGGCGGAGCCTGAGGCGCTGAGCAGCACCCAGACGAACGCCTCGCCGCGTGGCGTGCGCGCTGCGGGGGGGGTGTCCTCGCGCGCTTGGTTTCCTGCCGTGCGGCGTCGCGGGGGCAGGCACAACAGCACCAGTGCGAGCATCGCCATGTAGAGCACGGCCCACAGGCGTGCCTGCACGTGCAGCGTCATCGTGGGCTCGAAGAGCACCGGATAGCTGAGCAGGGCAAGGATCGAGCCGGCGTTCGACGCGCTGTAGAGCACGTAGGGATTGTCGCGCTGCGGATGATTCGAGTGGGCGAGCCAGGACTGGAGCAGGACGCTGCCGGTCGAGAGCGTGAAGAAGGGCAGGCCGACGGTGATCGCCAGCAGCAGCAGGACCTGGAGGAACATCGAGCGCTCGTAGTCCACATGGGCGAGCCACTCGAAGCGCACGGGAATCAGCAGCAGCGGCAGCAGCAACGGGATCAGGTGCAGGCGCGAGTAGCGCACGACGCCGAAGCGACGCTGCACCCAGTGCGTGTAGCCATATCCCAGCAGCAGGACGCCTTGGAAGAAGGCCATGCAGGCGCCCCAGACGAGGTAGCTGCCGCCGAAGATCGGGAGCAGGGACTTCGCCATGATGGGTTGAATCTGAAAGAGGAGGAAGGCGCTGAGAAAGACGGCCGCCTGGAAGATGAGGAGTCGCGCCATGCAGTCAGCCTTCGATCAGGTCGTCGAGATGGCGCAGGAGGTCGCGTCTTGCGGACTCGAACTCGGCGACCACGCGTTCGTCGCGCTGTCGGTTCTGGGTATCGTTGTGGACGGCCCGGATGCGCTTGCGGACTTCGGAGAGGTCCAACCCGAGGGCCTCGTCGGTCGGGTCGGTCTTGATGAATCGGCGCAGCAGCTCCTCGGCTTCGCCGTAAGCCCGCAGCGCTTCGTCGGGATTGCCGGTGGCGTGCAGGACTTCGCCCGCGGCGCTCAGGCACGAGATGCGCACCTTGAGCGCGTCGCGTCCGGGCGTGCGGTCGCCATGGCGTTCGATGTGCGCGAGCACCTCGATCGCCAGTGGCTTGAGCACCGCCGGGTTGCCCTGCGCGCCCATGGTGTCGAGCAGGTGCTGGAGGAAGTGGGCGAGCAGCCCTTCGGCGTCGGCCCGGGCAGCCTGCGCGGCGTTGCGCTCCTCGGCGGCGCGCGCGTACAGGTGCTCGATGCTCTTCTGCGCGCGCTGCTGTTGCTGTTGGAGCGCGGCGATTTCGGCCAGCATGCGGTCGCGCTCGGGCGAGGGACGCAGGCGCTCGGCATGGAACCGCGCCAGACGCAAATCGCTGTTGGCGATGGCCGAGCGCGCGAAACTCAGCAGCACCTGCTGGTGCAGCTCGGCGGCCCGCTTGTTGTCCGGATCGAGAATCAGCGCGCGCTCGAGCATGCCGGCGACGTCGCTCATCTCCTCGTATCCGGCGTACTCGGCCCATGCCTCGCGCGCCATGCGACTGGCGTCGTCGGTCAGCGCGGCGGCCTCGCGTTTGCGGCCCGCGCCCGTCAGGTAGTCCTTCAGCGCGTCGATGAACTCGATGGCCGACGGCCGCTTGTGTCGGTCCGCCTCCAGCGCCTGCAGGCAGAGTGCCTCGAGTTCGGGCGGCACCATGCGATCGGGCGCGCGCCGCGAGGGCGGCACGACGTTGCCCTCGATCGCCCGCCGGAACGAGGCCTCCGATGTCGCCTCGTCGTGCGGTGCCAGACCGGTCATCAGGAAATAAAGGCATCCTCCCAGCAGGTACACGTCCGTCCATGGGCCGACATCGACGGCGGCTTCCTCCGTCTGCTCGGGCGCCATGTAGGCCGGCGTGCCCGCCGGGCTCGTGACGCTTGGGCTCCAGGGCGTGAACTCCGACAGCGCCAACTGCGGCCCCTGCAACTCCGCGCGTCCCGGGTCGAACACCAGCGCCAGCCCCCAGTCCATCAGCAGCACTTCGCCGAACTCGCCCAACATCACCTGCGAGGGCTTGATGTCGCGATGGACTACGCCGCGCGAGTGCGCGAAGGCGACGGCCTGCCCGACGTCGATCAGCACCGGCAAATGGCGCGCGAGGAATTCGCCCGAGACCATCGTCGAGAAGTCCCGGTGCAGCACCTCGTCCCACTTGCGGCCGCGGACGAGCTTCATCGCCATCAGCGGCCGGCCCTCCTCGTCGACGCCGAGGTCGTACACCGGCACGATGTTGGGGTGCTCGAGCGCCCCGGTCGTCAGCGCTTCCTGGCGGAACGACGACACCAGATGGCGCGCGACGTAGGACTCGGCCTGCACGTCCTCGAGCAGTTCCTTGCGCAGGCGCTTGATCGCGATGTGCCGGCCAAGCGACCGCTGCACCGCCTCGAGCACCTCGCCGAAGCCCCCCTCGCCCACGGGCGCCAGCAACTCGTAGCCCTGCGTGTTGCTCCCGTCCAGCACCGTCGACGGCGCCTGATTCGGGTCCGGTTCAATGATGTTGGCGATGCGCACCTCGCCCGATCCACTGATCGGCACGACCGGCCCACGGCGTTCCCCGCGTCCCCACAGCAACCCCAGCACCGTCGAGCGCCCCGGGTTGAACGAATCCGTCGGCCGCTGCGGCAACTCGGCCGGCAGCACCACCTGCGAGCTTTTCGGTCGTCGCGTGGTCATCCGCCTTGCCGCTTTCCTCTCCCCGCGCCCAGACTTCGCGGCGCCCGGGGGACGCGCGACAGAACTTCCATTGTCGCGCTCTCATGCCCCCGCGCCCCCCCGGAGGTCAAGCGTCGCCCACCGCCGAGACATGCCCGAGCCCCTCCACATCGTCTGCCTGTCGAACCTTGCCTGGGAGCGTCGCCTCTTCCAGCGCCCCCAGCAGCTCATGACCCGCTTCGCGGCCGCGGGCGACCGGGTCCTCTACGTCGCGCGCTGGAGCTCCCGCCGCTGGCTCCGGGCCCCCGCCGACGAGCGCACCGTCCCCTTTGCCCCCACCGGTCTGGCCCGCAATATCCCGTATTTTCCGCTCTCGGGTCGTGTCGGTTTCATGAACGGCCTTTCCATCCGCCTGGCCGTCGCCCATGCACGGCGCTTCCTGCGCGCCGCCCCTGCCGGCCGGCGGGTGCTGTGGTTCCAGAATCCGGACTACGAGGAGGCCGCCCGGGCGCTCGACCACGACCTGCTCGTCTTCGACTGCATGGACCCCTTCGTCGCCTTCGAGGCCACCGCCCCGTGGGTCGCCGAGAAGGACCGCCGCGTCGTCGCCCGCGCCGACCTGCTCTTCACCGGCGGCCGCAGCCTCCAGCGCCAGCGCGAGGGCACCCACCAGGCGGTCCACTGCTTCCCGAGCGGGATCGACTTCGACCACTTCGCCCGCGGCGCCCAGCCGGGCGAGCTGCCCGCCGACCTCGCGCCGCTGCCCCGACCGGTGCTCGGCTACTTCGGCGCCGTCGACGAGCGCATCGACTGGGACCTCATCGGCGCCCTCTGCCGTGCCCGTCCGCAGTGGTCCGTCGTCTTCCTCGGCCCGCTCATCGGCTTGCCCGCTGCTCCCATCGCCGAGCCGAACTTCCACCACCTCGGTCCCAAGGCCTACGACCTCCTGCCGGACTACCTGCGAGGCTTCGACGTCGCCCTGATTCCGTGGAAGGTCAACGAGCTGACGCGCTTCATGAGCCCGACGAAGACGCCCGAGTATCTGGCCGCGGGCCGACCGGTCGTCTCGACGCCGATCCCCGACGTCGAGGCGGACTACGGCGACGAGGTTCACATCGCCGCCGACGCGTCGGGCTTCGTCGCGGCCTGCGACCGCGCCCTCGCCGACGGCACCGGCCCCGCCCGCAAGCCGCCCCAGTCCCAAACGTGGGACGAAATCGCGCAAGCCATGAAGGACTTCATGGAGCAGGCGCTGGAGCGGAAGGGGTGATGTCGCACCGACTGCGGGGCTACTGGGCCTCGAAGTCCGGCTCAGGAGCCGCAAAGATCGTCAGGATGACTTCGGACTCGTCGACGACGCGATAGACGGGTCGCCGTCCCGAGAGCTTCAGGCTCTCGTCCAGAATCGCCGGAACGCCCCAGCCCCGCTTGTCCATCAGGAACTGCCGACGCAGATCGTGATCCGTCCTCGGCACGGGGCAGCGGGCAAGGACGCTGACGATGTTCTCGTTTCGGTTCGCCTGTCTCAACTCCATGCTGTCGACGGTCATCGTGTTCGGAAGCCCGCCGGGCGAGTAGATCTCGACGCGGTCGTCGAACATGAATATTCTGATGTGGGACACCGCGATCGAGTAATCCCGGTGCGCCACGGCATTGACGATCGCCTCGAAGAGGGCGGCTGCGGAGAACTGCGGAACTTCCCGTCTGGCGGGAGACTTGATGGCGCGGACGCGGTTGTAAAGTTGACAGAAGCGGAAAGCCTGTTCGATCTGCCGGTCCAGCGGCCCATCGAAAGTCTTCGCGTCGTGCTGATAGCTGGGCGAACGCTCTGTTCCCCGGTAGGCAACCGCGTCGATGTAGGCGTTGCGAAGCCAGTCGGTTGGCCGCTCTGTGCAGAAGAGAACCCCGCTGACCGTCGCGCGAACCTCACCCCGGTCGTCGACGCGGGCGAACGCCAGCTTGGCGAGAGCGTCTTCAACCTTCTCGCCGGTGCGCACGAACCTCTTCACCAGAATCGGATCGAACGACGCCGGGGTCGTTTCAGGAACGACCTGCTCATCGAACCGAATGAGCCGGGCCTGACTGCGTTGCTGGAACACACGAGCCAGCAACTCCGGGGGCATCTGTTTCTTCTGCCCGGACTGCCGGAAGAAGTATCCACCGGGCGAAGCATGCACGAACAGGCTGCGTGGAACATCCACCTTCAGGATGGCCCTGCGCTCGCCGGTCTTGTCCGGCAGTTCCATCGCCACCACTCGAACCGGGAGCATCGGCTTGATCGTGTCGTTGCAGACATCGCGCACGAACTGCTCGACGATCGCCAACTTCTCGCGCGGAATTCCAATGACTTCCCGGGGCTTGTCCTGGATCCCCAGCACCACCACCCCGTCGCACCAGTTCGCAAAGGACGCCAACTCGTCCGCGAGATCGTCCCGCGCAGGAGCATTCACCTTGTCGCCCGGAACGCGGACTTCCTTCCACTCGATGGTGGAGTCCTCGACAAGGCCCAGCTTGGTCAGCAATTCATCGATGCTGTCGTACATCGCACCAACTCCGGCATCACGCCCCTTCAGCGCCCATCCGAACCAGCGGACACGACCAAGGATCCCTTGGCAACGCAGAGCCGCAACCCTTCTGCACGCCCTGTCCGTCGGCCTGCACGACAGGAACGCCCCGTCAGCCCATGAGGTCAAGAGGCCCCTCGGGGCTGGCGGGGACGGGGGAAGCGGGGGAGGCTCCGGTGGTGAGGGGGCCCTACGCCCCGACGGCGCGGGCTTGTTGGCGGAAGTGCTCGACTTCTACGGCGAGCTTCTCGCAGGTCGGGTCGGCGGCCAGGTGTTCGGGTCGCAGCCACCAGTCGCGGGCCGCGGGGTGCTCGGCCAGCAGGTAGGCGTTGAGCAGGCTGCGCACGGCCTCCTCCATGCCGCCGGGCTGGGTGAGGTCGACGATCAGGCGACTGGCGTCGTCGAGCGGCCAGACGCCATCGGGCAGGTCGTCGGGGTCGCGGCGGACCTGATCGCGGATCGAACCGCACAGGACCACTTCGAGGGTCTCGGGGGTCGGGAACCGGGCAATCGGATGGTCGCGCAGGACGATGTGCGTGATGCCGCCGCCAGCGGAGATGGAGATGCCGCACCACGTCTGGACGCGGGCGAGTAGTTGGGTCATCGGGGAGAGCCGTCGGGCCATGGGGCGAATCCAGCCAGAAGGGAGTCTAAGCCTGCTTGCCGGGAGGAAAGCAAGGGTTGGACCGACTGCCTGGACAACGCAATACCAAGGGCCCGCGGGGTTCCGCTGGCCGGAGATGCCGGGGTTTCGGCCATGCGCAGGACGCAGGGTCAGCGCGCCGCCGCCACCTGCACATCGCGGCGCGGCTTGTCGAGATCGATGCCGAGCTTCTTCATCTTGGACTGGAGCGTCTGGCGCTTCATGCCGAGTCGGGCCGCGGCACCGTGGGAGCCGCCGACGACGCCGTTGCTCTCACGCAGGGCCGTTTCGATGGCCGAGCGTTCGGCCTCCAGCAGGCTGTCGCGGAAGCTGACGCTCTCGCCGTTGCGGACCTTCTCGAGCACCGTGCCGGTGGTGGCCAAGGGGGCGACGGCGGCGGGCAGGCCCGGGTGGAGCAGGTTGCGCAGATCGGCACGCGGACCGGTCGCCAGGATGATCGCGCGCTCGACGAGGTGCTCGAGCTCGCGGACGTTGCCGGGCCAGGAGTAGGCTGCCACGGCCTCCAGGCTCTCGGGCGTCAGCACCATCGGCGTGCGGCCCATGCGCTCGGCCAGCTTGTGGACGAAGTGGCGGGCGAGTTCGACGCTGTCCTCCGGACGCTCGCGCAACGGGGACAGGGCGATGGGGAAGACGTTCAGGCGGTAAAAGAGGTCGGCGCGGAAGCGGCCGGCGGCGACCTCGGCGGCGAGGTCCTTGTTCGTGGCGGCGATGACGCGGACGTTGACGCGAATCGGCTTCTCGCCGCCGACGCGCTCGAACTCGCGCTCCTGCAGCACGCGCAGCAGCTTGACCTGCAACGGCAGCGGCATCTCGCCGATCTCGTCGAGGAAGATGGTGCCGCCGTCGGCGAGCTCGAAGCGGCCGATGCGACGCCCCAGCGCGCCGGTGAACGAGCCGCGCTCGTGGCCGAAGAGTTCGGACTCGACGAGGTTCTCGGGCAGCGCGCCGCAGTTGACCTTGATGAGCGGCTTGCCGGCGCGGCGGCTGCGCTCGTGCACGGCACGCGCGATCACCTCCTTGCCGGTGCCCGTCTCGCCGGTGATCAGCACGGTGCTGTCCATCGGGGCGACCTGGTTGACCTGCTGGAGGATGGTGCGCCAGGCCGCGCTCTTGCCGACGAGCCCGTCCGCCGGCCACGAGGAGTCGATCTCCGAGCGCAGGTAGGCGCCTTCGAGTTCGGCGCGCTCGCGCAGGCGATTGGCGTCGTCATAGGCCAGCGCCGCGGCGAACGCCAACGACAGGATGCCGCGGATCGAGTCGACGAACTCGCGGTGCGCCACGTCGAAGGCGTTCTTCCGCTGGCTGGTCAGGTAGATGTAGCCGAGCACATGGCCGCCATGCTCGAGCAGGGTGCCGATGCCGGATTCGAAGCGGCGGGGGAAGCCGGCGCGCGGGTCGAAGCCGGCCTGCGCGGCGAAGGCGTCCATGTCGTTGATCATGACGGTGCGCCGCACCTTGAGCAGGAAACCACCGGGCGTGTCCTCGGTGGCGCGCAGCTTGACGCCGCGATTGGTCGCCGCGTCGGCGTCGTCCTGATGGGCGACGAGGACCTCGAAGGTGTTGCGGTCGGCGTGATAGCGGGCCAAGCCGAGGTCCTCGACTTCGGGGTAGTGTTCCCGGATCAGGGCGGAAAGGGCGGCGAAGAACCGGGGCAGGTCGCGGTCGGTGACGAGCGCCTCGACGATCTGGTCCCGCAGGTCGGTGGTGGGAGTGGCCATCATGGTTGTGCGTCCTTTCGTGCCCGGGGTTCGGCGGTGCGCCGACCTCGCGTCGGGCGTCGGCATGGGCGAGACCCTGCCGAAGGCCCTGCCGCAGCGCAAGGCAAATCGCCACGATTTCGGCTCATTGGTACAGATTTTTTCTGGACAAATAGACGCGAAGGCGCCAAGTAAGGTCAAGTCAGCCCCCTAAGTCGCCAGATGTGTCCGGTTTTTGTCCGGGAAAATCGGGCCTCGCAGGGCTCGCCTGACCCCGTCCGCAGTCTCCGCAGCCGATGACTTCCCCTTTGCGCGGGTGCGGCAGGTGGCGCAGGGTCTGGGGCCTCGGGAGCGCGCGGACGATGCTGGATGAGCAACTGGCGATTCGGGTGACGGTGGCGTCGGCGGTCGGCTTGGGAGTGGCCGTCGCGCTGTCCGGCGCGTTCGTGTGGCTGTACAACCGGGTGTTCGCCCGGATGCGCGAGGTCTGGTTCAAGAAGTTCCTGTCGCTGCTGTTGTTGCCGGCGGGGTGCGTGGCAGGTGTGGTTGGATTCGCGCGATTGACGTGGGGCGGTCCGGGCGTCGGTGAAGTGGCCACATGGGCGGTGGCGGCGGCGCTCGGTTGGGGCGTGACGATTCGGTACGTGCAGGCCATGCGGCGGCAGTCGGCATGGCAGCGCGCCTCGCGGCTCGAGCCCTGCCGGCACCTGCGCATCGATCCGATCAACTGGGAGCGCCTGCCGCGTCCGATGGCGTGGCTGCTGCGGGCGGCGATGCCGCTCAATCGCGCGGGGAGGCTGCGCATCCATCACCGCCGCGTCGCCGTGCCCGGGCTCAGTGCCGCCTTCGAAGGCTATCGCGTTGTTCACCTGACCGACTTCCACATCCACCACACGATGCGACCGGAGTGGTACGACGCTATTGTGGACGAGGCGTTGCGAATGCGCCCGGACGTGCTGCTGTTCGGCGGCGACTTCACGTCGCGGCCCGAGCACGTGGCGCGCATTGCGGGCGTGATGAGTCGGCTGCGGGCGCCCGACGGCGTCTGGTTCGTGCGCGGCAATCACGACTTTTGGAAGGGCAGCCAGCGGGTGACACGGCAGGCGCGCGCGGCGGGGATGCGGTTGCTGAGCAACGCGGGCGTGGTGCTGCGGCGCGGCGGCGAGTCGCTGACGCTGATTGGTCTGGAGACGCCGTACGTGCGCCTCACCGCCGGCGAGCGCGAGGAGTTGCGGCGGCTGCCGCATCCGCGCCTGGCGCTGGTGCACACGCCGGACGCCTTTGGCGAGGCGGCCGAGCTCGGTTGCGTCGTCGCGCTCGCAGGTCACACGCACGGAGGGCAGGTGCGGCTGCCACTGTTCGGCACGACGCTGAGCAGCAGCACGGCCGGGCCGCTGTATGTCTCGGGTGCGGGCTGGTGGGGCGGGATGTTGACGATCACCAGCCATGGGCAGGGCGCGTTCCTGCCCTTGCGGGTGCTGTGCCCCCCGGAGATTGTGGTGGTCGAGTTGACGGCGGCATCGATCAAGGAGCCGGCATGACGCGCGACGGAATGCGGTTGGGCATCTTCGGCGGCAGCTTCGATCCGCCGCATCGCGCGCATGTGGCGGCGATCCTGTGGGCGTTGCAGAGCGGCGAGGTGGACCGGGTGCTGGTGGTGCCGGCGGCGCGGCACGCCTTCGGCAAGGCGCATCGCGCGCCGTTCGCCGGCCGCGTGGCCATGTGCCGGCTGGCGGTGCAGGAGTTCGCCGACGGGCTCGTCGAGGTGCTCGATCTCGAAGGCCGGCGCGAGGGGGTCTCCTACACGGTGGACACCGTGCGGACGCTGGCCGCGCAACGGCCGGGCGACACGTTTCGGCTGATCGTGGGATCCGACATCGTGGCGGACCTTGCGCAGTGGCACGAGAGCGCGGCCTTGATGGCGCTGGCGCCGCCGCTGGTTGTGCCCCGCATCGTCGAAAACGCGCCGGACGAGGCGCTCGGGCTGCGGCCAGGTGCGCTGCCGATGTTGTCCTCGACGACAGTGCGCACGCGCGCGGCGCGCGGCGAATCGATCACCGAACTGGTGCCGCATCGCGTGGCCGACTACATGCGCCGGCATGGACTCTATGCCACGACGGGCGATCCGACATGAGCACGCGCCCCGGTGTGGCCGACGGCCTGACGCCCCTCGGGCGGCTGGGCCAGTACATGAACTTCTGGCGCATTCACGACGCGCCGCCGGTGCTGGCGACGATGGACCATCGCGCGGTGCTCGTTGCGGCATGGGCCGCGCGGCGGCAGGGCCTGTTCGGCGACGCGCTGCCGCTGCTCGTGCGTTTCGACGCGCATCTCGATCTCGGCGAGCGTCCCCGCCCCTGGGCCTGGGAAGCGGTGCAGTTGACCGATCTGGACGCGGTGCACGCATTGGTCAACGACCAGCGACTCGACGACGGCGGATGGGTGAACGCGGCGATGCAGTTCGGACTGGCCGGCGACGTGGTGACGCTGGGCGTGCACGACGAGCAACGCCTGCCGACCGACAACGAGCCCTGCACGGATCATCTGGGCCGCTCGCACGAACTGGCGACGTACCCGACGATGGGGGCGCTGCGCGCGGCGGCCGATCGGTCGCCGCGTGTGGCGGCCCTGTGGGGGCGCATCGCCGACGACGTGTCCGCCGAACCGCTTTGGGTGGACTTCGACCTCGACTTCGCGACGCGCCGACTCGACGACGCGCACGTACGCCCGTGGACGGCGGGGGAGTGGCAGGCGGCATTTCCCGGCGAAGACGTCCGCCTGCTGGCACGATTGATCGGCCGCGCGCGGTTGGTGACCATCGCCACCGAGCCCGAGTTCTGCGGCGGGCACGGAGCGGTCGGGATCATTGCGGAGGGTTTGCGGGCGCTGGTGGCCCCGCACGGGCCGTGGCTCGAAAGACTCTGAGGGCGGTGCGCGCCTATCCCACGCGCCGGCGCAACTGCCGGAACTTCGAGACGTCGGGTGCGTTCAGCTTCGACCAATTCTTCTTGTAAATCGGACAGGGCACCTGTCGCAGGTGCATCGGCTTGTCCGGATGGCTGCAATCGCAGGCGTGTATTTCGTCGTCGAGGCCGGTAACGGCGTGGTGGTAGAAGCAGTCGTTCAGGCTGCACGTGACGCGTATTTTCATTTGGGGGCGACCTCTCTGCCTCGGAACGGGTATCGTCTTCTGTCGTCCCTTGCTCCGCTCTCATGCCCCGTGGGTGCGACTCTCGGATGCTGTCGGCCCCCCTGGCCGGCCAAGGTGGCACCCACTCCTGCGTGCTATTCAATCCGGACCCAATCAAGTCGCGGGGGCTCGGTTTGTCAAACGCCATCTCGAGCGACCGCGCGGCCGGCGCGAGCTGGTTCTCCCCTTGCGTGGGGGGCGGGGGGTGGTGTGGGGTTTGGCGCCCTGCGGGCGGATGGTCGCGAAGAGCGCTGGAACTGAACGAGTTGCGATGGCGATGGGCGTGAAGAGAGCGGTGGTGTTGCTCAGCGGCGGGCTGGATTCGGCCACCTGCGCGGCAATCGCGCGCGCAGAAGGCTTCGAGATCTACGCGCTGACGATGCTCTACGGCCAGCGCCACGCCGTCGAAATCGAGGCCGCGCGCCGCGTGGCCGGGGCGGTTGGTGTCGCCGACCAGGTGCTGCTCGAGATCGACCTGCGACGCTTTGGCGGCTCGGCGCTCACGGCCGACATCGCCGTGCCGAAGGACCGCGACGAGGCCGCCATGACGGCCAACATCCCGATCACCTACGTGCCGGCCCGCAACACGATCTTCCTCTCCTACGCGCTGGGTTGGGCCGAGGTGCTCGGCACGGGCGACATCTTCATTGGCGTGAATGCGCTCGATTACAGCGGCTATCCGGATTGCCGGCCCGAGTTCGTCGGCGCCTTCGAGACGATGGCGAACCTGGCGACCAAGGGCGCCGTCGAGGGCACCTGTCCGGTGCGGATTCACGCGCCGCTGCTGCACCTGTCGAAGTCCGACATCATCCGCCGCGGCCTCGAGCTCGGCTTCGATTACGGCATCACGCACTCGTGCTACGACCCGACGGCCGAGGGGCTCGCGTGCGGCGCATGCGATTCGTGCCGCCTGCGGCTCCGCGGCTTCGCCGACGTCGGCTTCGAGGATCCGGCGCCCTACGTGCCGGGGGCGAAGGACCGGCCATGAGCGGCTACGTGGTCAAGACGGTGTACCCGACGATTCAGGGCGAGGGCGCGCACCAGGGGCGCACGGCGATCTTCCTGCGCTTCGCCGGATGCAACCTGTGGACCGGGCGCGAGCAGGACCGCCCGAAGGCCATTTGTCAATTCTGCGATACCGACTTTGTCGGGATCGACGGCCCGGGCGGCGGGCACTACAAGAAGGCGGATCAGTTGGCCGCGGCGGTCGAGGCGCTCTGGCCGCGCGGGGCAACCAGCTCGCGCCCGTTCGTCGTCTGCACCGGCGGCGAGCCGCTGCTGCAGCTCGACGACGACCTGGTGGCGGCGCTGCACGGGCACGGCTTCGAGATCGCCGTCGAAACCAACGGCACGCGCCGCCCGCCCGCCGGGGTCGATTGGCTGACCGTCAGCCCGAAGGCCGGCGCGGACCTCGCCATCGAGTCCGGCGACGAACTCAAGCTCGTCTTCCCCCAACCCGGCGCCGAACCCGAACGCTACGTGCACCTCGACTTCCGGCACTTCTTCCTCCAGCCACTCGACGGCCCCGGCCGCGACGAGCACACGCGCCAGGTGCTCGACTACTGCCTGCGCCACCCCCGCTGGCGCGTCAGCATCCAGCTCCACAAACTGCTCGGGGTGGCGTGAACAGCACGCCGGGATCGCGATGGCTATGCCTCCTCTTCCGCCCGCGCGCGGTCGGGCACGAGGAGCGAGAGTGCCACGAAAACGACGGCGCTGAGGGCGATGCCGTAGATGCTGGCGTCGAGGCCGAGGGCGACGAGGGACGCGGGCAGGGAGAGCACCTTGGTGAGCAACAGCAGCGCGAGCGTGCCGCCGGCGAGCATGCCGCCGAGGGCACCGGCCGCGCTTGAACGGCGCCAGAAGAACGCGCCCAGCGTCGGCACGAACAGGCCCGAGACCATGAACGCATAGGCGTGCAGGATCGCGTCGAGCACCGTCTGAAACCGGCTGGCCAGCAGCACGGCGAGCACGCCGACGACGAGCGTGACGACCATCGAGAGTCGGAACACCGTGCGCTCGTCGGCGTTCTTGAGGACATGGCGCTCGAGCACGTCGTTGGTGATATTGCCCGACGAGGCAACCATGCAACTGTCGGCCGTCGACATGATGGCCGAGAAATAGGCCGCGATCACGATGCCGGCAACGCCGACCGGCAGGACGTGCGCGATCAGCATCGGCAGGGCCTGCTCGCTCTTCGCCTCCGGGAAGACGACGCGCGCGCACATGCCGAGGAACACGCCGGCGAAGGCCATGACCGGGTACTCGAAGAAGCCGGCAATGTACCAGGCGCGCCGGGCCTCGCGCTCGTCGCGGCACGCATACATGCGCTGATACAGCGTCATGCCGACCAGCCAGATCGGCACGATGGTGACCATCCAGTTCAGGAAGGTGACGGGCTTGATGGCGAAGAGCGAGAAGAACTCGGGGGGCAGCTCGGCACGCAGGCCGGCGAATCCACCGATCTCCTTCAGGGCGAACGGAATCCCGAGCAGGATCAGGCCGGCGAGCAGTACAGCCCATTGGATCGAGTCCGTGTAGATGACCGCCTTGAGCCCGCCACAGACCGTGTAGACGATCGTGATGGCGGCGATGGACCACAGGGCGACCTGAAATGCGTCGAGCCCGAATGGTGCCTCGGGCAGGATCGTGGCGCTGGCCAGCGTGGCGCCGGCCAGAATCTGCCCACCCGTAAACCCCAGGTACCCGATTCCCGAGATCACGGCCGCGACGAGCGCCACGCGTCCCCCATAGCGCCATCGCAGAAAGTCAGGTTACGTCATCATCTTGTGCGGCACGTCGAGTGCCTTGATCCGGGGAATCACGAAGACGGCCGACAGCCAGGCGCCGACCAGTCCGGTGAACAGCAGCCAACTGCCCGACAGGCCCATGGCGAAGCCCACCCCGCCCAGCCCGATGGAGAACCCGCCGCCGACGTCCGTCGCCACAATCGACAACCCGACGTGGTGAGAGGGCACCGACCGGCCGCCGACGTAGTAGTCCTCCGCACTGCGGTTGCGACGAAAATGGTAGAAGCCCACCCCCAGAATCACAAGGAGGTAGACCCCGAAGACAAGATAGTCGATGAGCGCCATCTGCTCGACTCCAGCAAAATGGAATGCCCGCCGGCCCGCGCCGGGGCGGGCGCGGACTCGGATACGGAGACGGCTCCGCACCCGGATGGGGTGACTATGTCGGCGGGATGCACGGACCCTACGGGAGCGGGGTCCGGGAGTTCAAGGATTGGATTCCCGGCGGAGATGCCAGCGAAGGCGGCCCCTTGAACTCTTGAGTTTCCACTCGGCAAGAGCCGGTCGTCGCACAATACGTCTCCCGCCATCCGGAAGTTGCGGCCCAACGGGCGCATCCAGGCATCGTTTTTTGAAAGGAGCGCGAGCGTCCCGCTCGCACGCCTCGGCGGGCAGGGATGCCCGCCCCCCTCTCCCATCGCCTCTTCGGGTGAAGCTGCGTAACAGTCGCAGCATGCGCTCCGCCCCAACACTCCCGCCGATTCCCGCTTGAGGTCCCGGGGCGGTGCCCCCCAGCATTCCCAGAATTGCCCCGGGGCGGCCGGATTCGGCCCCGGGCGGCGCACATGATGGAGAACCGATGGAATCGTTGCGGATTCAGACCCACGGCCTGGTGAAGGAATACGGCAGCCGTCGCGTCGTCGATGGCGTGTCGATCGAGGTGAACACGGGCGAGGTGGTCGGTCTCCTTGGACCGAACGGGGCGGGCAAGAGCACGACGTTCAAGATGATGGTCGGCTTCGAGAAGCCCACCAAGGGAAAGGTGACGTTCGGCGACAAGGACATCACAGGCAAGCCGATCCATGTGCGCGCGCGCATGGGCATCGGCTATCTGGCGCAGGACACGAGCGTGTTCCGCAAGATGACGGTGCGCGACAACCTGAAGGCGATTCTGGAGGCCCACCGCGTCCCGTCGGCCGAAATCCGCAAGCGCATCAACCGGCTCGAGGACGAGCTGGGAATCGGGCACCTGCGCCGCCAGATCGCCGAGACGCTCTCGGGCGGCGAAATGCGCCGCGTCGAAATCGCCCGCGCGCTGACAACCGATCCCAAGTTCATCTTCCTCGACGAACCCTTCGCCGGCATCGACCCGAAGACGATCGAGGACTTGCAGGTCATCATGCGCCAGCTGCGCGACCGCGGTCTGGGCATCCTGCTGACCGACCACAACGTGCGCGAAACGCTCCACATCACCGACCGCTCCTACATCCTGCTCAGCGGCGTCGTGACCGTCTCGGGCACGATCGACGAAATCGCCCGCAACGAGGCCATCCGCGCCGAGTACATCACCGACCGCATTGTGCGCGACCTCGAGGCCGAGAAGGCCCGCCAAGCCGCCACGGCCAGCGCCGACAAGACGGGTTCCTGATCGAACAGGCGAAAGTCAGGCGAAACACGCCTTGACAGTCCGCGCCCCGCTCCCCTTTCCTCGCCGCGCACCTGTCCGCCCACCCGAGCCAGCGCATGGCCCAAGACCTCGACCCCCGACGCCCCCTCGACACCGACGCCGATGACGACGTCCAGTTGCGGCCGCGTCAGATGGCCGAGTTCATCGGCCAACGCACCGTCGTCGACAACCTGCGCATCTTCATCCAGGCGGCCCGGCGCCGCGGCGAAGCGCTCGACCACGTGCTGCTCTACGGCCCGCCGGGTCTGGGCAAGACGACGCTGGCGAACATCGTCGCCGCCGAGATGGGCACCCAGTTGCGCTCGACGAGCGGGCCGATCATCGAGCGCAAGGACGACTTGGCCGCGATCCTGACCGATCTCAAGCCCGGCGACGTGCTCTTCATCGACGAGGTGCACCGTCTCAACCGCGTTGTCGAAGAGTGCCTGTATCCGGCGCTCGAGGACCGCAAGATCGACATCATCATCGGCGAGGGACCGCACGCCAAGTCGATCAAGCTGGAGATCGCGCCCTTCACGCTGGTGGGGGCGACGACGCGCGCGGGGATGCTGTCGGCCCCGCTGCGCTCGCGCTTCGGCATCACGCAGCGGCTGAACTTCTACTCGCTCGACGAGATGACGGCGATCGTGGGGCGCTCGGCGCAGATTCTCGGGTGCATGGTCGAAACCGGTGCGCTGGAGGTGGTGGCGGGTCGCTCGCGGGGAACGCCGCGCATTGCGAACCGATTGCTGCGGCGCGTGCGCGACATCGCCGAGGTGATGCACGAGGGGCGCATCAGTGCCGAGATTGCGGCGAAGGCGCTGGAGATGCTCGAGGTCGATGCCCGCGGGCTCGACGCGCAGGACCGCGCGTTCCTTGGGGCACTGGTCGGCAAGTTCGGCGGCGGCCCGGTCGGGCTGAACACACTGGCGGTCAGTCTGTCCGAGGACGACGACACCCTGATCGACATGGTCGAACCCTACCTGATCCAGATCGGTTTCCTGACGCGCACGCCGCGCGGCCGGGTGGCCACCGCGGCGGCGTACGAGCACCTTGGGCTGCCGCCGCCCGCGCGTCCCGCCGACGATTCGGCGCCGGAACTCTTCGGCTTCGACGACGATCCGACCGCCGGCTGACTCCTCGCGCATCGGCACGCTTCTGGATTCACACGGCATCAGGAGACTGATGCCCCCATGATCTACGAACTCACCGATTCCTTCGTCGTCCCCGCCTCACCGGAAGCCACCTGGGAATTCTTCGGCAAAGCGGAGAACCTGCCGCGCATCACGCCGCCGTCGCTGGGATTCCGTATCCACACGCCCACGCCCATCGCCATTGCCGAAGACACGCGCATCGACTACACGGTGCGCTGGATGGGCCTGCCGATTCCCTGGCGCAGCCGCATCGTGGACTGGACGCCGCCGACGCGGTTCATCGACCTGCAAGTGCGCGGGCCCTATGCCTTCTGGCACCACGAGCACTCGTTCCACCCCCATCCGCGCGGCACCGAATGCCGCGACCGGGTGCTCTACGGCCTGCCGGGTGGAATGCTGGCGGCGCCCGTGCACGCGCTGGTGGTGCGGCGCCAACTGCTCGGCATCTTCCGCTACCGGCGCCAAGCCATCGGCACGATCCTGGGCCCGATCGAGCCGCTGCAACCGGACGTCTCGATTCGGCGGGCGGGATAGGGCGGCGATCAGAACAGGATCTCGAAGCCAGCGGCTCGAAAGTGTCGGTCGTTCGTAAAGGCCACACTCAGGCCGAGTCGTCGCATGACCGCGAACGACAGGTGGTCCACGAGCCCCGCTCCGCCGGCTTCACCCCGGCGATACGCGTCCCAAGCAGCCTGCCAGTCGATCGACTCCGGAGTGACAACGGCGCCAGTTGACTCGAGCTGCTCGCGCAATTCGCACACGACTGTCCGGATAGGGAGGCGCGCGGCGGCATTGGCGCACTCCGCAAGTACATAGGTTGTCGTCGTGGGACGAGCGCCGGTCTCCCTCAAGCGACGGAATGCCAACTCGGCGTCTCCGTGCCACTGGTCTGACCGGTTCAGCACGGCGAGGACTCCAACCGTGTCGAGGAAGACATGTCCCGGCTTCATGGCTGATGATCGTTGTGGCGTTGTGCCAACGTCTTATCGCCTGTGGCGACTCCCTGCTCCAGAATACGCCAGACTTTGGCAGAGTCTTCCGCTGCGGCTGGCAGTTGAAGGTCCAAGTACAGGGTCACTTTCGCGTGATCGGGAAGTCCCGTTGGCTCAGTGGGGCGGAAGACGCCGTTCTCGAAGATCGCTTGGATGGTTCTCATTCATCGACTCCTGATCTGCCGGGGGCGGGCGACTGGGCCCATAGGTATCGGCGGCGAGGTGGCCAAGTCCAGCAGGTTCCATCCCGCACTGCCACCACCTGCCGCCACGGACCCGAGGCACCCATTTCGCTTGCCTTGCCCGAAATCGCCTCGGCACCCTCCGGGCGACCATTCGACCCCTCCCAGGAAAGACTGCCCATGTCCAGAAGCGTGACGTTGAAAGGAAACCCCGTAAACCTTGCGGGACCAGAGATCAAGGCGGGCGACACGGCCCCCGAGGCGACCCTGAGCGCCAACCTGAAGGACAACGCGACCATCTCCAGCTTCCGCGGCAAGACGCTCGTGCTGGCGGTGGTGCCCTCGCTCGACACCCCGGTGTGCGACCTTGAAGCCCAGCGCTTCAACAAAGAGGCCGCCAGTCTGGGCGAGAACGTCGTCGTCGCCGTCGTCTCCGTGGACCTGCCCCCGGCCCAGGCCCGCTGGTGCGGCGCCAACAGCGCCACCAACATCAAGACCCTGTCGGACTACAAGCACCGCGACTTCGGCCAGAAGTACGGCGTCTGGCTGCCCGACCTCGGCATCCTCTGCCGCGCCGTTTTCGTCATCGATCCCGCCGGCAAGGTGAAGCACGTCCAGTACGTGCCCGAGATCGCCGAGCAGCCGGACTTCGACGCGGCCTTGGCCGCCGTGAAGGCCTGACAATCGCCCGCCCGCCGGCGCCCTGTGCACCGGCGGGCTTCCACTCGCTATCCGACGGAGCACACGCATGAGCACGACTGAGACGAAGGCCGAGACGACTGCGCCGATCGCGGCGCCGCCGGCCGGGCGGTTGAAGGGCAAGGTGGCACTGGTGACCGGTGCGACGCGGGGCATCGGCCGCGCCGTGGCCCACGCCTTCGCCGGCGAGGGCGCCCGCGTGGCGATCTGCGGCCGGTCGAAGGAAGACCTGCTCGCCGTCGCCGAGGAGCTGCGCCTGCTGGGCGCCGAGTGCTGCGCCATCAAGATCGACCTGTCGGACCACAAGTCCGCGATCAAGTTGGTGGACGGCGTGCACCGCGCCTTCGGCCGCATCGACGTGCTCGTCAACAACGCCAGCGTTCTCGGCTCGCGCAAGACGCTCATGGAAACCCCGGCCGAGGAGTGGGACGACGTGATCCGGACGAATCTCGATTCGCTCTTCTGGGTCACGAAGGAAGCGCTGGGCAAGATGGTGCCGCAGAACGCCGGCTCGATCATCAACGTCAGCTCGGGCGTCGGCCGCGTCGGCCGCGCGCGCTGGGGTGCCTACGCGATTTCGAAGTTCGGCCTCGAGGGCATGACGCAGGTGCTCGCCGACGAGCTGAAGGAATACAAGGTGCGCGTCAACAGCGTGAACCCCGGAGCAACCCGCACGCAGATGCGCGCGGCCGCCTTCCCCGGCGAGGATCCGTCCGCCCTGCCGCGCCCCGCCGACATCACCAACATCTTCGTCTACCTGGCCAGCGACGCCAGTGCGGGCGTCAACGGCGAGCAGTTCGAGGCGCGCGACTGGATGCACCGGACCGACTTCT
The DNA here is from genome assembly GCA_019634695.1 of Candidatus Sumerlaeia bacterium. GTDB lineage: Bacteria > Sumerlaeota > Sumerlaeia > SLMS01 > JAHLLQ01 > JAHCAW01. Next base: position 32,725 of record JAHCAW010000005.1, read on the forward strand.
GAGCGACCGGCGCAGGGGGGGACGGCACCGGCATGGATTTCCCCGGGCAGCTCTGGACCGACGAGCGCGACCGTCAGGCCGTGCGCGACGTCGTTGAGTTGTTCGTCGCCGAGCCGATCATCCTGACCGACCATCTCACCAACTCCGTCTACTTCAGCGCCCCGGCCGAAGCGCTCTTCGGCGACCGCGCCGAGGCGATCGTCAACCGCACCGCCGCCTCGCTGCTCGGTTTCGGGCGCACGGGTCCGGTGCCGCCAGCATTGACCGCCGCGCTGCTGGGCGAAGCCGTCCCGTGGAAGGCGCTGGTCCGCCTGGATGGCGGGCAGGACGTCGCGTGCGAAGCCTCGGCGCTGCACCGCGACCAACACCTCGTCTGCGGCCTGTTGCGCTTCTTCCGTCCGCAGTCCCGGGAGCAGGCGCGATGAGCGACGACCCCTCGAAGAAGCAGCCCGGCCGATCCTGGGATCTCGGCAAGGAGGCGCCCGCCCGCAAGCCTGTCGAGCCCAAGCCCGAACCCAAGCCCCCTGCCGCACCCCGCCCCGAACGACTGCCCCAGATTCCCAAACCGCTGCCGCTGTCGGCCGGGCTCCCCGACGAGGAGCCCACTTCCTCCAGCGTGCAATCCTCGCAAGCATTGCCGAGCCGCCCTGCGCCCAAGCCCAAGTCCCTGCGCGAGTGGCTCAACCATCCCTTCGCGCTCATCGGCGCCGGGCTCGCCATCTGCTTCGGCCTGTTCATGATCCTGTTCCGCGGACCGTCGAGCCTGATGCCCGGCGGTGGGACGGCGGCACCTCCGCCTCCCGAGCGCATCGTGACCGGCATCCTGACCACCGACTCCGCCATCGAGCAGACCTTGGGCGTCTCGGGGCGCATCGCCGAGAGCACCGTCCTGCGCGACGCGCGCCTGCTCATCGCGACCGGCGAGATTCTCGACAAGGTTGCCGAGTTCCGCAGCGCCGACGAACAGGGCCGGCAGCAACCGCTCGACGCCTTCCTCCATTACTCGGAGGCGGTCTACCGCGCGCCGCTCGAGACGGACGACGAGGGGATCGGCGAGTTGCTTCGCCAGGAGGCCGCGTTCCAGACGACGTTGCTTGGCCGTCGCGCCATCGAGCAGGCCCGCGCCGCAACCATCACCGCCGCCGACATTCGCACCGCCGCGGTGCGCGTGCTGACCGAGGGTCTCGCGCTGGCCGAGCAGCAGGGCGAGGAAGGCATCGCCAAGTTCGCGCTGGCCCGCGGCGCTGCCAATCGGCTGGCGCTGGTCGATTCGCCCGAGTCGGGCGCGACCACCGACCGTGTGGTGCGCGCGTTGTTTGAGTCCGGTTACGCACAGGCCGTCGAGCAGACGCGCCGCCGTTACTATCCGGTCGAGGCGGCGCGGCCATGAGATTCGGCGTTCTGGTGTCCGGCCGCGGCTCGAACCTGTCCGCGCTGCTCGATGCACGCGCGCAGGGCCGACTGCCCGAGGCGGTCTTTCGTCTGGTGCTGTCGAACGTGCCGGGGGTGCGGGCGCTGGAAATTGCCGCGGCGCACGGAGTAGCAACGACGCCGCTGGATCATCGGGGCTTCCCCGGCGGCCGTCGGGCGCACGATGCGGCGGTGCGCGACGCGCTGCTGGCGGCGGGCTGCGAGGCTCTTGTGCTGGCGGGCTACATGCGCGTGATCGGTCCGGCACTGCTCGAGGCCTTTCCCGGCCGCATCGTGAACATCCATCCGTCGCTGCTGCCGGCGTTTCCGGGACTCGAGGCGCCGCGGCAGGCGCTCGAGGCCGGCGTGCGCGTCTCGGGGTGCACGGTGCACTTCGTGGACGCGGGCGTGGACTCGGGACCGATCATCGTGCAGCGCGCGGTGCCGGTGCTTGACGAGGATACGCCGGAGAGCCTTGCCGCGCGGATTCTCGAGCAGGAGCACGCGGCGCTCGTCGAGGCGGTGGACCTGCTGTCGCGCGGGCGCCTGGTACTCGAGGGGCGGCGTGTGCGGCGCCTCGAATCGGTTCGCACGGGTTGAGGATGCGCATGGACTTGCTGATCGCCACGGGCAACGCGCACAAGGTGCAGGAGATCGCTGCCATTCTGGCGGACGTGGCGGTGACGTGGCGCTCGACGCGCGAGTGGCCGGACCTGCCGGAAGTCGTCGAGCACGGCAGTACCTACGCGGAGAACGCGGCGCTGAAGGCGCTGGAGTGGGCGCGCCGTACGGGACTGGCGACGCTGGCCGACGATTCGGGACTCGAGGTCGCCGCGCTCGACGGGCGGCCTGGCCTGTACTCGGCGCGCTATGCCGCGGCAGGGGAGAGCCCGCTGGACAAGTTGCTCGGCGAACTGGCCGGCGTTCCGGCCGAGCGGCGCGCGGCACGCTTCGTGTGCCATGCGGTGCTCGCAACACCGTCGGGCGTCGTGGCGCACACGCAGGGGACGCTCGAAGGGCGCATCGGCTTCGACAAGCGCGGCGCGGGCGGCTTCGGCTTCGACCCGGTCTTCGTGCCCGAAGGCTTCGAGGGTCTTCATCTGGCGGAGCTTCCCGAGACCACGAAGAACGCGATCAGCCATCGCGCGCGGGCCTGCGCGGCGCTGCGGCCGACGCTTGAACGCCTGCTGGTCGATGCCGGCGCACAGTAGGCTCGTCGTCCACACGTTCCCCCGGGGCCGGCGTCCTGCTGCTGCAAGATTGCGAACTGGCGCGGACGCTACTCGAGGAATAGCTCCATGAGTGGTGCATAACCCCGCTCGGCCATCAAGGTGTCCCAGTTCTCCGGTAGTTCGATCTTGACGGTGGCGGTGCCGCCTCCCGGCAGGGTGAGCACCTTGTTTCGGTCCGGGTCTCCCGCCACCAGAATCGGACTCATTCCGACCCGCATCACAGGAACGGTGTGGAGCCTCTCCGACCCGGGGAGCCACGGCATGGGGTCAGTCAGTCGGCCGTTCTCCTCCCGGATGATTCGCTCGATGTGCTGCTCCAGCGTGTGCCGGGAAGGATCGTGTGCACTGCCGGGGCTGGCCCAGTAGTTTGCAAAGGCTCGCTGATGCACCGGCCTCCTGGCCGTTTCGACCAAGGCGGCCTCCAGGCTCTTCTTGGTTGGGTAGGCGCTGGCAAGGTCGCGCGCAATGTACTCGGTTACGATGAACGTGCGGTAGGTGAACGGCATCCCGCTGCCGAGCGCAAACTGACTCTTCTCGACAGCATCCCAGGCCATCAACTGCATGGTCTTTTCGGGGTCCGAGGTGGCGGGGGTCAGGTTGTTTCCCCACATCAGGGCCGACGCGCCCGTCAACGTGCTGTCGTTGAGGTCGAAGCCCAGTTGCACATGATAGGGCTGCCAGCCGATCCTGAGACAGGCGGCCTCGTTCTCCGCAAGGCTCCACGACATGGGATAGCCGAAGCTGCCCATCCGGTCCTGCTTGATGTAATATCCGCCCAAATTGAGAATAGCCAAGTTCACGAAGCGCCCGAGGAGTGCGTTTCTCGGCTCGCTGATCATGCCCTGTGCGGAGTCGAAACCCAGTTGTCGGGCCACCGGGCCGTTGACCCAGCAGTAGGGAATCCAGCCGTGAGTGCTGGCCAGACTGCGTCGCAGGTTTGAGTCCCCAAGGGTCCGGGTGTAGGCGATCAGAAGGGGCATGAACTCCGGCGGGCAACCCGCCATCACCCCATTGACGGCAACGTGCCAGACCTTCGTGTCGCGGAATGCGATCGGCAGAACGCCCACCGTTTCGTCCCATGAGAGGTCCGTAAACCGGAGGAACTCGTTCACGCGCTCGACTGTCGGGGGAACGATCGGCAGGCCATCCGACCACCGCATCTCGGTGAAGTGCCTGTTGATCGCATCGACGGTTCCACTGAAGACGATGTCCCGGATTCCCCCTGTGGCCGCCTTGCGGCGCTCCTCGATCTCCTCCTCGGTGATGGGCTCTGTCAGGGCCGCAATCAGTTGGGGCCACAGGACCTCGCGTGTGTTCTGGAGCAGCTCCTCGCGTGTATGCGTCGCAAAGGGGCCCGGATAGATGGCCACCCGCGGGGCAGGCACACCGTGATTGACAGCGGTCGAATAGACCTGCTCCACGAAGCCGGGGGCGGCAATCGTGACCGAGGGGAGTCCGACATACTCCGCCGCAATACTCGAACCAGTCTCCTTCGGAGTACACAGCCCGCAACCGCCATTGCCCGAAATCACGGCGTCCACGCCCAGCTCGCGAAGTCTTTTCTGGAACTCGTCCTTCGCCCTACGGTTCACTCCCGGCGGAGGATAGGGCCCCGCCGAACCGATCTCATTGAGCAGAATCACCTTCGCTGTCGGATAGTGTCTCTGGATCAGCCGCCTGATCTCCGGATGGGTCACGTTTGCCATGAAGCTGCCGCCCACGACGGCGATGGTCTTTCCCTCCAGCGTCTCCAGACGCGGCGCCTGAGCGATTCGCTCGATCGTCGCAGCGCCCACCGGAGCGACAACGGCGAATTGTCCCTCCTCGTGCGGGCGGGCCAATCGGGTCGCGTCCATGGGGACATGGGCCGGGTCCTCGAAGCACTCCTCCGAGCATGTCTCGTTCTGCGAGGCGCACACGATTCCCCCGGCAAGCAGGCTGGCGAGGAATAGTATCATGGTCGTGGCACGGGACAGCAGGGTCATCAGGACGTCCTCGGGTGAAATTGGCCCCGGTCATCGTCGCCATCGTGGCAACGGCCCCGGGGCAGAGCCAGCCCGTCAGGCAGCGATCATGCCAACCTCAATCGCGCGGGGCAGGGCCGGGCTGGAGCACGTCCGTGCGCCGCTCACAGCGGTCGCACGGTGCCTCTCTCAACGGGCCTCGCTGCCTCCACATGCCCTTGGGCAGTCCCGAACCGAGCTCCGCCGTTCCAAATGGTACAGGGCGATTGGCGAAGGCCCACGCTTGCCGCGAGCTGTTCCACCTCCACGCTCCTGCCGCCCGGGAAGCACGATCGCTCCTTGACCACCCAGCGCCCCAACAGCACCAACGCCCCGTGTTCGGAGATCGGCAAGTGCCTGCCATCACCGGCGACGCAGCAGCGCATTCCCGCCACCAGGAGTCCCCTTCCGTGCCCATCCAACGTGCCCTGCTGTCCGTCAGCGACAAGTCCGGACTGGTTGACTTTGCGCGGCGCCTTGCCGCGCGTGGCGTCGAGATGCTCTCGACCGGCGGGACGGCGCGCGCGTTGCGCCAGGCAGGACTCGTCGTGCGCGATGTCTCCGACGTCACCGGCTTCCCGGAGATTCTCGACGGCCGCGTCAAGACATTGCATCCCGCCGTGCATGGCGGACTGTTGGCACGCGGCGACAAGCCCGAACACCTCGCCACGCTCGACGCCCACGGCATCGGCCGGATTGATCTCGTCGTTGTGAACCTGTATCCCTTCGAGCAGACCGTCGCCCGCCCCGGCATCGCCGACGAGGAAGCCATCGAGCAGATCGACATCGGTGGGCCATCGATGTTGCGGTCCGCCGCAAAGAACCTTGACCGCGTTACTGTCGTCACGGATCCGGCGGACTACGAGGCCATCGCCGCGGAGATCGAGGACTCGGGCGACACGACGCCCGCGACGCGCGCGCGCCTTGCCGCGAAGGTCTTCGCCCGCACCGCTGCCTACGATGCCGCCATCGCTGCGTGGATGGCGCGGCACGCCGGCACGGCCGGCGCCGACGAGTTGCCGCCCGTCTGGACGATGACGCTGCCGCTCGAGCAATCCCTGCGCTACGGCGAGAACCCGCACCAGCGCGCCGCCTTCTATCGCGATCCCGCCTGCGACGAGACAAGCGTCGCCTCCGCGCGCCAGCTCCAGGGCAAGCACCTCTCCTACAACAACATCCTCGACGCCGAGGGCGCGCTCGAGATGGTTCGCGACTTCGCCGAACTCGCGCCGGCCGCCGCCGTCATCGTCAAGCACAGCAACCCGTGCGGCATCGCGCTCGGCGCCAGCGGCCTCGATGCCTACGACCGCGCGCGCGCCACCGATCCCGACTCGGCCTTCGGTGGCATCGTCGCCCTGTCGGTCGAAGTCGATGAGGAACTGGCGGTGCGTCTGGGCGAGACGTTCAACGAGGTGATTCTCGCGCCGGCCTTCTCGGACGCGGCGCGTGCCGTGCTCGACAAGAAGAAGAACCTGCGCCTGCTCGAGACCGGTCCCTTCACGCCCAAGCGTCGCGCGCCGCTCGTGCGCGGCGTCGTGGGGGGCCTGCTGGTCATGGACCGCGATCTCGGGATGATCGGCCCGCAGGATCTGCGCGTCGTCACTGAACGCCAACCGACCGACGCCGAGCGCGCAGCGATGCTCTTCGCGTGGCGCTGCGTGAAGTGGGTGAAGTCGAACGCGATCGTCTACGCCTCGGCGACGGCGACGGTCGGCATCGGCGCGGGCCAGATGTCGCGCGTGGACGCCGCGCGCGTCGGCGTCGCGAAGGCACGCACGCCGCTTGCCGAATGCACGATGGCCTCGGATGCCTTCTTCCCCTTCCGCGACAACATCGACACGGCGGCCGGTCATGGCATTCGGTGCGTGATCCAGCCCGGCGGTTCGGTGCGCGACGAGGAAGTCATCCATGCCGCCAACGAACACGGCATGGCGATGGCCTTCACCGGGATGCGGCACTTCCGGCACTGAGCCGGTGTGTCACGGGCGGCCGACTCCGAGATAGACCAGTCCCGCGGCGCGCACGGCGGCCGGGTCCCAGAGGTTCCGGCCGTCGGCAACGACGCGCAGGCCGTGTGTCGCAAGGCTTGCGAAGTCGAGCGCTTCGTAGGGCACGTGCGCGGTGTTCAGGATCAGCGTGTCGGCCCGCGCGTCCTCGAGGCGCACGACCCCCGCGAATCCCAAGGCTGCCAATTCCTCCGTCGCATAAAGGGGATCGTGCACGAGCACCCGCGCGCCGCGACGCTCGAGTTCGTCCCGTAGCAGAAACGCCGGCGAGCAGACGTGCTCTTTCACGCCGGGTCGAAAGCCGAGCCCCAGCACCACCGCCGTCCGTCCTCGCAGCGAACCGGTGGCGCGCTCGATACGGTCCAGCATCCAGGCGCCCTGTCCGTCGTTCACCGCTCGGGCGTCGGCCGCCAGTGCCAGCTCGACGCCGTGTCGTTCCGCATCGCCGATCGCGAACCATGGATAGACCGGCGTGCAGTGCCCGCCGACGCCGATACCCGGCAGCAACAACTGCGCTTCGCCGCTCGTGTTTGCCGCCGCGCGCACGGCGGCGAAGTCCACGCCCAGTGCCTCCGCATAGCGCGCCAACTCGTTCGCCAGCGCGATGTTCGCGTCGCGATAAATCATGTCGGCCAGCTTGGCGAACTCGGCGGCCTCGAGCGAATCGACGCGCAGCACCGGCGCGCCCAGCGCGGCGGCGTAGAACGCGGCGCCGGCCTCCGCGCACGCCGGCGTCAGACCGCCGACGATCTTCGGCGTCGTGCCGAGCCGCTCGAGCACCAGGCGGCTCTTCACGCGCTCGGGCGAAAACACGAGCCGGAAATCGCGCCCCGGTTCCCTGCCCTGTTCGGCAATCAACGCGCCCAGCCTCCGCGTCGTCCCGACCGGCAGCGTCGTCTCGAACGAGACCAACGCGCCGGCGCGGACGGCCTTGCCGATCAGGCGCGCCACGGCCTCGATGCCCGCGAGGTCGGCCTCGCGCTCCGGCGTCAGCAACACCGGCACCAGCACGAGGATCGCGTCCGCTTCGCCCACCGCCGCCGCGGTCTGTGTCGTTGCTTCGAGGTGTCCGTCGCGACGCGCGCGCGCCAGCAGCTCCGCCAAGCCCGGCTCGTCGAACGGGCACTCGGCCCGATTGATCGCGGCAACCAGTTCCGCGTTCAGATCGCACGCCGTGACATGCAACCCGCGACCGGCCATGTGGCAGGCAATCGGCAACCCCATCTTGCCAGCCCCGATTACGGCCACGCGGCGGAAGGACTGGGCTGTCATGGGCGCTTCTCCTTGGGGCGTGGACAGATGAGCGAACCTTCGACGCGGCGGATCTTGCGAACGATTCGTCGAGTCCGCCCCGAGGAGACAAGTACGATCAGCGCGCCGCCCCACGAAACCCCGGCCAGCAGGCGGTCGAACGCCGCGTCATCCCAGACGCGCGAATCCCGAGGCTCGATCACCAGGACGTGCAGCGTGCGTTCGGGCAGCACCTCCACCCGCTTGCGCACCAGCCAGGCCCGACGGATTTCAGTGGCCGACGCTTCCATCCGTCGGGTCAACAGCTCCAGGCGATCCGCCTCCGCCTCGTGTGGCTCGAACGCATCATCCGCGTCGATGGACTCTCGTTCGGTCTGGGCCTCCATACACACAACGCGCGCTTCGGCGGCACGCCGCTCCCAGTCGCGCGCCTCGTCGAATCGCCCGCGAGAATAAAGGAATCCACAAACCAGGGCGCACCCTTGCTCGACGAGATACGGATCGGAGTCGATGGCGAACTCCAGGTACGGAATGCCGCGCTCGTCTCCCTCCTGAACGAGAAGCCGGCCAAAGTGAAAGTTGGCCAGCACATGCTCGGGATGCTGCTCGGCGAATCGTCGCGCGTGCAGGTAGGCGGCCCGGCGCCCTTCGAGGGCCTCGACTCGACCGATCAGCTCGAGGTGCTCGGGCGGCTCGATGTTCTCGCCCGCGGCGACGCGCCGCAGCAGCACCTCCATCCGCGTGCGGCCCTGGGCCATCTCGCGGAAGTCCTGCTTCCATTGAGGCGCAACCTGTCGGAGCCAGGTGTTTCCCAGCACAGTGACGTATTCCTCCTCGGCATCGGCGAGGAAGTGCTCGGCAGCGGTTGGGCCGTCAAGAATGGGGAGCAGTGTCTCGAACTGCGCGGCATCATCGGGGTCGCAGCCCAACGCCACAAGGCGCTCGCGGGGCGTCGGATGCGAGTCGGCGACGTCGCCCCGTCGTTGCAGCGTCCAGGAGAGCCAGCCGGGCAGGCTGGCCCGCACGTCCGCGTCCCGCAGGAAGGCGCGCTGCTCGGCGAAGATGTTGCCCTCGGGCTCGGACTGGCGTGCGACCCGTTCGTGCACGGCGGGCCAGAAGCGCCACTCGAGCAACGCGCCCAGCGCCGAGATGCTCGCCAGGCATTGCCGGCTCGTTTCGGCCCCGGCCACCTCGGTCGCCAGCCGATCCGCTTCGAACTCGATCGCGCGGATCAGGCCGTGTACCGACTTGTTCAGGCGCGGCAGATACCAGCGCACGAAGCCGCCGAGAACCAGGTCGCCCAATGCCGAGCAGTTGCCGGTTGCCTCGGCAATCGCCCACCACTTTCGGCAGAATGTTGTCGCGCGCCGCGTGAAGCGATTCGTGCGGCCCGAGACATGCGCCAACTCGTGCGCCAGCACGGCGCGCATCGCGTCGGCCGAGAGTCCCTGCATCAGCGGCAGTCCGATCGACAGGACCGACGTGGAGCGCCCAAGCCCCCCCCAGCGCGGCACCACAAGAATGCCTGCGTTGAAGTCGGTGGACAGCAGTACGCGATGCGGCCGCCGCACGCGCAATTCGCGACGCAGTCGCTCGATTTCGTCGAAGAGCCGGGGGGCATCCTTGCGCGTCAGGATCAGCCCGGGGGGCAGCCGCGTCTGCAAGCGCGTCAGATCGAACAGACCGGCGAGAATGCCGAAGAAGAACACGCCGACCGGAAAGAGCACCACGGCCGCCAGCCCCGGGCCCGAGCCCGAAACGAGCATCCCCCAACCACCCAGCAGCAGCAAGCCAGCCAAGAGCACCGTCACCAGCAGCACACCCGCCCAGTACGCCCGTCCCACCAGCATCGTCAGGCGCATCCGAAGCGCATGCCAATGCGGATGCTCGAGCGCGAACCTCTCGGCGGCGCGCAGTTCGGCGGTCCTGCGCCGGTGGCGGGCCAGACTCATCGCGAGCAGTTCCTGCCTTCGATCATGTCAACTCGGCAACTCGACCCACCCGTTGCCCGTCTCCATCGAGGCGGTGGCCGCTTCGAGGATGCGGACGACGCGCAGGCCGGAAGCGCCGTCGGTCAGCGGCTTCTCGCGGCCTGCCACGCAGGCCAGAAAGTGGCGCGCCTCGACCTCGAGCGCCTCGGTTGGACGCAGCTTCGGCGCCCACATGTCGCCCGTGCGACGATACGCCAGCATCTTGTAGACGCTGCGCCCGTCCTCGCTCTCGCGGTCCAGCATCTCGATGCCCTTGTCGTAGACGCGCACCTTCTGCTCGGCGTCCAGGTCGTCATAGACGATCATGCGGCGGCTGCCGCCGATCAGCGTCTGGCGAATCTTCACCGGTGCCAGCCAGTTCATGTGCAGGTGCGCCAGCAACGGACCGTCGAACGCCAGCGTCAGATAGGCCATGTCGATCTGTTGGCCCTCGACGTGGCGAATGCCGACGGCCTGCACGGCGCGGGGGCGCCGGGGCAGGATGCCGTCGAGGATCGCCAGGTCGTGCACGGCCAGATCCCAGATCACATTCACGTCGCGCTGGAACAGGCCAAGGTTCACGCGAACGGAGTCGTAGTAGTAGACGTCGCCCAGCTCGCCCGCGGCGATCATCTCGCGAATCCTGTCCACCGCGCCGGTGTAGAGGAACGTGTGGTCCACCATCAGGACGAGGTCGCGGCGGTGGGCCTCGTCGATCAGGCGGCGGCACTCATCGGCCGAGGAGGCCATCGGCTTCTCCACCAGCACATGCTTGCCGGCGCACAAGGCCGCGTGGGCCAGCTCGAAGTGCGAAGCGACCGGCGTGGCGACCACGACGGCGTCAACCTGCGGGTCGGCGATCAGGTCGGCCGGGTCGGTGGTGGTGCGGACGCCGGGAAAGCGGCGCGCGGCGCGCTCCAGCCGGCCCGCGTCGCGGTCGCACACCGCCGCCACGCGCGCCCCTTCCAGCTCCGAGAAGTTCCGGACCAGGTTCGGTCCCCAGTAACCGTAGCCGATGACTCCGATCCCAACCATGCCGGCGCTCCCTGCCGTGGACTGGCGTGGCCCATTACGTCCGGCGCTCCCGCGGGCGGGCAACGGAAAGGGGCGGCTTTTCCCTTCCGCCGCCGGGCCGCGCCGGGCGAGTCTCACCCCCGGAGGATGCCGCGCATGCCCGCCCGCCTGATCGTCAGCGACGTGGACGGGTGCCTGTGCCCGGAGGAATCCGAGGCCTGGGACCCGGCGCCGCTGATGCGCATCGCCGCGCTGACGCGCGCGGCCGCCGACGGCTTCGGCCCCATCGCCCCCCTGACGCTGTGCACCGGTCGCCCCCAGCCCTACGTCGAGCTGCTCATGAAGCTGCTCGACATCCGTCTGCCGGCGATCTGCGAGAACGGCGCCGTCGTCTACACGCTGGCGGACAACCGGGCGGTCTACGGTCCGGGCGTGACGCCGGAGAAGCTCGCCGGCCTGGCCGCCGTGCGCGCCTTCATCGAGCGCCAGATCCTGCCGCAGTCGCCGGACATCGTCCGCCAGTTCGGCAAGGAGGCCCAGATTTCCCTCTTCTCGCGCGACCACGACAGGTTGCTGCGCGCCGACGAACAGGTCCGCGACTTCGTCGTGCGCCAGAGCCTGCCGCCGCTTGTCATCGAAACGTCGCACTACTATCTCAACATCTCGCTCGAGGGTGTGGACAAGGGGCGGGCGCTGGAGTGGCTGCTGGAACGCGAGGGGCTGGGCGCCGAGGAGGTGGTCGGCATTGGCGACACCGAGGGCGACCTGCCGCTGCGCCGTCGTGTGGGATTCTTCGCCTGCCCGGCCAACGCGCGGCCCTCGATTCGGGCCGTGGCGGACTACATCTCGCCGGCCCCCGTGGCCGACGGCGTCCTCGATATCCTGTCCCGTCCCGAATGCCAGCGCGCCTGACGGGCTTGCCAAGCGGACCTTCGCTGGGCCATCCTGCTGCCGGAGGCCGGCGGAGGGGGAGACTTCGCACGGAAGGTTTCGCCATGTTCCGCATGCTCGCTCTCGCACTTCTCGTTGCCGTGGCCGCCGCGGCGCCCGCCGAGATCAAGAAGGACCCCATCGATTACGACCACGACGGCGTCGCCCTGCAGGGCTGGCTCGTCTACGACGACAGCTTCAGCGGCCAGCGCCCCGCCGTTCTGGTCGTCCATCAGTGGACCGGCATCACCGACTACGAACTGATGCGCGCGGGCATGCTGGCCGAGCTGGGCTACGTGGCTTTTGTGGCGGACATCTACGGCAAGGGTGTCAGCCCGGTGCCGCGGTCCGAGGCCGGGCAATGGGCGGGCAAGTTCCGCAGCGACCGCCCCCTCTTCCGCGCCCGCGTCGGGCGGGCCCTGGACGTGATGAAGCAGAACAAGCTGGTCGACTCCGAGCGCACGGCCGCCATCGGGTACTGCTTCGGCGGCGGGGCGGTGCTGGAGCTGGCCCGCAGCGGGGCGGAGGTTTCCGGCGTGGTCAGCTTCCATGGCGGCCTGAACACCCCGACCCCGGAAGACGCCCGGAACATCAAGGGCAAGGTGCTGGTGCTGCACGGGGCGGACGACCCGGTGGACCCGCTGACCGACGTGGTGGCGCTGGTGGAGGAGATGCGGGCCGGCGGCGTGGACTACCACATCGTGCTGTACGGCGACGCGGTGCACAGCTTCACCCAGCCTTCGGCGGGCTCGGACAAGTCCCGCGGCTCGGCCTACGACGAGAAGGCGGACAAGCGCTCGTGGGAGCACATGAAGCAGTTCTTCGAGGAGCTGTTCGGCAAGTTCTGATTGCCGGGGCGGCGTTCTTTCCTTGAGCCGGAGGCCCGGGGCGGCGCAGGGTGGCCGCGCCGTGGCCCCCGCACGGGGCGGCGGCCAGTCCCGGCGGGAGTGCGGTCCCATGGCGAAGCACCAACGATGGACAATCCGGCTCGCGGGGCTGGCAACCGCGGCCGCACTCGCGCTCGCGCCGACTCCCGGTCATGCCAACTTCCTCGACGACGTCGGGCAGTACGCGCTCGATCGCGTCCACGACTTCGCGGACATCTTCCGCCTGCGCACCGGCGTGCCGCATCGCGGCCAGGGCTACGGCGCCAAGGCCCGCGCCACCGCGCTCGCGCAGGCAGGCTATGTCCACTTCAACGGCGAATACGCCGGCATGGACCGCCGCGGCATCGGCGTCGTCCGCGAGCGCCGCACCGAGGGCGGCGTCTCCGTTTTCTACGCCTCGCATCACAGCATGGCCGCGCTCGACGCCAACGAGTTCCTCGCCGCCAACACCGACTGGTCGTTCGTTGCCGACCGTCGTCTGCTGCGCAACAAGCCCTACTGGGACGACGGCCGCGGCGACTTCCTTGGCATCGGCGCCGAAATCGCCACCCCGGTGCTCGCCATCGATATCGGGCTCTATCCGTCGCAAGCCGTCGACTTCCTCGCCGGCTTCCTCCTGATCGACATGTATGGCGACGACCGACTGGACTGGGACCGCCGCAATCCGCCGGCACCGCTGCAAACCGAGTGGGGGCCGAATCCCGACGCAGCGACCGAGCGCATCGAAGCCGAGATCGACGCCGTGCGCTCGCGCATTGCCCAGGAGGAACTCGAGGCCGAAGGCCAGCTCAAGGCTCCGCAAGCCCCCGCACCGGCCGAGCCCGCCGCCCCCGCCGCGCGCGCTCCCCGCATCGAGGGCGAGCGCCTCGACGAGCAGACCCTCCAACGCCTCGACGGCGCCGCGCGCGAGGAAACCTATCACCCGGAGCAGTAGCGCCGGCGCTCACTCCGCCACGACGAAGAACTCGTCCCCGGTTGCGAACTCCTCGACGACGCGCGCGCCGCGCTGCTCCAGGAATCGCAGGATGGTGCCGCGCTCGCGCCGCTCGATGTCGCGGCGCTTGGCCAGTCCGACCCGACTGCCGGAGATCACCAACCGCCGGGCCGGCACCGCGGCCAGTTCCGCCAACTGTTCGCGCTCCTGACGCGCGACGACGGGCACCACTTTCAGCATCAGCGCCACGTCGAACACCGCGCCGCCGAGCAGTCCCCAGCCGTCGCCCACCCGCCACGCGTGCGCCGCAAGGCAAGCCAAGCCCATGCTGCCGGCGAAGGCGCGAACCGCGGCGAGCGATTCCTCGTCCCGATCAAGTGCCCTGTAGGATTCCAGCGGCCGCTCCCGCTCCGCGAAGGGAAACGCCAGTGGGAAGATTCCGCAGCCGACGTCGAGCACCGCGCCCGCGTCGGCGGTGACGCGGGCGAGAAAGCCGCGGAGCGCAGGCAGGTCCGCCGCGCGCTCGCGCGTGCTCGCATGGCTCTCGAGCAGGCGCTGGACGATCCGCGGTCGCTCGTCGTCCTGCGCGGCAAGCAGTTGCTCGGCCAGCGCCGAGACGCTTCCCGGGTCCGCCCGGTAGCGCCGCAGATCGTAGTACACGCGCCGGCGCAACTCCGTCTCGACGCGCCGGAAGTGTGCCAGACGCAGGATGCGCGCGGGTTCGGCCAGCGGCGCGGCGGTCTGTGTGAGGGCGGCGTCCGCACGCAGCGCCTCGCGCACCGCCTCGCGCGCAGCCTCCTCGTCGAGCCGATAGCGCCGCGCCAGCGCCGCGGCCGTCTGCTCGACCACCGCCCGCCCCGCGTCCGTTCCGGACCAGAAGTCATCCATCGCACGCGGACTCCCACGACGACCGCAACGCGCTGTCCGGGAACCACGCGCCATGGACGTCGAGCACCTCGGCCAGCAGGGCCTCGAGCGCGTCCTCGTCGAGCGCGTGGCGCAACCGCCGCAGCGTCTCGAGGATCGTCCACAGATTGTGCAGCGTCAGGCGCGCCGGATCGGCGAACGTCCCGACCTCACCGTCCGCCTGCGCACACGCGGGACACGCGCACCGATACTCGCCGCTCGACAGACGGCCCGCATCGCGCAACGCGCCATACGGCGTCATGTACCATCCGCCCAGCGCGTAGTGCGCATACGACGAGGAGTCGAACACGTTGGCGCCCATGGCGAGGAAGAAGGGCAACTCGACCGGATCGCCCGATCCGTAGACGTGGACCGGCATGTCCGGGCCGACCATGGCGCGCGTGTCGCGCACGATGCGGCACGCCAGAGCAATGTCGTGGTTCTGCGTGAAGAAGGGGACGAGGCTGCCGACCGCGAGATACTGCACGCCGATCTCGAGCAGGCGCTCGGTGCACCAGCGGCGCAGGTCGGGGAAGCGGCCGCCCTGCTGGACGCCGGCGAGCAGGCTGGACTCGGCCAGCGGCAGCGCCTGCGCGATGCGCTTCAGCGTGACTTCGGCCTTCTCGCGGGCCTTCTCGCGGCCGTCGCCGGGCGGCGTCACGAGGTCCAGGGGCGAGACGATGTCCGTGCCGATGGTGTCCTGGAAGCGGACGATCTTGCGGGGGTCGAGGACGACGCGCTGGCGAAAGCCCTGAAAGGCGCCCGAGTCGGTCATCGTCGGGCAATCGACGCCGAGGTACTCTTGCAGCGTCAGGCCCTGCTTGCGAAAGCGGTCGCGCATCGCCCGGTCGCGGTAGAGGAAGAACGCGTTGAGGATGAAGGCCTCGGCACCGCAGGTGGCCATCAGCTCGGCGGGGGAGTAGAGGGCGCTGCGCGCCTCGTAGACGGGCAGGAAGACCGGCAGCGTCACCGTGCGGCCACGCGGGGTGACCAGTGAGCGGGCGAACGTCGGATGGCGGGGCAGGCTCACGAAGTTTCCCCTCGCGATGGGCGGGTCCTTGCGGCAGAATGCGCAATCGTTCTCCGCATCCCCTGCACGCGGCCCAAGGCCCCCAGCAGGCGTCATCGTCCCATCCCGGAACAAGAGCGATCCATCCCATGCCCGCGAATCCGCCCGCCTTCTCGCTTCCCAAGACGAAGATCGTCGCCACCGTCGGCCCCGCCTCCAACACCCGCGAGATGATCGAGAGCCTCGCCGCGGCCGGCGTTTCCGTCTTTCGGCTCAACTTCTCGCACGGCATCCACGACGAGCATCGCCAGGTGGTCGGTCACATTCGCGACGTCTCCCAGGCGCTCGGCCGGCCGATCGGCATTCTGGGCGACCTGAGTGGACCCAAGCTGCGCATCGGCGCCGTCGAGGGAGGCCAGAAGGCCCTGCAAGCCGGCGATCTGGTGCGTTTGACCTCCGACGAGGACGCCGACGGGCGCGACCGCTTTCGCCTGACCTTCGACGACGCCCATCATCTCATCCAGCCCGGCGCCCCCGTCCTGCTCGACGACGGGACCATCCGGCTCGTGGCCGAGCGCATCGACGGGCGCGATGTCGTCTGCCGGGTGTTGAATCCCGCGATCCTCAAGCCGCGCAAGGGGGTCAACCTGCCGGGCACCGTCCTGCCGATCCCCGCGCTGACGGACAAGGACCGCGCGGACATGGCCTTCGCGCTCGATGCAGGCGTCGACCTGCTCGCGCTCAGCTTCGTCCGCGATCCCGAGGACCTGATGATGGCGCGCGACGCCATGGCAGACTGCGGGCGCCGCGTGCCGCTGGTGGCCAAGATCGAGAAGAGCGAAGCGGTCGAGAACCTCGCCGCCATCCTCGAGGCCGCCGACGCCGTCATGGTAGCCCGTGGCGACCTCGGCGTCGAGATTCCCGTCCAGCAGGTGCCGTCCGTTCAGCGCCGCATCCTGCGCGAGTGCAATCGCCTTGGCAAGCCGGTCATCACGGCCACGCAGATGCTCAACACCATGATCACCGAGCCGATGCCCACGCGCGCGGAGGTGACGGACATCTACAACGCGATCCTTCAGGGCACCGACGCGGTGATGCTCTCGGGCGAGACGGCCTCGGGCAAGTACCCGCTCGAGGCCGTTGCGATGATGGTGCAGATTGCCGAGCAGGCCGGGGCGGACATGCCGTGGTCGTTCGCGTGGGAGTGGGACGGCGGCAAGGAGGCGGGCTGGTCGCATCGGCTGGCGGAGGCGATCTGCGAGGCGGCGGTGTCGCTCGCGCGGCACCTCGAGCTGGACGCGATCGTCTGCCCGACAGTCGGCGGGGCGACCGCCCGGCGGCTGGCGCGCTATCGGCCCAAGTGCCCGATCCTGGCGCTGAGCACCTCGGACCATGCCATCAACCAACTGGCGTTGAGCTGGGGCGTGCGGCCATTTCGGCTGGCGCACGGCGAGCGCGACACCGGCTCCGGGACAGCGGTGGTACGCAATGCACTGAGAGCGGCCTGGAAAGCTGGATTGCTCGCGGAGGGCATGCGCGTCGTGGTTGTCGCGGGGATTCCGCTCAGCCGCTCCGGGCTGACGAATGCGCTGCGCGTGGTCGAGGTCCGCAACGAGGAACTTGTCTGAGGAATCATGTCGGGTTTCGCATGACACCCGGGCGAGGGATTTCCCGAACCGCTCAGTTCTTGACGCCGTTCCCCCGCGCGCAGCATCGTCGTCTCAGGATGGACTCATTCTGGCCAGTCGCAGGGTGACGGCATGAACGAACGGCCGCCGCAGCGCACCTTGAGTCGCCCCGCCGATGCAGAGTCGGTGGCACTCTTGGCGCGTGCCACGCGGCTGCTGACGCCGATCGCGCCGCTGGAGGATCAGATCACGCGCCTGCTGGACCGGTTGTGCGGGGTGCTCGGGGCTGACGCCGCGGTGGTTCGCGAGCTTCAGGGCAGCAAGATGCCGTTGGTTGCCTGCTCGGGCGTCGACGAGCATTCGCTGGCCCCCGTGCTTCAGGCGCATGCCGGCCTACCCGCGCGCATCCTCGCCACCCGCCGCCCGCTCGTCGTGGCCGACTGCATGGCCGATCCGCGCATCGAGCGCATCACCCGTCCGCCCGACGGTCATGGCTCCTTCAGCTTCGTCTCCTACGCCGGCGTGCCGATGATCGTGGCCGGCGAGGTCGTCGGCATTCTGGCCACCTACGCCACGCGGCACCCCCGCGATTACTCCGAGGCGGACCTGAACCTGCTGCGGTCGGTTGGCGATGCCATCGGCATGGCGCTCGCCCATCGGGGCCTGCTGCGCGAGATCGTCGCCCGCGACCGGCAACTGCAAAGCATCGCCACCGAGCGCTCGCTGCTCGAAAAGCGTTTGGTGGCCGAGGTTCTGCACGACGAACTCACCGGACTTCCGACGCGGCCGCTGCTGCTCGAGCACATTGAACACGCGATCGCCAAGGCCCGCACGCACGAGGACTTCCGTTTCACGTTGGCGGTGATGCGGCCTGGCCGGCATCCGGTCATCGTGGACACGATGGGGCCGCGGGCCGGCGACGACCTGATCCTTGCCATGCGCGAGCGCCTCGAAGCCGTTGTCCCCGAGGATGCCATCATGGCCCGCATCGGGCCGGACCAGTTCGCGCTGCTGCTCGAGTCGCCGGCCATGGGCGCGGAAGTCGAGCAGGCGATCGAGTGGGCGCGCGGTGCCTTCGTCCGCCCGTTCGACATCCAGGGGCGCTCGATGTGCCTGCCCCTTCACATCGGCATCGTCCGCAGCACCATCGCCGACGGCTCGCCCGATGAACTCGTCCAGAAAGCCGAGGCCGCCCAACATCGCGCCCTGCGCGAGTCCGGCAGCGCCTGGATTCTGTATCGCCCCGAGATGCACCACGCCGAGCGCGAGCTCATCGAGATGCAGGCCGACATCCGTCGCGGCATGGAAGCGCGCGAGTTCTTCCTCTACTACCAACCGATCGTCTCGAGCACGACGCTGCGCATCGCGGGCTTCGAGGTCCTGCTGCGCTGGAACCATCCCGTGCGCGGCCTGCTCGAACCCGACGACTTCCTCTGCATGGCCGAGAGCGCGGGCTACGTCCGCGAGCTCGGCGCAACGGTGCTCAAGCTCGCCTGCCTCCAGACGGCCGCCTGGCTCGACACCTACAGCCTGCCGGAGGACTTCTTCGTCTCGGTCAATGTCTCCCCCTTGCAGATGTCGGCTCCGGAATTCGAGCGCCAGATTCTCGACATCATCGCCGAAACGGGTGTTCCGCCCAAGCGTATGAAGCTGGAGATCACCGAATCGGCCGTGCTGACGGAAGTCGAACGCACGCGCGCCGCGCTCGATCTTCTCGCCCGTCGCGGCATCGGCCTTTGCATCGACGACTTCGGCAAGGGCTTCTCGTCGCTGGGCCGACTGCACCAGTTGCCCTTCTCGTCGCTCAAGATCGACCGCTCGTTCGTCGGGGCCGTCGGCCACGACGAAAGCGCCGCCAAGATCGTCGCCGCCATCGCCAGCCTGGCGGGCAACCTCGGGCTGTCGGTGATCGCGGAAGGAATCGAATCGCCCACGCAGGCCGGCTTCGTCGCCGACCTCGGCATCCAGTATCTTCAGGGCTTCTTCTTCTCGCGGCCGGTCACGCCCGAACGCGCCGAGCAACTGCTCGTCGACTTCGATTGCTCCCTCCACCCGACCTGATACGGCTACTTCACGCCCCACCAGGTCCCCGTCGGTGTCGTGCCGACCTCGGGCAGCAGGAAGTCGAGCGCTCGTGTCATCACGGAGTTCCGGTTCGACTCGCTCAGGATCGTCTCGAACGGGAAGCCCAGGTACACCAGCTTGTAGGCTCCGCTGTACTGGATGCCGGCCACGGGTCCGGTCGCGCCGCCCCCTCCGATCGGCCGGTACGTGGCCGAGTCGAAGTAGATGCGCCCGGAAGCCTGTGCTGTCACCTTTTGCACCTGGATGCTGTCGAGCCGCACGTTCGGGCCGGTGATGACATTGTCCGCCGATCCCGCCCAACGCGTGCCCGGGTTCTGTGCCACGTGCGGCCAGGCGATCTCGCGCCAGCCGGTGAAGTCCAACGTCAGCCAGGCGTTGACGAAGATCTCGTTGTCCGAGTCGCGCAATGCGATGCGCACGCGATGGCCCGAGTTGTCGCCGTTCACCCAGATCGAGAAGTCCGACGCCGCGGGGAACTCGGGCAGGTTCGAGTTATACTCACGGATGAAGTCGCCCGTGCCCCAGACGTAGTAGAGTTCGCCCGAGCCGGAGCCGGTGCGCACCGGCGTCGTCACAATTCCGAACGTCGAGGAGGGGTCCGCGTTCGTTTGGCCCGAGAAGCTCGGCTGGCGCCAGCCGCCGATCGTCTCGAAGTCGTCGAGCGTCTGCGTGCCCACCGCGCCGCCGTAGACCATCGCAGCCGTCGAGCCGCCCGTCGCGGTCAGCACGTCGGGGAAGTATACGCGGTACGCCGCGCCGGCGCCGCCGAACGCCACGCCGTCCACGCCGGCGAAGATGCTGCCGGGCGCGCCGGACGCCTGCGCCTGCGGCCCCTCGGCCGCCCAGCCCAGACGCAGGGTGTTGTTCATGAAGCTCGTCTGGCTCAGCCGGTTCAGGTCCCACGCCAGTTCGGCACCGGTCATGAACAGGCGCCCGCCCGCGTTGAGGTAGTTCGTCAGCGCCGTGCGCGTGTTCGTGTTCAGCGCGGTGTGGTTGTCCGGGTCGGCCGTGCTGACCTCGGCCTGCAAGCCGCCGATCCAGACCACGGCATCGTATCCGGTCAGGCTGACGAGTTGCGCCTCGACGGCGTCGTGTTCCGCCGAATCGATTGAGACCGGCCGGCCGCTCGCGTCGATCGCCCGCGCGTGCTCGACGATGTAGTCCTGCGTGTTCATCTGATCGGGGAACTGGCGGTACAGGATGTCGCCGCTGTGGGGCGTCTGGTTGCGCGTGGTCGTGTCCAGCTTGTCATAGCCGCTGACGACGAGCAGGCGTTGCGCCGTCGTCGTGGCGGGTGTCTTCGCGGCGAGCGTCTCGCTCGGGAAACTCTCGCCGCCGGCGTTCGTCGCGGTGACCTGGAAGTAGTACGTCTGGCCGGGCACGAGCCCGGTGATCGTCGTTTGCGTGCCGGCCACGGTGGTTCCCATTCCGAAGCCGCGCCCGTGCGTCGAGCGGTAGACCTTGTATCCTGTCGCCGCGTCGCCGCGCGCGCGTGTGGGTCCGGTCAGCGGTGCCTGCCAGATCAGCGTAACGGCCGTGGGGCTGTCGACGCGCACACGCACGTTGCGCGGCGGCTCAGGCAGGTACGTCGCAGTGCCGCCGATTTCGGCGGCCCAGAAGTCCACGATGCCCTGATAGATGCCGCGCGCGAGCAGTCGGCGGAACTTCGGATCGTGATACAGCGCCATATCGGCGGCGTTGTCGTGGAACAGCCACTCGCCCAGGAAGATGGGAACGGTCGGCTGGCCGGTCGCGTTCACGTTGTTGGGGTTCGCTTCTCCGAAAGTCCCGGTGCGCAGCGGATTGCTGTTCACCACATAGGTGCCGCCATAGCCCTGCTGGAGGTTGCGCACCACTTGGTTGTGGACCGCGGCGCGGTAGCGGTGATGGATCGATCCCGCGGCAATACTGTCCTGAAGGTAGCTGATCGTACCGCGGGCGGTGCCGCTGGCGGCGTTGGTGTGGTTGCTCAGGAAGACGGCCGGCTGCGACGGCGCGCCGTAGGCGGTTGACTGGCCCTCGAGCCAGCGGGCGAACTGCGGACGCCCGCTCCAGCCCTTCGACTCGTCGTTGGGCGGATCGGCCGTGGTCTGGTAGACGCTCGTTGGCGCGCCGGAGAATTGCAGATGGTAGACCGCCTCGTTGTCGTGGTTCGGATAGGGGCTGGCGCCGACGGTGCCGCGCGAGATCACGCCGCGACCGCCGCCGAAGCGCACCGCGTCCGCCGAAACGTAATGCGTGGTGGAGGTCGATGCGTTCGACAGCACCACCTTCGCCGCATCGGGATTCCGGCCGTTGTCGAAGAAGTAGCGCCCGATGAAGATCCACGTGTTCCGGTGGCGGCGCTGGTCGATGTAGTAGTCCGACTCCCCACCTGCGTGCGTGATGCGGTAGTGCGCCTGCGGCGAGCGATTCGTGAAGGCCACGTGCGAGACGTAGACATTGTAGTAGCCCGCCGCCGGGATCGTCGGAATCCAGGTCGCCGTAGCCGTCGGCGTGCCGACGGCGCACTGCGCCAGGCGCGCAGTGCCGAATGAAAAGGGATTCTGGCCGCTGGTGTAGGGAATGCGCCCATTGGCAAAGCCCGTCACCGTGCTCGTGGTCCAGGTTCCCGTCTCGACGTAGTTGGGGCTTCCGTCGTCGTTGTCCACGATCGCCATATTGGGATTCGGGTCCATCTCGCGTACGGTGAAGACGTCCGCTCCGGCGCGATACAAGTACGCCCACACGTAGCCGTGCACCAAGTCGGCGTTCGAGAAGTCCTCGATGTTGTTGAAGACGAATCCGCGCTGCACGCCCCAGACGTTCCACGACCGCCATGTCCAGCCGTGCCCGGCGTTGAGATAGACCGTGCGCCCGCTGAGCCCGCCGGTGGGCCGACCGCCACTCGGGCGCGGGAAAAGGCTCTTGTCCTGGCCGAAGTCCTCCGGAATCCAGGTTTCCGGCGGCGAGCCCCAGTCAGGCTCCTCGGGGCCGGACTCCCAATCGATCGCCGGCTCGAAGGTCTCGATCGGCAGGAACTCGCCCGTCGCGCGGTCCAAGGCCCGGATCGTGAAACCCGAAACGGGCAGCAGGAAGATGCTGTCGGAGATCAGGTGCGAGAGCTTGTCGATCCCGTCGCGACCGGTCCGCAGGTCGTCGAGATACGACTCGGGAAACTCGGCGCGAATCTCCACGACTTTGGCGTCGGTCACGGAGACCCCGGCGATGCGGGTGCCCTTCGGGAAGATGGGCTTCAGGCCCAACTGCTCGCGTTCGACCTCATGCGGGCCCTCGGCCATCAGATGGACGAGATACTCGGCCTGCACGTCGAGCGACTCGCCGCGCGCCAGCGCAAGGTCCGGCCTCCCCACCGGCACCTCCTTGCTGGCGTCATGGAAGATCACGTGGTTGTCGCCCCACGGCAGCTCCTGCCGCACTTCGAGCGGACGACCATTCTCGTCCAGACCGTAGAACGCAAACTTGTCTGCCGACGCCTCGGCTTGCGTGGCGCACATCACGGAAAGGACTGTCAGTGTTGCAGATACGGAACGAATCATGTGGCCCTCATCCTCCGAATATGGGGCCCTTGGTGCCCGAACCGGCCGCCGATGGCAAGGCCAGTCGGGCGAGGCTGGTCCGAAGTGACCACCCGGACGGGCACCAGTCGTGGCATTGACCCGCCGACCAACCCCGCCACAGGCTCATTTCCGAGAGGTTCAATGCGTCTGCCATGCAATCCGGCCAACTCGTTCAGATTCTTCAGGGTTCCGTCTCTCCGGTGGTGTTGATTTCCGGGATCGGGCTGCTCCTGTTGTCCATGACCAACCGCCTGGGGCGTGTTGTGGACCGCGTGCGGGGGCTGTCGCGGGAGTTGCGCAGCGCCAGCCAGTCCGACGGCCGCAAGATTCGCCGCCAACTGCGCATGCTCGCCCGGCGCGCCCGCCTGCTGCGCACAGCCATCATGGCCGCCTCGATCTCCATCCTCTTCGTCGCCCTGCTCATCCTCGCCCTCTTCGCCGAGTTCCTGCTGCCCATCTCCGTCGGCGGACTGATCCTGCTGCTGTTCGCAATGTGCATTGTCTCCCTGATCGTCTCCATGGTTGTCTTCGTGGACGACCTCGCCGTATCGCTCAACGCCCTTTGGACCGAAATCGCCGACCAGGTGTGACCCGGCCATGACCTCCCCGCTGCGATCCCGTCTCCTCCTTGCGCTGCCGCTTCTGCTGGCGGTGCTGCTGGCGACTTCCTGCGCGGGGCGGTTCCGCACCCGGTCCTCCCCCCAGTTGTCGGAAATCCCGAGTCCCATCATCGGGTCTCCCGAGAGCCTCAACGAGGACCTCGACGACTTCGTCGACTTCGTCGAGGAGAAGATCGCGAGCACATCCTACGACATCTCGGAGGGGGCCTCGGTCGAGGCCCGCCGCGCCGCGATCCTGTGGAAGCTGCGCATGGTGGACCGCTACCAAAAGGCCTTCGACCGCAACAACCCCGGTCGGTCGTTGACGGAGATGTGGCTCGTCTCGGTGCGCACCTTGGCATACCTGCGCGACGGCGAGGGCCGCCAGTTGTTCGGCCCTCGTCAGGGCGAGGCGATTGCCGCCTCGCACGAGATTCTTCGCTCCATCGAGCGCCTCGTGCAGGTCTACATCGACCGCGAGGCGCAGTCGGACCTCAAGCGCCAGGTCGAGCACCTTGCTGCTGCCACCCCCATGCGCGAAGTCTTCATCGAGCCTCGCCTTGACGATGCAACCCGTTCGCCCGAGTTCTCCTTCGTCAACACGCTCCTGCGCGCGCCGCTGGCGCCGATTCGCGCCGTCGGCAGCGCCGGCAAGGAAGTGTCCGGCCTCTCCACGCTCGAGAACCTCGTCGCGCGCATCTCCGAAACCATCGAGGACTTCCCCGAGGAATTGCGCTGGCAGACCGAGCTGCTGCTCATCGAGGTCGAACGCAGCGACATGATTACCTCGGCGCTCGCGAGCCTCGAGCGCTTCACGCAGAGCGGCGAGCGTCTGGCGAAGATGGCCGAGTCGCTGCCCGAGGAGGCCCGCGTCTTCTGGCAGGAGGCGCTCGACGACCTCGAGCAGCGCAACTCGGAGTTGCAGGCCTCGCTGTCCGAGGCGCGCGCTCTTGCGGAGCAGGGGCGCCTGTTCGCCGAACAATCCGAAAGCGCCCTGCGCGAGAGCCGCCTGGCCCTCGTCGAACTCGAGCGCGCCAGCGAATCGCTCATCGTGATGGCCACAGCGTTGGGCGAAGCCGCCGAAATCATCAAGCCGCTCGTCGTGCGCGAGGGCGACGACCGCGAGGGCGGCGTCGGCATCGAAGATTATCGCATGGCGGCCGAATCCGTCGCCGACGCCGCCATCGAGGTGCGCGGCACCGTCGAGGCCATCGCCGCCCTTGTCACGGGTATCAAGACGACCGACCTTGCGCGACTGGTGGACGACCCCGCCGGCGTGGCCCTGGATCGCGCACGCGTCGAGAGCGAGGCGCTCGTCGACCGCATCTTCCTGCGCGCCGTCCAGTTCCTCGGCCTGCTCGCGCTGCTGCTCATCGGTTGGGAGCTGCTGCGCTGGTTCCTGCACCGCCGCCGCGCCGCGGCCTGATGCACGCTCGCAACCCGCAACGTTGGTGACGGGCAGCCGACGGCCTCCCGTCACTTCTCCGAAACTGCGTCAGTAGACCATCCACTGCTCGCCGACCTGCGCCGGCGTTGGCAGCATCTGGAAGAAGACAGCCACGCGTTCCATCACGGCCTGGCGGTCGGAGGCCGTGTTGATGGTCTCGAACGGGAAGCCCAGATACACGACGCGGCCCGGCACGGTTCCCGTGCCGAAAGTTCCCGCGTACTGCACGGCCGCGATCTTGGTTTCGTCGTAACGCAACGCAACGCTGCCGCCGCCGGCAGGCGCGATCTGGTCCGGCCACGCCGGGAAGTACGGCGAATCGCCCGAGCCGTAGCCGAACGACAGGCCGGCAAACGCAGAGGCGGGCTCGCCCGTCACCGTGTAGACCTGCGAGTTGTCGGCGACGAAGGATGCCTTCAGGTAGTTGTTGTAGAAGTCGAGCGACGGATTGCCCGCGCCGCTGCGGCCAATGTCCCAGCCGATCTCGGCGCCGGAGACGAACAACTGGCCCCCGGCGTCGAGATACGCGCGCACCAGCGCCTCCTCCCCCGGCGCGAAGGTGCGGTCCTGGGTGGACTCCTCGCCCAGCGCCAGAACCACGGCGCGGTAAGTGGAGAGCGCGACGGGCGCGCCCATCGCCTCGTTGGCGCACGCGTCGAAGTACATCCCCGCGGCCCCCATCGCCGTCCCATGCCGCGCGGCGAAGCTGTGACTGATGCCGACCTGCTGGCGCAGTTCGTAGCGGTCGTTGCCGTCCACGATCAGCGCGCGTGGCTGCACCCCCGTGCCGAGCCGCACGGCGTAGACGTCGCCGAAGTCGCTCGCAAAGGTCGATGTGCCGACCGCGCGCAGCTTGACGTACCACGTCGTGCCGGGATCGAGGCCAGTGACGGTGTGGCTTGTGGCACTGGCGCCGAGCACGCTCGAGTCCGCGACGATCGACGTGCCGGTGATCGCGTTCGAGACGCTCAACTCGAAACCCGCCGTGCCCGCGCCACCCGAGACCCACGTGACGTCCATCTGCCCGGGGCCGGTCCCGCGTCGCGCCGTCAGCAACGTCGGCTTCGGGGCTCCGATGGTCACCCGCGTCAGCGAGGCCTTGTACACCCAGTTGTCCGGGTCGAATGAGACGCCCGTGATGTTCAGCCCGGTTGTGTCGAACGTGAAGGACTGCGTGCGTTGCGTGGTGTTCGCCACAAAGGTGTGCAGGCCGCCGCCGGACAGCGTGGCCACGATGTCGATCGGCAGCGTGAACACCTGACCGGATTGTGTCTGGTGGATGTAGACATTGAGATTGGTGCCGTCCAAGCGCCAGTCCCACTGGTACTCGGGGCGTCCGGTGCCATAGACCCACTGCTGGAAGAAGGGGCCGAGGTTGAGCCCTGACACGTCCTCCATGACCTCGCGGAAGTCGTCGGTCTCGACGACCCCATAGTCGAAGCGCCGCAGGTACTCGCGCGTGCCCTCGAAGAAGTCCTCGTCGCCCATGACGTGTCGCAGCATGTGCAGCACGAGGCCCCCCTTGCGATACACCAGCGACGTCTGGAAGGCGTCGGCGTTGGAGTTCACCATCGGCGTCGTGTTGTTCGTGCCCGACGAGATCCACGCCGCAATCGCCGCCTTGTAGGCGTTGAAGCCCTGGTCGTGCTCGACGTACAGTGCCTCGCAATACGTGGCCCAGCCTTCGTTCAGCCACAGGTGGTCGAAGCTCGTCGGCGTGACCTGGTTGCCGAACCACTGGTGCGCCAGCTCGTGCACGTTGCGCCGCGACTTGCCCCCGCTCGCCAGATTCCCGTTGTTGATGCTCGTGGCGGTCTGGTGCTCCATGCCGAAGCCGCCGCCCCACGTCATCGTCACGTACTTCTCGCTCAGGAAGGGATACTCGCCGAACGTGCCGGCGAAGAACTCCATCACGTCGATCGTGTCGGGCACGGCGGCCAGCTCGCCGAGGCTGTTCAGATAGACGTAGTGTCCGACCTCCATCTGCGTCGCGCCGTCGCGCGAGGTGTACATCCCGGAGCCATACGCGTACTCCGTCGCGCAGAACGCGACCAGGTACGTCGCCACCGGATAGGCGTGCGTGTAGTGATAGCGCGTGCGCGAGCCCGACACCGCCGTCGTCGAGGCCAGCACGCCATTTGTCACGACGAAGTTGGGATTATCCACCGTGATGCGCAGGTCCACGGTGGCCTTGTCGTAGGGCAGGTCCTTGCACGGCCACCACGAGCGCGCGCTGTACGGCTCGCTGAAGGTGTAGACGATCGGCTTGCCGTTCGTCGGCTGCGTCGTGCGGTTGTAAGAATTAAGCCCGAAGGCGCCGGCCGAACTGCTCGGCGTGCCCGCGTAGGTGACGCGCAGCGTCAGCTCCTGCCCGGCGGCGAGCGCCTGGCCCGCCGGCAGGTTCACCACCAGCCACTTGTTGGTCCCATCCACCGAATGCGTCAGGCCGGCGATCGCCGGCACGGCCACCACCGACGACACGAGCAGGACGCCGTCGGACTGGAAATCGAGGCCGATCTGCGACAGGTTGCTTTCGAGAGCCTTGAGCCGGATCGTCACGACGCCGCTGAGCGCACGCGAGGTCATCGACACGTCGAGGTCGAGGTCGTAGTGCAGCACGTCGTACTTGCGCTGGCTGGGGTGCTCGGGCGGCGTGGCCTTCTCGGCGGCCGAGCGCGCTCCGAACAGTCGGCCGAAGTGCATCTCCTCGGCGCCGTCGAGCAGTTCAAATACCAGCAGGCGCTCGGCGGGCAGCGGCGTTCCGTCGGGCGCTTCGATGGACAGGGCGACCGGGCCCTGTGCCAACCGCGCCCCGGGCAGCGGCAGCAGCCACTCGCCCGCCTCGCCCGGCACCGGCACCATGCCCAGCGGCTCGCCATCGAGGCGCACCACCGGCGGGGGAGCGGACACGTCCAGTTTGGCGTAGAGCGCAAATGCTGTGCGCGTGGGATCGAAGTGCGCCGGCGCCTCCACCGAGGCGGCCGCCGACTTAGCCGCCCCGTCGAGCAGCACCTGCCGCCCCGTCAGGTCCGGCGGCGCGGCTGTGGCCAGCGCGACCATCCCCGCCAGCAGGCCACACAGTGCCGCCGCGCGTTGCTTCCACGACCCGATCCGTACCCATCCGAACATCGGCTTCCCCTTCGGGTCTGCCCGCCTTGCGCGGCGCCCACGTGACAGCATCGGACGGCCCAATCCCGGTCGTCACGGCCACCGTCCGCCCCTCCCGACCGGGCGGGAAAGCGGAAACACGTCCCGGAGGGCGCAAACACGAACGGCGGGTGGCACGAGAGCCAGCCCGCCGTCGCAGGGGTTGCACTATTATGGCCCGGCCGCCTGGGCCCGTTTGGTCAGCGATACACCCACCACGCCGCATTGGCCGACGAGGTGTTGTTCATCTGGGGGCCGCCCACGGCGATGCGCTCGACGGCCAGCTCGTTCAGGTTGTACGTGCCAACCCGGATGTTGCCCGTGCGCTGGCCACCGTCGTTCACCGTCCAATTGACCAGCGGCGTCGTGGCGCCGTTCTCGTAGACCTCATACTGGAGCTGCGGGCCCTGCGCGGTGATCACCACGCGGAACGCGTCGCCCGTCGTGATACCGTTGCCGCCGACCACCTGCTGGAAGCCGCCGACATTCTCGCCCCAGTTGTTCACGCGCCGCAGGATGATCGTGTTGGGCGTTTGCAGCGAGGCCGACGTGAAGAAGGTCAGCGAGTAGCCGCGCGAGCCCTCGCGCACGCGGACCTCGAAGTTGGCCTCGTTGCTCGCCGTGCTCGCGCGCGCCGCATTGTTCACCACCAGCTCGGCCTCGACCGTGAAGTCGCTGAAGGCATAACCGGCCGTGCGCAGCGACGCGCCGCCGAAGTTCGAGCTGTTGCCGCGCAGCAACGCGCGCCCCGCGCTCACCGTCGCCGTCCCGCCGCCCACAGGTTCGATCTTCCAGTGCGGCAGCGGCGCCGTCTGGTCGATCGCCGAGCCCGGGAACGTGTCCTCGAACCAAAGGGAATACTGGGGAATCTCGGTCGGTCCGCCGCCCCACGCGCCCGCCGGGTGGTTCTGCTGCGCCGCGTACCGGAAGGCGTACCACGGATTCTGCTCGTGGTCCGTCGAGACGATCTCGGTCTTCCACCGCAGCAGCGAGTACTCCGACCAGCCACCCGAGGGATAGACGAACCAGGTCATCCCGACGATGTTGTGGTTCGGCAGGCCCGGCAGGGTGCCGCCGCTGCCCGCGTTCCAGTCCGCCACGTTCTGGTAGGCACGGTGCAGGAACTTCGCGCCGATGATTGCCTCGTTGGCGTTGGGCATGTGCTTGTTGAACTCGGTGACGAACAGCGGGCGGTCGCCCAGCCCGAACGAGTCGATGATCATGATCTGCTCGCGCAGCGAGTTGAAGAAGCCGTCGTAGCCCCAGTTCGTGCCGCCCGGCTCGGCGTAGCCGTGCAGCGCGAAGCCGTCGATCTTGCTCTTGTCCGGCACGGCGTCGATCATGCGGAACAGGAACTCGTTGCCGTCCATGTAGCGAAACGTGTCCGCCGGGCCCGGCGACACGGCCTGCATCAGCACCACCTGCTGGCGCGGCGCCACCAGCGCGTTCGTCTCGTGAATCTTGTCCCGCACGGCCAGGTAGGTCTGCGCGTATTGCTCGGGCGTCGGCTCCCACATGGCGCCGGTGTAGTTGTTCGACGAGCTGTTCCACCGCCGGTTCTCGCCTCGGATGTTCACCTCGTTGCCCACCTGCCAGACGTGGACGTAGTCCTTCAGCGTCGTCGCCGCGCTCTTGGCTGCCTCGGCGTACTGCGCCACGGTGAACGGGTCCGACGGATGCGGCACGTTGCAGTCCCAATAGGGCTGGATGCGGAAGACGAAGCCGTGGCCCTTGCCGACCGAGGCCTTCTGGCAGTGGCTGACGAAATAGCCCGGCTGGTCCCAGGGCGGCGCCGCCGCCGGATCGACGTGCGTGATCTCCGTGAGCCAGATCCCCGCCCCGTTCGACATCGCCTCGACGTCGGTGGCTTGGCCGACCGAGATCGAATCCGTATTCGGATACCAATGAATGCCCAGCAGGGAATTGGCGTGGGGCGGTGCGGCCAGAACGGGTCCGGCCGCCAGCAGCACCCCGCCCAGTGCAAGTCGAAGTCTCATCGGGGAATCCCTCCCTCGGTGGAGCGTTTGGCCTGTCGGCGCAAGCGCTTACATCCACGCCAGCACCCCCCGCCGACGCAAGCCTTTCCGGCCGCGAGGCACGGGTGGTTGCCATCAACGCCCGTCTCGACTACCCTGTGATCGAGATCGTCTCCTCGCCCGAGGTATGAGAAACGGTGTCCGCCGAGTACTTCGACTATCCACGGGTCGGCCATGAGGCCGGATTCACCGACGAGCAGCTCGCCGAGCTCTACCAACGGACGCTGGCCGAGTACCATGGCGACCAAATGTTGGCGGAGCTGCGCATGCTGCGCACCTGTTCCGCAGTCCTGCGGGGTGGCTGCACGGTCGAGGAGGCTCTGCTGCCCGAGCCTGACCTGCCGGCAGCAGTCGACTTCCGCGTTGCCGAGAGCCCGCAGCGCTACCGCGACGAGGATACCGGCTTGCCGGAGGCCTGATCGCCGGCCGGTGACGGGTCCGGATTCTCCACCTTCAGCAACTCCGCGTAGACCATCGACGCGGCGACGGCGGCCAGGGGCGGCATCAGGAACAATGTGCACGGCACCGCCAGCATCGGCAGCCCGAACCCGAGCGCGAAGCGTCGGTTCGCCCACAGCCAACGCAGCTTGCGGCCCGCCGTGATGCCGCGCCGGTCCATTGGATTCGAGAACGCGTCGAACGTCAGGAACGCCGCAGCGGTGCAACCCTGCGCCAGCACCGCCAGCACCGGTCCAATCACCGGCACCACGCCCAGCAGCAGCACGCCGAGGAACACCGGAATCACGAGCAGGACGCGCTTGATTGCCTCGCGCAGCGAATGCGCCACGCCCGCCCCGAAGCTCGTCGGCGGCGCCAGCAGGTCCGAACGCGTGCCGAATCGCTCGCGCTCCACCGCCTCGCCGATCTTGTCATGGAACGGCGCGCCAAGGATCACCGCGCCCAACAGGAAGAACAGCGCCGTCGTCGCCAGTGTGAACGGCAGCAGCAGGACCAGCAGGATGACGCCGGCCACTCGGTGGAACAACTCGTAGTCGGTCGGAATCAGGCCGTGCAGCACCCGATGCAGCACCACGGCGATTCCCAGCGCCAGCGGCACGACCACCAGCACGTTCAGCAGCCACGGGACGGCGCACAGCCCCAACAGGCGCGGGCGCGAGAGCAGGAAGCCGGCGGCCTCGAAGGGCGCGCGCACACCGCGGCGAAACCCGAGCGGCTCGGGATTCAGCAGCGTCATGCGCAACGCCTCGGCGGCCTCCGGCAGTCCCATGCGCCCCCGTTCGCGGCGTGCCACGAACCACGCACCGATCAGCTCATCCAGTTGCTGCGGTGCTTGTCGCTCCACTTCGTCGTGATCTTCTTCGTGTTCGTCCAGAAGTCGATCGCCTGCTCGCCGGTGATGTCGCCATCGCCGAACTTGCTGTCGAACCATCCGCCGAAGGCGAAGGGCTCGCGCGGCACGGGCACGCCGATGTTGACGCCGATCATGCCGGCGTTGGCGCGCTCGGCGAAGTACTGCGCAACGCCGCCGTTCGTCGTGTAGATCGCCGCCGCGTTGCCGTACGGATTCGCGTTCTCGATCGCCAGCGCCTCGTCGAGCGTCTTCGTGCGCACGATCGACAGCACAGGCCCGAAGATTTCGTCGCACGCGCACTCGTGCGCGGCCGGCGCGCCGTCGATGATCGTCGGCCCCAGATAGTTGCCGCCGGCATCGCCCTCGCTGCGCGCCTTGCGCCCGTCGAGCAGGATCTTCAGCCCGTCGCGCTCGGCGCGGTCGATGTAGCCCGTGATGCGCGCATGCGCGGCGGGCGAGATGATCGCTCCCACGTCGCGTCCCGGCACCATCGCGGCCGCCAGTTCGCGCACGCGGTCGATGATTGGCTCGACGTCTCCCACCGCCACCACGACGCTGGCCGCCATGCAGCGCTGGCCCGCGCAGCCCGTGAACGACGCCAGAATGTTCGTCGCTGTCATCTCCGGATCGGCGTCCGGCACAACGACGAGGTGGTTCTTCGCGCCGCCCAGCGCCCGCACCTTCTTGCCATGCGCGCTTGCCCGGCCGTAAACCAGCTTCGCCACCTTCGTCGAACCGACGAAGCCGACCGCCTTGATGCCCGGATGATCGCAGATCGCCTCGACGATCTCGCGGTCGCCGTTGATCACCGACAGCACGCCGTCGGGCAGGCCGGCTTCCTTCATCAGCCGCGCCATCGCCGTCGAACACAGCGGCGTCACCTCCGAGGGCTTGAGCACGAAGGCATTGCCGCACGCGATCGCCAGCGGAAACAGCCACATCGGCACCATTGCCGGAAAGTTGAACGGTGTGATGCCGGCCACTACGCCGACCGGGTGCCGCACGCTGTGGCACTCGACGCCGCGGCTCACCTCAAGCACCCGGCCCGCCGCGAGTTGCGGCAGGCTCGTCGCGAACTCCACGCACTCGATGCCCTTGGCCACGCTCGCGCGCGCCTCGCCCAGCAGCTTGCCGTTCTCGAGCGAGCACAACTCGGCCAACTCGTCGAGGTGCTCCTCGAGCAGCGCCTTGAAGCGGAACAGCACCTGCACGCGGTCCTTCACCGGCACCGCCGCCCAGGCGCGCTGCGCCTTCGCGGCGGAGGCGACCACCGCATCCAGTTCCGAGGCGCGGCTGAGCGGCACTTCGGCCAGCACGCGTCCCGTCGCGGGTGAAATCACCGGCTGGCGCCGGTCCGAGCTGCTCTCGACCGCCTTGCCGGCAACCCAGTTCGGGACCACCGCCGGCAGCGTCGCAATGTCGATCGACATGATGTGCTTCTCCTCTCAGGGCTTGGCCGACGCGGGCGTGTCGGTGTTCGACGTCAACGCCTCGCTCTGCCGCGTGATCTTGTCGCCATCCCATTCGTTGTCGCGGGCCGACTGGCCGGCGCGCTCGCGCCGGGCCTGCACCTGACGCTCCACAAGGTCCTTGTGCGTCGTCAGGTACTGCAGCGAATGCCCACGGAAATCGTCGAGCGTCGCGAAGCCATGTTCCTCCATGAACTTCTCGAGGCCGGCGATCAACTCCTTCACCATCCCGAAGCCCTGCAGCATCGCCGCCGTGCACACCTGCACCGTGTGCGAGCCGAGCAGGATGAACTGAATCGCGTCGGACGAGCACTCGACGCCGCCCATGCCCGAGATCGTCACCTCGCGCGGCAGCGACCGCCCCAGCTCCGACACCATCCGCAACGCGATCGGCCGCACCGCCTGGCACGAGTAGCCGCCCGGCAGGCTGTAGCCCTCGACCGTCGGATACGGCCGCAGCGTCTTCAGGTCCACGCCCGTCACCGACAGGATCGTGTTGATCGCCGAGATGCCCGAGGCGCCCCCGCGAATCGCCGCCGCCGCCGGCACACGGATGTCCGTGATGTTCGGTGTCATCTTGGCCCACACCGGCTTGCTCGTCGAGCTGCTCGCCCAGCGGCAGACATTCTCGACCATCTCGGTGTTCTGGCCCATGGCGCCGCCCATGCCGCGCTCGGGCAGGCCGTGCGGGCAGGACAGGTTCAGCTCGAAGCCGTCCACGCCCGCCGCATCGCAGCGCTGCGTGATCTCGCGCCAGCGCCACTCCTCGTATTCCTCCATGATCGAGGCGATCAGCATCTTCTCGGGGAACTCCGCCTTGAGCTGGCGGAACTCCTCCTCCCAGATTTCGATCGGGCGGTCCGAAATCAGCTCGATGTTCTGGAAGCCGATGACCTCGCCCTTCTCGCGGCTCTTCAACTTCGCGTAGCGGGGGGCGACGTTGTTGACCTTGTCGCACTCGAGGCTGACGGTTTTGGCGACGACGCCGCCCCAGCCCTCCTTGAAGGCCTTGGCGATCATCTGCCGGTTCGTTCCCGGAGGCCCGGAAGCGATGACGAACGGATTCTCGAACGTCATACTGCCGGTGCGGACGGTGATGTCGGGCATTGCTGGTGCTCCTTCCTGTCTGTCAGGGAGTGTGCGGGCCTACAGACGCAGACCCGCGGTGCGGCGCGGCAGCCACTGTCCTCTCCCCGCCTTGCCCACCACCTTGTAGTCGTCCACGATCACCTCGCCCCGCGAGACGGTCGTGCGTGCGAAGCCGGCCAGTTGCCAGCCCTGGAACGGCGACCAATCCGTGTTCGTCTCCATCTTCTTCCAGTCCACCTTGGTCGCCTTCTTCGGGTGGATGATCGCAAGGTCGGCATCCGAGCCCACCTGCACCGCACCCTTGCGCGGATACAGGCCCATGATCTTGGCCGGATTCGTCGACAGTACGGCGACCATGTCCTCCACCGTCAGCCGCCCGCCCAGCACGCCGTGCGTGTACACCACCGGCATCAGCGTCTCCAGCCCCGGCATGCCCATCGGGATCTTCGTCCAGTCGCCCTTCCACATCGCCTTCTGCTTGCGCGTGAACGAGCACGTGTCCGTCGAGACCACCGAGACCTCGCCCGATTGCAGGCCCTGCCACAGGCGCTCCTGGTCCGCAGGCTTCTTGAGCTGCGGGCAGCACGCGAACAGGTGCCCGTCCTTGCCGCGGAACACTGAGTCGTCCAGCACCAGGTACTGCGCGCACGTCTCGGCAATCACGGGCACGCCGCGGTCCTGCGCCGCGCGCACGATCTCCGTGCCCTCGGCCGTCGACATGTGCACGATGTAGAGCTGGCCGCCCGTCGCCTCGCACCATGCGGTGGCGCGCTGGATGGCTTCCGCCTCGATGAAGTTCGGCCGCGACATTCCGTGCAGCCGCGCCCCGTACTTCTTCATCAGCTTCGACGTATGGTGCCGCGCGATCAGCTCGTCGAGCACCCGCGACGACTCCGCATGGATCAGCAGCATCGCGTCCAGGTCGCGCATGCGCTCCAGCGTCCCGAAGATCGCCCGGTCGTCCGACTGCCAGCCCTCGGACTCGTAGATCATGAACTCCTTGAACGTCGGGAAGCCCCGCCGCACCATGCCCTCGATCTCGTCCTTGTGCTGATCGTAGTTCGTCACGCAGATGTGGAACGTGTAGTCGATCAGCGCCTTGCCCTCGGCGCGCTTCATCCAGTTGTCCGCCGCCTCGGACAGCGTCTCGTATCCCTTGCCGTTCTTCTTGCGGTACGGGATGGCGAAGTCGATCAGCGTCGTCACGCCGCCGCGCGCACCCGCGCGCCCGCCGGAACGATAGTCGTCCGACGACGTCGTCCCGCAAAACGGCAGCTCCAGGTGCACGTGCACGTCCAGCACGCCGGGCAGCACATAGTGCCCGCGCGCGTCGATCACCTTCGCGTCGCCCGTCGGCAGCGACGCGCCGATCGCCGCGATCTTCTCGCCCGAAATGCCCACGTCCGCCTTCACCTGGCCCTCGGCCGTCACCACCGTCCCGCCCTTGATGATCTTGTCCAGTCTCATCTCACGCCTCCATGGCAGTCAGGGATCGATCCAGCACGTCCAGCAGGAAGTCCGCATCCGCCTCCGTCATGCACATCGGCGGCTTCAGCCGAATCACGTTGCCGTACAGGCCGCCCTTGCCGAGCAGCACGCCCAACGCACGCGCGCGCTCCACCAGTTCGGCCGTCTCCTTGTTCGCCGGTTCCTTCGTTCCGCGGTCGCGCACCAGTTCGATGCCCAGCATCAGGCCCTTGCCGCGCACGTCGCCGATCAGTCGGTGCCGCTCCTGCATCTTGCGCAGGCCCGCCAGGATGCGGTTGCCCACGCGCTTGCTGTTCTCCTGGAGGCCGTCCTCGTCGATCGCTTCCAGCACTGCAAGGCCCTGCGCCATCGAGACCGGATTGCCGCCGAAGGTGTTGAAGTGTATGCGCTGGGCCAGCTTCTGCGCGATCTCGGCCCGCGTCGTCACCGCTGCCAGCGGCGCCCCGTTGCCGATGCCCTTGGCCATCGTCACGATGTCGGGCACGACGCCGAAGTTCTGGAAGCCCCAGTAGTGGTCGCCCGTGCGGCCGAAGCCCGTCTGCACCTCGTCCGCGATGCACAGCCCGCCGTAGCGCCGCGCCACCTCGTACGCCTTCGCGAAGTAGGACGCGTGCGGCATCGTCGTCCCGCCCACGCCCTGGATCGGCTCGGCGATGTAGGCGGCGATTCGCCCCGGCGTGGAGAACTTGATCACTTCCTCGATGTCCGCCGCCGCCTTGGTCGCGATCTCCTCCGGCGTGCCGCTGAACGGCGAGCGATACGGATCCGGGTTCATCGCATGGTGGATGCCCGCCGACACGTGCGTCGGGAACTTCCACGTGTGGTGCGACGTCAGGCCCATCGCCGACGGCGAGCCCCCGTGATAGCCATTCCGCAGCGCGATGACGTCGTGGTTGCCCGTGAACAGGCGCGCCATCGTGATCGCCAGGTCGTTGGCGTCCGAGCCCGAGTTGACGAAGTACGTCACGTCGAGCCCGGGCGGGAACTTCGTGGCCAGCTTCTTGGCGAACTCGGTGATTGCCGGGTGCAGGTAGATCGTCGTCGTGTGCTGCAACGTGCGGAGCTGTTCGCTGGCGCGCTCCAGGATGCGCGGGTGGCAGTGCCCGGCCGACACCGTCACGATGCCGGCGAAACAGTCCAGATACCGCCGGCCCGTCTCGTCGAACAGGTACTGCATGTGCCCTTCGACGATCATCAGGGGGTCGGCGTAATAGGTCAGCAGTGCCGGCGAACAGAAGCGCTTGCGGTCGGCCAGTACCTGCTCGCGGCTCGGGCCCGTGTAGGGCTTCGGCTTGTGCGCGCACGGCGGCAGTTGGGGTGGGGCTTGCGTGTCGGTGGTCATGAGGCGGACCCCCTTTCGGGTCTGTCGAGCGACGGGTATCAGGGTGCGACGAGCGAGTCGTAGGTGTCCGGGCGGCGGTCGCGATAGAACTGCCAGACGTTGCGCACGTCGCGGATCGTGTCGAGGTCGAGGTCGGCCACGACGACGGCGCTCTTGTCGCGCGGCGCTTCGGCGATGATCTTGCCGCGCGGATCGCAGAAGTAGGACTGGCCGTAGAACTCGCCGATGTTCCAGGGGCCTTCGGTGCCCGGGCGATTGATTGCGCCCACGAAGTAGGCGTTCGCGCACGCGGCCGCCGGCTGCTCCAGCTTCCACAGGTACTCGCTCAGCCCCGCCACGGTGGCCGACGGATTGAAGACGATCTCCGCGCCGCCAAGGCCCAGCGCACGCCAGCCCTCCGGGAAGTGCCGGTCGTAGCAAATGTAGACACCCACGCGCGCGTACCGCGTCTGGAAGACCGGATAGCCCATGTTGCCCGGCCGGAAGTAGAACTTCTCCCAGAAGCCCGGGTTGCAGTGCGGGATGTGAATCTTGCGGAACTTGCCGAGAAACGTGCCGTCGGCATCGATCACGGCGGCCGTGTTGTAGTAGACCCCCGTGTTCTCCTCCTCGTAGATCGGCACGACAAGCGCCATCTGGTGCTTCTTGGCCAACTGCTGCATCAGGCGCGTGGTCGGCCCGTCGGGGATGCGCTCCACGAGGTCGTACCACTTGATGTTCTGCTCCGCGCAGAAATAGGGGCCGACGAACAGTTCCTGGGGACAGGCAACCTGGACGCCCTGGGCGGCCGCCTCCTCGATCTGGGCGACGACCTTGTCGGTCATCTCCTTCTTCACCTGCGCGACCGAGTCGTTGCCCGACCCGTCGAACTTCGTCTGGATCACGGCGCTGCGCACGATTCTCGCCATCGGATTCGCTCTGCCCCTTGGGATGTCTTGCCGCCGGGAGACGGCGGATTCGCCTGCGAAAAACTCTTCCCCATCATAGAGGAAAGACAACCAACTAAGAACGACCTGCCCGCGCGGCAACGAAAAACTAACGCGCCGACGAACCCGATGGCAGGATCACCCGGGCGCCCGCCAGGGGGCAACACTTCTGATGTCAAGGCTCCGGCTTCTCACGCCCCGCCCCGCCGCAGCCGCATCAGCCCCCAGTAGACCCCGAACGCCACCGCGAATCCGCTGAACCACGCGTAGCTGTACACCTGCTGGAAGAAGCCCGGCACCACCAGCCGCCCGTTCGTCGCCTCCATCGCGAAGCCCGGCGCGTTCAGCGCGATCCCCGCCACAAGCGCTCCCAGCGCCGCCCAGTTCACCAACGGGTACTCCCCGCCCGGACGATACAACGCCGCAACGTCCAGCCGCTGGCGCCGCACCAGCCAGTAGTCGCAAATCATCACCCCCGCGATCGGGCCCAGCAGCGCCGAGTAGCCGATCAGCCACGTGAAGATATAGATGTCCGGGTTCGCGATCAGCTTCCATGGCATGATCAGGATGCCGATCACGCCCGCGATGGTTCCCCCGATGCGGAAGCTCACCAGCCGCGGCGCCACGTTCGAGAAGTCGTTGGCCGGCGACACGATGTTCGCCGCGATGTTCGTCGAAATCGTCGCCAGCGTCAGCGCGAACAGCGACAGCAGCACCACCACCCGCGAGTCGAACCGCGCCAGCAGCGCGATCGGATCGTCGATCGCCTCGCCGAAGATCACCACCGTCGCCGACGTCACCGCCACGCCGATGAAGGCGAACAGCGCCATCGTCGGCGGCAGGCCGATTGCCTGCCCGATCATCTGGTCCTTCTGGCTCGTGGCGTAGCGCGTGAAGTCCGAGATGTTGAGCGACAACGTCGCCCAGAAGCCCACCATGCCGGTCAGCGCCGGCACGAAGAAGCGGAAGAACTCGCCGAAGGTCTCGAACGACGACGGCTGCGAGAGCATCGGCCCGAGCCCCCCCGCGCGCCCCCACGCCCACACCAGCAACACCAGCCCGATCGCCAGCAGGAACGGCGCCGCCAGCGCCTCCAGCCAACGGATCGACTCCGTCCCGATCCAGACGAACACCATGTTCACCAGCCAGAACACCAGGAACGCCACGAGCTGGCCGCCCGTCAGGCCGATGAACGTCCCCGCACCCAGCGGCATTCCGAGAAACGAACCGAACCCGTCCAGCCACTGCACCAGCCCCGGCGTGGCGATCGCATGCAGCGTGTACACCGCCGACCCGCCGATCCACGTCTGGATGCCGAACCACCCGCACGCCACCATCGCGCGCATCAGCGCCGGCACGTTCGAGCCGATCAGCCCGAACGAACTGCGCGCCAGCACCGGAAACGGAATCCCGTACCGCGTGCCCGCGTGCGCGTTCAACACCATCGGCACGAGCACGATCGCATTGCCCAGCAACACGACCAGCAGCGCCTGCCACCAACTCATCCCCTTGGCCACCAGCCCGCTGGCCAGCATGTACGTCGGAATGCAGACCGCCATGCCGATCCACAACGCCGCGATGTTCCAGCGGTTCCATGTCCGCTGGTCCAGCCGCGTCGGGGCGATGTCGGCATTCCACAGCGGGGCGTCGGACAACTCGACGGTCGTCTCGACCAGCTCATGCGGTGCGGGTGTGGGGGAGGGGTCGGTCATGGCGCAGGGGGCTACCCTCGGGCGGACTTCCTCCCTGCCGCCGCTCCTGCCATGACGCCACCGTCCCGGGTTCCGGCAGGAACGGCAAAGAGAATCTTTCCCGCATCGCCCCGCCCCAGCGCCAGGCCGGCCAAACGTGTCGGACATGTCCGACCGGTCAGACCTGTCCGACCCAGCCTGCCCGCCGCCCCACCGACCCCCGACGGCTCCCTCCGACAGGACCGATTCGTCCGCTCCGTCGGATTCGTCCGATTCTCTGCCCTTCTCCCTCCGCCCTCAACTTGGGTTGCCGGCCGGGCGATGGTGTCCTATGATGATCCCGTAACGTGCGGGGAACACGGGACCGAGGGGAGCGAACATGTCCATTCCGAAATTCGCCAACAGGGCGCCGGTGCCTGCCGTGGCCGCGCTGCTGGCGCTCGCCTTGGGCGGGCTCGCACCGGCGCAGTTGACGCATCCGTTCCGGGTGGACGGGTTGGATGGCGCGAACGGGGTGCGGCTGAACGTGCGCGGCATGACATCTGATGGATGGGGCCCTCAGAGCCTCGGACACCCGCTTGTTGGAATCGGCGACATCAATGGGGACGGCTTCGAGGATTTTGCTGTCTCGATGAGCTATACTGTTTGGATTCCCGTCTATCCATGGGGCAGCACACCGGAGCGAGTCGGAAGAGTATACGTGGTGCTGGGGCGCGCCGGAGATTGGCCGCAGGGTGTGATGTCGCTTGGTGATTTGGGACCGGGCCAAGCAATTCAAATCGGCGGTCGGACCCGCTTGTCCAGCATTGGCACGAGCCTGGCAGGCGCGGGCGATGTCAACGGCGACGGATACGCGGACTTTCTCGCGCGGGCGGGTGGGAGTTCCCAATTCGCGACGGACATGGCGGTCTATCTGTTCTTTGGCCACCCCGATTTCGCGTCGCCCTTCAGCCTCGATTCGCTCGATGGCCACAACGTCGTGCGATTTCACTGGGGTGATAGCTCTACCTCGGCCGGAATTGCCTGCGGTGGAATCGGTGATGTCAATGGAGACGGATTCGATGATATCTATATTCCTGAATCTAGTGAATTTGGAAATAAATATGGATCAATTGTATACGGTTCCCCTGAGTCGTGGCCAACGGAGACATACTTACCCGACCTTTCTTTGGGTACCCAGCGCACGGTGGTTGTGAACGCGCTTGCCTTTTCGCAACCAGCCATCGCTGGCTTGGGAGATGTGAATGGCGATGGTGTGGACGACTTCGCACTCGGGTTTCCTGATGCTAGCACGACGGGCGGCGACGGGGCGGGGGCGGTCTACGTGATCTACGGCCGGCCCGGGGGCTTCGGCGACGAACTCGATCTCGCCGCGCTCGATGGCAAGAATGGGTTTCGACTGGATGGGGACTTTCCGGGTGAGAGGCTTGCAAGTGCTGTACCTGTCGGTGACATATTCGCAAACGGACGAAACAACTTTTTAGCTGGAGCGCTCTGGTTTGGCAATGATGGAATTACTTCTCGTGGGCGAGCGGTTCTCTTTGGTCTTGATTCGATGCCTGAAGGTGTATTCCCTGCGGTTTCCGGAGCGAATGATGCCGCCATTTGCCAGTTCTGGGGGGCGGACCGGAGTGACTGCTTGGGCAGCACCGGAGTTTGGGGTTACGACCATGATGGCCTGCCGAGGTGGATAATTGGCGCATCCGGGGCAGGCCAACCGGCTGATACTTGGGGCTATGGCCATGGTTCCGCTTATCTCTTTCGATACAATCTGGAGTTGCATGGTTGTCCTTTTGACTTGGCAGACTTTGACGACCGCCACGGCATTCGCTTGGATGGGATCAACATCGGGGACAGATTTGGAGGTGGGATCGCTTCCGGATTTGATTTTAATGGAGATGGACTGTTTGACGCAGTCCTGACTTCGGATCGGGCCTACGACTACGAAGGCGAAATCAACCTCGTCTACGGCTTCGACGGGCCGACGAGTTTGACGTTGCGGCGCTACGTTGCGCCGGGCAATCCGCCGACAGCGGGCGTTGGGATGCTCGGCAACGGCAGTCACACGATCCCGCACTCGAGGCTCTGGATCACGTTCGGGTCGGGCGACGACGGCAGCGGCGGCGCCAGTCTCGTGACTGTCACCGTCAACCGCACGGCCGACGGACTGACCAATCTCCCCGGCCCCGCCGCCGACGTTCAGTGGATTGGCGATTGGGACCGACCCGGCTGGGACGGCGCCTACATTACGGTCAAGTATCTCGATTCGGAAGTCGCCGGCCTCGCCCCGACGCGCCTGCGGCTCTTCTACTCCGAATCGCCCGACGGCCCGTGGACGCAATCCGAACACGGTTTCGTCGACACCCGTCGCAAACGCATCGGCGGCGTTGTCTGGTCGAAGGGGTACTACGTTCTTGCCGAGTCGTCCCCGCCCACCGGCGACGTCAACCGCGACGGCGCCGTCACGCCGTTGGACGCGCAATGGGCGTTCGAGTGCGCCCTGGCCGCCTGCCCGCCCGACGCCGATATTGAAGCAGGCGATCTCTGCCCCCCGTACGACGTCCTCACCCCTGCCGACTCGCAGGGCATCTTCCACCGATTTCTCGATCTGGCGGAATGCCCGTGAGGGCATCTGGCCCCGCGGCAAATGCGCCGGACCGATCAGACGTGTCCGACAGGTCAGACTCGTCCGACCCGTCTGACCAAACATCCCCGCCAGCCAGCCGACCCCAGCGGATCGGCCCCATCGACGGCCGTGGCCATTCCCTCACGCCCCCGCTTCCATGCGGTCCAGGTTCACGCAGTGGAAGCACGACGGCGGGACTTCGCCGCGGAGCCATTGGCGGCGGAACTCGACGTAGCGCGCCGAGTCGAGGATTTCGACCAGTTCCGTCAGCGCGATGCTGCCCATGACGCCGTCGTCGGTCGGGCGCTGCTCGGGCAGGATGTAGGGCTTCACGTCGAGCTTGTTCAGGTAGCAGCACGACGAGACGTTGCCGCGGTAGTCGATGAAGACATTGTGCGCGGGGCGGGCCAGGCATTGGCCGTCGCGCGCGTACTGGCGCGGGTGGATGAAGATCTCGATGCCGGTCTGGCGGCCGACCTCCTGGAGCTCCTCGAGCGCCGCGGCGAGCTTCTCCTCCCACTCGGGCGCCACCGTGCCGCCGACGCGGTTGTTCCACAGCCCGTTCGCCAGGTCCTTGCGGTCGATGCCCGTCTCCATGTGCTTGGCCTCGAAGCGGTCGAACCCGTTCTCGGCGGCCTTGCGGGCGGCGGCGGCCATCTCGTGCAGGTTGCTCTTCATCATCACGAAGACCCAGTGCAGGCGCGTGGCGACCTCCATTTCGCGGCGCAGGGCCACCATGTGGCGCATGCGCTCCTGCAGGACGTCGAAGGTGCCCTTGCCGCGGACCATCTCGTAGGTGTGCGGCTCGGCCGCGTCGCACGAGATGCTGATCAGCTCGAGACCGGTTTCGAGCACGCGGCGCGAGAGCGGCTCCTTGAGCAGCAGCCCGTTGCTCGTGAAGCAGGTCCACGCGCCGGCCTGCTTGCACAGCGTCAGCATCTCGACCAGGTGCTTGTTCATCAGCGGCTCGCCCCAGCCGGTCAGGTGCACGTACTTGAACCGGGGGATGACGGGGACGACGCGGCGCTTGAACAGCTCGATGTCGAACATCCCCTGGAGCGCCTCGTCGAAGTGGCGCGGGCACATGACGCACTTGAGGTTGCAGTGATACGAGGACTCGATGTTGAGCGTGTCGGGGAAGGGCAGGGGCTGCTCGCGGCGAGTCAGGCGCTGGGTCAGGCTCTTGATTTTGTCGACGACCGGGGGCATCGGGTCTCTTGTCCGTGAGGTTGGGGGCCGTGGGGCGGGCGCCCGGGGCGCCGAATGGGGAGAGTCTGGGGCCGGGGTGGGGTGGCTGTAAACCCCAGTTACCGGCCCATCCCCCCGCGGGCGAGCAAGCCGGATGCCGCCGCCGGACGTTTTGGCTTGGACAGGCGGGTCGGCTCGCCTATCGTGTCGGTCGGATGGAGGCAGGTTACTCCAGCAAGGATGCCCCGGGCGATGGCCGGCGAGGTGAACATCCTGGATCGGATGGTGCGGGCTGTGGACAAGGTGCGCGAGCGCATGATGCGAGCCGCACGGGCGCTCGAGGCCGCCAGCGTCCCCTATGCGGTGGCCGGTGGGAATGCCGTGGCGGCATGGGTGGCGACGGTCGACGAGACCGCGGTGCGCAATACCCGCGACGTGGACATCCTGCTGGCCCGCACGGATTTCGAACGCGCCAGCCAGGCGCTCGCCGGGGCAGGCTTCCGGCACCGCCATTCGGCCGGGCTCGACATGTTTCTCGATGGCCCCGAGGCCAGCCCCCGCGAGGCCCTGCACGTCGTCTTCGCCGCCGAGCATGTCCGTCCCGACCATTCCGACGTCGCCCCGCCCGTCAGCGCCTTCCGCGCCCTCCCGCCGGGCATTCGATTCCTGGAACTCGAGGCACTTGTCCGGATGAAGCTCAACGGCTGGCGCGACAAGGACCGCGTACACCTGCGCGACCTCATCGACGTCGGCCTCCTCGATCGCTCCTTCGCCGCCCGGCTGCCCGAACCCCTCGCCGCGCGGCTGGCCGAACTCCTCGACAACCCCGACGGGTGAGCGGCTTTCGTGGCCTTCCGGTATCGTGTCACTGAGGTGCCGCGGCCGCCTTCGGTCGGTCCGTGACCACGAATGCCAGCCCCAGGCCGATGCCGATCAGGCTCAGCAGCCACATCGGTGGCAGGTACGCGTGGCTGGCGTTGATGTTCAGCCCCCGCGACAGGCCCATGAAGAGCGTGTGCGTGAACAGCACCGCCATCGTCGCCAGCGAAAGCCCCCACCGCTGCCCGGGCGACCAGTCCTGCCGCGTCAGCAGATACATGCCCCCCACGGTGAGGGCTCCGAACAGGAAGACGGCCTCGCCGCGAAAGCTCATCCGACCGGACTCGTGGAAGAACTCCGGGAAGTAGTTGCCCGTCAGGATCGCCAGCGACATCGGCACATGCAGGAAGACTCCCACGAGACCGGCCCGAAACCACAACCGGGCGGCGGGCTGCGCGTCGGCGCCGGACCGCCTGCCGCGCCACTGGACCCAGAACGCCAGCGCGAAGCAGAACGCGGCGGCCATCGACACCCCTTTGTTCACGACAAAGACGGGCAGATGCTCCAGATTCTTCGGCGCGAAGACCACGTATCGAATCGCGGAGTACGTGACCGCCACGGCGTACAGGCAAAGAACTCGCCACATGGGGAGCATCGTCGGGGTGGATTGTGCGGCGGCAGGTTGACTGCCGACCCGCTAAGCGTCGAAGGGAGGGGAGGGAAGGTGCCTGGTCAACCCCAAACGGCCGGGCGTCACCATTGAAGCGAGCACGACGCTC
Organism: Candidatus Sumerlaeia bacterium; assembly: GCA_019634695.1. Lineage (GTDB taxonomy): Bacteria > Sumerlaeota > Sumerlaeia > SLMS01 > JAHLLQ01 > JAHCAW01. The sequence continues at coordinate 77,508 of JAHCAW010000005.1, forward strand.
CCGGTCGCCCGTTCGCATCGAGCGGTCGCCGTACCAATTGGAACGCGAATCCGCGGGTCCGCCGCACCTGGCGACTGAATTCGCAGCACTTGCGTGCTTCTGGACTTGAACGCCGTGTCGGCATGGGTTTGGTTTCCATCGGCTGAGCCTTGGCGATTTCCCTCCGGACGGCCCGCAATGCGACTGACACTCCCACCCGGTCTCGTGCGTCTGGTGCTTGCCGGGATTCTGCTGGCCGCGACGGCCACGGCCGGGGCGCTCGACAGCGCCGCCATCGACGCCTTCCTCGAACGCGCGCAGCGCGCCGCCGGCGTCGAGCCCGCCCCTGTCGTCGATGATGCCGGCTTTCTCCGGCGCCTGTCGCTGGACGTGCGCGGCATTGTCCCGTCCGTCGAGGAGACCATCGAATTCCTCACCGATCCCTCGCCGCACAAGCGCGCCGACTGGACCGCCCGCCTGCTCGACTCCCCCGAGCGCGGCGCCCACTGGGCCGCCTACTGGGACAAGGTGTTGATCGGCACGCTCGAGCAGCCCTCCGCACCCGAGGCCCAGTACGCGATCAAGAGCCGCTGGCGCGCATGGGCCACCGGGCGCTTCAACGACAACGTGCCGTGGGACGAGTTCATGCGCGAGACCGTCTCCGCGCGCGGCCGCACCGACCAGGACCCCGAGACGCTGCCGCTCGCCCGCTGGCGCATGGCTCCCGAGAACATGGCCGGCACGATGAGCCGCGCCTTCCTCGGATCCCAGATTCAGTGCGCCCAGTGCCACGATCACAAGACCAACCCCGCGCTGACCCAGCGCAAGTTCTGGGAGTTCGCCGCCTTCTTCGGCAACACGCGCGTCGTGCCCGTTCGCGACGAAATGAGCGGACGCCTGCGCGCCGAGGAAGTGATCGACGGCGGCGTCCAATGGCGCCTGCCCATTCCCGACCTTCAACCCCGCACGACCGTCGAGCCGCGCTACCTCGACGGCACCGCCGCACGGCGCCGCGTGGTCGATCAGGACGGCAAGCCCGTCGACGAGGCCACCCAGCGCGCCGCCTTCCGCAGCATGGCCGATATGCGCCGCCAGGCCCAGCAGGCCGTCGAAGCCGGCGATCCGGTCATGATCGCCGAGATGATCGAGAACCGCGATCCCGTCACGCGGATTCGCGACACGCGCCGCGAGCAACTCGCCGACATGATCGTCGAGCGCGACCGCGAGCGTTTCGCCGCCAATTTCGTCAACCGCCTTTGGGCCCGCCTCTTCGGCCGCGGCTTTGTCGAACCGGTCGATGCCTGGGACGAGGGCGTCCTGCCCATCCACCCCGAGCTGCTCGCCGCCCTGACCGCCGACTTCCTCGCCAGCGGCATGGACATCAAGGCCCTCGAGGCCAAGCTGCTCGCCACCAGGGCCTACCAGCGCGCGAGCCGACCCACCGCCACCAGCGCCGACGCGCCCGAACTCTTCGCCCATGCCGCGCTCCGGCCGCTCACGCCCGATCAACTCCTCGCCTCCGTCGTCGCCGTGACGCGCATGCAGTCCGGCGGAGCGCTCGGCGGCGAGGATCGCGACCGGCTCGACCGCCTTCGTCTCCGCCAGGCCGCCCAGTTCGTCCACGTCTTCGGCAACGACGAGATGGAGTGGACCAGCACCTTCGAGCCCTCGATTCCCCGCGCGCTCTACCTGATGAACGACGACGCGCTCTTCGGCTCGATCCAGGGGCGCACGGGCACCGGCATCCTCCAGCGCATTCGCGAGGCCTCCGACGAGCCCGCCGAACAGGTCGAGTATCTCTATCTCGCCGCCCTGTCGCGTCGCCCGACGACTGCCGAGCGCGTTGCCCTGGCCGGCGAACTGCGCGCCGCCACCTCGCGCCGCGACTGGCAGGCCCTGATGGAAGACGCCTTGTGGGCATTGCTCAATTCCACCGAGTTCCTGATGAACCGCTAAAGAGAGTTGTCGCCATGGCCCCCTCGTCCTGCCCCGATTGCTCGCAATCCCCCTCGGCCCATGCGGCCGCCGAGTGGAATCGCCGCACCTTCTTGCGCCGGGCGCTTGGCAGCGTCCTTGGCCTGACCGTCGGCGGGCCACTCGTGCAGCTCGTCGGCGACGGGCGCCTGACGGGGCTCTCCGCCGTGCAGGCGGCCGCGGCGGGGGAGTGGCCCGTGCCGAGCGACCCGCCCGCCAAGGCCGTCATCCTGCTGTGGATGAACGGCGGCCCGTCGCAGCTCGAGACCTTCGATCCCAAGCCCGCGCACGCCAACGGCGCCGGCGTGAAAGCCATCCGCTCCGCCGCGCGCGGCGTCACGATTTCGGAATTCCTGCCCCAGACGGCTTCCGTGCTCGACCGCGTGGCGGTCGTGCGCTGCATGAGCACCGGCGAGGGCAATCACGCCCGCGCCCGCGAGCTGATGCACACCGGATTCACGCCCAACCCGACCGTGGCCTATCCGGGGCTCGGCTCGATCGTGACGTTCGAGCAGGGCGACCTGGACAGCGATCTGCCGCAGAACATCGCAATCAACGCTCCCGGCCAGCGCGCCGGTCTCCTTGGCCTCGAACTCGATCCGCTCGTCGTCGAGGCGCGCGACCGCAACGCGGTGCCCAACTTGCAGGCGCCGCGCGGGCTGACCGACGAACGCATCGACCGCCGCCTGCGCCTGCTGCGCGAGCAGGAAGCGCGCTTCACCGAGCGCCTCGGCGGCGAATGTCCCGAGGCCGCCGCGCACGGGCTCATCATCGAGAACGCCGTGCGCTTCATGCGCTCGGACCAGACCGTCGCCTTCGACCTCACCGACGAACCGCAGGCCGTCCGCGAGGCGTACGGCAACACGCGCTTCGGCCGCGGGTGCCTGATGGCGCGCCGACTGGTCGAGCGCGGCGCCCGCTTCGTCGAGGTCACGCTCAACGGATGGGACACGCACGACGACAACACGGGGCGCGTGCAGCGCCTGTGCGGCGAACTCGATCCGGCCTATGCCGCGCTCCTGCGCGATCTCGGCGAGCGCGACCTGCTCGATTCGACGTTGGTGATTTGGATGGGCGAATTCGGGCGCACGCCACGCGTCAACGCGCGCGAGGGGCGCGACCACTTCGCCCGCGCGTGGAGCGTCGCACTCGCCGGCGCCGGCGTCCGCGGCGGCACCGTCGTCGGCGAAACCTCCGCCGACGGCACCGAAGTCGTCGGCAGCCGCATCGCGACCGCCGACCTGTTCCGCACCGTCCTGTGGCTCTGCGGCATCGACCCCGACTATCGCTACTACTCGCCCAAAGGGCGCCCCGTCACCTATGCCGACGGCGGCCGGCTTATCACTGGCATGCTCCGCCCGCCGTCGTGAGCGGACGTCGGGCCGTTCACAGCATCAACTGCTCGATGGCCCGGTTGAAGTCGTCCAGGCGGAAGGGCTTCTGCAGGATCGCGCTGGGCGCCTTGATGTCGCCGAGCACGTCGTCGGAAAGCTGCGTGCCGGAGGTGAGCACGAAGCGCATGCGTGGATTGAGCGCGTTCAGGCGGCGGATCACTTCGACGCCGTCCATGTCCGGCAGGCGCATGTCCACGACGGCCAGATCGGCGCGACGCAGCAGCGCCTCGCGCTCCTCGAGCACCGCACGGCCATATTGATAGCTGCTGACGCGATGGCCCAGGACGCCCAGTCCGCGCGACAACGCGTTGGCCAGCAACGCCTCGTCATCGACAACCAGCACCGTCCAAGTCGAGGTGTCCGGATCGGGTTCGAGGGTCGGCGTGGTGATGCGGTCCTCCTCGACGCGGGGAGGCTCGACCGGCCGCGCGACCGGCGCGGGCACTTGCGACAAGGCGAAATTCTGCGGGCTCAGCACATGCACCACCTGCGGCCCCGCGGCGCCGATGCCGTGCATCACGCGCGTGCGCACGCGGTAGCGTCGCTTGCGGTCCGTCGGATCCGGCAGATCCGCGGCGATTTCGCCGGCGGTCGGGTCGCTGAATCGTCCACCCTCGTAAAGCGGCGCCAGCGGACGCAGCAACGCGATGCTCGCGATGGGCTGCTCGAACCATCCCGAAGCCCCGCGGAACAGATGCACCGACGCCGCCTGGTTGATCCAGCGCACCCGGCCCTGCGCATCGGTCAGCACCACGAGGTCCGACACGGCATCCAGCGTGTTCTCCCAAACGGCCCGCGCTTCGTAGAGTTCCTGGTAGCCGCGTGCCTTCTCCATCGCCGAGCCCGCGATGTTTGCGAGGCTCTCGAGGAACGGCTGCTCGCCCTCGAAAGTCACCGAGTCGCCGTCGGTGTGCAGCGCGACGATGCCCACCAGGCGCTTGGCCGACACGAGCGGCAGATACAGCGCCGCGCGCGAGGCGCGCCATCCATCGCCCAGCAGCCAACCCTTGCCCGGCTCGTGCACCGTGTCGGGTGTCGGCGTGATCCCCTTGGCCAGCAGTCCGAGCAACTTGTCGCGTGCCGCGCACGCGCGAAGGTCCGTCGGGTCGCCGCTCGTCAGGATCGTGCGAGCCGACTGAGTCGCCCCGCCGGCCAATGTCACCGCAAACGCTTCGATCGGCAGGCGCCGCTGCACGATCGCCTGCATGGTGCGCGCAATTTCAAGCTGATCCACTGAGGCCGCAACGGTCCAGCTCGCCTCGTGCAGCAGGCGGAAGCGCGCCAGCTCGACTTCGTTCTGCTTTGCCCGGTCCTCGCACAGGCAGAGCTCGCGCTGGAAGAAGATCGCCAGCGCCGCCAGAATCGACTCTTCCCGCGATCCCACCGCCGGCGGCTGCGGCATCCAGAAGCCCAGCACCCACCGCTGGGACCTCGAGCAGTGCAGACCGAACTGGATGCTGGCCGTTGGCGGCTGGAGCAGCGCGGTCACTTCCGCAGGGCACTGGTCGATCTCCGGAACATCGCCCGGCAGGGTGCGCTCCTGCAACGTGTGTGAAGTGGAGCGCATGGCCTCCAGTACGCCCCAGCGCCCGCTCGTGCGCAGCAGCCGCGGCGTCGGGCTGGTGACACCGGGCAGCACAACATGCAGCACCCAGGAATCCGGGCTGCCGGCATAGGCAAGCGTCAGCCCCGCAATGCCCAGGGAACGGTCCAGGCGCGCGGCCAACCCGAGCAGCAATTGCGGCGGGGCCTTCTGCTCGCACGACGTGGCGGCCGCAGCCGCCAAGGCTTCCAGCATCTGGTCCACTTCAGAGACTTTCCCCGTTGGCTCCGACCCCAGAAACCGAAATGGTAAACCGGCCGAAGTCATGGCACATCCCTCGAATCCTCAACGTTCCACGGCTGCCCGCCGACCGGCAAGGCCCCGTCTGCGAAGTCTGTGAGAGCGTGTTCCGTGCCCAGAGAGCGATGACGCAACTCACTCCACTTCATCGCTGTCCATCCCAACCCAACACCATTCACGCTTCCTTCGGGATGGCAAGGGCGACAACGGTCCCCTGCCCTGTTTTCGGCATCGCCCCCACCCAGCCGACCGCAAAGGCGGGTGCCGGGTTGGCAGGGCCCCTTGCGCCCAACCGGTTCGCCCCCCGGGAAGCCCATTGCCCCGCCCTCCCGGTCGCACGCTCCTGAGGAGCCTTTGACCCCCTCGGATTCCCTCCCTTGGACCAGACCCAGACAGCCGAGCAGATGCGCGAGCGCCGCATCGGCGTGTTCTATGGTCTGGCCGCCTATGGCTGGTGGGGATTCATCGCCCTGTACTTCAAGGCGCTGCTGCACGTCGGGCCCGTCGAGATCCTCGCCCATCGCGTCTGGTGGTCCGTGCTGCTGCTCCTGGCGATTCTTGCCTGGCAGGGCCGGCTGCGTCGCACCTGGCGCGACCTCGACGACCGCCGCACTCTGGCCGCCCTGTCCGCCACCACGCTGCTCATCACCGTCAACTGGCTGGTCTTCATCTACGCGGTCGCCACCGAGCGACTTCTCGAGGCGAGCCTGGGCTACTTCATCAACCCGCTGGTGAACATCCTGCTCGGGCGGCTGTTCCTGCACGAGCGCCTCAACGGCCGCCAGCGTCTGGCCGTCGTGTTCGCGATGATCGGTGTCACCTTCCTCGCGATCCGAATCGGGTCGGTGCCGTGGGTCGCGCTGGTGCTGGCGACGAGCTTCGGGCTCTACGGCCTCGTGCGCAAGACGATGACCCTGGGCCCCGTGCAGGGCCTTGCCGCCGAGACGGCGATCCTGTCGCCCTTCGCCGTGGGTTATCTGGTCTGGCTGGGGATGGGCTCGAAGGGAGCGTTTCTCGCCGGCTCGCTTGCGGACAACATCCTGCTGCCGGCCGGCGGAATCATCTCCGTCCTGCCGCTGATCTGGTTCATCAACTCGGCGCGGCGACTGCGCTACGCGACGATCGGCTTCCTGCAATTCCTCGCGCCGACGTTGCAGTTCCTGCTCGCGGTGTTTGCCTTCCGCGAGCCCTTCTCGTCCGTGCAACTGGTCGGCTTCGCCTGCATCTGGAGCGGCCTGGCGCTCTACGCCTGGGACGCCGCCGTGCGTTCGCGCCGGGCGCCGCCGCCGGTCACGGCATTCGCTGGACCACCCGGAAACGCATGAGGAACTCGGGCGCGGTCATCGCGTCCGCATCGCTGGCGGACAGCACCTCGACGCCGTCGGCGCCCAGCGGCGACGGCACCAGCACGCCGGAGAACCGCACCCGGTCGCCCTCGCGCAGGCCCGCCAGCGCTGCGGCCAGCGGCGTGCCCGCCGGCACCAGCGTTCGCGCCGACTCGTCCATGGCCGCCTCGCGATGCGTCGAGAACACCACGCGCCGCGCGCCGTCGAGCTGCACCGAGAAGTGCGTCTGCCCGTCGGCCGCCGCCGTGCGCGCCCGCACGGTGCCGACCCAGCCGTTCACCACCGGCGCTTCGGCGATCAACTCAGTCAGGTCCCGCGCGCGTCGCGCCCGCAGCGCCGACTTCTGCAAGTCGCTCGATGCCGTGCGGTAGCGGATCGCGTAGGAGTTCAACAGATCCTCGAGCGCCTTCTGATCGATCCCCGGCGCGCCGGGTGTCGCCTCGGCGACTGCCGGCGTGGCGGTTGGCTCGGGCGCGCGCGTGCTCTCCTGCACCGCCACCTGAAACGTCGTGTTCGCCGTGTTGATGCGGAAGTGAAAGAGCCCCGGTCCGCGGAACTCAGCCGAGTCGCGCGCCGCGCCCTCGATGTCCAGGTGCTCGACGGGGAACATGTCGGAGTCGCGGAAGATCGAGATGCCCAGGCTGGAGAACCGTGGGTCGCCCGTCGGATGGGCGTTCCAGACCAGACGCCAGCGGGTCGCCTCGACGCGCAGCGGCTCGGTCGCCACGGGTGTCGTGCCGTGGAAGGTGCGCAGCGTCTTCCATCCCTCTTCGGAGGCGAACACCGTCCAGTCGGCCGCCGGCGTCGCCAGCGCCGGCGCCGTGCGGCTCTCGCGTTCCTGCTGGGCAACGGCGATCGCCTCGGCGCGCGTCGCCGCGGCCTGCTTGCGCGTGGCGATCTCGCCCAATCGACGATCCAGCGCCTCGACCGCCGGGTCCTCCATCACATCGAGCTGGCGATAGATGTCGCGGCTGCGACGCAGATACGGCTCGGCCACGTCGTCCTTCTGCAAGGCCACCTGCACCTCGCCGCGCGCGCGCAGCAGCACCGCCACGGCCAGCGCCTCGCGCCCGTGCCGCTCCTCGGCCGCCGGCAGCGCGGCCGCCAGCACCTCCTCGGCCCGCGCGAACTCGCGGAGCCGGTACAGCACGATCGCGTACTCGTAGGCCACCGCCGCCGCGTCGTCGAACGCCGCCGGCTCCGCACGGTGCGCCGCGAACGCCTTGGCGTAGTGCTCGCCCGCCTTCGGGAAGTTCGACACCCGCGAGTAGAACCGCCCCATCTCGACATGCTGCGAGATGGTCGCGGGGTTGGACTCGCCCATCTCCAGCGCCAGCACGCCCAGGATCTGCTTGTGGAAATCCTCGGCCACGACGATGCGGTCCATGCGGCGGTTCGCCTCGGCCAGCAGGCGCAACGTCTCGACGGCACGCGGATCGGTCACCGCGAACAGCGCCGCGGCCTCGCGTTCGGCCGCCTCGAAGCTGCGCCGCGCCTCCGCCGTGTCGCCCGCCTCCAGCAGTTCGCGCCCGCGTTCCACGTGCCCAAACCACGCGGCCTCGTCCGCCTGCGCCAGTGGCGCAAACGTTCCCAAAACCAGCGCCAGGACGGCGCCGTACTGCCGCAGTCGATGCATGTCTCGATACTCCCTGGCCTGCCCGGGCCCCCGGAATCCACGGCACCGGCTTGCCCCCGCAACCGTGCCCCCGGGCCATTTCCTAGGCCCACCAACGGCCAAAGGCCAGCGGAAAAACACCGCGTCCCTGCACGCAAGCGATGAAGAAAGGAAGTGGAGCCAACGGTCGGAGTCGAACCGACGACCTGCGCATTACGAGTGCGCTGCTCTGCCGACTGAGCTACGTTGGCCCGCAAAGGCCGGGCGAGACAAAGCCACCCCCCGCCCCCGTGTCAAGCACACTCCCGCAGGCTTTGGCCCGCTCCACCCCGCTACGCGCCCCCCGCCCCCAACTGCCACGCCAGCCACCAGAAGCGCAGAGCAAACCAGCCCATCGCCAGACCCCCGAGCCCCGAGGCCACCGCGAACAACCGCGGGCCCACCAGCCGGCGCGCCACCACCAGAATCCCCATCAGCAGGCCGACCCACGAGATCGTCCCCAGCCACACGAACGCCGTCGCCGCCAGAATCGCCCCCGCTCCCGGAATCCGGCCATGGAAGAACAGGCTGGGCAGCGTCGCCCAGAAGCCGATCGTCATCGGGTTGGCCGCCGTCATCACCAGGCCCACCAGCAGGCTGCGGCGCAGGATGCGCCCGTCGGGACGCCCCGATTCGTCGCCGTCCGGGGCCTCCACCGCCGGCATCGCCCCGCCCCAGCACCGCCACGCGTCCCGCAACGCCATCGCGGCCAGAAACCCCATGAGGCCCCCGCCGGCCACGAAGCACACCAGCAGCACGCCCCGCGTCTCGAAGAACCGCGCCAGTCCGAAACTGGTCAGCAGCATGTAGCTCATGTCGATCAGCGTCGCGCCGACGCCGACCAGAAACCCGGCGAGCAACCCGTGGCGCAGGCTGCGCCGGATGATCTCAATATTAACGGGGCCGATCGGTGCCGCCACCGCCCAGCCGAGCAAGTATGCCTGAACCAGCAGATGCAGCGTCACGACTCGGCCCCCTCACGCGCCGCCCCCTGACTGGCTCGCACGCGCCCCGCGGGCAAGTCGGACGATGGCCCCTCGCCGGCATCAAGCGCTTCGCAGTGGCGGCATGACGATCGCGGGCTCTGGGCTTGGCATCCAGACGGGGAGGGTCGAACACTCTCAACAAGGTAGGGATCGTGGGATCATTCGAGTGTTCATCAACCAAGAGGAGACACACATGAACCGGTTCTGGATTGGCGTGGTACTTATGGCGGCAGTGATGACCGCCGGTTGCAGCGGGTCGGATTCGTCGTCGGCAAGCGCCTCGCAGCAGTCGCAGTCGGCATGGGCCGAGTGGGAGAAGTCGGCGTCGGCCGAGGCGAAGAAGGTCAAGGCGGAGCTCGACAAGCAGGCGGCGGCCTACGAGAAGGAAATCGCCGCTCTCGACAAGAAGGCGAAGGAAGCCGAAGGCGACGCGAAGAAAAAGGCCGAGGCCGCCAAGAAGGACCTCGAGGCCCAGCAGGCGAAGCTGAAGAAGGACTTTGACCGCTTGCAGAAGGACGGCGATGCGGCGCTGGCCGACATCCAGAAGAACCTCGCCGACGCGGAGAAGCAACTCAACGAGTCGCTCAAGAGCCTCGAAGGTGCGGCGTCGGACCTGCTCAAGGGTCTTCAGTAAGAGGCCGGTCGCTGCAACAAGACGAATCGTTCCGCGCCGCCCTCCTCGTCGGGGGCGGCGCTCTTATTCCAGATGCACCGTCGCAAACAGCGCGTAGTTGGACTGCTGCTGGCTGCGCTGCGACGAACCGGTTGCCGGGCCGACGTAGGGAATCTGGCTGATGATCGGCGCGCCGCTGCTGGAACTCGAAGTGCGGCTCGTCGAACTTTGCGCCAGCACCCGCGTGTCGCCGTCGGCGAAGCGCACACGCGTCGAGACCGCTCCGAGGAAGCCCCAGTCGCCGCCCTGCTGATCCACCGTCAACTCCACTTGATTGCGCCCCACGCGCCGCGCGGACACGATTCCGTTCATGCCGCCGCTCGGCCCGTCGAACCGGAAGAACGCCGTGCCGCCGATCGGCACGCGCACCATCGACTCGCTGTCGACGTTCAGTTTCCCTTCGCGCTCGAGCGCGTGCAGCGTTCCGCGGAAGCGATCGCCCGGCACGCCCACCGATACCGCGCCGCCCTGCGGCCCGGTCTCCGCGCGCACGCGCGGGTCCGACGGTGCCCGCCCCGCGCTGTCGTAGGCCATCGAGCCTGACAACGCGCGCAGGCTGGACGCCTCGCCGCGCACCAGGCGCAACGTCACCATCGCCGAATCCGGCAGCACCGCCACCTCGCCCAGCGCGATCGGCTCGGGGCGCGACGGCAACGCCACCGGCCCGGGCAACGAATCGAGTCTATTCGGCGGCGGCACCTCCTCGCGCGCCAGCGCGGCCGCCTCCTCCGCATCCGCCCCGGCGCCAAGGTGCATCAGAAACGCTTCGGCGAATCGCAACGCGCGGGGATCGCGACTGGTCAGCCGCATCGTGCCCTGTTCCTCGAATCCCTGAATCTGGGTCGGGCTGGTCGCCGAGCTGCCGCCATCGAGCAGCAGCGGGCCCTGCTCCGCCGCCCGCACCAGGAAGTCCACGCCGCGCGCGTTCGACTGCCGCGGCAGCAACAGCAGGCGCATTGCTCCGACGCGGCGCTCGTCGCCCGGCCGAAATGTCGCCTGCATCGGCCCCGAGGCATCCACCACCAGCAACCGCACTTCTTCCGTGCCCGTGCTGTCCTGCATCAGTAGATACACATCCTGACAGACGGTCAGGCTGCGATTGGGCGACAGCGTCGCCAGCGCCCACTTCTGGGGCGGTTCGTTGGCGGCAGCGAATTCCCACGCCGTCAGCGCCCGGCGCAGCGCCAGTCCCACCTCGTCCATGTTCACCCCGGGCGCCACGCGCACCAATGACTCCTGTCCGCGTGCTCCCAACGGCAGGAGCACCAGGAGCGTCAGGATCCAGACGATTCGCAGGCCGCGCATGGTCACCTCGGTTCGGCAAGTGTGCCTGTCCGTTCGACAAGCCGCCCGGCGGGGCAGTTCCCCCTTCTCCCCACCGACACGGTCCAGCCTCGCGCAGGACGCGGCGCCCTGTCAAAACCGGACTGCGGGCGGGGCGCTTTTCCCCTTGTGGCGAAAGGCCCCAGCCTCTCCGGTGGCACGAGGTCGGGACGGGCGGCAGATTCGGCGCGAGGTGCGGCGATGGTGCGATGCCTGGTCGGGATGCTGGTGATGGTGCTGGGGATGACGGGTTGTGGCGCCGGGGCGGCGCGATCGGAGCTGCGCATGGAGCCGAAGGCCAGGAAGCTGATCGCCATGCACGTGGACCGCATGGTGGCCGAGGCCTACCCGGACGCCGACGCGCCGGGCTGCGCGGTGCTCGTGCGCGTCGACGGCGAGACGATCTTCGCCCGCGGCTACGGACGCGCGCATCTGGAGACCGGCGAGCCCATCACCCCGGAAACGCATTTCCGCCTCGCCTCGGTGTCGAAGCAGTTCACTGCCTCCGCCACTCTGCGACTGGTCGAGCAGGGCCGCCTGCGGCTCGACGAGTCCCTGACCGACATCTTCCCCGACTTCCCCGCCTACGGCCGCGCCATCACGGTGCGCCATCTGCTCGACCATACGAGCGGCCTGCGCGCCTACGAGGGTCTGATGCCGCGTGGCACCACCGTGCCGATTCTCGACGCCGGCGTGCTCGAGCTGCTCGCCGCGCAGGACAGCGGCATGTTCCTTCCGGGCGAGCAATACTCCTACAGCAACTCCGGCTACGCCGTGCTGGCGATGATCGTTGAGGCGCGCTCGGGCAAGCGCTTCGCTGACTTCCTGCACGACGAGTTCTTCGCACCATTGGGCATGGACGGCACCGTCGCCTTCGAGAACGGGCGCTCCGAAGTGCCGCGCCGCGCCTACGGCTATCGCCGCAACGACGACGGTACCTGGCGCTTCGCCGACCAGAGCATGACCAGCTCGGTGCTGGGCGACGGCGGCATCTACTGCTCGGCGACGAACTACGCCCGCTGGGCCGACGCACACTTCGCCGGCCGCGTCTTGCGCGAGGATTTGCACCGGCAGGCATGGACCCGCTCGGCCACCAACGACGGCACGCCGATCGGCTACGGCTTCGGCTGGTACCTCGAGGAGGTCGATGGCATCTCGCGCGTCTTCCACACCGGCTCGACGACGGGCTTCAACAACAGCGCCCGGCTGGTGCCGTCGCACCGGTTGTGCGTCGTCTTCCTGAGCAACCGCACCGGCACGGAACCCGCCGCCCTGGCCGCCGACATCGAGCGTCTCGTGCTCGAAACGCTCGCCCGGACAGGGGCGAAGCCCTGATCCGGCGCGGCTCCGAAACCGCCCAATTTCGGCGGATTTCAAGCCTTGAAACCCACCCCCCTGCTGTGGCCTAATCGGGGGGTTGCGGCCGGTGGTTCCTGCGGCTCGCCGACCTGCTCGGCGAACCGCCCTCCCCACTCGGAAACCGTGCCCCTATCCCGTTGATTTTGCCGGAGTTGCCCCCTCATGCAGGACGCCCGCGAGCAAGTCGTTCCCGTCAGCATCGAAGACGAGATGCGCACGTCGTATCTGGACTACGCCATGTCGGTCATCGTCGGCCGCGCTCTGCCCGACGTGCGCGACGGCCTCAAGCCGGTCCACCGCCGCATCCTCTACACCATGTTCACCGGCGGCTATCGCTCGAACCGGGCCTACAACAAGTCTGCCAAGATCGTCGGCGAAGTGATGGGTAAGTTCCACCCGCACGGCGACTCGGCGATCTACGACACGTTGGTGCGACTGGCGCAGGACTGGAACATGCGCTACCCGCTCGTGGACGGTCAGGGCAACTTCGGCTCTGTGGACGGCGACCCGCCGGCGGCCATGCGCTACACCGAGACCCGCCTGCTCCCGCTTGGCGAGGCCCTGCTCACCGACATCGAGAAGGCCACCGTCGACTTCATGCCCAACTACGACGGCAAGGAGATGGAGCCCATCGTCCTGCCGGCGGCGATTCCGAACCTGCTCGCCAACGGCGCCGAAGGCATTGCCGTCGGCATGGCCACCAAGATTCCGCCGCACAATCTGGGCGAGCTCGTCGATGCTCTCGTCGCCACGATCGAGAACCCGCGCATCACCATCGAGGAAATCCTCAAGATGCTGCCCGGTCCCGACTTCCCGACCGGCGGCTACATCCTCGGTCGCGCCGGCATCAACGACGCCTACCGCACCGGCCGCGGCCGCATCATCATGCGCGCACGCGTCCGCACCGAGCAGCTCAAGGGCAACCGCGAGGCCATCATCGTCACCGAGCTGCCCTTCCAGGTCAACAAGGCGCGCCTCGTTGCCGACATCGCCGAACTCGTCAAGGACAAGAAGCTCCAGGGCATCTCCGAAATCCGCGACGAGTCCGACCGCGACGGCATGCGCATGGTCATCGAGGTGCGCCGCGGCGAGAACTCCCAGGTCATCATCAACAACCTGTACAAGCACACGCAGATGCAGTCCTCGTTCGGCGTGATCCTGCTGGCGATCGTCAACAACCAGCCGCGCTACCTGGGCCTGACGCGCATGCTGCGCCTGTACATCGACCACCGCCGCGAGGTCCTCATCCGCGGCACGCGCTTCGACCTCAACCGCGCCCTCGAGCGCCTCCACATCGTCGAGGGCCTGCTCATCGCCCTCTCCGACATCGACGAGATCGTCCACATCATCCGCACGTCGAAGGACGTGGACGAGGCGCGCGAGCGCCTGATGGACTCCGGCCTCGTCGTCCGCTTCCGCAAGAAGAAGGACTCCGAAGCAGTCAAGTCCGGCCTGCTCGACAGCTACGAGGCACTCTCGCGCCGCCAGGCAGACGCCATCCTCGAGATGCGCCTGCGCACCCTGACGGCACTCGAGGTCGGCAAGCTCGCCGAGGAGCGCAAGGAACTCAAGGCACGCATCACCGAACTCGAGTCCATCCTCGCCTCCGACAAGAAGCAGTTCTCGATCATCAAGCGCGACCTGCTCGACCTGAAGAAGCGCTTCGGCGACAACCGTCGCACCGAAATCATCGACAACCCCGGCGAGATGACCATCGAGGACCTGATCGCCGTCGAGCGCATGGTCATCACCATCAGCCACCAGGGCTACATCAAGCGCACCGACACCGAACTCTACCGCCGCCAACGCCGCGGCGGCAAAGGCATCGTCGGCGCCGAGACCAAGGACGAGGACTGGGTCGAGCACCTCTTCGTCGGCACCACCCACGACTACCTGATGTTCTTCACCGACCGCGGGCAGGCCTACTGGCTCAAGGTCTACGAGCTGCCGCAGGCCGGCCGCGCAAGCAAGGGCCGCCCGATCGTCAACCTGCTCGAAGGTCTCGAGAAGGGCGAGCGCATCGAGTCCGTCGTCCCTGTCTCGCGATTCGAGGAGGGCCGCTACCTCGTCTTCATCACGCGCAAGGGCCAGGTGCAGCGCAACGCGCTCGAGTTGTACTCCAACCCGCGCAAGGCCGGCATCAAGGCGATCAACATCCAGGAAGGCGACGAACTGGTGAAGGTCGCGCTGACCAACGGCGACCAGGAGATCTTCATCGCGACGCGCAAGGGATGGGCGGTGCGCTTTCACGAGACCGACGTGCGGGCCGCCGGGCGCTTCACCCAGGGCGTTGCGGGCATCTCGCTTCAGGACGACGACTACGTTGTCGGCGCCGAGGTCCTGCGCCCCAACGCCACGGTGCTCACCGTTTGCGAGAAGGGCATCGGCAAGCGCAGCGACGCCGACGAGTATCGCCTGATCCGTCGCGGTGGTCGCGGCGTCATCAACATCAAGGTCACGGCGAAGTTCGGCGAAGTCGCCGGCGTCATCGAGGTGACCGACAGCGACGAGGTGATCGCGATCACCGAACGCGGGCAGACGATTCGCTGCCGCGTCAGCGACTTCCGCGTCATCGGCCGCGCCACGCAGGGCGTGCGCCTCTTCGCCATCCCCGAGGGCGACCGCATCACGGCCCTCTCGCGCGTGGAACCCGAAGAGGAAGACGACGACGCCAACGGCGCCGACACGGCCGAGGCACCGCCCGAGCCGGCCGGCGAGTAGCGCAACCCTGGACCCCGCGGGGCCGTTCATGCCGGAGGACCTCTTCGCAACGTCGCAGGAATTCGCCCCATCGCCCGCCCCCCCTTCCGGCGCGGGCGGGGGCGTGCGCCAGCCGCTGGCGGACCGGCTGCGGCCCGCCGAGTTCGAGGACTTCCTCGGCCAGCACAAGCTCGTTGGCACCGGCGCGCCGCTGCGCCGCCTCATCGACAGCGACCGCATCCCCTCGATGATCCTCTGGGGGCCGCCGGGCTCGGGCAAGACAACGCTCGCGATGCTCATCGCGCGCGCCACGCAGTCCGACTTCGTGACGCTGTCGGCCGTCGGCTCGGGCGTGAAGGACGTGCGCGCCGTCGTCGATGCGGCGCGCCTCAATCGCCAGTACGCGCGCCGCACGATCCTGTTCGTCGACGAGATCCATCGCTTCAACAAGGCGCAGCAGGACGCCTTCCTGCCGCACGTCGAGAGCGGCCTCATCACGCTCATCGGCGCCACGACGGAGAACCCCAGCTTTGCGGTCATCGCGCCGCTGCTCTCACGCTCGCGCGTCTTCACGCTCGCGCCGCTTGGCCCGGAGGAGGTCCGGCGACTGCTCGAACGCGCCGTCGGCGAAATCAACCGCGCGCGCGGCGAGCGACCGCCCGTTGAAGCCGACGCCGACGCGCTAGATGCCCTTGCGGCCCTGTGCGACGGTGACGCGCGTCGCGCACTCGGCATGCTCGAGATCGCCGCCGACGTCGTCACCGCCGATGCGGACAACACCGACGTTCCCGTGCGCATCGCCCGCGACCACGTTCGCGACGTCGTCCAGCGCCACCTGCTCTACGACCGCGCCGGCGAGGAGCACTTCAACCTTATCAGCGCGCTGCACAAGACGATCCGCTCGAGCGACCCGCACGGCGCACTCTACTGGGCCGGCCGCATCCTCGCCGCCGGCGAGGACCCACGTTATGTTCTCCGCCGCCTCATCCGCATTGCCGCCGAGGACGTCGGCATGGCCGACCCCAACGCCGTCCAGCAGGCGATCGCCTGCATGCAGGCCTACGAGAGTCTCGGCCCACCCGAGGGCAACCTCTTCGTCTCGCAACTCGCCGTGTATCTGGCGATCACGCCGAAGTCGAACGCGCTCTATGTCGCGGCCGGCGAGGTCCGGGCCGAGATCGAACGCACCGGCGCCCTGCCCGTCCCGCTCCACCTGCGCAACGCCCCGACGCATCTGATGAAGGACCTTGGCTATGCCGAGGGCTACTCCTACGACCACGACGCGCCGGAGGGCTTCGTGCCCAAGCAGGGCCTGCCCGATGCGATTGCGGACCGACTCTTCTACCGGCCCACGACGCGCGGCCGCGAAGCCTCCATCGCCGAGCGTCTTGCGCGTTTGGACGAGGCGCGCAAGGCGGCACGGAAGCCCGGGTCGAGTTGAACGGGCCGAAGCCTGCCCGTCGCTCACGCTCAGGGTTCTGAGTTCAATACTCGGTCGAACAGCGCGCGCGTGCGGGCCATGTCGCCGGGCAACGCGGCGAGCAACGCCTCGGGATGCGGCGCCTTGTCCGTCAGCCCGCGCGCGATCTCCGCGCGCTTCTCGTCCTGCTCCGGCAACAGGTCGCGCGCGGTTTCGTACAGCAGTCGGATCGTGCGCTGCACGGTGCGCAGGTGCCCATGATGCCGGCGCAGGAAGGCCGCGTCGTCGGGCGCGAGCAGTCCGTTGCTGCCGGCGCGCTCGAGCACCGTGTCGAGGTCCGGGTCGAGCAGGTCGGGATGCGCGCGCGCATGGGTCAGTTGCAGGTGCTGCACAAGGAACTCGATGTCGATCAGTCCGCCGGGACTGCGTTTCAAATCCAGCAGCGCATGACGCGGCAGGCGGAAGGTGGCCTCCATGCGGGCGCGCATGTCGCGAATCTCACGACCGGTCGATGGCGTCGCGCCGCGATCGACGACTGCTTCGTGCAGCACGGCCAAGACACGCGCGCCGACCGCCGGGTTGCCGGCCACGAATCGCGCGCGCGTCGCACTCTGCAATTCCCAAGCGCCGGCCTCTTCGCGATAGTATCGCCGCGCGCGTTCCAGCGACACCATCAGTGGTGCGTTGCGCCCGTCGGGTCGCAGCCGCGCGTCCATCTTCCACAACTGGCACTCGGGGGCCACCGCGCTCATCTGCGACAGGATGAAGCTCGCGATCCGGTCCAGTCGTCCCGCATCGGCCTCGGCGTCCGCGCCGGCGGCCGGATCGAAGTAGAACGCCACATCGAGATCCGACGTCAGGTGCACCTGTCGCGCGCCGAATCCGCCGAGCGCCAGCACGCACCAGTTGTCCGTCGTGGCCCACTCCGGCGCGGCCAACTCGGCGACCGCGCGCAGACAGGTCTCCGCCAGTTCCGACGTCTGCGCCGCCGCCTCCAGCGGCGACGCGATGCCCATCAACTCCCGAATCGCCAGGTACAGCGCCTCACACTCCTTGTAGGTGCGAAGCTGCGGCATGGAATCCTCGCGATGCGGCCCGAACAGCCGCCCGCGCAACCGTTCCTCGAACACGGCTTCCGGCGAGCGGAACTGCGCCATCGCCTCGCCCTCGAGAATCTCGTCCAGCCATGCCGGCCGTGCCACCAGCACCCGCGCCGGGAACATTCCGAATCCCAACGCCCGCACCAGCAACCGCATCAGCGGCGGATGCGCCTGGATCAACTCGTACAGCATTGTCACGCTGTGATGCGCGCGCATCAGGTTCGCCAGATGGCGCACCGCCAGCACCGGCATCGCCGTGCGCCGCAACTCGTCGAGCAACCCCGGCATCAGGTGCTCGAAGTGGCGCTGGCCCGCCGAACTCACCGCCAGCTCGCGCGTTCCCACGGCCAGCTCGCGCAGCGCCTGGAAGCCCTCCACCGATCCCAGACCGAACGGACGCAGCTCCTCCAGCGTCTCCGCACTCGGCGCCTCGTCCCCCATCACCCGATCCGCCAGCGGCAACTCCTGGCTTCGCTCCGCCTCCTCGTGGAAGAGCTCCTCGAACCGTCCACGCACGAACGAACGGCACTCGGCCAGGTGCTGCTCGAAATCCTCGTGTGTCGCGAAGCCCACGCGTCGCGCCAACGCGCGGCGCTCCTCCATCGCCTCGGGCAGCGCGTGCGTCTGCTGCTCCTCCATCATCTGCAACACATGCTCGACGCGGCGGAAGAACCAGTAGCAGTCCGCCAACTGACCGGCCTCCTCGCGCGGAACGACGCCCTTCTCGACGAGAATCCCGAGCGCCTCGAGCGTCGCGCGCACGCGCAGTCGCCGGTCGTGCACGCCGTGCAGCAGTTGCAGCGCCGCGACGAAGAACTCGATCTCGCGGATGCCGCCGGGGCCGCGCTTGATGTCCAGCCGACGCGTGCGTCCGTCCAGCGACTCATGATCGATGCGGTGCTTCAACCGCGCCACCTCGGGCAGCAGCTCGTCCGGATCGTTCGAACCGTAGACAAACCCGTGAACCCGCTCCTCGAAGAGCGGGCCCAGCGCGCGGTTGCCCGCCACGCAGCGTGCCTTGACGTACGAGATCTTCTCCCACGACCGCGCCTGCGACGAGAAGTACGCCGTGTAGGCCGGCAGCGACCGCGCGATCGCGCCCGACGCGCCGTCGGGCCGCAGCCGCGTGTCCACGCGGTACAGGATGCCCTCGTTCGTCGGCTCGGACAGCGTTCGGCAAATCGCGTTCGCCAGCTTGCAGTAGAACTCGTGGTTCGTGATCACGTTGCTCACGTGACCGGTCGAGTCGGCGCGGCCGCTCGTGCGCCCCTCCGAATCGTAGACGAACACGAGGTCGATGTCGGAGGAGAAGTTCAGCTCGAGCCCGCCGAACTTGCCCATCGCGTAGACGGCGAAGCCGGGCATCGACTCGTCGATGAGCGGCACGTCGAGCGGGCGCGTCGGCATGCCGTAGCGTTCCACCAGCGGGGGCACGCAGTCCTCGAACGCCAGCTCGCAGGCGGCCTCGGCCAGGTGTGACAGCTCGCGGCAGTGCTCGGCCGTCGTGCCGTGCCCGCGCAGGTCGCGCACGCCGAGGCGCAGCAGCTCGCGCCGCTTGTAGCGACACAGCGCGCGCCGCCGGCTCTCCGCCGAGCGGAACGGCCGCACGAAGTCGTGCAGCTCCCGCCGGTAGTCCTCGAGCGGCTTCTCCCGCTCGAGCCCGCTCTCCGTCAGGCACCACTCCAGATACTCCGGGTTGCGGATCACGATGTCGGAGAAGAACTGCGACTGGGCGAACAGGGCGCAGACGAAGCCGCGCAGCTCCTCGTTCGTCGCCACCAGGTGAAACCATGCCGCCCGATTGAACGTCGCCCGGGCAAAGCGATCCGCGTTGCGCAGCGCCATGTCGGGGTCGGCCGTGCGCGCCAACTCGGGCACCAGCCGCGGCACCAGGGCCAGCGCCTCGGCGAACACCAGTTCGTCGTCGAACCAGCCGCAGAGCACGCGCAGTGCCTCGTCGCGCCCGGCCAGCGGCCAGCCCGCGCTCTCCAGCGACACGCGGGCTTCCTCGTGCGCCTGCTGACGGACGCGGTCGCGGGCGGGTTGGGACGGCGGGCTCATGGGAATCGACGACCTCGTGGCCGCCAGCAGACCGCATCCCGCGGGGCCGACGCAACAGCGGTCCCGAACCCGAAAGTTTCATTGCCCGGCCCCGGCCGGCGGCCCACAGTCCTGCCTGCGGCGGGGGAGAGGTCCGCCGGCCGGTTGCGGCCGTGCCGAGCACCACGTTGGGGCCGCCCTGCGATGATCCGACTCAGCGTCAACGTCAACAAGATCGCCACCCTGCGCAACTCGCGCGGTGGCCAGATACCGGACCCCGTGCGCTTCTCCCGGGCCGCCATCGCCGCCGGCGCCCATGGCATCACCGTCCACCCACGCCCCGACGAGCGCCACATCCGCCGCACCGACGTCTTCGCCATCCGCGAGGTCATCGCCGGCGACATCGAGTACAACATCGAGGGCTATCCCGACGAGCGCTACATGCAGATCGTCGCCGAGGCCCGTCCGCACCAGGCCACCCTTGTCCCCGATCCCCCGGACGTCATCACGAGCAACGCCGGCTGGGACGTCGTCGAGCACCGGGACTATCTCCGTGACGTTGTCGCGCGACTGAAGGAGATGGGCTGCCGCGTCTCGCTGTTCCTCGAGCCCGACGAGGGCATGGTCGAGGCCGCCGCGGCGACCGGTGCCGACCGCATCGAACTCTACACCGAAGCCTTCGCCCGCGCGCACGCCGCCGGCCGCGGGCTCGAGTCCTTTGCCCAGTACACCGTCGCCGCCCGCCGCGCGGTCAAAGTCGGCCTCGGCATCAATGCGGGCCACGACCTCAACCTCCAGAACCTTCCACTCCTGCGCACCCTACCCGGGCTCCTCGAAGTCTCCATTGGGCACTATCTCGTCCGCGATGCCCTGCTCCTGGGGTGGGAGGCCACCATCAGGTCCTACCTGGATGCCCTCAACCCCCCGGCCACCGAACCTCCCGCCCACTGAGCCTTCGGACGCGGACTCCATCTCCGAGGTGCCGCCCGGTCTGGGCGGCGTCGCGGGCATGCCGCCCGGCGTCGCCCCGCCCTTGGGACCCTTGCAGCAGTGGGCCCGCCACACCTTCGCCGCGCTGTCCATTCGCAACTACCGCCTCTTCTTCTACGGCCACGGCCTCTCCCTGATCGGCACCTGGATGCGCCGCACGGCGCTCGGTTGGCTGGTCTACATGATGACCGGCTCGAAGGCCCTTCTCGGCACGGTCATGGCCCTGTCGCTGCTGCCGCTGTTCCTGTTGTCGCCGTTGGCGGGGGCGCTTGCGGATCGCTTCGACAAGCGGCGCATCATCATCGTCTCGCAGGTTCTGGCCGCGGTGGTTTCGGCGGCGCTGGCGCTGCTGGTGTGGGGCGGCTCCGCGCAGGTCTGGCAGATCGGGGCGCTTGCCCTGATCGGCGGGGTGGCGTTCGCGCTCGAAGTGCCCGCCCGCCAGGCGTTCGTTGTCGAGATGGTCGGCCGCGACCATCTGCTCAATGCGATCGCGCTCAATTCGGCGCTCATCAACGCCACCCGGATCATCGGCCCGGCCATCGCCGGTCTGATCATGGGCGTGGTCGGCGTCGCCGCGTGCTTCGCGCTCGACGCGCTCAGCTATCTCGTCGTCATCGCCACGCTGCTGGCCTTGCGGCTGGAGCACCGTCCTCCGCCCGTCGAGCGTCGCTCGCACCTGCAACTCATCGCGGAAGGCGCCCGCGTCGCCTTTCGCCACCCAACCGTCCGACTCGTCATCTTCATGCTCACCTCCACGGGTATCTTCGGATGGTCCTTTCAATCGCTGCTGCCCGCCATTGCCCAGGACAACCTGCACCTCGACGAGTTGCGCTACGGCGTCCTGATGTCGATGTTCGGCGTCGGCGCGATTGTCGGCGCGCTGGTCACCGCCAGCCGTGCCCATGCCCCCCGCCGCCTGCGCCAGATGTTCCACGGTGTCTGGGCGATGTTCATCGGACTGGCGTTCCTGTCGCTGACGCGCAGCTTCCTGCCGACATGCGCCGCGCTGCTGGTCGCCGGCTTCGGCGGCGTGTTGTTCGTCTCCACCGGCAACACGATGGTCCAGCTCAGCGTTGCCGACTCCATGCGCGGTCGCGTCATGGGCATCTGGGCCTTGGCCTTTGGCGGTTCGTTGCCGATGGGATCCTGGATGGCGGGCCATGTGGCCGAAGCCCCGGCGCGCCTCGACCGTCTTCCGCTGGCGAATGCATGGCCGGCCTTCTCCGCCAGCTTCCTTGGCGCGAACGCCAGCTACCTTGCCATCGCGTTGTTCGCGCTCGTCCTGCTGGGCTGCATTCTGTTCGCCGAACGCCTGCTTGCCCCCTCGGCGCTCCGCGTCGAGGAAGAGCGTGCGTTGCGGGCACACGAAGCCCCGGCGTGACGACGGCACTGCTGGCATCGGATCAGGGGATGACCATGGGCGAGACGCCGTTGGATCAAGGGATTCGCGCCGCGCGTCTGGGCAACTTCGAGGAGGCCCTGCGCCAGTACGAACGTGCCATTGCGTCGGGGGGCGACCTGGCGCTGGCGGCGCGGGGCCATCGCGCATGGCTGTTTCGGACGCTTGGACAGTACGACTGCGCCCTCGAAGACTATCGCCTCCTGATGGAGGCGCAGCCGCAACACGAGGAGCCTCTCGTCCGATACGCCGAGACACTGCTGCAGTTGGGACGAGCCGATGAATCTCTCCGCGCGCTCGCGCCCATCCTGCATGCCAACCCACTCAATCCGCTCGCCACCGACCTGCTCATTCGCCATCAGGAGTATCGTGGACTGCGACCCGCGGCAGAGGTGTGCTTGCCTTCCGCCGATACGTTGCATGCGCGTCCACCTCTGAATCGGATTCTCGGGATTCTCGAGCAGGATCCAACCAGCTACCCGGGATCGTCCTGTCGAGAACTAGGTGTCTGGCTCCATGCGTTGGTGCGTCTGACGCGCCCGCGGACCGTCGTGGAAATCGGCACCCTGTTCGGGCAGTCCACGCTGTACCTTGCCCAGGCACTCGAAGAGAATGGGTCGGGGCATCTCTGTTCCTTCGACCTCTTCGAGCACACTTCCTATCGGTCGCCGGTGCCCGGAGTCACCGGTGCGATGATCGACATTGTACGCGGGCATCTCGAAGCCGCCGGTCTCGCGCATCGTGCCACGCTGCACGCGGGAGACTCCAGCTCCACACTCATCCGCCAGTTCCCCGACGCGATCGCCTCCTTCGACATGGTGCTCATCGACGGCGACCACCACATCGATGGGTGCCTCAAGGATTGGCAGGCCGTCGCCGCGCGGCTTGCTCCGAACGGGCTCGTTCTTCTTCACGACACCAATCCGGAACGGAGCGGCTGGCTGGGTCCCCGACATCTGATCGAGAACTTGCGCCGCCACGCCGCCGAGGACTACGTCGCGCTCGATCTTCCGACACCGGATGGCTTCGGCATTGGAATCATTCAGAAGGTTGGGACGGGATGCGCCGGGACTTGGAAGGTCTCTTTGCGCGAGCAACTCGCCGAGTGGTTTCACGACCGGCGCCTGCGAGGACGCCGAACGTGACCTTGTTGTTCGCTGTTCACACCGGTTCGCTCACCAACTCCGGCAGCGCCTTGCCCGCGCGCATCTCCAGCACCACGTCGCAGATTTCCGCCAGCACCGACGGCTCGGGGTTGATCTCGATCACCGCGCTGCCGTGCGACGCCGCTTGCCACGCCCACTGCTGGATGTAGGGAAACAGCGCCGTCGTGCCGACCAGCAGCAGCAGGTCCGGCATCGCCGCCCGCAGAAAGTCCTCCACCGCCCGGTGCGCCGGCATGTGGATCAACTCGCCAAACCACACGACATCCGGACGCGCCAGACGACCCTCGGGCGTGCGCACCGGGAACGGCGGCACGATCGGCACCTCGCCCTCCGCGTAGACGCGTCCCGTCTCCGCGCATCGCACCCGCCGGATCGATCCGTGAATCTCGTGCACGTTGCGGCTGCCCGCCCGCTGGTGCAGCCCGTCGACGTTCTGAGTCAGCAGCAGGAAATCCGGCACGCGCTGCTCAAGGGCTGCCAACGCGCGATGGCCCGCGTTCGGCTCCGTCTGCTCGATGGTTGCCAAGCGGTCGGCGTACCACTGCCACACCAGCGCCGGGTCGCGCGCGAAACCCTCCGGCGAGGCCAATTGCTGAGGATCGAAATTCGCCCACAAACCCTGCTGCGCGTCGCGGAAAGTCGGGATACCGCTCTCGGCCGAAACCCCCGCGCCCGTGATAACCAGCACCCGCCGCGCGCGCCGCACCAAGCCCGCCGCCTTCTCAAGATCCCCGTCCGTCATCGCGCCCGCGCCCGCACCTCGATCGACTGCGAGACAACTTCGCTTCTGCTCAGGCCGTCATGCACCTCGAGAGTCACCTCGATCGTGCCCGGCACGAAGACCTCCAGCCGCGCCTGCCGCGCCTCGCGCGATCCGTTCGGCGTAATGCGGTAGTTCGTCCGATCCATGTTCGGCACATTCCAGATATAGCTAAGCGGACTCCCCTCCGGGTCGTTCGACTCGGACCCGTCCAACTCCACCGCTTGCCGAACCTCGACGACCGCCGGCAGGGGAGCGAACGCCGCCACCGGCGGCAGGTTCGGCCCACCGGTCTTCAGCATCGACATCAGCCCAACCGCGCCCGCTGCCACAACCGCCACGGCCAGCAGGACCGCGAGCACCTTCAGGAATCCGCCGCCGCCCGAGCGCTTTGCACTGGCGCCGCCCACCGATCCGCTCGACGCCAGACGCGCCGCGGCCGCGGCCGGCGTCGGCGCCTTCGCTGCGGACTGGCTTGACGAGGGAAGCTGCCCCGAGTTGCCCGTCACCTCCGCCTTCGGTATTGCCTGCGAACTCGGATACAGGTACGAACGGTCTTCTTCGGCGTCTTCCTTCTCCCGCCCGCGACCGGTCATCTGCAACTCGCCCGTCGGGTTGCTGGTGCGACTGGATCGTTCGGAGTCCGCCGCTGGCGCCGGAGTCGGCGCGAAGGTCTGCGCAGCCGGGACGGCAACGGGAGGAGGAGGCGGCGGCGGAGGAGCGACGGGCGCGACGCGCGGCACCACCGGGGGCGGTTGAGGGGGCGGGAGCATTGCCGGCATGGGCACGCCCGGCGAACTGGCCGCCGCCGCGCGTCCGTTGCCCGCGCCCAGCAGCGTGATTGCCCGTCGCAGGTCCCGCAGCGAGGAGATGCCCTTCGATGCGCCCGGCTCGTGCAGCCGCATCAGCACTTCCGCGATCTCGGCTTCCACTCCCAGCGACGAGATGTTGCGCGCGCCCGTCGTCGCTTCCTTCTCCGCGGCCTTCTGCAATGCCTGCTCGACCGTCACCACCGTCTGCGCCGTTGCCATGTAGTACAGCAGATCCTTCAGGCGATGCAGTCCCGCCGCGAGCGGATACTCGAACTCGGCAAGGTACACGCCGCCGATCGCCGGCGTCTCCAGCAGCCGACGGAAGAATCGACTCTCCGGCACCATCCCCGGAATCAACGCACCGGTCGGATAACGCGCGGCCGTGCGCAGCAGATTCCACCGCACCTTCATCGCATCGAGCGTCAGATGATCGAAGCCGATGCGCAGATTCTCGAAGTCCCGCGCCAGATCCACCAGCAGCAGCGCCGCCTCGCTCCATGCCGCCGTCTTGCGGAACGTCTTGTGCCGCACCAGCGCGTCGAACGCCTGCCCGTCCATGTGCTCGCCATAGACGCAGTATTGCTCCTCGACCTCTTCCGAAAAGAAGAGCCGCTGGAAGCCGGGATGCTCGATCGCGGCCGACATCTGCACCTGGCGGCGCACTGCTGCGGCCGCCTCCTCGTCCAGATTCAGGCGCTTGGAATACACGCGACGCACCGCACGGTGCCCGGTCAGCATGTGCTCGACCAGTTGGTCCTCGAAGAACGCGTTCTCCGTGATGTGACTGGTGAATTTCCAGCCATCCCCCTCGTGGATCATGCCAGCATCCTCCGGGGGAATTTGTCCAGCGCCCGCGCCGCGTTCTCGTATCCCCGCACGTCCACGTTGTTGAACGCCTCGAGCGCTTCGCACACCATGTCGGCCACCTCGCGCGATGCACCCGACGAGCGGATGGCTGCCTGCATGCGCTCGATCTCCTCCGGCGTGGCGGTCGGCAGGCCGTCCTCCTCGATGAGCCCGAACGAGCGCCCGGCGGCAAACTCGGCCATCGCCGTGCCCCACTCCGCCACGTCGCGCCGCGCCGACTTCGAGGACAGGCTGAAGACGAACGCGTTCGGGTCCTGCGTCAGGCGCTCGTTGATCCGGCGCCACAGTCCCGTGTCGCGCAGCACCACCAGCCCCGTCGGCGTCACGACGAAGCACCCCAGCGTCAGGTACTTGTGCGTCAGCGTCAGGTCGTGCAGCGCGGCCAGCGCTGCCAGGCTCTGGAAGGCCGCCTCCTCGAAGACGTCGCCGCCGGCCGCGTGCAATGCCGCCCGGCCCTCCGGCGAATCGATCGGCCAGGCCGAATACTCCAGCCGAACGTACACAATCTCGCGCTCGCTGCGCCACGCGTCGATCAGCAGTGGCACCCGTGGGTTAACCAGCAACGCCTCCTGCTGAAGTTCGATGCGGATTGTTTCGGAGTCGTACCCCGGATCGTCGAGCGCGATGCGGTGCAGCACCACGCGCGTGCCGGTCGAGCGCACGTGCGCCTCGAGCAACTCGGTTCGCCCCACCATGGCGATCCGGTTCCCGACTTCATAGTAGTGCGAACGGTCGATGAACTCCATCGGCCCCCCATCGGCAAAAGTCCGGTCGCCCGTGCTCCCGCCCCAGCGCGACCGCACGGTGCTCCCTTTCCCCTTCAGACAATGGGTCCCGTGGGCCAAACTGTCAAGTGCGGGACTCGACCGGGCGGACAAAAAACAAACAAAACGCTTCCGGCACGCTCGGGGGCGTCACGGTTCGCCGCCCACGCCTTCCTCGCGCATCGCCGCCGCCACGTCCCGGATGATCTCATTCAGGCCCCGCTTCGGGCGCCAACCGGTCGTTCGTGCGATCTTGTCGATCGACGGCAGGCGCCGCTGCATGTCCTCGAATCCGTCGGCCCCGTAGACCTTCTCGTAGGAAATGCGCTGGATTTCCGAGCGGCTTTCCGTCAACTCCACCACCCGACGCGCCAGCTCCAGAATGCCGATCTCCTCCGTCGAGCCGATGTTGAACACCTGCCCCGTCGCCGCCTCGCAGCCCATCAGCCCCTCGAGCGCCTCCACCACGTCGGCCACATGGCAGAAGCACCGCGATTGCTCGCCCGTGCCATAGACCGTCAGCGGCTCGCCGCGCAGCGCGCACCGCACGAAACTCGGCACCACCATCCCGTACTGCCCCGTCTGCCGCGGGCCCGCCGTATTGAACAACCGGACCACCACGACCGGCAGCCGGGTTTGCTTCCAGTGCGCCAGCGCCAGGAACTCGTCCAGCGCCTTCGCGCACGAGTACGCCCAACGATGCCGCGACGTCGCCCCCTCCAGCCGGTCGCCGTCCTCGCGGAACGGCACGTCCGACGACTTGCCATAAACTTCGGACGTCGAGAACACCATCGTCCGCCGACGATAACGCGCCGCACAGCGCAGCACCGAGTGCGTCCCCCCGACGATCGTCTCGATCGTCCGCACCGGTTCGTTCATGATCAGGTTCACACCCACCGCCGACGCCAGGTGGTAGATCTCGTCCGCCTCGCGCACCAGGTCCTCGACCACGCGCTCGTGCAGCACCGAGTCGAAGATGAACTTGAATCGCCCTTCGGCCGCGTGGGTCCGGTCCAGATCCTCGATGTTCGAGAACCGCCCCGTCGACAGGTCGTCCAGCACGATCACCCGATGCCCCTTGGCGATCAGGTGACGCGCGAGATGACTCCCGATGAACCCCGCCCCGCCCGTCAGCAGACTCGTGCGCGACACGCTCGTCTCTCCCCGTCGGTCCAGAATCGCCCTGCCCGGCGTCCCGTCAGGACGCCGCCTCCCGGCCGGCCGCAACGCGCGTCACCGGCGGCGCCTCGTCCTTCGATACGTGAATCTCGATTCGGTCGGTCGACTTCTCGCGCAGCGTCTTTCGCAGCAGAGTCGCCAGCCGCGACATCGCCACCACTTCGCTCTCGAAGTGCCCGGCCAGCACCACCGGAATCCCACGGTCGCGCGCCATCACGCACTGGTGGTGCGTCAGCTCGCCCGTGATCAGCGCCTGCGCCACCCCCGGCTCCCAGCGCCGCAGCGCCTCGCCCCCCGCGCCCGAGCAGATCGCCACCCGTTTCACGCGTTGGCCGGCAGGGCCCACGAAACTCGCCCGCGCCGAACCCAGCGCACGCCCCACCGACTCCGCCAACTGCCCCAGCGGCGTGTCGAACGCCAGATCGCCGACCAGTCCCAACCCGTACAGCCCCTTGCCCTTGGCGTCCTTCTCCTTCTCGGCCAGAAAGCCCCGTGGCACGATCTCCAACCGCCCGGCGATTTCCCCGTTCGGGCCCTCGGCGATGTAGTCGAAGTTCGTGTGCATCACGATCAGGTTCATGCCCTCGCGGATCATCTGCGCCACCAGCGCCGCGATCGGCGTCGTCTCGCGCAGATTCTCCAGCGGATCGAAGATCAGCGGATGATGCGTGATCAACGTCCGCGCCCCGAGCGCCTTCGCCTCGGTCAACACCGCCGGGCTCACCTCGAGCGCCAGCAGCAACTTGCCCGTCGGACGGTCCGGCGAGCCCACCTGCAACCCCACATTGTCCCACTCGTCGGCCAGACGCCAAGGCGCGATTCCGTCCAGCAGGTCCACGAGTTCACTGATCTTCATTGGCCGGTCCTTTCGGCGCGGTTTCGCCCTCCCCGGCCCGCGCAGCTTCCTCGAGAAACTCGAGCAGAAACAACCCCTTTTCGTCCAGCTTCTGCCGTCGCGCCATGCTCCGCAGCGTCTCGCCCACCACCGCCCCAAGGCCCAGATCCCGCGCCGCGTGGTTCGCCGCCAGCAGCAGCGCCTCGCTCCCCGGGTCCGTCTCCAGCCGATACCGCAACTCCATCCCGTGGTGCGCGAACAGCCCGTTCGACAGCCACACCAGCGACGCCATCTCGTCGTAGCCCTCGGCCCGGCCATACATCGCCGCCCGCTGGCCGATTCGGCCAAGCATGTGCAACTGCTCGACCGCCACGTCCGGCCGACCCTCCCGCAATGCCGCCTGCATCAGCGCCAGATTGAAGTCCTCGTTGCGCGATCGCGGCCGCGGCAGCAGCCGCCCCGCCTCGCGAAAGTCCGCCAGCGCCCGTGCCGCCGCGCCCGACGCCCGTTCCCGCTCACCCCGCGCCTCGTACAGCGCCGACAGCATCCACTGCGTTTCGCCCCGCAACCGCGCCACCACCGGCCGGAACGGCAGAATTGCCCACGACCGCTCCAGCAGCCCCGACGCCTCCTCGAAGTTCTCCGGCCGCACCAGGTTCCATTGCCCGGCGGCAAAGCGCCCCTTCTCCCGCTGCACCAGAAAGCTCGCCAGATCGAACACGATGTTCGGATCGTCGGGGTTCAGCCGGTACGCGGTCCGCAGCGCCGTCTCCGGCCGCAGCGAGCCGGGCCGCGCCCGCAACTCCCGCCGCGCCTCCCGCAGCAGCAACTGCGCGCGCACCTCCCGCAACGTCACCTGGGGCAGCCACAACGCCGCCACCCCCAGAACCACCGACAAACCCAGTGCCAGCCACCGCCCGCCCCCGGCCGCACCGGGCGCCGCAGCCGTCGGCCCGGCGGCCTCCGCCGCCTGCACCACCGGCACCCGCCGTCGACGTGATCCGCTCACAGGGGTTTGCTCCCGATCGGGCGTGCTTGAAGTCGAGCCTGCCACCGACTTCGAGCGTGGTCCAATCCGCCGGGCGCCGCAACAGGTGCTTGGCGCCGAGAGGCGTGCCCTTTCCCGTTGCACGAATCCGCCGGCTGGGGGGCAGACTGGTCCCCGGGCGCTCGCCGCCCGGGAGGTCACACGAATGATCGCATGCAGGTCGCGCTTCATGCTGGTGGCGCTGGTGCTCGTCGCCGCCACCCTGTCCGCCCAGAATGTCTCGCCGCTCGTGCGCGAGGAACCCAGCACCACCGTCCGCGTGCGCACCGGTCGCGACGCCCGCCAGACCCCGCCCGCCGCCACTCCCGCTCCCGATGCCCCCGCCGTACCGACCCCAGCGGCCACCCCGGACCCCGAAACCGTCATCGTCGCCGTCGTCAACCAGCACTCCCTCACCCGTGCGCAGGTCGACCGCCGCGTCGCCGCCATCACCGGCTACTCGCCCGCCAGCCTCCGCGACGAAAGCATGCGCATGACGCGCTCCACCCCCGGCGTCATCGTCCAGGACCTCGCCAAGACCGACGCATCCCTGCTCGACCTCATGCTCCTGCGCGACGCCCAGACCATCGAAGTCGAGGAGGCCGTCCGCGCCGAGGCCGGCAACATCGTCGAGGAATGGATCGACCAGATGGTGCTCGCCGACGAGGCACGCCGCCAAGGACTCGTCATCTCCGATCAGGAGTTCCGCACCCGCCTCGCCCAGTTCACCCAGGACTTCCGCCTGCGCGACCGACGCGTTCAGGATGCCCTCGAAGCCATCGGCATGACACAGGCCGAACTCGAGGGCCACATCTACGACGCCCTCCTGATCGAGAAGCTCCTCGCCCGCTACGTCGATCTCAACTACACCACCGAGACCCTGCGTCAGGCCTACGAGCGCAACCCCGTCTACTTCTTCACGCCACCGGCCGTCACCATCGCCCACTTCGTCATCACCATCTCGCCCTCCGAGACGGAGGAGTACCGCCGCGGCTATCGCCAACTCGCCGAACGTGTCCGCCGGCGCCTCAACTCCAACGAGAACCACCAGAAGATCTTCGACGAGGTGAATGACATCGAGCTCGGCGTCTTCGGCTCCGAGTTCACCTGGAGCCTCGAGAGCCGCATGCTCGACGATCGCCTGCGCGAGCGCCTCAGCCGCATGAAGGTCGGCGAAGTCAGCGACATCCTCACGATGCACATCCGCCTCGACAACCAGCTCGTCCCCGAGTCCTACCAGGTCGTGAAGGTACTCGGGCGCACGGAGGCCCGCGGCACCACC
The DNA here is from genome assembly GCA_019634695.1 of Candidatus Sumerlaeia bacterium. Classification (GTDB taxonomy): domain Bacteria; phylum Sumerlaeota; class Sumerlaeia; order SLMS01; family JAHLLQ01; genus JAHCAW01. The sequence continues at coordinate 108,380 of JAHCAW010000005.1, forward strand.
TTCGAGGACGCCCTGCCCCGCATCCAGCTCGTGCTCGGCGAACTGGCGCGCACGCAGGTCCTCGAGAAGGTCAAGGCCGCCCGCACCCACCGCGTCGTCTCGCGCCTGAGCGGCATCCCCCCCGACAAGCTGCCCTCGCCCGCCGAGGTGCGCGTCCCCAAGCCGCCAGTGAACCTCAAGGAATCCTGATGGCAAAGGCCGGCGCGGCGTACCATATGGTACGCTCGCGGCCCCGATGGTACGGAATCTACGGAGTGCTCGGCAGGGGCGGAAGGCGCCGCCCGCCCGGTCCCTGCGGGCCGGCATCACCTTGCCGCTGCCCGCGGCCCTCGGGGGCATTCGGCCGTCCGGCACGCGGCCGGGGCGGCGCCTGCGGCGCTTCCGGAGCCAGCTCCGGCCCGATTTCGATCGTCTCGAGCTCCCGCTCCAAGTGGTCGAGCCGCTCGCGCAGCGCCTGCATTTCGCGGGCAATTCGTTCGGTCCGCTGCGCGGCCGCCTGCGGCTGCTGACCGGCAAGCTGCTCGCGCAAATCCTGCGTCAGCAAACGGCCGCGCATCGCGAACTGCTCGAGCAACTCGACGTCGTCATCGGGCATCCGCTCGAGTACGCCGCGCGCCGTCTGAAGCCGCGACCGCAGGCGCTCCCGCCGCTCCACCGCTTCGGGGGCGGCCGATTCATCCTGATCCAGCCGGGCCAGCCACGCGTCGATGCGCGCGCGCACGGCGGGGGCCGACTCGCGGAAGTGCTCCGCAGACTCCGCACGGAACTTCGCCAGACGCTCCTGGCGCTCGCGCAACTCACCGCGCCACTTCTCCACAACCTCCGCCGACAACTGGCCCGATTCCTCGGCGGCCCGCAGCCGTGCGGCCAGCGTCTCGGCGTTGCGCTTCATCTCGCCAAACTCGGTCAGCCGTCCCTGCGCTTGCAGGAAGTGCCGCGCCAGCGCCCCCAGCGTGTCGCGCTCGGCGGCCATGCGCATCGCGCCATCGAATTCCGGCCGCCCGGCGCCCGGTCCCATGCCCAGTCCCATACCGCGCGGACCGGGCGGCGACGCCAGCTCCCGCAGCCGCTCCGCGAGGTCCGTCTGCCCGCGTGCCTGCAGTTCGTCGGCAATCTCCAGCAACTCCTGCCCGCGGCGCGCGTGGCCCTCGACCCACTCCGGCCCGGCCATGCCCGCGGGCCCGGGCCCTCCCGGCTGGCCCCACGCCGGCGCCACGCCCAGCATCCCTGCCAGGAATCCCATCTGAAGAACGCGCGAGACTCTCATCGGACCGACCTCCGGGCTGATACCCCACAACCTAGCGAACCGCGGGCCGGTGCGCCAGCCCTACTCCCAGGACCAGTCCTCCAGCAGCCGCCCGAACTCCCCCGGCTCCAGCCGCGGCGCCTCGAACAGCCCCGCCGCCTGTCGCTGGCGGAACGCCTCGTACAACGTCACCGCCGCCGCCACCGACACGTTCAGGCTCTGCACCATCCCCACCATCGGCACCCGGAACGTGCCGTCCGCCGCCGCCAGCACCTCGGGCGAGATCCCGTCCTTCTCGTTGCCGAACACCAGCGCCACCGGCCCCACCAGATCCAGCTCGTGCACCGGCATGGCCGCGTCGTCCAGCAGGCTGGCGTAGACCCGCATCCCGCGCGCGCGCAGCGCCCCGAAGCACTCCGCCGCCGAGAGCCACTCCCGCCGCGGCACCCACTTGCGTGCCCCCGAACTCGACCGCTTGCCGTGCTTGGTGAAATCAGGAAACCGTCCGTCCGGGTAGAGCAGGTGCGCCTCGAACACTCCGACCGCGTCGCAGCTTCTCAGGATCGCGTTGAGGTTGTGGACGTCGTTGAGCCGATCGAGCACCACCGTCAGGTCCGGCTGGCGCCAGCCCAGCACCTGCTGCAATCGGGCCAGCCGCTCGGGCGTGCGCTCACGCTGCATGGGGGGACTCTCCTCGGGAGACAGAAACGACGTTGCCCCCGCAGGGATGGGCGGGGGCAACGGGCAAACGACCGCTGGGCGACACCGCACTCAGACGAACTGCTTCAGGTCGATGTCCGGCAGCATCTGGCCCGACTCCATCAGGTTCAGGTGCATCTCGAAGCACTTGCGCAGGTCGTGGCGGATGTGCCCCTGCGGCGAGTCCTCGAGGTAGCGCGTCAGGTACTCGCGATAGGCCGGGTGGGCGCAGTGATTGATCAGCGTGCGTGCGCGCTCGATCGGGCCCTTGCCCCGCAGGTCCGCGATGCCCTGCTCCGTGATCACCACCTGCACCGAGTGCTCGTTGTGGTCCACGTGCGTTGCCATCGGCACGATCGTCGAGATGCGCCCATCCTTGGCGAACGACGGGCACATGAAGATCGACAGGTAGGCGTTGCGCGTGAAGTCGCCGCTGCCCCCGATGCCGTTCATCATCTGCGTGCCGCTGACGTGGGTGCTGTTGGCGTGGCCATAGATGTCGATCTCCAGCGCCGTGTTCGTCGTGATGACGCCGAGCCGGCGGACGACGCCGGGGTTGTTGCTGATCTCCTGCGGTCGCAGCACGATCCGCGGCCCGAAGAAGTCCATGTTGTCGTAGACCCGGCGCAGCTTTTCGGGCGAAAGGGTCAGGCTCGTCGCCGACGCCCCGCGCAACTGACCGCGCTCCATCAGGTCCACCAGTGCATCCTGGAACACTTCCGAGTACATCAGGAACGGCGGGATGTCCTCGCTCTCGCCCAGCCCTGCCATCACGGCGTTGGCGATGTTGCCCACGCCCGACTGCAAGGGCAGGAACTGCGGCGGAATCCGCCCCGCCCGCATTTCGTCCAGCAGGAACGCCACGACGTTCGACGCGATTCGGTTGCTCGTCTCGTCGGCCGGCGCGAACGGCGCGACGTCGTCCGGCTCGTCCGTCTCGACGATCCCGATCACCTTCTTCGGGTCCACCGATGCGAACGGCCAGCCGATGCGCTCCAGCGCATGGAATATCGGAATGGGGCTCCGGTGCGGCGGGTTCGGCAGGATCGTGATGTCGGCCATCTCGCTGACGCGCGGCGAGTGCGCCCGGTTGATTTCGATGATCACCTTCTCGGCGCAGCGCAGATAGGTCGGCGATGCACCGATCGAACTCGACAGGTACACGCGCCCGTCGGGCGTCACATCCGTCGCCTCGACCACCGCGATGTCCATCGGTCCGAAGAAGCCCTCGGCCACCGTCTGCGGCACGTGCGACAGGTGCATGTCCACGAACTGCATCTTGCCCGAGTTCATCTGCTTGCGCAACGCCTTGGACGACTGGTACGGCGCGCGCCACGAGATCGCCTCGGCGGCTCCCAGCGCCTCGTCGAGGTTCTTGCCCGTCGACGCGCCGGTCAGCACCCGGATCTGGAAGCTCTTGCCCTCGGCGTGCAAGGCCTTCGCCCGCTCGGCGATCGCCCGCGGCACCGCCTTCGCCGCACCCGCGGGGGTGAAGCCACTGAAACCCACCGTGGCCCCGTTGAAGACATGTTCGGCCGCTTCGGCCGCTGTCATGATCGGAAATGGACGCGCTACGCTCACGGGACTCTGTGCTCCCTCCAGGATCGTATTGCTGCCTATCGGCAAGGACGGCTCGTCGCCGCCGGAATTCCCCTCGTCAGGTCAGATACGACAGCAGCACGCCGGCCGCCACCGCCGAACCAATCACGCCCGCCACGTTCGGGCCCATCGCGTGCATCAGCAGGAAGTTCTGCGGGTCCTCCTCCTGCGCCACACGATGCACCACGCGTGCCGCCATCGGCACTGCCGAAACACCGGCCGCCCCGATCAGCGGATTGATCGGCATCCGCGACAACTTGTTCATGATCTTGGCGAACACCACCCCGGCACCCGTCGCGAACGCGAATGCGAACACGCCCAGCAGCGCGATGTAGATCGTCTGCGGCGTCAGGAAGTTCGCCGCCATCGTCTTCGCGCCCACCGTCACGCCCAGAAGGATCGTCACGATGTCGATGAAAGCCGTCTGCGCCGTCTTCGCCAGCCGCTCCGTCACCATCGACTCGCGCAGCAGGTTGCCGAAGAACAGCATCCCCAGCAGCGGCAGCGCCCCGTTCGCCACGAAGGCCGTCAGGATGAACCCACAGATCGGGAAGATGATCCGCACGCGCTTCGGCACGTCCGTCGGCGCCACCATCCGGATGCGCCGCTCCTCCTTCGTGGTCAGCAATTTCATGATCGGCGGCTGGATGATCGGCACCATCGCCATGTAACTATACGCCGCCAGCGCCACCGCGCCCAACAGGTGCGGCGCCAGGATCGTACACGTGAAGATCGCCGTCGGCCCGTCCGCGCCGCCGATGATGCCGATCGCGCCGGCCTCCTTCAGCGTGAAGCCAAACGCCAGCGCCGTCAGCAGCGCACCGAAGATGCCGAACTGCGCCGCGGCGCCCAGCAGGATCGTTCGCGGATTCGCCAGCAGCGGCCCGAAGTCCGTCAGCGCGCCGACTCCCAGGAAGATCAACGGCGGGAAGATGCCCCACTCCACGCCGCGGAACAGGAACCACAACACGCTCGCGTTCCACGGATCCTGCCGCTCCGGCGTGATTACCACCGGATAGCGGTCGCCCTTCATCTTCTCCTTCACGAACACCTCGTGCCCGCCATGCTTCAGCTTCCGGATTCCGGGCTCCGGCGTGTCCGTACCGACCGAGAAGGTCATCGTCTCCTCGACCGCGATCATGAACACGCGGCCGCGGTCCACCAGGTCGCGCAACTCGCTCAGCGGCAGCGACCGGTTCTGGCGATCGTACACGGTCGTCCAAGGATTGAAGGTCTGGCCCGCGATCTCCACGGGCTCGTCCTTCACGACATAGGCAATCTTGTGCTCGCTCACCGGCCCGTCGTAGATGCTCAGGCTCAGGCTCTTCGAGTCATACGGGATGTTGCCGATCAGGATGCCGAACCCGATCGGCACGAGCAGCAGGGGCTCGAAGCCCTTCTTGATCGCCAGATAGATGAACGTCAGCCCGATCAGGATCATCACCAGATTCCCGAAGGAGACCTGGCCGAATCCGGAGCCGTGCAGGAATTGTCCGAGAGCCTCAAGCATGGTATCTTGGTCCGTAGCGGGGGAGAGGATGCGCGGCGCGACGGCGAACCGTCGCCCGGTCCGATCAGGCGAATTCCAGCAGGCCCGTGCCCGCTTGTACCGTGTCGCCTTCCTTCACGAGCACCGCCTTCACCGTGCCCGCCGACGGCGCATACACGCTCGTCTCCATCTTCATCGCCTCGAGCACCAGCACCTCGGCGTTGGCGGCAACCGTGTCGCCGGGCTTCACCTTCACCGCCCGCACCGTGCCCGACAGTGGCGACGGGAACACCTTGCCGCCGCCGGCCGCAGGCGCCGCCGCAGGGCCACTCGACACAGGAGCCGACGACGAAACCGCACGCGGCGCCGAAGAAGCCACCGCCGCAGGCCGCGGCGCCACCGGCAACGGTGTCGCCGGCCCACCCTCGAGCACCTCCACCTCGACGTCGAATGTCTTGCTCTCGATCGTGATCCGCAGTTTCATCGGTGCCCTCTCCTCAGTTTGTGCGAAGTGTGAATCGCGATTCTTCCGCGCGTCGCCCAGGCCTCGCCCTCGCCCTTGGGTACAAGCGACACGCTCGTCAGGCGAACCGGCGCCCCGACCACCGCAATCGCCGCAGCAGTCAGGATCGCCAACGTCAACGCATCCAGCTCCGTCTCATCCCCGGCCGCCGCCATCGGCGGCGTCGCAGGAAGCGCGGCCGCAGGGGCGACCGCCACCGGCTTCGGCGCCGTGGACGGCTCCGGCCGACCCACCGTTCGCCGCAACAACTCCAGCACGCCCCACAGCAGGATCAGCGCGCCGAAGACCACTCCCATTCCCAGCATCATCAACAGCAGGCCCTCGTCCGCGTCCGCCTCGAACGTGGCCAGCAGGGTCAGCGGCGCGAACGCCGCGGGCAACGCGGGCATGTCAGTCTCCTCACAGCGGAATCAGGCCGTGCTTCTTCTCGGGCCGGTGGTCCGTCTTCGTCCGCAACGTGTCCAGCGCCATCGCCACGTAGCGACGCGTCTCGCCCGGCTCGATGATGTTGTCCACCATGCGCCGGCTTCCCGCCATGTACGGCGAAGAGAACGTCCGGCGATAATCCTCGACCAGTTCCGCGCGCTTGCGGTCCTTATCCTCCGCCTCGTCGATCTCCTTGCGCGAGACCACCGCCACCGCGCCCTCGGCGCCCATCACGGCGATCTCGGCCGTCGGCCAGGCCGCCACGCGGTCGGCCTCCAGCCCCTTGCAGCACATCGCCACGTACGCCCCGCCGTAAGCCTTGCGCAGCACGATCGTGATCTTCGGCACCGTCGCCGCCGAGTACGCGAACAGGATCTTCGCCCCGTGACGGATGATCCCGCCGTGCTCCTGACGCGTTCCCGGCAGGTAGCCCGGCACGTCCACGAACGTCAGCAGCGGGATGTTGAAGGCGTTGCAGAACCGCACGAACCGCGCGATCTTGTCCGAACTGTCGATGTCCAGGACTCCGGCCACGAACGACGGCTGGTTCGCCACGATGCCCACCGAGTAGCCCGCCACGCGGCCGAAACCCACCACCGCGTTGCGCGCGAAGTGGCTCTGGATTTCCAGGAAGTCCCCCTCGTCCACCACCCGCTTGATGATCTCCGTCACGTCGTACGCCTTGCGTGCGTCGTCCGGGATGATCGAGTTCAGCTCCTCGACGTACTCCGTCACCGGCTCGTGCGGCAGCCGCGGCGGGTCCTCGATGTTGTTCGACGGCAGGTACGACAGCAGCCGCTTGCACAGCGCGATCGCGTGCTCGTCGTCATCCGCCACCAGGTGGATGTTGCCCGAGCGGGCCATGTGCACGTCCGCGCCGCCCAGGTCGTCGGCCGAGACGTCCTCGCCCGTCACCTGCTTGATCACCGCCGGACCCGTGATGAACATGTGCGCCTTGCGCGACTGGATGATGAAGTCCGTCAGCGCCGGGCTGTACGCCGCCCCGCCCGCGCACGGGCCAAGGATCAGCGAAATCTGCGGCACCACACCCGACAGCAGCACGTTGTGATAGAAGATCCGCGCGTAGGCCGACAGCGAGTCGATGCCCTCCTGGATGCGTGCACCGCCCGAGTCGTTGATGAAGACGAACGGCGTCCCCATCTTCAGCGAGTGCTCCTGCATCGCCACGATCTTCTCGCCGTGCGCCTCGCCCACCGCGCCGCCCGCGACCGTGAAGTCCTGGCTCGCCAGATGGATCAGCCGACCCTCCACCTTCCCGCAGCCCGTCACCACGCCCTCGCCCGGGAACTCCTTGCCGGCCATCCCGAAGTGCGTCGCCCGATGCGCCGCGAACAGGAAATCCTCCAGGAACGTGCCCTCGTCGAGCAGCTTCGCCAGGCGCTCGCGCGCCGTCAACTTGCCCGACTGGTGGTGCTTGTCGATGCGGTCCTGTCCGCCCCCAAGGAACAACGCCGCCTTGCGACGACGCAGTTCCTCGATCTTCTCCTTCACAGTCATTTCGTGCACGGCCGACGCCGGTGTCTCGCTCATGGTTCTTGTGTCTCCCGGTCGGGGATGGAGGCGGCACGCGCCGCGTCCGGTTTCTGGTCTCAGTGATGACCCTTTGGCTCGCACAGCTCCGTCAGCACGCCGCACGAACTCTTCGGGTGCAGGAACGCGATCTGCGTGTTGTGCGCGCCCTTGCGCGGCGTCGCGTCGATCATGCGCACGCCGTCGCCCTGCAGCTCCGCGATGCGCGCCGGCAGGTCCTCCACCGTGTAGGCCACGTGATGCAGGCCCGGGCCGCGCTTCTCGATGAACGCCGCCACCGTGCTCGTCGGATCCGTCGGCTCCAGCAACTCCAGCCGCACGTCGCCGACGCGGAAGAAGCCCACCTTCACCTTCTGATCGGCCACCACCTCGACGCCCTCGAAGATCGCACCCAGCGTCTTCTCGTAGAAGTCACGCTGCTCGTTGATCGAGGTCACCGCGATGCCGATGTGATTGATCGCCTTTGCCGCTTTCATGGACGGTTCTCCTCCGCCTTCGTGATCCGCGCCCCGGGAGTTTGCTCACCGGCGCCGCGGGGGCAAGCGAACTCACGTTCGTCCTGCCGGATCGCGGGGTTCCGTCCCCGCGTTTCTTCCCAACTTCCTCTGCTTTCACAACGCATCGAGCCCCACCCGGAATGCGGGGCTCGCACCCGCGTCACGACTCCCCGCCCTCCGCCGCAACCTCGCCGGTCGCCAGTGCCACCAGGCGCTCCGCCGCCACGAATGGCGACACCTCGCCCGCCACCACCTGCCGCCGTGTCTCCTCCAGGCAATCGGCAACCCTGGGATTGCGATAGAAGCTGTCCACCAGCAGGTGCTCGACCGATTGCTTCATCCAGTACAATGCCTGCCGGCGCCGCTTCTCCTCGAGCTGATCCGACGACTCCAGCACATGACGATGCTCGGCGATCATCTCCCACACGTCCTCGATGCCGTCGCCCGTCACCGCCGAGCACGTCTGCACCCGCGCCATCCATCCCGGCGTCACCGGCCGCAGCAGCCCCAGCGCGCTGCGATACTGCGCGGCTGCCAGTCTTGCCGGCGCCACGTTATCGCCATCCGCCTTGTTCACCACCAACCCGTCGGCCAGTTCCATGATCCCGCGCTTGATGCCCTGCAACTCGTCGCCCGCACCCGCCACCATCAGCAGCAGGAAGAAGTCCACCATCGACGCGACCTGCGTCTCCGACTGCCCGACTCCCACGGTCTCGACGAACACCACATCCATTCCGGCCGCTTCGCACACCAGAATCGACTCGCGCGTTCCTCGCGCGACGCCGCCCAGCCAGCCGCCGCACGGCGTCGGCCGCACCAGTGCCGACGGATGCCGCGCCAGGCGCTCCATCCGCGTCTTGTCGCCCAGGATACTGCCGCCCGAAAGGTCGCTCGACGGATCGATCGCCAGCACCGCCACGCGCTGCCCGCGCTCCACCAGCAACATCCCCAGCGCCTCGATGAACGTCGACTTGCCGACGCCCGGGATGCCCGAGATGCCCACCCGATGCGCGCGGCCCGTCCACGGCGCTACCGCCGCCAGCAACTCGCCCGCTTTGCGTCGGTGATCCGGCCGGCTGCTTTCCACCAACGTCAGCGCCCGCCCGAGCAACGCGCGGTCGCCTCCGCGGATGCCCGCCACCAGTTCCTCGACTGTCGGTTCCGGTGCGCGCCGCGGCGGAGCCACCCGTCGCCGGGACGGCACGACACCGGGCTGCACGCGCAGCGCCGATTCGGCCGTCTCCAGGGGGTGGGCTCCGTCATCCATCGTTCGTTCCCTGCGCCGCGTTGCTTCAGGCTTTCCCGTCGCCGGTTTCCATCTGCTCGAACAACAGGCTCAGGATGCGCTTGGCTGCTTCCGGGATGATCGTGCCCGGTCCGAAGATCGCCACCGCGCCGTTGTCGTACAGGTAGTCGTAATCCTGCTGCGGGATCACGCCGCCGCACACCACCAGAATGTCGCCGCGCCCGCGCGTCTGCAACTCGCGCACCAGTTCCGGCACGAGCGTCTTGTGCCCGGCTGCCAGCGACGACACGCCCACGACGTGCACGTCGTTCTCCACCGCCTGGTCGGCCACCTCGGCCGGCGTCTGGAACAGCGGCCCGATGTCCACATCGAAGCCCATGTCCGCGAACGCCGTCGCGATCACCTTCGCCCCGCGGTCGTGGCCGTCCTGACCCAGCTTCGCCACCATCAGGCGAGGCCGCCGGCCCTCCCGCTTCAGGAACTCCTCCGTCATCCGGATGCCTTCCTGCAATGCGTCCATGTCTTCGGCTTCCCGCTTGTAGACGCCCGAGATCTTGTGCACCCGGGGCTGATACCGTCCGAACACCTTCTCCATCGCCGCCGAAACCTCGCCGACCGTCGCCCGCTTGCGCATCGCGTCGATCGCCGCCTCCAGCAGGTTCCCCTCGCCCGTCTCGGCCACGCGCGTCACCACCGCCAGCGCCGCCTCGACCTCCGCCGCGTTGCGGCTCGCACGCAACTCCTCCAGCCGCCGCAACTGCGCCTGAAGCACCGCCGTGTTGTCCACCTCGAGAACCTCGAGCGGATCCTCCTGCGCCAGCCGATGCTTGTTCACGCCGATGATCGTGTCGCGGCCGGAGTCGATCCGCGCCTGCTTGCGCGCCGCCGCCTCCTCGATGCGCATCTTCGGGATGCCCGTCTCGATCGCCTTCGCCATGCCGCCGAGGCTCTCCACCTCGCCGATCAGGTTCCACGCCTGGTCCATCAGCGCCTTCGTCAGCGACTCGACGTAGTACGAACCCGCCCACGGATCCACCACGCGGCAGATGTTCGTCTCCTCCTGCAGGATGAGCTGCGTGTTGCGCGCGATGCGTGCGGAGAAGTCCGTTGGCAGCGCGATCGCCTCGTCCAGCGAGTTCGTGTGCAGCGATTGCGTGTGGCCCAGCGCCGCGCCCAAGGCCTCGATCGCCGTCCGCGTGATGTTGTTGTACGGATCCTGCTCCGTCAGCGACCATCCGCTCGTCTGCGAGTGCGTCCGCAGCGCCAGCGACTTCGCGCTCTTCGGGTTGAACTGCTGCACCAACTTCGCCCACAGCACCCGCGCCGCGCGCATCTTGGCCACTTCCATGAAGTAGTTCATGCCGATGGCCCAGAAGAACGAGAACCGCGGCGCGAAGGCGTCGATCTCCAGCCCGGCCCGCAGGCCCGCCCGGATGTACTCCAGACCGTCCGCCAGCGTGTAGGCCACCTCGATGTCCGCCGTCGCTCCCGCCTCCTGCATGTGGTAGCCCGAGATCGAGATCGAGTTGAACTTCGGCATGTTCCTCGACGTGTAGGCGAAGATGTCCGAGATGATCCGCATCGAGGGCGAGGGTGGGTAGATGTACGTGTTGCGGACCATGAACTCCTTCAGGATGTCGTTCTGGATCGTGCCGGTCAGCTTGTCGGGCGTCACGCCCTGCTCCTCGGCCGCCACGATGTAGAGCGCCATGATCGGGATCACCGCGCCGTTCATCGTCATCGACACCGACATCTTGTCCAGCGGGATGCCGTCGAACAGAATGCGCATGTCCATGATCGAATCGATCGCCACGCCCGCCTTGCCGACGTCGCCCACCACGCGCGGGTGGTCGCTGTCGTAGCCGCGGTGCGTCGCCAGGTCGAACGCGATGGACAGGCCGCGCTGGCCCGCCGCGATGTTGCGCCGGTAGAACGCGTTCGACTCCTCGGCCGTCGAGAAGCCCGCGTACTGGCGTACCGTCCACGGCCGCAGCGCGTACATCGTCGCATACGGCCCGCGCAGGAACGGCGGCAGCCCCGCCAGGTAGTCGAGGTGCTCCATCCCCTCGATGTCTTCCTCCGTGTACAGCGGCTTGACCGCGATGCCCTCCGGCGTCTGCCACTCGTGCCACGCCGCCTCCGTGCGGCGCTTCCACGAATCCAGCGCCGGGCGGGCGAACTCCTCGGTCTCGTACGGAATCTGCGTGAAGTCGACGGTCATGTTCCGAATCCCCTTGGGTGAATCCCTAGTGTCTGAAGGCCTGTGGGTCAGGGGTCGAGGGTCTCAGTCGTTCAGGTGCCCAATCGTTCAGATACCCAGTCGTTCAGATACCCAGCCGGTCCTGCAAGCGCGCCAGCGTCTCGGCCACGTCCGCCCGCACGTGAACGAAGTCGTCCACGCCGGCCTCGCGCAGCGCCGCGACGCTCTCCTCCGGGTAGCCCGCCACGATCACCACCAGGTCCGGGCGGCTCGCCCGTGCCTTCGCGATGATCGGTCCGACGAGCTGCGGATACGAGGCGTCGTCGCTACAGATCACCGCCACGCCCGCACGGTCGGCCACGATTGCCGCCGCGGCCTCGTCGGCCGTCTTCGGCACCGTCGCCGGCTCGGCTGTCACAAAGCCGCCCGCCGGGAAGAACCCGTGGCAGAAGTCCGCGCGCGCGCGCCGCATCGCCAGCGGCCCGATAGGCACCAGCAGCACCCGCGGCGCCTCGCCCGACCGCTCCGCGAAACGGTCCGCCCGCTCGCGCAGCGCCTCGAACGGCGCCGCCGCACGCACCACGCGGATCGGCTCGATTGTCAGCGCCTCGCCCTGGGCCGCCGCACGCAGCGCCCGCGTGAACTCCCCGATCGTCATCCCCTCGCCCGCCGCACGCACACCGATCTCCATCAGGTTGCCTGTGCCGCCCATCACCGCGTTCTTCACGTCCGCCAGCATGCGCCACACCGAGTTGTTGTCTCGCATCGCACGCAGCCGGCTCTGCCGACGACGACGCTCCGCCAGGAACTCCTCGCGCGGCAGCGCGGCCTTGCGCAGCCGCTTCTCCGCCGCATTGGCGTAGTTCGACACGCCCACGATCGGCATCCGCCGGCCCGTCAGCGCCTTCTGTCGCTTCGCCACCACCTCGCGGATTGCCTTCTGCGGAATCCCGGCCTGCAGGGCCTTCACCATCCCGCCCGCCGCCTCGATCTCCTGGAACACCTTCCACGCCGCACGCGCCACCGAATCCGTCAGCGCCTCGACGTAGTAGCTGCCCGCGGAAGGATCCACCACCTTCGTCAGGTGCGCCTCCTCTTGCAGCAGCAACTGCTGGTTGCGCGCCACGCGCCGCGAGAACTCGTCCGCGCGCCCGATCGGCTCGTCGAACGGCGCCACGAACATCGAGTCGCATCCGCCCACCGCGCCCGCGAAGCCCTCCATCGCCGCACGAACGATGTTGTTGTACGGATCGTACACCGTCTTCGTCCACGCGCTCGTCCGCGCGTGCAGGAACATCTTCCACGCGTCCTCGTTCGTCGCTCCCAACGCCTTGACGATCCGCGCCCACAGCATCCGCGCCGCGCGCAGCTTCGCCACCTCCGGGAACAGGTTCGTCGAGACCGGCAGGCAGAACGTCATCGACAGCGCCGCGTCGTCGGCCGACAGCCCCCGGGCCATCATCGCCCGCAGGTACTCCGCGCCAACCGCCAGCGTATACCCCAACTCCTGCACCAGCGTTGCGCCGCCGCCGTGGAACTGCGTCGCGTTCACCATCACCGGGCGGATCCCCGGGCAGCGCCGACGGCACCAGCCCGCCATGTCCGCCATCACGCGGTACTGCAAGTCCATCGGCAGCCGCGACGTCCCGGCCTTCAGCATGCTGTGCACCGGATCGTGCTCGATGCTGCCCACCAGCGCTTGCAGCGACAGGTCGCGCTCCTGTGCCAGAGCGACCAGCATCGACAGAACCGCCAGCCCCGCGCGCCCCGACCGGATCGTCACCGGATAGCGCTCTAGGTCCACGTCGGCCAGCGCCACCCGCAACCCGTTGATTGAACTCATCGTCATGCCATAGCGGCCCGCCAGCTCGGTGGCCTCGGGATCGTCGCCGTCCAGCCCTTGGCGCGCCGCGTTGTCCAGCCGGATGCCCACCGCCGTCTGCCCGCGCGCCAGCCCATCTCGCAGCGCCGCGTTCACTTCCTCGGGCGAGGCCTGCGTGCAGTCCTGCCGCACCTGCCAGCCCGGCCGCACACCCGAAAGCGGGTACGTCCCGCGCGCGAACGGCGCGAAACCGGGCAGCCCGCCCACATGCGCCAACTCCGCCGTGTCCTCCCGGCGGTAGATCGGCTGCACCGCGAAGCCCTCGAGCGGGCGCCACACCAGCTTCTTGTCGAAGTCCGCCCCCTTCAGGTCTCCCTCGGCCTGCGCCCGCCACGCCTCCAGCGTCGGCACCGGGAAGCTGTCGCGCAGCGTCAGCGGCTCGGCCGTCTGCGCCTCCGCGTTCCAGCCTACCGCCGGGCCGCTTGTGGGGTCCTTGACCTTCGAAGAGTTCGCAGCCATGTCCGAATTCTCCTGTGTCCCGTCGAACTGTGGGCGGGAAGGTGCCGCGCCCCGGATATTGCGGTCAATCGTTATCCAAATTACGGAACCCGCCCCGTCATGAGAGGCTTTAGTCCCACGCCCCTCGCCGCGCCACACTCCGGTTGCACCCTTCCGGCACCTAGGTCGCAGGGCATACCGGATCGGCCTGGCCCCGCTTTGTTACATCTGGCAAACACTGTCATATCAAAGCTCTAATAGCCGGATAGCTCGGGTCGGATTTCCCCATGCCAGATTGGCCATGGAGGGCCCCGGCGTCAAGCGCTGCCGGAGCGAAACAACGCCTCGTAGCGCGCCGCCTGACGCCCCGCCCCGTATTCGCTTTCGGCCACCCGCCGGCAGCTCGCCGCGTACCCGGGCCAGTCCGCCCGAGCCTCCAGCGCCAGCCGCAACGCCTCCGCCAAGGCGGCCGGGGAGCGCTCGGCCGCCAGCCATCCCGTCTGCCCCGGGCGCACCATCTCCGGAATGCCCCCCGTCGGGTAGCCCACCACCGGCACCCCGCACGCCAATGCCTCCTGCACCACCAGCGGCAGGTTGTCCGCGTGCGACGGCAGCACGAACAGGTCCGCCGCATTCAGCGCCAACGCGAGAAACGGCTCACCGGTGATCGGACCCAGACAATGCACCTCCAGACCGGCCGGTTGCTCCAGCCCGCCCGCGTGACCGATCAGCACCAGCCGCGGCAGGGGCTCGGGCAGGCGCACCACCGCCTCGAGCAGGTCGGCCATGCCCTTGCGCCGATCCCCCAACGCTGCCGCCCCCGCCATCAGCACCGGCCGCCCGTCGTCCGGCAGCCCCAGCCATGCGCGGGCCTCCGACCGATCCCGCGGCCGGAAGGTCTCCAGATCCAATCCATACGGAATCACCCGCACCGACACCCGCCGCGTCGCCCGTCGGGCCTCCTGCGCCAGCCAGCGCGAAGGCGTCACGAACCGCAGCCGCCCCGCGTGCGTCGCCCACAAGCGCCGCCGCCGCCCGTGCGCCGCGGCCACCATCCCCGAGGGCAGCGTCGGATAGGTCCCGACCTGCGGGCACGCCGCCGTGCACCGCCGCTCGAAGCGCCGGCAGTCGAACCCGTACGCGCAGCTCCCCGTCAGCGCCCACATGTCGTGCAGCGTCCAAACGACCGGCGCGTGCCGCAGGCACTCCTCGACCACCTCGATGTCCCAGCGCGCGTTGTGCAGGTTGTGCAGGTTCACCACGTCGGGGCGGAACTCTTCGAGCACCCGTCGGAAGCGCCGGCACCAGCGACGCTGAAGCTCGGCCCGGCACAGCTCGTTGCGCGGTAGGTTGTCCAGCGCGCGCGCGCTGAACTCCTTCAACTCAAGGGGGTGAAACTCGTCCGCGGAATCCGGGTGCGGTCGGAATCGCCCGTGATGAATCCGCGCCACGAGGTGCCCGGACTGACGCAAGGCGATGCACAACCGCGTCGTGGCGATCGACGCCCCGCCCTCGGTTCCCTCGTCGCTGACGACGGCAATGCGCAGTCCGGCCATGCCCCACACCCCGCCGCCGGTGCGCTCCCCGGGGCAACGATTCTCTCGCCATTCGCTCGTCGAACCACGAACCACGAATAACGCAATTCTGGCACAAGTTTCTCTGGACGGGGTGGCGGGAGTCGTCGCCAGTCTCCACCCGTGCCCGGCCGGACTCCCACACCGGGACCCACGCGCGCCATGCCGGCGCAGACCACCCGGGAGCCAAAGGCCATGATCCCGCAACGCCCCACCCACCCCTTCGACGCCCGAAAGCTCGTCGTCACAGTCGTCGGCGGCACCGTCGTGCTGCTGGGCCTTCTGTTGCTGGTTCTGCCCGGGCCGGCCTTCGTCGTGCTGCCGTTGGGACTGGCGATCCTGGCCACCGAATTCGTCTGGGCCAAACGCCTGCTCGGCCGCGTGCGGCGCGCTGCGCGGAAAACCGCACGCCTCGGGTCGCAGTCCGCACTCATGCGCTGGGTGCGCTCGCTGCGGCGTCGTCGGGTCTTCTACACCATCGGGCGCGGCATCTGATCCCCGGCCGGCGCGCCCCACTCGCGCCGATACGCCGCAATCGCCTCGAGCATCGCCTCGTCCAACACGCCGCCCCGCAGCGTCTCCACGATCTCGTCCAGCGTCACCAGCGCCACCGTCCGCAGGCCGAACTCCTCGCGCAGCTCGGCCAGCGCGCTGCGGCCGTTCGGCCCGCGCTCCTGCCGATCCACCGCCACGAGCAACCCCACAACCTCGACCCGCGCCCCCGCGCGCAGCAACGCCATGCTCTCGCGCACCGACGTTCCCGCCGTCGTCACATCTTCGACGATCACCACGCGGTCGCCCTCGTTCAGCCGCCCGACCAGTCGCCCGCCCTCGCCGTGATCCTTCGCCTCCTTGCGATCAAACGCGAACCGCACTTCGCGCCGCGACTCCATCGCCGTCGCCACCGCCAGCGGAATCCCCTTGTACGCCGGACCGAACAGGCAATCGACCCCATCGCCGAACGCGCGCTCGAGCGCCTCGGCATAGAAACGCCCCAGCGCCCGCATCTTACCGCCCGAGTCGAACACTCCCGTGTTGAGAAAGAACGGCGTCCGCCGTCCGCTCTTCGTCACGAAGCTCCCGAAGCGCAGCGCCTCGCACCGCACCAGCAGCTCGACGAACGCGCGCCGCGATTCGCTCGACAGGGACATGCGCTCCCCTTGCTCTCAACTGTTGCATGGGCGTCCCGCCCATGCAGGCCGGCCGTTAACTGTGGCATGGGCGTCCCGCCCATGGTGCCGACCCGCAACTCATCGCCTTCTTCGGCTCGTCACTTCACGGCCACGGCCGACTTCGCCTCGGCGTAGGCCTTCTTCGCCTCGTCGGCGATGATCGCCAGGCCGCGCTCGACGATGTCGTCCGGGCCCGCGTAGGTCACGCGCAGGCACTCCTGCTTGTGGCGCCACGGCTCGTCGATGCCCGGGAAGAAGTAGTGACCCGGCAGCACGAGCACGCCGCGCGCGCGCAGCCGCTCGTAGAACTCATGGCTCGTGATCGGCAGGTCGCGGAACCACAGCCACAGGAACAGCGCCCCTTCGGGCTTGTGGATGTGGAAGTCGACGTCGCGCAACGCCTCGCGCAGTTGCGCGGCCGCCGCGAACGCCTTGCGGCGATAGAAGGGCTTCACCATCTCGCGGCTGACCCGCAGCACCTCGCCCGAGCGCACCAGCGGCCCCAGCAGCGCCGGGCCCATCCCGTTGGGCGCAAGGCTCAGCACCGCGTTCATGTTTGCCACGCGCCGCGCGATCTCCTCGCGCGCGATGATGATCCCCGTCCGCACCACCGGCAACCCGATCTTCGACATGCTCATGCACACGATCGTGTTGTCGTCGTAGTACGGCCGCGCGTCCGAGAAGATGATGTCCGGGAACGGCGTCCCGTACGCGTTGTCCAGGATCAGCGGGATGCCGTTCTGGCGAGCGAGCGCCGCCAGCTTCGTGATCTCGCCATCCGTCAGCACGTTGCCCGTCGGATTCGTCGGTCGCGACGCGCAGATCGCCCCGATCTCGTCCGTCACCTCCAGCGCCTCGAAGTCCACCATGTACTTGAACGTCTGCTCGTCGAGGTGGTGGATCTCCGGCTTCACCGCCGCGAAGAAGTCCGGCGTCAGCCCCGAGTCGGCGTAGCCGATGTACTCGGGCGCCAGCGGCAGCAGCACCTTCCTGCGCGACCCGTCCGCGTAGTCGCCCGCGAACATGTTGAACAACATGAAGAACGAGAGCTGGCTGCCGTTCGTCAGGCAGATGTTCTTGCCCGTGATGTTCCAGCCGAACTCGTTGCGGAACAGCGTCGCCAGCTCCTCGAGGAACTCCTTGTTCCCTTCCGGGCCGTCGTAATTGCTGATCAGGCGCTCGTACTCGCCCGGCCGCGACAGGATGTCCTCCATCACGCCGCGGAAGACCTTCTGCACTTCCGGAATGTGGGCCGGGTTGCCGGCGCCGAGCATGAGCATCTCGCGCGGCCCGGCCAGCGCCTCGCCCAGGTCGTCCATCAACCGGCAGATGCCGGTGTCGTTCGTCATCTTCTCGCCGAAACGGGACAGTCGCATGCCTTCTGACTCCAGAGCCCGCGGAGCGCCGCTCCCGGGACCGCATTGGCCCCCCGCCAGCCGCAAGGGGGCTCAAACTATCCGGCACCGCCCAGCCCGATTCAAGGGAAGGTTCACGACTTTCCGCCCTCAAATCGGTCCCATCCGTCCCCTCGGTCCCATCACTCCCCGCACAACTCGAACAGATCGTCCAGCAGTTCCTGCCGACCTTCGCGGGTTTGCGCCGAGAAGGCCCGGATGATGGCCGGCGGCATTTGGGTGCGCGCGGCGATTTCCTTGATCTGGCGCGGGCGCTGGTTGCGTCCGATCTTGTCCGCCTTTGTCGCCACCGGAATCGCCGACACCCGGTTGCGCGCCAGCAGGTCCAGCACCTCGAGGTCGTTCTCGGTCGGCGAGTGCCGGATGTCGAACAGCAGGATCGCCGTGCGCAGCGACCCGTTGCCCTTCAGGTATCCCTCGACCATTCCGCCCCAGTTCGCCCGCACGGACTTGGGCACCTTCGCGTAGCCATACCCCGGCAGATCCACAAAGTGCGCGCGCCGCCGCTGCTCGCCACGCCGCAGCAGCACCTCGAAGATGATCAGCGCCTGCGTGCGTCCCGGCGTGGACGACGTCCGCGCCAGCGCCTTGCGACCCGCCAGGCAGTTCAGCAGCGACGACTTCCCCACGTTGCTCCGCCCGGCGAAGCAGAACTGCGGCAGCGCCTCCAACTCGCCCGCGCGCCAGCGCGGCATCTCGATGACAAACTTCGCATCCAGCACGTCGGTCTTCTCGACCGGATTGCCGTTCGATTCCTGTGACATCACTGCCCTCCCGGGTCGCTGTTCGGAACCTTCACCCCCGACCGCCTGTCCCACAATCACCGCTGCCGGAGGGCCCCCGCGGGGCCTTCGGAAAGGGTCTCGCCCATGCGCCCGCTCGTCGCCAAGCTGCTTCTTGCCCTCCTTCTGCTGGTCGCCGCGCCGGGCGCTCTGCCGGCCATCGCCCTGCTGCTGCCGCGCGAGCCCGGCCTGCCGCCCCTCCAACTCAAGAGCGAAGTCCTCGACGTTACCATCGACGGCCCCGTCGCCCGCATTCGCCTCGCGCAGGTCTTCCACAATCCGCACGCCCGCGTCCTGGAGGGAACCTTTCTCGTCCATCTGCCGCGCGGCGCTCAGGTCACCGACTTCGCCCTGATGATGAACGGCGAGCGCGTCGCCGGCGAAGTCCTCGAGGCCGATCAGGCTCGCGAGATCTACACCGACATCGTTCGCCGCATGCGCGACCCCGGCCTGCTCGAGTACCTCGACGCCCAGACGCTGCGCTTCCGCATCTTCCCCATTCCCGCCCGCGGCGACATGCCCGTCGAGCTGACCTTCCTGCAAACGCTCGAGCGCGACGGCGACCTCTACGCCCTCGAACTCCCGGCCGGCCGCCGGACCAAGATGCCCGCCCCCAGCGAGGTCGATCTGCGCCTCCGCGTCGCCTGGCCCGGCGGCACCGGACCGGTCTACTCCCCGACGCACAAGCTCGACCTCCAGACCGCCGAAGGTGTCGTCACCGGCAGCGTGGTCGACTACGCCCGCCCCGACAGCCGTGGCTTCCGCCTGCTTGTCGCCCCCGCCCAAAAGGAGGTCGGCGTCCACCTCGTCACCCACCAGCCCGACACCGCCGGCCCCGGCACGTTCCTGTTGCTCATCCATCCGCCCCACGAGGGCGAGCTGGCCAAGCCCATGCCCAAGACGGTCACCTTCGTGCTCGATGTCAGCGGCTCCATGAACGACCACGGCAAGATCGAGCAGGCCCGCCGCGCGCTCCTGCAATGCCTCGGCGCGCTCGGTTCCGAGGACCACTTCAACATCCTCACCTTCAGCACCGGCGTGGACGCCTTCCGCCGCGGCCCAGTACCGGCCAACGCCGAGGAACGCGCCGCCGCCCGCGAGTTCATCACCGCCATTCGTGCCCGCGGCGGAACCAACATCGACGAGGCCCTCCAGCGCGCCCTTGCGCAGGAGACACCCAACTCCCTGCACCAGATTCTCTTCCTCACCGACGGCCTTCCCACCGTCGGCGTCACCGACCCGCTGCTCATCCGCAAGCGCCTCGAAGCGCTCAACACCGACGCCCGGCGCGTCTTCGCCCTCGGCGTCGGCTTCGACGTCAACACCCACCTGCTCGATTCCATTGCCGACGACACCCGCGCGCTCTCCCGCTACATCGCCCCCGACGAGGATCTCGAGATCAAGGTCTCCTCCCTGTTCGAATCCATCTCGTACCCCGTCCTGGCCCAACTCGCCCTCGACTTCGAAGGCGCCGCCATCCACGACGTGTACCCGAACCAACTCCCGGACCTCTTCCTCGGCCAGAATCTGCTCATCCTTGGCCGCTACCGCCAGCATGGCGCCGCCCGCGTCACGCTCGCCGGCAACGCCGCCGGCAAACCCTGGAGCCGCACCTACGCCATCGAGTTGCCCGACCGCACCGACGACAGCACCCGCTACGCTTCCGCCCTGTGGGCCAACCGCAAGGTCGGCTACCTGCTCGACGAAATCCGCCGCCACGGCGAATCGGCCGAGTTGCGCGACGAGGTCACCGCCCTCGCCAAGGAATACAACCTCGTCACCCCCTACACCAGTTTCCTGGTCATCGAAGACGAACGCCGCATCGAACCCGTGTCGCCGTTGAGTCGGGTCTCCTACCAGTTCGAGGAGTTCTCCGGCGTCCGGCCGACGCCCTCGCCCGCCCCGCCCGGCGCCGCCCCCGCCACGGCCACCCAGAACCAGTACCGCTTCACCGAAGCCCTCGACCTCAGGGACTACGTCACCACTTCCGGCGCTGCGGGGGTCTCCGTCGCCGGCGACATCGCCGCCCGCAAGCAGGCCGAGACCCTGGCCGAGGCCCCGACGGGCAGCCGAGACGCCCGCCAGCGCCTGATCGCCGGCGCCAGCTTCCGGCTCGCCGACGGCCGATGGACCGAAGTCCTCGAGCCCGCCGAGCGCCCCCGCGTCGCCGTCGCCTACCTCAGCCCCGCCTGGTTCGCCCTGTTGGACCGGTTCCCCGCCCGCCGCGAGGCACTCCTGCTCGGCGAGCAGGTAACCCTGCTCCTCGCCGACACCCTTGTCGAAGTCGGCTCCACCGGCCTCACCGACCCGGCCGCCCTGCCCCCCAACCTCCGTTGACGCCAATCCCTCATCCTTCTGCCTTTCCGCTCTGCCCGCCTTCGCCCTTGCATGCCCGCGCCGGTCTGGCGAAGGCTGTTGCCTGATGCGCCGGACGGGCGGGCGGGGCTGAAGGCCTTTACCCGCCCCCATGCAAAACCGCACCTCGCGGGGAACCCGGCAGGGGGCACACGTGTCCAACAAGGCGACATACGGTTCCGACGGGTTGAGCCGCGAGGCGGAACGGGACCTGGTGCAACGCGCCCAAGCGGGCGACGGGCAGGCGCTCGAAGACCTCCTTGCCGCCCACCAGGACCTTGTCTACCGCACGGCACTCCGCTTTACCGCCGGCCGCGAGGAGGCCGCCCAGGAACTCGCCCAGGATGTGCTCATCAGCGCCTTTCGCAACATCACGAAGTTCCGCGCCGAAGCCCGCCTGAGCACCTGGCTCTATCGCATCACGGCCAACCTGGCCAAGAACCGCTATGTCGTCGAGAACCGCGAGCGAGAACGCTTCTCGAGTCTCGACCAGCCCATCTCCGGCGACGACTCCGAGCGTCCCCGCGAGTGGGCCGCCGCAGGGCCCAGCCCGCGGCAGGAGGCCGAAGGCAACCAAGCCATGGCCATCCTGCACGAAAGGCTCGGCAGGCTTGAACCCGAATGGCGCGAGGTGATCGTCTTGAGATACTTCGAAGACCTCAGCTACGAACAGATCGCCGACGTCCTCGACGTCCCCATCGGGACCGTCAAGTCCCGCATCAGCCGCGCCCGACGCGCCCTGCGCGAAGTCATGGAAGATGTCCTCGAGGAGGGCCACGCATGAGCCGCGATCGCTTCGACGAACTGCTCGACGATTGGGCCGACGGCCGCCTCGG
>JAHCAW010000050.1 GCA_019634695.1 Candidatus Sumerlaeia bacterium
TCCTTGTGGTCCACATACGAGCCCACCATTCCGATCACCGGGCCGATGCCCGTCACGCCCCATTCCTGCCGGACGCGCTCGCGCCCCGTCGCGCCCCGCCAGCGCCTGGCGTCCACGCCGCTCGGCACGATGGCGATCCGTTCCGGCGCCACGCCCCCCGCGCGCAGCACATCCGCCACGCCGGTCGAAATCGCGATGAAATGGACGGCAGGGGAGAGGTACTTGCGGCGCGAGAGTGGATTCGTCTTCACCGCGAAATCCACCCGCCGCGTCACCACCACCGGCACCTGACCCCGGCCTGCCCCGTGCGCCAGCGTGTGCGCGTTGCCCGTGTGCGCGTGCAGCAACGTGTAGCCGTGCGTGTCGATCAACCGCCGCACGAAGTGCCGGGCCCGCAGGCCCTGCACCGAGGCCATCGCGAACGGATGCACCTCGTGCCCGGCATCGCGGGCCAGCCGCCCAAGCTCCTCGCCCCGGCGCGCCAGCAGCGCCTGCGCAATTCCGCGCGCCCGCAGGCCCTCCATCAGCAGCAGCACCTGACGCTCGCCGCCGCGGAAGCCCTTCTCCGTGTCGATGTGCAGCACTTTCATGGGGACATGGGCCGACGTTCAGATGTGGGCCGCGGCGCAGTCAGCGGCTGCCGCGGAGCAAGCTCGGATCGGATTCTGCTCGCTGCTTTCCGAACTCGTATTCCGGCCCTGCCGATCAGTACGTCGTCTCGTTGCGCGGGGCGGCCGGCGGCGGCACCGGGATCACCTGCCCGCCCTCGGGCTGCGGGCGTTCGGTGCGCTGGCCGCGTCCTTCCGTCGGCGGCGCGGGGGCGCTCGTCTGCCCGCCGCGTCGGTCGAAGTTCGTATCGCGCGGGCCCGCATCGCGGGTCTCCCGCGGCACCGACTCGCGCAGCAGTTCCTCGATCAGTTCCTCGGGAGCCACGTCGGCCGGTGCAAGAAGGTCCATCGCCGACGGCAACGTCGCCTCTTCCTCGATCTCGGTTCCCATGTTCAGGTCGTACGAGCCGTAGATGCGCGAGTAGTCCGTCACCAGGCGACCGCGCCGGCCGTCCAAGCCGGTCTTGCGCGGGATCACGTCCTCGACCACCGTCGGCGTGATGAACAACTGAAGGTTCGACCGCACTTCCGTCGTGCTCTTGGTTCCGAATAGGTGCCCGATCACCGGGATGTTGACCAGGAAAGGCAGGCCCTGATTGCGTCGGCTGCTGCTCGTCGTGATCAGGCCGCCGATCACGCGCGTCTGGCCCGAGGGGATCGTCAGCGTCGTGTCCACGCTCTGCCGGTCGCGCCGGATCAGGCTTTCGACGCCGTTCGCCGTCTGCACGTTCACGCGCTGCGCGTCGTCGTTGTCGATCCCGATCTCCATCTCCACCAGGTAGCTGTTCGAGATGCTCGGCGTGATTTCGAACGTCAGACCGTCGGTCACCGTCTGCTGGCTCGTCGACCGCGTCGAGACGCCCTGCTGGTTCTCGTTGAAGAACGTCGTGATGAACGGCTCTTCCGAGCCCACGAAGATGCGCGAGGATTCCTGGTTCTTCACCAGCAACCGCGGTTGCAGCAGCACCTTCGTGCTCGTGTCCTCGAACGAGGCCTTCCACTCGATGTAGGCCTGTTGCGTCAGGATCGCGCCCGTGATGCCCGTTTCCGTCGCGAAGTTCGTCAGGCTGCTCTCCGGACGGATGAGGTTGCGGAAGCCCGAGTTCCCCGGCACCAACAGGTTCGGGTCCGCCATCCGCTCGCTCGAGTAGTTCACCGTCGAGATGCCCAGCGCCGTGTTGCGGCTGAAGTTCGTCGTCAGGATCTCGCCCTGGATCAGCACCTGCTTCACCGGCTGGTCGAAGCTCGCCAGCACCTGCTCCACCTTCTCGTGCACCTCCGGCACGTCCTCCAGGATGAACACGCCGGCCTTCTCGTTGATCTCGAACAGCAGGTCCTCCACCGGCGTGCGGATCGACTCGATGATCTTCTGCAACTCCTCGAGGTCCTTGCCCTCGAGGCCGATGTTGTTCACGTCGTAGATCACGATCTCCGGACCGACGTCCAGGATGTCGATCAGCAGTTCCATCTTCTTGATGTTCGCCAGCAGGTCCGTCACGATGATCTGGCGCGTCTTCTCGTCCACCTCGATCGTGCCCGGGTCGCTCTTGTAGGCCTCGATCTTCTTGGCGATCTCCACCACCTTGGCGTTGCGGATGTAGAAGACCCGCGTCATGAGCTGCACGTCGATCTCGCGGATCAGCCGCTCGATGCGCTCGATGATGTCCGGCAGGTCCGTCACGATCAGCTTGTTCGTCCGGTCGTCCGGCACGATCGTGCTGATGCCCTGCGTCAGCATCGGCCGGATCGCCTTCTCCAGCTCCGAGGCCTTCACATGGTCCGGGCGGAAGATCTTCGTGATCACCTGCTTGGGCAGGATGTTGGCCTTGTACCACGCCTCGTCGGCGATGCCGTAGCTTCCGTCGTCATTGCGGAACCAGACCCAACTGTTGGGCTGCGCCAGCTTGTTCAGCGCGTCCTCCAGACAGATGTCCTTCTCCAGAATCGAGACGCGCGAGTTCGGCACCTTGCCGAACGGCGTGATCGACACCCCGGCCTGGTTGGCGATCGACGCCAGCACCTGCTCGACCCGCGCGTCGTTGAAGACGGCCGACTGCACCATCGGGCACCCGGCCGTCGGCGTCTGCGCCCACGCGCCTGCTGCCGGCAGCGCCAACGCCAACGCCAGCAATGCTCTCCCCAGCAGGCCTGCCAGCCAACCGCATCCCTGCCTGCGCTTGAGTCCTCGGGTCATTCCGCGTCTCCGATGGCGTACGAAAAACCGTGCGGCCGGCCTCCAAACCGGCCTGCTCCGTCAACCTGCGGGCCCCCTCCGGCGGTGTCTACGGGAAATGTCGCGCCCGGCAGGATGCCGCTCACGAAACCCCGATACATCCGCGTCAGGTCCTCGCTTCCAGCCACGCGATGCGACCCAGACAAGCCGTCGCCCGACGCGTCGCTGACTCCCCCCTCAACCACCTCCCGGCGCGCGGCCCTGCCGGGCACCAGATACGGCTGATCCAGTTCCTCGATGATCGCGCGCAACTCCTCGATCACTTCAGGCATGTCCATGATAATGAACTTGCCGGAGGCGGGGCTGGCCGTCGCCGAGCCGATACCTTCTGTCAGCAGGGGGCGCAGAACTTCGACCAGTTCCTCGGGATCCTGATGCCGGCAGCGGACAATCAGCGGCACGGGCCTGGGGCCGCAGAGCGTATTGCTCCGATACCACGCCTCGTCGCTGACACCATACGTCCCGTCGTCGTTCCTGAACCAGACCCAGCTGCGCGGCTTGGAGAGTTGGGTCAGGGCATCCTCGAAGCACAGGTCGCGTCCGTGGAAGGAAATCCGCGATTCGGCCACCTTGCCGTACGCCGTCGCCGGCTTCACGCCCGCCTGTCTCACCAGCGCGGCCAGGACCTCCGAGGTCGGAGCGTCCTCGAATTCCACCCGCACGACTCTCGGGCAAGCCTGCCCGGTCGGATTGGCCCCAAGCCCCATCGGCAGCACCAGCAGTGCTGCCAGAACCGCAAGCCCGCGGCAACCCTTCGGTGCAATCACGGCTGAGTGGCCTCCGCCTCCTGGCGCTGGCGCTCCCGGTTCTCCTCGATAATCTGCCGGATACGCTCCTCGTGCTGGCGGATACGGCGCTCGCGGGCGCTTTCCTCGCTCTCCGGCACAGGGGTTCCCTCGGCCGGAGTCGCCACGCCCGCGCCCGTCAGCAGATACACGCCTTCGCCGCGCGGCGTCACCGTCAGCCCCGCCGACTCCGCCATCGTCGCCAGCGCCAGCTCCAGTGGCATCTCCTGCGCCATCAGCGACACGCGCTTCCCCACAACCCCTTGCCCCATCTGAATCCGCGCCCCGGTCTGCGCCGTCAGCGACGCCACCACCATCTCCACGCGCGCATCCTTGAACATCGCCGTCACCCGCGGCCCTGCCGGGACCGCCACGGCGCTGCTCTCCACCGGCTCCGCCGACTTGGTCGCGCATCCGCTCGCCAAGGCCAGCCCGGCCAGCACCACCGCCATCCGGTTCAGTCGCTGTCTGCTCATCGATCCGGTGCCCCCTTGCACTCAATGTGCGCCCACCGAATCAAGAACCGGGCCCGTTTTCCGCGCCCGGTCCTAAAGGACGAACACCCACAGCACGAACGCCACCAGGAAGAGCGCCTCGAACGCCGCCGTTCCGATGATCACCGCAGTGCGCGCCGCCGGCTGTCCCCGGAACGCCAGAATCCCGCCCACCATCCCCATCCCGCACATCACCTGAATCGCCACCAGCACACCGATCTGAACACTGGTCATCGGTCACCTCCTGGGATCGCGGGGCTCCGCACCCGCCCGTTCAACCCGACCTGCCCCCGTGCCTTGCACCCGCCGCCGCAGAAGAGCACCGACAAACGCCACCGCCAGCACCATGTTCGCCGGCTCGATCATGTAGCGGAAGCGATTATTCTCGCCCACCTCCAGCACCACCCCGAGAGCCACCACCCACCACAGCGTCGCCGAAAGCAGCACCATCCCCACTTCCGCCGGCTCGAGCCGGCGCCCCGAGCGCCACGCCGCCACCAGCAACCACGGCCCCGCCGCAAGCCCCAGCAGCACCAGCACCGGAATCAGGAACCCGATGTTCGACCAGTCATCCCCCCGCCGGTCGTACACCAGCCCCACGTCCCGCTTGATGAACGTGTGCTCGCCCACCTTGCCGTGCACCAGCAGATTCCACCAGCGCTCGTAGTCCCGGATGCGCCCCGGCGTCTGGGCAACGAACAGGTACTCGCTCGCCGGCTTGAAGAACACGATCAGCGACCGCTCGATCGACCGCAACAGCCCCGCCGGTTCCCGTGCCACCACCCATCGCGCCGCCTCGCCGAAGCGATGCGCGCTCTCGATCACCTGCCCATGGTTCAGGTTGAAGAATGCGATGAACCGGCCGTCGTGCCAGAAGCCCTCGCTCTTCTCGAACGCATCCAGCGCCCGCACACCCCGGGGCTCCCAGGGCGTCACGAACGCCTCGTACTCCCGCGCGTTCTCGAACGTCTGCACGTCCAGAATGCCGGGATAGTCCGGCAGCGCCCGCAGCCGCTCCCACTCCTGCTCCGTCAGCCCGGTCGTGGCCACCTTCGCCAGACTCATCCCCAGCCAACTGCTCGACCCGAACTCCCCGAACAGCACCAGGTTCTTCGCAAACAGACCCAGCACCAACGCCAGCGGCACCGCCCCGCACACCACCACCCGTCGCCGGAGCGCCGGCATCGTCCCCATCAGCAACCCCGCCAGCCCCACGAACCACACCGGATGGAAGACGCTGCGCGTTCCGATCAGGCACGCCATCGCACCGAACAGCACCACGCCGTCCACCGCCGAACCGGTCCGCGCAAACCGCGCCCCGAACCAGCCGCACACGCAGACCAGCAGCGCCGTCGGATACGTGTAGAACAGCCAGTGCTCGTACAGCAACGCCGCCGGGGACAGGACCGCCAGCAACGTCGCCGCCGCCGCCCAGCCGCGCCTCAGCCCGAACTCGCGCCCCATCCCATAGCACGCCACCGTCAGCAGCGCCCCCATCAGTCGGAACGCCCACAGGAAAAGCGTCTTCCCCGTCCCGGGCGCCACCTTCAGCACCATCCCCAGGAACAGGTTGAACAGCGGTGGCTGCGAGTGCTGGTACCACAGGCTGCGCAGCAACTCCTCGCGCAGGAGCATCGGGTCCAGGAACTGATACCCGTACGGCAGGATGTCCATGTTGAACTCAAGGCCGCGCCGGGCCGCCAGCGCCCGAGACAGCCCGAACACCAGCAGCAACCCCGCCGCCACCAGGGCATCCGGGTGCTTCAGCCAAGCCACCCATCCCGGCGCCGACACCGGCTCTGCGGGCTCGGCCGACCGACGCGCACGGTGCGCCCCGCTTGCTGCTCCCCGTGCCCGTCGCTTCTTCAAGGTTTCGCTTCCTCGTGGGCACCGCCGGCAAGGCGCTCAGATCGTCGTGTCCTTCGAGACGATGAAGATGTTGTTCTCCGTCTCCTGGATCAGCACCTCGATCGTGTACGTCTTGCCCTGCCCGGGGAACTTGTCGCGGATCGTGTCCACCACCTTGTTCCACGCATAGCGCGCCACGTTCTCCACGCTCGGCCCCTTGCCCTCGATCACCACCACCCCCTCGGGCTCGAACAGCGCCGGGTCCACGAACTCCTTGTCCGACGGCACCACCAGCATCTTGTGATCCAGCTCCCGAAGCACCCGCTTCAGGTCCCCGAAGTCCAGCGCCATGTCCAGGTCGTCGCGCGGGAACTCCTCCGTCGTCACCGTGATCGTTCCCCGCCACGTGTGCCCGTGCACGAACCGGCACTTGCCCGGGTAGCCGATCTGCCGATGGCCGGTGTGAAACTTCGCATGAACGATGATCTTTTCCATGTTGTCTCCCTGAATGCCAATCCAACGCGTCCGTACAGGTTGCGGACGGCCGGGGCAAGCAAGCACCCTGCCACCCGCGTATGGTGACTCCCCGGAAGGATTCCCGCGATGACCACTCCCGGAACCCCGCCTCCCGACGACCAGCGCCCCCCGCTGCCCCCCACGCCCCCCGAGCTTCCCCAGTCCGCCCCGGGAGTCAACGCGCAGCCGCCGGCCGCTCCACCCCCGTTGCCCAGCCAACCGCCGCCGCTTCCTCTGCCGCCTCCGCCCCCGGTGCCGCCCCCCATTCCGCCCGCCGTTCAGGTGCCTCAGGGTGTGCCCCCCGTCTACGGTCAGACCTTGGCCGCCTCCGCCCAGCAGACCCCGCCGGGCATGGTGCAGGCCACCGCCATCATCTTCCTCGTCGCCGGCATCATCAGCGTCTTCTGGGCCGCGGCATGGGCCATCGGCAGCGCCTGCTGCTGGCTCCCCTGGATCGTCGAATTCGTCGCCGGCATCGCCGCCATCACCACCGGCGCCCAGATGCTCGCCGCTCCCCCCGGCCCGCCCAAGAAGTGGGTCTCCATCCTCCTGATCGTCTGCGTCCTCAACTGCAGCCTCTTCGCCCTCACCGCCGGCATCCTCACCCTCGTCTTCGCCAACGACGCCCGCGTCCGCGACTACTACCTCGCCCGCGGCATTACCTACTGACCAGCCCCCAATCACTAACAACCAACAACCAACCCCTCTCCACCAACAACTGCCTTGCACCCCCGGGCCCGCTGGCCTTCCCTGCCGGCCCACTCCCCGTGCATGGAGCCCCCTCGTCCCATGGAAATCGGACTCCTCGGCATGCCCGCCAGCGGCAAGACCACCATCTTCAACGCCCTGACTGGCCAGGCCGCCGCCACCGCCCCCTCCGGCAAGCTCGAAATCAACCAGGCCATCGTCGCCGTTCCCGACCCCCGCGTCGATCGCCTCGCCCAGATCTTCGATCCCCGCAAGACCACCTACGCCTCCATCCACTACGTCGATATCGTCGGCCTTCAGGTCACCGAAGGCGCCGGCCTGCCCCAGCAGGCCCTCACCCTGCTCGGCAACACCGACATGCTCCTTGTCGTCCTGCGCGCTTTCGACGGCGGCCTGGGCGCCCCGGACCCCGTCGCCGACGCCGAGGCCATCGACCTCGAGATGACGGTCAGCGACCTCCAGAAAGTCGAGAACCGCCTCGAGCGTCTCCAGAAGCAACTCCTGCGCGTCGCCGGCGCCGAGCGCGACGCCCTGCGCCTTGAAGCCGACGCCCTCGAGCGCGCCCGCCCGCCCCTCGAATCCGGCCAGCCCCTGCGCGAAATCGACTTCACACCCGAGCAGCGCAAGGCCATCCGCGGCTTTCAGTTCCTCACGCTCAAGCCCGCCCTCTATCTGCTCAACTGCGAATCCGTCGAGCAGGCCGGCGATCCCGCAACCCTGGCCCCGCTGGCCGAACGCGCCCAACGCCCCAGCACCGCGGTCGCGGCCCTCGCCGGCGAAATCGAACAGGAGATCGCCCAACTCCCGCCCGCCGACCGCGCCGAGTTCCTTGCCACCTACGGCATCGAGAAGCCCGGCAGCGAGCGCATCATCCAGCTTTCCTACGACCTGCTCGGCCTCATGTCCTTCCTCACCGCCGGCAAGGACGAGGTCCGCGCGTGGACCGTTGCCCGTGGCGCCTCTGCACCCGAAGCCGCCGGAGTCATCCACACCGACTTCCAGAAGGGCTTCATCCGCGCCGAGGTCGCCTCCTTCGAGGCCCTCTCCCAATACGGCACCATGAAAGCCTGCCGCGAAAACGGACAGCTTCGCACCGAAGGCAAAGGCTACATCATGCAGGACGGCGACGTCGTCGAGTTCCTCTTCAGCCGGTAGGGCGGCAGGTTCGATCGCGGGGATGTGCGTTCGATTCTCGACCTCGTCACCGCAGCTCCCATGCGGGTATACCCCTGCGACGAAGACGAAGTCTCCAACACCGACGAACAGCACTCATCGAGCAATTCGACTCCGGAGATCTGATTCGAATTCGGGAAATTGATGCCAGCGCCGGATTCTTTAATTGTGGCTTGGGCGTCTCGCCCAAGTCCGGAGGTTCTCGGCGGCTGAGAGGTGCATTGGAGCAGACCGGTCCAAGCTCAAGTACCCCTCACATGCGCGTGGAGTGACTGAACTTGGGCGAGACGCCCAAGCCACAGTTAACCGCCTCGGTCGGCGTCGTCTTGCCGGACAACTGTCGGTTCTTTTTCGATACCGTCTGAACAAGCCCGCGCCGCGTTCAGCCCGTCGGTGCCGACGTCGGCGTCGATGTGAAGGCCGCGACCGCCTCCTCGGGCGCCGTCGCCGCCAGCAGCCGCTCCAGCATCGCCGGCTGTGAGAAGCGTTGCGCCAGCCACGCCAGGTTCGACAGGTGCCGCTGGGCCGGAAAGTCCGTCGGACTCAACAGCACCAGCACCACGCGCACCGGCTCGTCCGCGTCCGCCCCCTCGATCCCCGGCTCCAGCACGCACACCAGCAGCTTCGGTTCCGACAATGTCGAAAGCGACGCATGCAGCAGAACCACTCCCGGGCCGATTTCGAGCTGGAACCCGACGAGGCGCTCGAGCAACTCCTGTCGCCGGTCCGCCGGCAGCACGTTGTTCGAAGGCAGCGACCAGTCCAGCAGCGCCCGCGCCGCCTGCTCCAGCGAGGCCGCCTGAACCCCCAGCAGCACCCCTGCCGCTCGCGGCGCAGGAGCGCTCTCCTCCTGATGCGCCGGTGCCGTCATTGAGGGCGAATCCGACTCCGGCGCCGGATACAACGCCACAAAGTTGCATTGGGGCAACGCCTGCGCAATGCGGCCCGGCAACCGGTCCAGTCCGCGATACCACGAAAGCGCCCCTTGCCGCGCCGCCACCAGCAGCACAAGGTCTCCCGTCGTCGCCTGCTTCGCCAGCGTCTCCACCACTCCCGGCCATGAGGGCAGTTCGTCCCAGCGCACCGGCAGCTTCGGGCTCACCCGATCCACCACCGCCTGCGCCGGCTCCCGGTCGCGCGCCGGCGTCAGGATCACCAGCGGCTTGCGCAACCGATCCGCCATCAGCTTGATCGCCCGCACGGTCCCCGGGAATCCCGGCAGGCGGTGACTCAACGGCGGCACCGCCACCACCACGCGCTCGGCCGACGCGATCTCCTTCTCCAACCGGCACACCAGCACCAGCACCGTCGAGCGGTCGAGCAACTGGTCCAGCACCCGCCCGAAGATGCGCTCGCGCGCCGAGACGTCGCCGTTCCAGCCGATCACGACCGACGATGCCCGAATCTCCGCGATTGCCCGGCAGATGCCCTCCGCCACGTTCAGATCCACGCGCGTCAACGGCGATGCCGGCACTGCGGCCGCGGCCGCAGCCTGCGTCGCGTGCAGCAGCATCGCCTCCGCGCGCGCCACCTCCTCATCCACGTTCCGGCCCGCCGGCGCCACCACCAGCGGGTACAACGGTTCCTCGCTCGCCTCCTCGTGCAGCGCCAGCGCCACCCCCACCAGGTTCGGAGCCGTCTGGGGATTCGACAGCGGCAACAGAATGCGCTGCGGCCGATGCGTCGAATCGCCTCCCATGTCCGTGGCCGACTCGGCGATCGCGCGTCCTTGCTTCTCCACCAACCAGCTTCCCGCAAGGCACGACAGCAGAATCAGCACCACCACCGCGTTGACCAGCCTCTCGTCGAACAGGTGCAACTGATCGTAGCCAATCAACGTCACCGCCAACGTGGCCGCCGCCTGCGGCACCGAGAGCCCGGTCGACAGCAGAAACTGTCGCAAGCCCAGTCGGAACGCGCCCGTCGCCAGCAGCGCCGCCAGACTCTTGCCCACCGCCAGGATCGCCAGCAGCACCACCGCCAGCAGCAGCACCGACACGCCACCGAGAATCACCCGGAAGTCGATCAGCAGGCCCACCGACACCAGAAAGAACGGAATGAATAGCGAATCGCCGATGAACACGATGCGGTTCATGAAGGGGCCCGACGACGGAATCAGCCGGTTCATTGCCAGCCCCGTCAGGAACGCCCCCACGATCGCCGCCAGTCCGGCCAGCTCCGCCAGCACCGCCACGCCGAACAGCACCGCCAGCACGAACGCCAGCTCCGCATGCGGCCGATTCGGGAACGTCCGGAAGAACCACCGGCCCAGACGCGGCACCCCCCAAAGCACTGCCAGCAGATACAGCGCCACCGTCACGCCGAACACGATCCAGGAAAACACACCGGCCGAGCCCGACGCCCAGCGCACCACGCCCGCCAGCACCAGCAGCCCCAACCCGTCCGTCAGCAGCGTCGCCCCCACCACCATCACCACCGCCGCGTCACGGGCCACGCCTAGACGCTGCACGATCGGGAACGCGATCAGCGTGTGCGTCCCCAGGATGCTGCCCAGCAGAATCGCCGCAGGCGCCTCGAATCCCAGATACGACGTGGATACCCAATAGGCCAGCGCGAACGGAAAACCGAACGACAGCAGGCCGAAGACGATGCTGCGGTGCTTCTGCCGAAGGAACTGGTTCAGGTCCAGCGTCAGCCCGGCAACGAAGATCAGATAGAGCAGCCCGACCGAACCGAGCAGCTCGATCGTCGCGTTGCGCTCGAGCAGTCGCAGCGCGCTCGGCCCCACCAACGCCCCGCCCAGAATCGTCCCCGCAAGCCCCGGCAGCCGAAACCGCGACGCCACCAGTGGCGCCACGCAGATAATCACCATCACCAGCCAGAACGATGCAAGCGGGTGGCGGATTGGAAACAACTCGGCGAACATGCGGTCCCTGTCCCCCGCAGCGGCGGAATCGCCCTTTCCCGACTCTCGCACGCCCCCCCAAGCCGCACGCAAGGATTACCAACCGGAACTGCGGCCGCACCGGGTCTCATCTCAGTGGGCGATTCGGGTCAGACTTGGGCACTCGGTGCGGTCTGTTCCGAGCGGCTACGGCTCCCCTGGGCCTGCTCGAACAACGTCTCGAAGTACCTCGCCTTCTCCTCGAGCAGAATCCGCGTCGCGGCCGAGAAGTTCCCCGACGCGATCCGCGCCGAAACGGCCTCCAGAATCTCCCGCGTCTCCTCGTCCGAAATCCGGTAGAACTGCCCGCAGCCCCGACACGTGTTCAGGTACCGCCCCTCCGTGAACGTGCGTCGGAATGCCACCGCCCGCGGGCCGTTCAGCAACTCCGGCAGCGGCCCGTCCGTCACATTCCCGAATGTCGTTTTCAGGTAGCAGCACGGCTTCAGCGCCCCGTCCTTCTCGACGATCAGCGCCCGCCACGCCTCCGGGCAGCCCCAGCGCTGGCCCGCCTCGATCGACGGCTCCGGCTGCTCCTCGAACGGAAAGGCGATCTGCGGGAAGTACGTCGCCTTCACGCCCAGCCGATCCGCCAGCGCCAGCGCCCGCTTCAGGTTGAACGCGAAGGTCTTCGTCCCCACCGCCGAGACGTGCGCGTGCTCCGGATGGTCCAGCACCAGATTCGAGAATGCCAACTGGTCCGCCCCCAACCGGTGCACCAACCGCACGATGCCGCACATCTCCCACACGTTGTACTTCGACACCGTGAAGCTGACGTGCACCCGCGGGAAGGTCCGCCCCAGCGCCCGCCGCCGCTCCAGCAGGTGCTGCACGTTGGCCACGATCGTGTCGAAGTCCGCTCCGTGCCGCAGGAAGTTCGCCGTCCGCGCCGTCGCCCCGTCGAACGACACGCACAACTCGTTCAGCCCGCACGCGAGCACCTTCTCCACCACCTCGGGCGACAGCGACATCCCGTGGCTCGACGTCATCGTGTATGTGCCGCGCTCGTGTGCCGCGCGCGCGAACTCGAAGAAGCGCTTGTGCAGGAACGGTTCGCCCAGCCCGAAGAGCCCCGTCCGCAGCGCCGCCTCGAAGTGCGGCACCATCGGATCGAAGAACTCCGCCTTCAGGAAACCCGAATCGATCTCCGGCCCGAACGTCTGGCGCGGACAGAACACGCACTTGATGTTGCACACCACCGACGTCGCGATGTTGTAGTGCGTCGGCCGCGCGTGCACCTGCGGGTCCAGCCACGTCGAGTCCAGCAGCGCGAGCACCTCGTTGACCGCCCGCGGGTCGTCCGTCGCCGCGTCGGCCGTCGAGGCCATCGTCTCCTTGTCCAGTTCGATCATGCGTTCCGCCGGCGGGGGAGTCGCGCCCCATCGGCCTCATCACGCGGCCGCCGCCCCTTGCCCTGCAAGCGGAAACCCCCTCACTACGCGCCTGGCTGGCCCTGTAGGGGCAATTGGACGCCGGTGGTCAGCACGTGCGCCGCAAAGCTCGCCGGCTCCGGCGCCACCGCCCGATCTGCGGCAAACAGGTGAAACTCGATGTCATCGCCCGCCTCCCGCTGCAAGACGGCACAGAACCTCGCCCGGCGCGGCAGGTCCCACGTCTCGGCTCCCTCGACGAACAGCGCCAGATCGTAGTCGCTCCAAGCGTCACCGCGCCCCTCGGCGCGCGACCCGAAGAGATACGCCGCGGCCGGTCGCACGTGACGACACACCGCCTCCAGCGCCCGGCTCATTCGCTCTCGCGTTTCAGAATCAAGCTCAACCATACCAGCAACTCCTCGGTTCGCGTGAGCACCTGTGCCGACTGCTCCCGCTCGATCCGGCCCGCAAGGCTGGCAATGTCCTCCGGGTAGCGGGTCTCGATGTAGTAGTTCGAAAGCTCCCGAAGGAACATCTCCTGTTCCTCGTCCACCACCAGCGAGGCAGCTTCTGCCAGGCGCATCAAGGAGTGCACACGGGGCGGGAACCCTCCAGTCCTCTGGACCACCAAGGCCTTCATCGCCTTCTCGACGGCCTGTTGGCAACAGAAGAGGACATAAAGAAAGCGCCCCGAACGCTGCATGGCACGGGCCGTTTCGATGTCGTAGAGTGCCAACTCGACCCACTGTAGCGGACCACTCATCAAGAGCTTCCTCTGGCTGCCACTCTGGCCGGTTCCCCCAGCCGGGTCAATAGGCAGCAACCGCCCGGCTGGCCCTACGCCTCGATCCGCACCTGCCGTATCAGCCGGTCGGTCATCTCACGCCGCGGCGGAAGGTTCGTCACCCCGCGCCGTTTCAGGGCCTCGATGTACGTCGTCCGCAGGGCCTCGCCCAGCGCCCGATAGCTGAACTCCCGGCGCGACCACGCCGCCGCGACCACCGACATCTCCCGACGGCGATCCGCGTCCCGCCACAAGTCGCGGATTCCGTGCGCCAACGTCCCGCCATCCGCTCCCTCCAGCAGCATGAACGCCCGCGGCTCGCGCGCATGGTACTCCCGCAGCGCACCGGCCGGCGTCGCCACCGTCGGCACCCCCTGGCTCAGATACTCCAGCACCGAACGCGACGGACCCGACGAGCGCGTGCACGCATAGACCGCCACGTCCAGCCCCGCCACGAAACCGGGCACCTCGGCCGACGGCACATGCCCCACGACCCGCACGGCATCGCCCAACCCCAGCGATTCGATCTGCTCCGACACCACACGCCCCGCGCGCTTCTGTCGCTCGCCGGCCAGCACCAGCCGCACGCCCGGCATCTCCTCCCGGAGCAGCCGAATCGCCTCCACCACATGCTCCAGTCGCTTCTCCGATTCCACCGCGCCCATCACCCCGATCAGCGGCTCGCCGTCGAAGCCCAGTCGCTCGACCAACGCCGCCCGGGCCGCCGCATGGTCCAACGCGCGTTCCGTGAACGCCGGCGACAGTCCCGGCGGGATCGTCTGGCAGCGCGCATCCTCCATCCCGCGCGCCGCCGCATTCCGTGTCGTCATCGAATCGCAGAACGCCGTCACCACATCAAGGCGCCGGTTCAACAGCGAGCGCGGCAACCCGCTCTCCAGCAACCGGTCGAATCGCGTGCAACTCCGCACCACCGCCACCGGCCGCCTTGCCATCGCCGCCGACAGGCACGCCGTCATGTGATGCGTGCGCCGGAACATGTGCACCACATCCACCTGCTGCTCCGTCAGGATGCCGGAGAGCTTCGGGATGCTCGTCCAGTATCCCGCCACCTTCAGCGACGGGCGCTTGTGCGCCACGGGCAGCGAGATGAAGTCGCACAGGCCCTCCGCCCGCGCCTTCTCCAGAATCAGCTCCGGCTTCATCACCTCGGAGGGCGGCAGCGATTTCCGCCCGCGCTCGGGCTCGTTCACGTCCACCAGCACAAGCGCATGCCCGCCCATCGCCCGCCACGCCGCCGCGCACGACACCGCCTGCCATGCCCGCGCGCTCCAGTGCTTCACCCGGTCGACGATGAACAGCACGCGCGGCAACTCGCCGCAGTCCTGCGATTCCGGCAGTTCGGACATTCTCGGCCCCCGACGGCAGGGTGTCGCGTGGCCATCCGCGACGATCTGCTCTTACAGCAGAACCGCCTCCGGACGACGAAGTTTGCGGGCCATACGTGTAAGCCGACGATTACGGACGGGGCGTCCCCTCACCCGCCGGCGTCGCCTCCTGCTCCGGCTCCTCCAGCGGCATCCCGTCCTCGCCGTCATGCGCGCCATGATGCAGGTGATAGATGCTCTCGTGTTGGTCCGAGCGACGCTTGATCAGCCAACGCACCAGCATGTTCAGACTCATCGCCGCCACCATGCCCCAGATCGCCAGGTGGTAGACCAGCAGCACGATCAGCCCCGTCGCCACGATCGAGATCACCGGCGCGATGAACCAGCAGGTCACCACCCAGATCGCGCGACCGATCTTCAGCTCCGAATCTCCGCGCGTCGTGAACACCCGGTCCGAAATTCCCGTTCCCAGAATCGCCGCGAAGGCCACGTAGGTCGTCGAAACCGGCAGGCCCCGCCCCGAGGCATACGCGATCACGCCCGCGCTGATCCCGGTGATGACGGCCGCCCGCAACGTGTCGAAGTGGATCTTCTTTCCCCGCTCGTCCCGCGCGGGAACCGGTGCCAGCGACGGCGCCGCCGCGGGCCGTCTCACCATCAGCCGCGCCAGCGCCTTGCACCACTTCGGCGCGTACAGGTCCACCTGGTCGAACTGGCTCGCCGTGTTCACCGCCGCGCGCGTCACGCGCTGCGCGTACGGCGTGAACATGCCCGACGCCATCAGCACACCGCACGCGAACAGCGCCCACATCGGGATATTCACCCGTGCCGCCATCCCCGCCACGTCCGTCAGCGCATGCCCCTCGGCCACCGCACCACGCCACAGCGAGAACGCCGCCAGCCCCGGCGCCGCGCAGTTCGCCAGGTCGTTCTGCCCGAACGCGAACGCCATCGCCACCATCCCCAGCACCGCCATCGCGTGGAACAGATACCGCGTTCCCCAACGACCCGTCAGCACCAGGAACACGTGCGTCACCAGCGTCATCCCCGCCCAGATGAACAGCAGCGTGATCGGCTCGCCGTACGCATCGAACACCTGAGCCTTCAGCACCTTCACCGCCTCGAGCCCACGCAGCCCCTTGAACACCAGGAACCACGCCAGTCCCGTCATGATCAGTCCCGCGATCCATGGGCCGTGCGTCATCACGGCCTCATGGTCCTGCGTCCGCTCCCGAATCGCCCCGCGGAACATCCGCATGCACATGAACGATGCGATGCCGCTGATGACGATGGACACCACGATCGCCGTCACCACCGTCGTCGCCCGCGGCCAGTCGATGTTGTGAAAGCCCGTCAGGAACAGCGCCGCGCCGATCAACTCGAACACCAGGCACGCCGTCGTGCTCACCGGCATGCCGAATGCCGAGAACCCGTACAGCATCACCGTGTCCACGAAGTACACGCTGATGTAGATCGCCATCGCCATCTGCACGGTCATCAGGCTCGGGTCGAACATGCCCTGCCGCGCCGTGTCGATCACCGGCGAGCCGGCCGTCGCTCCCAGCACCACTGCCACCGCCGCGATCGTCACGGCGATGTTGCGCTTCAGCGCACGCGCCCCGAACACCGCGTTCACCAGGTTGCAGGCGTCGTTGCGCCCGACCTCCACACAGTCCCAGATCAGCATCCCCAGGCCCAGGAACGCCGCCACCGGCAGGAAGTACTCGAGCACGCAGTCACCTCGCTCGCACAGGTTGCCGCATCTCCTGCGGCCCTCGTCCCCGCGGGTCAAGCCGCTCCCCGCATTCATGTCCGTTAGGAGCGCGTTAGCGAATCGTCACAAATCCTCGAGCAGCGTCCGCACGCCCCCCGCGCCCTTGACGCGTCCCGGCGCCCCCACCCACCACATCACCAGCATCGCCCGTGGAGGCTTCATTTGTCCGCACATTCCCCGCTCTTCGCGTCCCTGCTTTCCGCCCTACTCCTGCTGGCCCTTCTCGGCTGCGGCCCGGCCGATCAGACACGCCCCGGCATCGCCGGCAACGTCCGCGTCGACGGCTCCAGCACCGTCTTCCCCATCTCCGAGGCCGTCGCCGAGGAGTTCGGCGCCGCATGGCCCAACATCCGCGTCGCCGTTGGCAAGTCCGGCACCGGTGGCGGCTTCAAGAAGTTCGTCCTCGGCGAGACCGACATCAACGACGCCTCGCGCCCCATCACCGAGAACGAGATGCGCGACGTCGCCGCGCACGGCATCCACTTCATCGAGCTCCCCATCGCCTACGACGGCATCTCCATCGTCGTGAATCCCCGCAACGACTGGGTGGACCACCTCACCCTCGACGAGCTGCGCGCCATCTGGCAACCCGGCAGCACCGTCGCCACCTGGCGCGATGTCCGCCCAAGCTGGCCCGAACGTCCCATCCGTCTCTACGGCGCCGGCCATGACTCCGGCACCTTCGACTACTTCACCGAAGCCGTCACCGGCACCGCCCGCGCCAGTCGCGCCGACTTTACCGCCAGCGAGGACGACAACACCCTCGTCATGGGTGTCGCCGGCGAGACCGACGCCCTCGGCTTCTTCGGCTTCGCCTACTACATCGAGAACACCGACAAGCTCCGCGCCGTTCCCATCGACGCCGGCAAGGGCCCCGTCGCCCCCAGCGTCGAAACCATCCGCAACGCCACCTACGCGCCCCTCTCGCGCCCCGTCTTCCTCTACGTTTCGTCCGTCGCGCTCGAGCGCCCCGAGGTCGTCCGCTTCGTCGAGTTCTACCTCGACAACGTCCCCGAACTCGCCGCCGAGGTCGGGTACGTTCCCTTCCCCGCCCCCATCTACCGCATCATCCGCGATCGCTTCGACGCGCGCACCATGGGCACCCTCTACACCGGCGCGGGGCACTCCAGCCATCTGACCCTCGAGGAGCTGCTTGCCCGCCAGTAGGCGCCCCCTTCCGCGATGAGCCTGTCCACCACCCAACGCATCCCCCTGCGCTCCGAGCAGAAGTTCCGCCCCGTCGAGTTCTCGGCGCTCGCCTTCCTGCGTGCCAGCGCCCTCGTCTCCATCGTCACCACCCTGGCCATCGTCGTCGTCCTTGTCTACGAATCGATTCCCTTCTTCCGCCACGTCTCGCCGTGGGAGTTTCTCCTCGGCACGCAGTGGACGCCGCTGCTCGAGCCCCGTGCCTTCGGCGTCCTGCCGCTGGTCGTCGGCACGCTGCACGTCGTCATCGGCGCGGGCCTCATCGCCCTGCCCCTCGGCCTGCTCACGGGCATCTTCCTCAGCGAATACGCCGGCCCGCGCACCCGCGCCCTCCTCAAGCCCCTCGTCGAAGTCCTCGCCGGCATCCCCACCGTCGTGTACGGCTTCTTCGCCCTCACCTTCGTGACGCCGATTCTCCAGCGCTTCTTCCCCTCCATCGGCCTGTTCAACTCGCTCAGCGCCTCGATCGTCGTCGGCATCATGATCCTGCCCTTCGTCGCCTCGCTCTGCGAGGACACACTGCGCGCCGTCCCGCGCTCGCTGCGCGATGGCGCCTACGCCCTTGGCGCCACGAAGGCCGAGGTCACCCTCAAGGTCGTCGTCCCCGGCGCGCTCTCCGGCGTCCTTGCTTCCTTCATTCTCGCCCTCTCGCGCGCCATCGGAGAAACGATGGCCGTCACCCTCGCCGCGGGCTCCACGCCCAAGCTCACCGCCAACGTCCTCGAAAGCATCCAGACGATGACCGCCTACATCGTCCAGGTCAGCCTCGGCGACACGCCCCGCGGCACCATCGAGTACCAGAGCATCTTCGCCGTCGGCCTCCTGCTCTTTCTCGTCACCCTCGCCCTCAACATCGCCTCCAACCGCATCCTCAAACGATTCCGCGAGCACTACGAATGAGCCGGCCCATCGACCTCACGCCCTCGCCCGCTCTCGTTGTCCGTCGCCGCCGGGACCGCCTCTTCCATGCCTTCGCGTTCGCCGGCGCGTTGCTCTGCCTCGTGGTCCTCGCATTGCTTCTGTTCGACATCGTTTCCACCGGCGCCGCGCGGCTGTCGTGGGAGTTCATCAACTCCTTCCCCTCGCGCTTTGCCGATCGCGCCGGCGTCAGGGCCGCCCTCTGGGGCTCCGCATGGCTCATGATCGTCACCATGGCGATCGCCGGGCCCATCGGTGTCGCCGCCGCCATCTACCTCGAGGAGTTCACCCGCCGCGGCCGTCTCGCCGCCATCCTCGAGATCAACATCTCGAACCTCGCCGGCGTCCCGTCGATCATCTACGGCATCCTCGGCCTGGCCTTCTTCGTCCGCTGGCTCGCCCTCGGCCGCAGCATCCTCGCCGGCGCCCTCACGATGGCGCTGCTCGTCCTGCCCGTCGTCATCATCGCCACGCGCGAGGCCCTGCGCGCCGTCCCGGGCTCGCTGCGCGCCGCCTCCTTCGCCCTCGGTGCCTCGCCCCTCCAGACCGTCCTGCGCGTCGTCCTTCCCAGCGCCATGCCCGGCATCGTCACCGGCCTCATCCTCGCCCTCTCCCGCGCCATCGGCGAGACCGCACCGCTCATCATGATCGGCGCCCTCACCTACGTCGCCTTCGTTCCCCAGGGGCCGATGGACTCCTTCACCGCGCTGCCCATCCAGATCTTCGATTGGGCCTCGCGCCCGCAGGCCGCCTTCCAGCAGAACGCCGCCGCCGGCATCCTTGTCCTGCTCGCCCTTCTGCTCGTCATGAACTCCATCGGCATCCTCATTCGCCAACGCGCCTCACGAAAGCTCCAGCCATGAAGATCGAAGCGCTCCGCACATCCCAGGGCGCCGGCCCCGACCTCGCCACCGGCAGCACCCTCGAGGTCCGCGGCTGCTCCATTCGCTACGGCGACAAGCCCGCCGTCAACGACGTCACCCTTGCCTTCGCCCTCCATCGCGTCACCGCCCTGATCGGCCCCTCCGGCTGCGGCAAGAGCACCCTGCTGCGCGCCCTCAATCGCATGAACGACCACATCCAGAGCTGCCGCCTCGAAGGCCAGGTGCTCTACCACGGACAGGACATCTACGACCCGGCCATCGACGCAGCCGAAGTCCGCAAGCGCATGGGCATGGTCTTCCAGAAGCCCAACCCCTTTCCGAAGTCCATCTTCGACAACGTCGCCTTCGGTCCCCGGCTCAACGGCACCTTCCGCGGCCAGGCGCGCCAGGCCCTCGCCGATCATGTCGAGAAATGCCTGCGCGCCGCAGGCCTGTGGGAAGAGGTCAAGGACCGCCTGCGCGACTCCGCGCTCTCCCTCTCCGGCGGCCAGCAGCAGCGCCTCTGCATCGCCCGCGCCATCGCCAACGACCCCGAAGTCCTCCTCATGGACGAGCCCTGCTCCGCCCTCGATCCCATCTCCACCGCACGCATCGAGGAGCTCATCCTCGACATGCGCGAGAACTACACCATCGTCATCGTCACCCACAACATGGAGCAGGCCGCACGCGTCTCCGACAACACCGGCTTCCTGCTCTCCGGCGACCTCGTCGAATTCAACAACACCGCCGACCTCTTCTCGCGCCCCCGCAGCAAGAAGACGGAAGACTACATCACGGGAAGGTTTGGCTGAACGCCCTCAGCGGACTCCGCCGCATCACCCGCTCTGATCGCCGTTTCACGAACCACGAACCACGAACCACGAACAACTATCTCTTCCACCTCAGCCGCGCCACGATGGGCCGGTGGTCGGAGAGCGGCGTCGCGGGCACCGTCGCGTCGCGGAACTCGAAGTGCGCCGGGCTCGCGAACAGGTAGTCGATTGTCCGGTTCGGATCGTGGCTCGGGAACGTGAAACGCGACTCCGGCCGCGACGTCGGCACCGCTTCCCACGCGTCCGTCAGGATCGTTCGCAGCACCGCCAGCTCCTCGGCCTCCGGCTGCGCGTTCAGGTCGCCGCCGAAGAGCACCGGCATCTGCCCGACCAGCGGCCCCAGTCGATCCGCCACCGCCTGCGTTTGCAGCGCCCGTTGCTCGGCCGTCAGCCCAAGGTGCGTGTTCGCCACCGTCATCGGGCCACGCGGTCCCGCCACCCGCGCCACTTGCAGCACGCGCGGCTCGCTGTGCCAGTCCGGGCGCTCCTCGCCCCGTGCCGCGTAATCGATCCACGGCAGCCGCACCACCTCATGCTCCTCGATCGGCCAGCGACTCAGCACTGCCACGCCATACGAGCCGCCCTGCAACTCCAACGCCTCCGCGAACGCCGCGTGCATTCCCGTCGCCTCGGCCAGCAATGCCGCCTGATCCGT
The DNA here is from genome assembly GCA_019634695.1 of Candidatus Sumerlaeia bacterium. Classification (GTDB taxonomy): domain Bacteria; phylum Sumerlaeota; class Sumerlaeia; order SLMS01; family JAHLLQ01; genus JAHCAW01. The sequence continues at coordinate 21,023 of JAHCAW010000050.1, forward strand.
CCGACCCGAGCGCCGCACGCCGTTGTCCACCTCTTGCAGCAACACCACATCCGCACCCGACGAGCGAATCAGCCGCGCGATTTCGCGCAGCGTCTCGTCGTGCGGCTCGCCCTGGCGCAGCACCCCGTCGCCGGCACCGACACGGATGTTGTAGACCATCACGGTCAGGCCACCGGGCGCTGCCGCCGGCATCGAGCGCGCCGCTCCACAGCCCGACACCACCGCCGCCAGCAGCAGCACAAAGGACAATTGCAGCATTCGGATCATTGGCAGGGTCTCCCGAAAGACTGCGGCGCCACGCGCCGACATGACCCCCGACCCTGCGCAGGCGGGCCCACCATGGCAAGCCATGTCGAACCAAAATCGGCATCCGCATCATGCGCCGGTGTTGCCCGTGATCGTATTCCCATGTCATCCCGCTACGGCGCGCGCCGCGAGGCACGCACACCCCACGCGTACACCCGCACCACGCTGCTCTCCGACTGCCCCACCAGTTCCAGCACCACGCTCCGGCCCTCCGACACCGTCAATGCCGCCGGCAGCACATACGTGTCCACCTGCACCACCCCCTCGGGATCGAGCACCTGCTCGCTTCCCACCACGCCGAACGTCCCCGTCGTGCCCGTCTCGTCGCGTTCGAGCAGGCGCACCCGCAGCACATCCTCGGCCCCGGCGCCGAACCACTTCACGCGCACCGCCGTCACTTCGCTGCCCGGCGTCGCATCCACCGCAAACCACGCCCGCGCCTCCGCGCTCGTCGTCTCCAGAGCGTCCGTCGTCGCCGTCCATGCATCGCGGAATCCGACGCTCGCCAGCGCGGCGCGATCCTGCCACCGTTCCTGCTCGAGCAACAGATTCCCCACAACGCGCACGTCGCCCAGAAAGACCCCGGCATGCGCGCCCGCCGGCAGCATCTCGGCGCTCGCCAGTGCTGCGTCGTCCAGCGCCCCCAGCACGCCGATGCGCCGCGCGCCGCTCGCCCCGGCCGTCGCAACGCCCGCCGAGCCCACCGCCGCCACCGTGGCCTGTGCCGTCACCGCGCGCCCCACCACGCCCGCGGCCACTCCCGTCACGTCCGCCGTTGTCTCCGTGCCGACGAGCGCTTCGCCGCGCACACCCGCGCCCTCGAACGCGGTCAGCTCGTCCTCGGCACCCAACTCGATTGCCAGGCGTGCGCCCAACGCGCTGCGCCGCATCGATTCGATCGGCGTCGTCGGCGCGGACGCGGCCGTCATCTCCACCTCCAGCCCCGTCGCGTCCGCGGCCGTGCTTGCCTCGGTCAACGCCGCGCGCACCGGCGCGAGGAAGCTCCATGCTCCTGTCACGCTCTCGTCCGCCGTTCGCGCCAGCAACGCGTCCCACGCCACCCCCTCGATCGCCGCAAAGCCCTCCAGCGTCGCCGTCCGCACGCCGCCCGGATTCCCCGTCAGCGCGCCCCGCACCAGCGCGTCCTGCGCATCCAGCGCCGTCGCCCGCACGGTCGCCGCCTCCAGCGTGCGCCCGAAGTGCAGCGCCTCGAGCGACGGATACCACGTCAGCGCCGCGTTGGCGTCGAACGCCACCGCGCTCGTCGCCGGCGTCCCGGCGGGGAAGAGGACGATCCCGCCGCCGACGTGAATCGGCGTCGTGAAGACCCACGCGCCGCTCACCGCCTCGGCCGCATCGCGCCGCAGGTGAATGTCCGCGTCGCCCGTGTGCCCGCCCAGCGTCGTGTTGCCCCCCGCGTCCGTCGGAATCGCCAGCGCCGCGTTGAACGTCGCGTCGTGCGCCGCCTCGTGCCGCGCCTCGTTCAGATACTGCGGGTGGTCGTCCGCCTCCAGTCCATCGAGCGCCCCGTGCTCCTGCGTGAGCGCCAGCAGATCGCCCAGCGACACCGGCCCGTGCGTCGTGTCGCGCAGGATCAGCGCGCCCTCCTCGCGCGTCAGGACGACCGCGCCGTCGTTCTCCGTTCCCTCGCGCAGCTCGATGCGCTCGGTCTCCAACGCGCGCGCGGTGCCCGTCGCCATCGCCAGCACGCCTGCAAGGAAAGTGATGCGTCGCTTCATGAATGCGTCCTCCGTCAGGCCAGGGCCCGCTCGATCAAGGTTGCGACCAATCGCAGGCGGCCGTCGGCGCGCTCCAGCGCGCCCAGCGTCCCCGCCTCCGGGGTCCCGATCACGATCTCGTCGTTCGTTGTGCGAATCGCCTCGGCCGGCGCCGCGTGCGCCAGCTCCTCGCCCGTCGCCAATCCCACCGGCAGCAGCAGGTCTCCCGCGCGCGTCAGCACCAGCGCCTTCCCCGTACTCCCCGCGCCGCATCCGATCGTCAGGCCCGCCCCGTCCACGAACAGCCCCGTGCCCGGCGAGCCAGCGGTCTGGCCCTCGCGCACGACGCCCCGCAGCAGCAGGCCCGTTGCCGTCCACGCCGCCACGGCATGCCCGCCGAGCCACACCAGCACCCGCGCCGGCTCCATGTCGCGCCACACCACCGCGTCGCCCGATTCCCAACACGCCCGCCCGCGCGCCCGCACCTCGACGCTCCACTCGAGCCGTCCCGCCGCGTGCCGCTGCTCGCGCACGACACCGCGCAATTCCAAGTCCCGCTCCCACGGATCCAGCACGCGCACCAACGTGTGCGGACCGATCTCCAGCCAAGCCATCGGCACCGCCAGCGTCATCGCGCGCTCCGGTCGCGCGAAGCGCTCCGTCAGGTGGCGGCACAGCGACCCCGCGCCGGCCACCAGCCACTCCAGCCGCATCGCCGCCACGCGGTCACCGTCGCCGCCTGCAACGCGCGCGCCGTCGGGTCCGTGCATCTGCAACGCCCGCGCGGCCAGTGCTCCCGGTCGCGCCTCGATGGCGCCCGGCCACTCGAGCATGTCCCCCACGCCCAACGCGTGCGCCGCGACCATCGAGTCCAGCGCCTCGTCGCGCGCCACCGCCCACTCCATCCCGCGCGGCGCCAGCACGCTGCCCGACTCCGCCAACGCCGACCGACACGCCGCATCCAGCAGCGTCCCATCCGCCACCACGCGGCGATACCGCCGCCCGAAGTGCGCGCTGCGCTCCGACAGATCCTCCAACGACGGCGGCTCGATCGCGCCCCCCGCGAAGTCCTCGTCCGTCAGCAACGTCTCCACCACCGCCGCCGGATCGCACGCTCCATCCGCCTGCGTTGCCCGCCCGCGCACCTGCGCGAACACGCGCGCCGTCGGTTCCACCGAACGCGCCCGCAGCACCTCCGCCTCCCAACAGATCCCGCGCACCGACACCGACACCTGCTCGTGCCCGTCCAGCAGCACCATCTGAAGCCGCAGCGTCTCCCCACCCGCCGCCAGCACCTCCCACGATGGCCCGTCCTCGAACAGTCCCGCCACATCGACCGCAAACGGCCGCGACGCCAACGCCTGCGCCACCGCACCGCTGACGACGACGCTCGGCTCGGACAGTCCCTTCGCCGATGAGGTCGCCAGCGCGTCGGCCTCCGCCTCCAGCCACATTCCCGCGACGTCGAGCGTCTGTCCCCGTTCGGCCACCAACTCGAACCGCGCATCCGCGCGCAGCAACGTCTCCGCCGCCATTCCCTTCGCATTTACCAACCCGCCCAACGTCTGCCACGCCGTCCCGACGAACCAGGTTCGCTCGTCCAGCACCCCACCCGGCAGATGCAACCGCAGGCGCACGCGCGCCGCTTCGACACTCGACCGCACGCGCGCGAACAATCCCACGCGCGCCAGGCGTCGCCCGCGCGGCAGGCGCTCGCGCAGCAACCGCGCCTGCAACGCCCGCTCGCGACCCGCCTTCTCCGTCTCCGCGCGCCATGCCCACGACTCGAACGATCCCTCCAACGCCGCGCCCGCCTCCGTCCAGTCCGCACGCGACGCGGCGCTCACAGCGTCGAACTCGACCACCCAACGCGACGCGCTCTGCGCCATCGCCGCCGGCATCGCCAGCGCCGCCCCAAGGCCAATTGATCTCTCGAAGTATCCCAGGCCGGCCCACTCGTGCAGGTCGGTTACGGTGAAGTGCACCGACCGCTCGCCCCGCGTGATCGTCACGTGCAGCCGCGTCTGCTTGCGCCAGAAGGCGTTTGTGTCCACCTCGAACGCGAGCCACAGGCGCAGCAGCCGTGCGTGCCGCAGGTCGTCGCGCGCAAGGTCGTGCCGCCAGTCCGCGATCAGCACGTTGCGCGTCGGGAAGAAGTAGGCGCCCTTGATTGTGGGGTCCGACGTGAACGCATCCAGCGGCCGCAGGCAGGTCGTCGCGCCGACCACCGTCCAGTGGTCCGCCCGCACGTCGGTGCGCACCCGCGCGGGCAACAGGTCGTGCCGCACATCGAGCGGCAACCGCGCCATCGCCACCGTCGTCGTCGTGCGCCCGGCCAGCGTGCGCGGCTCGATCAGCACCGCCGCCACGGGCTCGCCCTCGGGCGATCCGCCCCGCACCTCCAGCACCTCCGCCGCATGGTCCGCCACCACCCACGCCGGCGCCGTCGCCCCGATGCGATGCACCATCGGCCGTCCCGCATGCGACCGCGCCGCCGGCCGCACCAACTCCTCCAGCCGCGGCGGCGACGAGGACAGCGCGCGATACTCGAGCACCTCGTCCCCCACCTGCACGCGCCCACGCGACGGCCAATCCACCGCTCGCGCCAGCGCGATTGTCCTGTCCGATGCGGCAATCGCTGCCACGGCACGCACCGCCTCGTGCGCGAACAACGCCACGCCCGCCACGTCGGTCGCCTCGCCGAACACCTGTGGCAACCACGCGCCCGGCCGAATGCCCCACGCGACGCCCTCGGGCAACGCGGCCAGGTCGCGACAGACGGTTTGCTCGCCGTCCCACGGCAGATCGCGCACGGCCCGCAGCACCAGATGCCGTCCGTCGCGCGTCCACTCCACCACACGCCCCGCCAGAATCGGCACGTCGCCCGCCTCGCGCGTCAGCCACAGGCGCAGCACCACCGCCGCGCCCGCATCCAGCCACGCGCGCACCGTCCGCAATCGTTCGGCAACCAGACGCACTTCGCACGCGCCGCCCGCGTGCACGCGCAATCCCGCGCGCCAGTCCGATCCTGCCTGCATCGAGAACCGCGGCGGTTCGACCAGTTCGCTGCCGCCGACGCTCACCGTCTCGCCGCCGGCATGCAGCTCCACGCGCCACACGCGCACATCGTCCGGAATCGTCGTCACGGCGCGGCCTCCTCGAAGGGATGCAGCCCCGCGACATCCGACGCGATGAAGGTCAGCTCGACGGCGACCAGATCGAACCCGAGCAGGCGACTGGTCGCCTCGGCCTCCAGGTGCACCTGCTCGATGCGTCCATCGTGCGCGGCGTAGAGGAGCGGCGCGCTGTCCGTCACCAGCGCATCGTGCAGCAGCGCCTCTCCCTCGGCGCGCCGCAGCGGCCCGAACGTCCGCCGCACCATGCGCCGCGCAGGCGCGAGCCGCACGCCGTGACGCCCGCCCGCCAGGTCGAAGTCCACGCGACGATTCGACAGATGCGTTTCGCGTTCGCCCGCAGCCGGCGTCGCCCGCAACCGCACCGCCGGATCGAGTCGCCACAGCTTCGCACCGGTTGCAAAGCTCTGCCCCGGCGCGCGCTCGACCGTGATCGTCGTCTCGCCGATCTCGAGCACCGCGCCCAGGAACACGCGCCGCTGCGCGTCCGCCGACTCGACGGCCAGCAGATCGCCTTCGGCAAATTGCTCGATCGCCTCGCCGCCCACCGACAGCAGCGTCTCGTCGCCCGCGGCGTCGTCGGTCAGCAGGCCCGCCGCGACCACGTGCCGCGCCAGCGCCGGCTCCACATGTCCGGGCGCGGGCAGATGCTCGACGAAGCGCTCGTCCCAAGCGCCCGATTGCAACTCCGGTCGGGGAGAGCCACCGCCCATCGGCAGCAGCGGCGATGCGTGTTCATCGAGCCGGAAGCCCGCGAGCACCTCGCGCACCAACTCCGATGCCGGCAGCAGCCCGGGAGGCCCGTCGGGTGAAGTCGTGCCGAGGCGTTGCGCCTGCGGGCCGCGCAGGTCGCCGTTGACCAGGCGAATTGTCCACAGCAGCGCGCCGCCGGTCTGACCGATCGCATCCGCCGGCGCGTGCCATCCGGTCGCCTGCACGAAGATCGCCGGCGGTCGCGCCAGCGCGCGCTCGATCATCGCGTCGCCGAGTTGCAGCACACCATGCACCTGCATGCCGGGGAACAGGTCGCGCAGGAAGGTGAGCAGGATTTCTTCGCGTCGGGGAATCGATCGCACGGGGGCACCTCCGGCCGTGTTCAGAACTCGTCGAGGACGGGCTTGCGGGTGGCGCGTTCGTCGGGTCCGCGCGTGGCGGCGACGGTGCGCGGTCGCGGCAGGCCGGCCACGGGGCGCACGCCGCGCGCCATCTCGTCGAGCAGCACACGGGCGCGGGCCGCACGCGCAGTCCAGTCGCCGGGCAGTGCCGCGTGGCGACGCTCGAAGAGCCGCTCGACCGCCAGCGTCAGTGCCACGTCGCGCAGCGCCGCCGGCAGCACCGCATCGCCGACGAGCACCGCACCCGCCACGCGCGCGCGCACGTCGCGCTCCGCGGCCGCCAGCGCCGCCTCCACCACCGCGGCATCCGGCAGGCCGTCGCCGTTGTCGTCCGTCAGCCCGGCCAACACGTCGGGTGCGAGCACCTTCTGCACATCGTCGAGAGTCATCGCGGGAAACCTCGAAGGATGCCGGGGCCGGCGTGTGGCCGGCCCCGGCGGTCGGGAAGCAGCCGTCAGGAGACGGCGTTGGAGATGCGGTAGGCGGCCTGGCGCGCGACCAGCTTCTGGTCGTAGTACTTCTGCACGCGCACCATCGTGGCCTTGCGGCGTTCCTCGCGCCACTTCTGCACGCTGGCGCCGCGCAGCGTCCCCGCCGCCTGGCTCCAGACGAACGTCAGCACCGGCGCCACCGTCTTCAGCCCCGCGCGCGGCGGCACGTGCATCAGGAACGCGTCCTTGCCCCAGATGCCCTCCAGCGTCGGCGCCTGTCCGCGTGGCGCCGTGTTGCGCACCGCCCGCGGCACCAGCACCCGTTCGACGTCGAAGAGCTGCGCCGGCTCGCCCGGCCCGAACACCCCGAGCCGCGAGTACGACACCCGCTCCGTCACCTTCGGATTGCTGCGCACCTTCTGGTACACCTCGAACGGCAGCACCAGGACGTTGGGCAGCAGTTGCGTGGCGGCGATGATCGCCGCGCGGGCGGTGTCCACGTCGGCCAGCGGATCGACCTCCGGGTCGTCCCAGCGCTCGTCCGGGTCGTCGAGATCGTGGCCGGGCACGGCGTCGTCGGCGCGCAGCAGATCCGCCAGCCCGATCTCGCGGTTCAGCAGGATCTTCTCGGTCAGGAACTCGACGCGATCGATCTCGGGTTGCAGCGGCGAGTCCGCGTTGTCGCGCTCCTCGTCGGGGATGACGCTCTCGAGCGCATGGTCGTCGCAGAAGTACGAGTCGCTCGAGAGGTCGAAGCGCACCTCGTTGGCCTCGGCGCCGGGGGCGCGCTGGTCGTCGGAGGCGCGCAGCGCCTCGCGGTCGGGGTCATAGATGAAGTAGCGGTCGCTCTGCCGGCGCACGAGCACCTCGGGAGCCAGCTCGGGCGCGATGAACGCCCCGTTGCGATACGCCAGCGACACGTTGGTCAGTGCCACGTCGTGGTGAACCTGCGAGACTTCGGGCATGGGAGCACTCCTTGTGTGCGGTCGGGGGTTTGGGGGTGAAGGGATCAGGGGGTCAGGAAGACGTCGATGATGTCGCCGGCCGTCGTGGCGTGCTGCTGGGCGATGCCGATCGCGTTCGCGGCGGCCTCCCAGCCGCCGATCTCGACCGTGTCGTCGCCGATCACGCTGGCGCCGGTGCCGCCCGCCGTGGCGCGAACCACGCGGTTCAGCGGCTCCGACGCGTTGAGGTGCGCCGCCAGTTGCGCGGCCGTCGTCACCGGATCGCCTTCGCTGTCCGTGCCGACGCGCACGCGCAGCTCGCCCGCCACCAGGCTCACCGCCAGCGGCGTCGAGCTGCCCGACACCGTGTGCGTGACCCGCAGCACCGGCGCCTCCCGCGGCGCGAGCACCTCGTAGAGCACCGAGCCGTTGTGGCCCTCCTGGCCCAGCAGCCCCGACGGAAGGACGACCGCCTTCACGCGGCCCTCGTCGTCCGCCACGCACACGCGCTCGCCCCGCTCGATCTCGCCTGCCGCCTCGCACGGCGCGATGCCCAGCCGCCGCACCGCCACCGCACGCGCCTCCCGCGTCTGCGCGTGCATCGTCACCCCGAGCACCGGGCCCGCGTTCGGCCCACTCGGATAGCGACAACCGTCCGACTGCGTTCCTGCCGTCACGACGCGATAGCGTCCGACACCGTGCACTTCTTCGACGCGATAGGCGCGATCGAGGACATAGTTCGACATGGGATGCCTCCTTGCCGGTCGAGGGTTGGGGATTCAAACGACTTCGGGAAACTGACTGCAGCGCCGGATCCGTTAACTGTGGCTTGGGCGTCTCGCCCAAGTTCGGGGGATTTCGCCAAGAGGAGGGCGTTCCAAGCCCGATGTGGCTGCTTTGGGGTGTCTTCGGGCGGCCCATTCCAAGCGCAAGGATCGCAAGCAGGTGCGTGGCGTGGCTGAACTTGGGCGAGACGCCCAAGCCACAGTTAAGGGCCTCGGCCCGCGTCGTCTTGCCGGACAACTGTCCTCCGTTCCCCCAACGAGATTGCGCGGGTGGGCGCCGTTGCTCACTTCACGAAACCGCATCACTCGCCGCGCGCGGCGCGCTCGAGCGCCTCGGCGTAAGGCGTGCCCGGATGCGCCGCCATCCATGCCAGCGCCGCGCGGTGCCGCTGCACGCTCTCCGGCGACGGCGTGCCGACGAACTGCGCCAGCCCGTCCTCGACGCCCTCCTCGAGCGTCTCGCCGAACGCGACCGGACGCGCACCGCTCGCCAGCACCGCCACGAGCGTCTCGAGCGCGTCGCCCGCGCCGAGCGTCGTGAACACCCCGAGCAATCCAAGGCGCTCCCACTCGGGCATCCAGTGGCCGCTCGCCATCAGACGCGCGCGCGTCGCGACGGCCAGGCTCTCGTCCGTCGCAGCACCAGGCGCTTCGACGTGGTCCTCC
>JAHCAW010000051.1 GCA_019634695.1 Candidatus Sumerlaeia bacterium
CGTGGGCGTCTCGTCGTCGCTGGCTTGTACCTCGCCGTCGTCGATCATCGGCCGCTGGTTGGCGACCGGGAAGCGCGCGAAGAAGCGCTGGCCGCTGCGCCAGGCCTCGCCCATCGAGTTGCCCATGTAGGCCGAGCCAAGGAAGGTGTGCATGAAGCTCGTCAGGTCCGGCGCGGGCAGAAAGACGGACTCGGCCGTCGGCGACGTCGACGCGATCACGATGCGGTCGCGCGCGGCCGGAATCGCGTTTGTCTTTTTGCAGTCGAGCACGAACCGCCCCGAGTAGCAACTGTCCACAACGAGCGTCACATCCACCGGCGCGGCGTTCTGCAAATCGTTCAGCCACCCGTTAATCGTCGTCGTCAGCACGGCCTCGGTGGGGTTCAGGCGAAACGCCATGAAGTCGCCGGTCTTGTAGCCATGATCGATCATCAAGATCATCAGCCGCCCCGCCTCGCGCGCGAAGTCGCCCGTCAATGCGCCCTCCAACGCCGCCCGCGTCGCGAGGCCATTCACCTCATGGATTCCGTCGCCGTCCAAGTCCCACGCCACCGCCGGCAACCCATCGCCGAAGTCGTGGCCATCCGGAAACGCGCTGAGATACAGAATCTCATCGGGCGCATACCCCCGCGCCCGCAACGTCCTCCAGGCATACACGCCCAAGTCATTCGTCTGCCGCGCGATCGGATTGCCGGTATACGCTCCCCCGCCGGCGACGATAAGCGCGCGGGGAGGGCGCGCCTCGAACAACGCCATGATGCCGTCATTGGCGCCGACAAGATGATAGCGGTCCTCGTCCACGAAGGCGACGGAGAGAACCTCCTCATTGAAGCCTCCCACCCGTGCCACCGTCGAACCGCTCTGAACGTCGTGCAACAGTGCGAACTTGTCGCCACTCTGGCCGAATTCACCGAAGTGACTGGTGGTGAGCGCCCGTGTTCCCCCCGGAGCAAGCGCCGCTCCGGCGACGCGATGCGTGTGGCCATGCAGTGTCGCCAACGGCTCCAGAGCAGGGTAGCTCCAGATTCCCGCCTCGCCCCCATCCTGGCCTGTCACGAGCACGCCACCCTCGGGCGAGAAGCCGACGAAGTGCGCGCCTCGCGCGCCATCTGCATAGACGATCCGGGCCGGGCTCTCGAAGGTGGCAAACTCCCATTCGGCAACCACGCCCCCTTGATAGCTCGCCGCGAATCCACCTCCTTGCGGCAGGAGCGCGATGCTGCTTGCCGGTTCGTCGCAGTAGCCTTCCACCGGGCATCCATACTGACCATGCGTCGTCCCCGTTGCCGCATTGAAGGCAACCACCCGTCCATCGCTCAAGGCGGCCAGAGCCTCGTTCGCTGGAAGCAGAAGCACGTCCAGCACACGCGCACCGCCCCCCACGTCCGTCTCGCGAATGGAGGTGCCATTCTCCAGACTCCACAGAATCGCGGTGCCATCATACGATCCCGAAAGCAGAAGGGCACCATCGGCCGACATCGAGAGGGCCGATACGCGGTCCGAATGTCCGACGAACTCGCGCAGTTCGTCGCCTTCGACACGTCGCCACTCGCGGATGCTCGATTCCCAGTGGGCCGTGTAGAGGCGCTCCTCGCCCGGGCCGACGACGATGTCGTAGACGGGGCCGCTGAAGCCTGTGAACTCGCGCACCAATCCGCCCGTCGCCACATTCCAGAGCTTGCCGCGCCAATCCCACGCGGCTGTCAGCAACTGCGTCCCATCGGGCGCGAACACAACCGCGTCGAGAGGCTTGCGGTGACCGACGAACTCGGCGATGGGGTCGGGTTGACTCACGTCCCACAGCAACGCCCGCATGTCGTAGCTCGCCGTGGCGAAACGCTGGCCGTCCGGCGCCAGCGCCAACCACTCGATCTCCGCGGTGTGCCCATGATACTCCACCGCGAGGATGGGATCGGCGTCGGGTTCCAGATGCCAACGCCGCACCACGCCGTCCAGAGTCCCAACCAGGACGCCGGTATCGTCGCTCGTGAATCGGGCGACCTTCACGCCCGAACCAAGCGGCGACTCGATTCGCCACCGCACCGCCCCCCCGGCGAGATCATGGACGATCGCACTGCCATCGCGTGAACCCGTCAGCAGCAACGCGCCGTCCGACGAGAACTGAACTGAATAGAGAATGTCCGTATGGTCTTCGATCAGCGCCAGGACGGTCCCGTCATGCCGGTCCCAGACGCGGGCCGTGCCGTCCCACGACGCGGTGGCCAGTCGGCTGCCATCGGCGGAGAAGGCCAACTGGCGCACAAATCCGGTGTGCCCCTCGAAGACGCGCAGCTCCCGCCCGGTGTCGACTTCCCACAGGCGTGCCGTCCCGTCCCAGGAGGCGGTGCCCAACTGCATCCCTCCCGGCGCGAAGGCGACAGCCTCGACATAGTGCCCCGCCCGCCCAATGCGCCGGATGATCTCCCCCGTTTCGGCTGCCCAGACGGTCACGCCGCCCCCGCCCCCGAGAGCGATCAGGTTCCGCTCCCGCGACCAGTCCGCCTGATTCAGGCGGCCGTCGGAGTAGCGAACAAGCGGCAACGTGCGCTCTGCCGGCTGTGCCCCCGCAATCGCCATCAAGGCCATTGCGGCAAGATAGCAAGCCAGCAGCCGGGTCAGGCACGGGGTCACGGTCGCATGCGGCACGGTGGGACGCTCCGACACTCGTTCTCGGCCGGGTGGGCCGGGAATTCCGTTCTTCGCCTTCTTGCCGGATTCGCGTGCGCCCCGGCAACGCTTTTCGGCAGGCCGCGCCGCCTTGCCTTGACCCCTCGGCCGGGCCGGTCACAGTGGCCCGCAACGTCACGAGGACACCGGCCGGATTCATGAAGGTCTCGATCATCATCCCGATCTACAACGAGCGCGACCTGCTCGAGCGCGTGCTCGAAAAGGTCCGCGCCGTCGAGTTGGACAAGGAATTGATCCTCGTCGACGACTGCTCGAAGGACGGCACGCGCGAGTACCTGCGCGAGCACGAGGTTGGCCGGCCGGGCACGACGGTGCTCTTCCACAAGCGCAATCGCGGCAAGGGCCGCGCGATCCGCACCGGACTGACCGCCGCCACCGGCGACATCGTCATCATCCAGGACGCCGACCTCGAGTACGAGCCCTCCGAGATTCCCTCCATCGTGCGCCCGATCATGGACGGCCGCACGGAGGTGTGCTACGGCTCGCGCTTCCTGGGCCGCTCGCCCACGGGCATGCGCCTGCCGAACTATGTGGCGAACCGCCTGCTGGCGCTTTCCGTGGCACTGCTCTACTGGCAGGTGATCACCGACGAGGCGACCGCCTACAAGGCCTTCCGCACGAGTGTGCTCAAGTCGATCCCGCTGCGGTGCGAGCGCTTCGAGTTCTGCCCCGAGGTTACGTCCAAGGTGCTCATGCGGGGCATCCGCATCCACGAAGTGCCGGTGACCTTCTTCGCGCGCACGTTTGCCGAAGGGAAGAAGATCGGCTGGCGCGACTTCATCGAGGCGGTCTCAACGCTGGTGCGCTGCCGGCTTGGGTTGATGTAGCGGGAGCGTTGTTCGTGGTTTGTGGTTCGTGGCTCGAACGGCGTCTGACATGTCGGACCGGTCCGAACTGTCGGACACGTTCCAAGCGAGGAAGAGGCTGAGGCGATCCTCCGCGTGGGAGAGTCTGCCTTCAGCCTTCAGCGCTCATCCTTCCGCCTTCCCTACATCACTCGGTGCGCGTTTTCCTTCTTCGCGGCGGCGAGTGCGGCCTGCTTCATGTCGTTGCGCTTCTTCTCGTCGCGCCAGGCGGCCTGGATGTCGGGCGCAAGCTGGTCGAACGGATCGAAGTAGAGGAAGAAGCGGCCCGCCTTGACCGACGGCGCGGTGTAGACGCTGATGCCCGTCTCGCGGTCGTAATGCTCGTAGCTGTGCACGACACGCTTGCCGCCGCCGCCGGGCGCGTCCACCACGATGTTGGGCGTGTTGAAGCCCGCCGTGGCGCCGCGCACCGCCTTTTCGATGTCGACGCCCACCTGCACGGAGGTGCGCAGGTCCTCGACGCCCTTCACGAGGTCGTGCATGTAGATGTAGTAGGGATGCACGTTGATGTAGGAAAGGCGCCGCGTCAGCAGGATCATCGTCGCCGGGTCGTCGTTGACGCCGCGTTGCAGCACGGCCTGGTTGCGCACCGTGATGCCGTCCTCCATCAGGCGGTCCATCGCGCGCTTGCTGATCTCGGTGATCTCGTCCGGGTGGCTGAAGTGCGTGTGGACGACGACTTCCTTGTGCAGCTTGCGGCCGCGGTCCACCACGGCCCGCAGCGCGTCGTACCACTCATGGTCCGACAGCAGTTTCATCGGCATGATCGCCGGGCCTTTGGTGGCGAAGCGCAGGCGCTGCACGTGCGGAATGTCGAGCAGCGTGTCGCCGATCAGGCGAATGCGCGACGGGCGCAGCATGTAGGCGTCGCCGCCGCTGATGACGATGTCTTCGAGCTGCGGCTGGCTGCGGATGTACTCGAAGATACGCTGGTAGCGCTTCTCGTCCTGCGCCAGCTTGACCTTCGCTACCTCCTCGGTGTCGAAGCCGACGGCGTAGCTGCGCGTGCAGTAGCGGCAGTAGACGGGGCAGATGTCGAGCGCGAGGAAGAGCGCCTTGTCGGGATAGCGATGCGTCAGACCGAAGACCGGCGAGTCGTTCTGCTCGTTGAGCGTATCGAGATGCAGCTCGGGGTGGTCGGGCGTGCTGTGGCTGGCCAGCGGGATGAACTGGCGGCGGATCGGATCGTTGCAGGGATCGTCCCAGTTCATCAGCGCCAGAGCGTAGGGCGAAACGCGAACGGCCATCGGGGCCTTGGCGAAGCCGGCTTTGGCGTCGTCGTAGAACTCGCGGCTGACGATGTCGCGCAGCGTGTCGAGCAGCTTGTCGACGCTGGTGATCGAATGCTTCAGTTGCCAGGAGTGGTCGTTGAATAGCTCCTCGGGGATGTTGGCGTAGGCGGGGATCTTCTTCCAGAACTCGCCGCCACGGAGCTGGCGGTGCCGCAGGTCCGGCTTGTCGGTATAACCCGATGCCGACTTGTTGACCTCGAGCTGCTGCCCCTTGCCCTCGGCAACCTTATCATTCACAGTCATGGACGTTCTCCGTTCGTGACCTGGCGGCTGGCGGCGCGGCCCACCCCGCGTGTCGCCTTCCCTGCCGGGCAGGAAACGTGCCGACCCGAGGCGCCCCTTGTCAAGGACCGCCCCTGTCGAAGCTGTGCAATCCGTGTCAGTTTGCCATTGACCGCCCCGGGCTTCTGTCCGACCGTTCCGCCCCCCGAGTCGGGGTGTGGCGCAGTTGGCTAGCGCGCGCGCTTCGGGAGCGCGAGGTCGCGGGTTCGAGTCCCGCCTCCCCGACCATCCTTCACCAGCACTCTTCCCGAGATCGCTTGCGGGTGCCTCACACCCGCATCCGCACGCCCCGCGTCCGCAAATAACCCACGACCCACGACAGCGCCACCGCCGTCACCACCGCCCGCCCAAAGCCCGGCCAGAAGCTGCGTCCCAGCAGGTACTGGTAGTTCGTCCCTGTCACCATCGCCAACAACGCGAACCCGTGAATCACCAGCGGGTGCAGCACATAGGCGAACAGCGGATTCTCCCCCGCCGGTTGCAGGAACCCGGCCCAGCGCCGCCAGCCCTGCACATCCATCAGCCAGTAAAGCAACGCCCACGTCCACGCCGTCCATGCCGAACACATCAGGCACCACGGCGGCGTCGCCATGTTCTTGTTCACGATGAACATCGGATCCAGCGTCGCCAACCGGTGCAGCATCCATCCCGCCAACCAAAGCCCCGCCCCGAACAGGACGGCCCACCGAATCCGATGCCACGGCGCCGTGATCGTCGATCCCGGCCCCAACACCACGCCCAGGATCACGCCCGCCACGGCAATCCCGCCATGCCCGCCGATCTGCGAGCCCAGGTCCAGATAGTTGCGCACCCAGAGGCCGCTGAACAGGTGGGTCCGATCCGCAACATAGAGCAGATAGAGCAGCGCCATCACGCCCACCAGCCCGGCCAGGTTCCGGCGCAGGAAGCCGTACGACACACAGGCCACCGCGTAGGCCCAGCCGATCAAGCCGATGATGCCCCACCACTGCGTGCGAATCTGCAGGAAGCCGTCCACATTCTTGCCATCGTAGACGAGCACCAGGAACCCCAACAAGACGATGCCCGCGACGCGCAGTCCCTGCATGACATTGCGGCGCCGTCCGGGCTCGCGCGGCACCTCGTTCCAGGCCAGGATCAACCCCACGTACAGCAGGAACCGCCAGACTTCCTTGGGCAGCAGCCCATCGTCGCCCAGCGAGTAGCCGTTCACCATCAGAACACCGATCACCAGCAGCCCGAGCGTGCGCCAGGCGGCATGGCCCCACACACGCAAAGGCGACTCGCCGCGGTCCAGTCGCCGGCCGATCGCAAACGGGATCGCCATCCCGACGATGAACAGGAACGCCGGGAAGACAATGTCGACGAACGTCATGCCGTCGGCGTCCCATGGGTGGAAGTGCTTCATCCAGCCCGGCACGCCGGCCACGCCGGCGATGTCGTTCACGAAGATCATGACCAGAATGGTCAGCCCGCGCAGGGCATCAATGGAGGCGATGCGCTCCATCGGCGCCGGCCGTGAGTCGGATGTCATCTTGGATCCCCCCGCTGCGTGCGATGAAACGCCCGTGCAGGCTGGTGCGGGCCGAACACGGGGGCAACGGGAGGGTTGGCTGCTTTCCGCTCTTGCGTTGGACGGGGGGCGCGGAGGGCAATGCGCCGCAGGAGCAGGTCCGATGAACCGCCGGCCCGAAGCCGATCGAATCGAAACAGTGGTCTGGTGCGTGGATGTGGGCCCCTCGCGCGCCGAGGAGCTGGCACGCCGCTACCTGTCGGCCGAAGAACGCGAGCGCGCCGCCCGGTTCCTGCGCGAGGAGTCCTCCGTCCAGTTCGTCGCCGCGCGTGCCGGCCTGCGCCGCGTGCTGGGCGAGGCGCTCGGCTGCGCCCCCCACGAGATCGAGTTGGTTCTCGACGAGAAGGGAAAGCCGCGGCTATGCCCGCGCGCCCACGCGACCGGGCTGCACTTCAACCTGACGCATTCGCATGCTCTGGCCGCGGTGGCGCTGGCCCGCGGCCATGTGGTCGGCGTCGATCTGGAATGGCACGACCCCGCCCGCGACCTCCTGCGCCTTGCCCAACGCTACTTCCGGGGCGATGAGATTCGCTCCGTCGAGCAGGCTCCCGACATGCCGGCCCGCTGCCAGGCCTTCTACCGCTGCTGGACACGCAAGGAGGCGTGGCTGAAAGCCACCGGTGACGGGCTCCGTTTCCCGACGCGCCGCTTCGAGGTAACCTCCGGCCCGGATGCTTCCGGGCGTCTGCTGGTGGTCGAGGGCCGTCCGGGAGAGGAGCACCGCTGGCGCCTCGAGGACATCCCGGTTCCGGCCGGCTACTCGGGCACGCTCGTCGCGCCTGCCGGCGACTGGACGATCGACTATCGCGAGCTGGAAGGTCTGCGCTGAAGACCCGATCCGGGCAGAAACCGCTTTCGCCTTCGTCGGGCGCGCGCAAGATGTGACGGGTGGTCCGCAGGTTCCTTGCCCGGAGGCCCCCCGTGCGCGTTTTCGTTCGCTTGCTTGCCCTCACGATTCTGCTTTCGTGCATCGCCCTCGCCCCAATTGCAGTGCATGCTCAGGACTCTCCCCGCGCGGCACTCGACGCGTGGGTCTCGAATGAGTTGGCCACCGCTCCCGCGGGCCTGCGCTACGATGGATTCCTCCCGCCGGGTGCCGGCGTCGCCGCTCTCGATCTTCAGGACACCGGCGTGCGCGTCGTCTTCAACACCGCCTTCGGCAACCGCATCTGGACGCCCGAGGACGTGACCGAACTCGAGGGCCGCGTGCGCGAAGTGCTCGGTGCGTTCACGACTCCCCAGACGCCGATCGCCTTCTTCGTTCGCATGGGTGGCCGCAACGACGCGAACGACTATCCGCTGGCCGACTTCGCGACCGGCCCGGATTCCATCCGACGCCAGCACGCGATGGGCGGCACCGTGCTGCCACCGTTGGCGCACCCTGTCGTCGAGCGTTCCGACTACGCCGGGCCGGCTCGCGCACGCGGACTCGAAGGGCGCACGATCTTCGTCTCGGCCTCGCATGGCTGGACGTGGCACAAGGAGAACCGCTGGCAACTCCAGCGCGCACGCGTCTACACGATCGTCGAGGACATGTACCCGGCCGCCTTCGCGAATCCCTTCCTGATCCCGATGCTGGAGAACGCCGGCGCCGTGGTCTTCGCCGCGCGCGAACGCGACTACCAGATCGGCGAGGTGATCGTCGACAACGACGGCGCCGACACGCACTCGCTCTTCCGCGCAGAGGGCACCTGGACTCCGCAGTCCGGTGGCTGGAAGGGCGGCCGCCCGGTCGCCGTCACGGAACACGAGAATCCCTTCGAACCCGGCACGACGTGGCAGGCCTCGCAGGCCGATGACGCCGCCGAAGCCGTCTATGTTCCCTACATCCCGCACGCAGGACGGTACGCCGTCTATCTCTCCTGGCAGCAATCCTCGACCAACAGCCCCTCGGTGCCCGTCCAGATTCACCACGCCGGCGGCACGACCACCGTGCGCGTGAACCAGCAGGTGGCGGGGCACACGTGGGTGTTCGCGGGCTTCTTCCACTTCGCACAGGGCGCAAACGAGCAAAGCGGCAGCGTGCGCATCCGTGCCCGCGAGGCGCTCGCATCCCCCGAGGCCCAGCGCCAAGGCGTCCCCACAACCGTCAGCATCGACGCCGTTCGCTTCGGCGGCGGCATGGGCAACGTCGCGACCGGCCATCTGATCAGCGGCAAGCCCCGCCACGCCGAGGGCGCGCTCTATTGGCTGCAATACTCAGGCGCGCCGCACGACACCGTCCTGCGTCTGGCGCGCAGCGAGGGGCACTTCGGGCTCGACTACAACCACGACATCACCGTGCGCGGCGAGTGGCCGAACTACCTGCAGGGCACGGTCAATGGCGCGATGGACGCGCCGGGTCTCGGCGTGCCCGTCGACGCCGTGATCGGATGGCACACCGATGCCGGCTACTCGCAGGATGGCATCATCGGCACGCTGTCGATCTATCGCCTGCGCGGAAGCGATGGGCGCGATCTGTTCCCCGACGGCCGCTCGCGCATGCTCAATCGCCACCTTGCCGCGCTCGTTCAGGACGAGATCATGCGCACCGCGCGCGAGAGCTACTCCTCGACATGGCCCAAGCGTCACCTGCGCGACGGCGACTATGGCGAGGCGCGTCGACCCAACTCGCCCTCCGTGCTGCTCGAGCTGCTCTCGCACCACAACTTCAACGACATGAAGTACGGCCTCGATCCGCGATTCCAGTTCGACATGTCGCGCGCCGTCTACAAGGGTATCCTGCGCTTCGTCGCCGCTTCGCACGGCACCGACGTTGTCATCGCGCCGCTCGCCCCACAACGACTGGCCGCGCGCCTCGAAGGCGACGGGCGCGCCGTGCTCACCTGGCAGCCCCGCCACGATCCGCTCGAGCCCACCGCCGAGCCGGCCGGCTACCTTGTCTATCGCAGCACCGACGGGCGCGCCTTCGACAACGGCACCTTCGTGCCGACGCCGCGACTTGCGACCGACCTTCTCGAGGCCGGCACGCCAGTCTACTTCCGCGTCACTGCCGTCAACGATGGCGGCGAGTCCTTCCCCACGCCGGTCGTTGGCGTCTGCCGCGTCGAGGACTCCACGCCGCTGCTCGTCGTGGATGGATTCGATCGCATCGCGGCGCCCGCGATTCTCGAGGCCGGCACCGCGCGCGGCTTCGACCGCACCCTCGACCCGGGCCTCGGCTACGGAGATCAGTACGCCCTTGTCGGCAATCAGTACGACTTCTGGCCGCGATCCGATTGGGCCAACGACCTCGAGACACCCGGCTGGGGCGGCAGCCAGAGCGCCCTCGAGAACACGCTCGTGCCGGGCAACACGTTTGACCATGTCGTCGCGTACGGTCAGGCGCTCGCCGCGGCCGGTCGCGCGTTCGATTCGTGCACGGCCGACGCCTACGCCGCGGGCGACGTGCCCGCCGCGCAGCGACCGATCGTCTGGATTGCCGGACGCCAGCGCTCCACCACGCCGCCGGCAGGTCTCGATGGCGTTGGCCGACCGGACCGCATGCACACGGAGTTCGAGGTTCTGCCCGCCGAGGCACGCGACCGCCTGCGCCGTCATGTCGAGGGCGGCGGCCCGTTGGTCGTCAGCGGCGCCCACGTCGCCGAGGACTTGATCGAGGGCCCGCTCGCAGGTGCCTCCAGCCGCGCGTTCGCCGCCGAGGTCCTCGGCATCCAGTCCTTCGAGAGCCGCGCCACGCGCATCAATGCCCTCGAACCGACTCTGGACGGCGGACGGTTCGTGTCACTCAATCCCTGCCGCTTCGGGCTCGACCTCGAGTGGCCGATCAACATCGCGCGGCGCGTTCTGCCCGTCGAATCCGCCGAAGCTCCAACGCCTGTGACGCGCGGCAGCGTCGTGCTCGTCTATCCCGACACGCGCAAGCCCGCCGCCATCGTGACAGGCCGCGTCGCCTTCGCCGGCTTCCCGATCGAGACCGTTCTGCCCGAGCCGTCGCGCCATGCGCTGCTCGGCGCCTTCCTCGATGCCGTCGAGCAACCGAAAGAATCCGTTGGAGCGAATTGATGGGCGCGGACGCGCCGGTCGCGTCACTTCTTGCCGGAAGGATCGAGCGCGTCGCGCAGGCCGTCGCCGAACAGGATGAAGGCGAGCATCGTGAAGCTGATCGCCAGCGCGGGGAAAATCAGCTCGTGCGGCGAGTCCTGCAGGGCACGCACGGCATCCGACGCCAGCGAACCCCATGAGGCCAGCGGCGCCGACACGCCGAGCCCGATGAACGACAGGAACGCCTCGACGTAGATCGCCTCGGGGATTGCCAACGTCGCCGCCACCACCAGCGGCGCCATGCAGTTGGGCAGGATGTGGCGAACCAGAATCCGCAGGTTGCCCGCCCCGAGGCTGCGTGCCGCCGACACGTAGTCCCGCCGCGATTGGTTCAGCACTTCGGCCCGCGCCAGCCGCGCCATCGTCAGCCAGTTCGCCACGCCGAGCGCGATGTAGATACTGAGCAGGTCCGGCGAGAGCATCAACGGCACGTCGCTGCCGGGTGGAATGATCCGCTCGATCACCGGCTTCACGAACACCTGCAGGAGAATCACGATCAGCAGCAGCGGGATGCTGTACAGGGCGTCCACGATGCGCATGACGAACGTGTCGAACCATCCGCCGATCCACGCCGCCGCCGTGCCGATGGTGACGCCGATCAGCAGGTTGATGAGCATCGAGACCACGCCGACGCTGATGCTGATGCGCGCGCCCAGCAGCACCCGCGCCAGCACGTCGCGCCCCTGATAATCCGTCCCCATCGGATGCGCGCGCGAGGGGCCCTGCGGCATCCCGAGCAATTCCATGTCCATCGCCGTCGGATCGACGCCGTGCAGGGCCGGGCCGAACAGCGTCACGAACAGGACGAACAGGATGGCGACGAAGGCGAAGATGGAGATGGCGCTGCGGGAGAAGCGCGCCAAGGCCGGGTGGCGGAGGCGCCAGTTGTCCGGCTCGAGCGTCGGAGATTGGGATGGCGTGGAGTCCAACGGCAGCGCCCTCACCTCCGGCTCGCGTACGCCGGGTCGAGAAGATGGGAGGTCATGGGAGTGTCGGCACCGGGGCGTCAAGCACCGATGGCCCGCCGACGCGGCGCATGAGCACGCCGCCGGCCGCAGGTCCGAACATCGAACCCGGCAGTGGAATCGCTCCGCGGAACGCTGGATCCTGCCCCGCGAAGTTCGCGTCCGGCAGATCACATTCCGCATCCCACACGATCACCCACGGCAACTCGCGTGACGAGAAGTCGATGCCGGGCGACGCCTTCCCGCGATTCAATCGCTCCGGCCCCAGGTACCACTTCCACACGGGCCCCATGCGCCAGTGCACCGACCGCGCCGTCAGCGAACCGTCAGGCGCCGATGCCAGCCACGCGTCGTAGCGCTCCACCGCCGCGCCATACGGCGACGGGCCCGGTATTCCCCACCGGCCCGATCCTCCCACCACCACCCCGGCCAGCAACAGACCCGCTACCAATCCGGCCACCAGCCGGCGACGCAGGGCGCTCCAGGACTCCAGCAGGCGCTCGAACCCCATGCCACCCAGCAAACAGAGCCCCGGCACCGCCGTCACCAGCGCCCGGTCCACTTTCCAAGGATAGAGCCCCCAGACCACCAACGGCACCCCGGCCGCCAGCACCGGCAACCACCAGTCCGCCCGCCGATCCTTCGGCTCGCGGCGCCATGCCGGGACTCCGAACACGAGGGCCAACAGCAGCGGGACGCCCATTCCGACGAGCAGCAACTCGCCCAAATATCCCCACGCGCGCGGCCCGTAGCCCCGGACCCCGTCCCGGCGCTCCGGCGGAATCGTCGCCTCCAGAGCGGCCGCCTCCATGTCGGTTCGCGACTGGGCCGAGGAGAACGCGTGGGTCAGTTCGCCAGTCCACGAGCGGAAATCCGGATAGACCGGCTCCAGAATGCGGTCCGCCACCATTGTCCCCCCTTGAAACAGCAGCCCGGCCCCCAGAAACCCGCCCAGCAGCGCCGCCCGAAGCTTGGGCGTGATGCGCGGCGCCACTCCCAGCCCCAAGCCCAAGGCCAGCGGCGCCGCATTGTAGTGGCAAAGGATTCCCAGCAGGACGAGCGCACCGGCCAGAATGGCGACCGGCAGACTCCTGGATCGCGCCTCGACCAGAGCGGTCGCCGCCAGCACACAGGCCATCGCGGGCATCACCCCGAGCGCCGATCCGGAGAACTTGAGCACCAACGGACAGGCCCCGAACAGGACCCCCGTCGCAAGAATCGCTGTAAAATTACCCCGACGCGCTGCCAGGTGCTGGAGCGCCACCAAGCCGAGCAGGCACGAAAGAAGGGCCAGAATCTGGGCCTTCGCTGCCGTCACACCACCCGCCACCAAGCCTGCAAACGCCAGCATGCCGACGTAACCCGGCTTGGCGGAGAAGTACAATGTCCCGCCTGTCAAATGGATGCGGTCTCGCAGTTCGGCTGGGGAATCCCCGTAAATCAGCCCTAGAATGCCTGTGGCAACCGTATTCGCCCCGAGCAGAAAATGGCCTTCGTCGTGCACCTGCACGCCGCGCGTCGCCAGCCCGGGAAGCAGCAAGAACAGCAGGAAAACAGCGGGAATCGCCGTGGCGGCCACCCGCGCGGCGCCGGGCCGGGCCCAAGGGGAGGTCATCGGGCTTCCTCCAAGTCTTCTCTGATCCTGTGGATTTTCCTTGCGGCACTCCGAGCGGCTCCTCCAGAAGGTGCCGTAGGACATCCAAAGCCGCGCGCCACCCGCGCCCGAGACCTAAAAAAAGACGTTGCGCCAATCGTGGTCCCCGGGTGCAGATAACCGGAATGCCAGAGTGGACGAAGCCGTGCCCGACTGTTGGGCCGACGCCAGTGAAACCGGAAGAAGACGTTGCGGGTGACGTACCAAGTGATCGACAAGTCGGTTGCTCACACGTGATTCGAGACCATCTGACCGAAAGAGATCGAGCATGTTTGGGGCAAAGGCGGTAGTAGGACTGGACATCGGCTCGCAGAAGGTCAAGGCCGTCCAGTTGCGCAAGAAGGGAAATGCACTGGAACTCGAGCGCTTCGGCGTTGCAGACATTTACCCGGACGGGGATCGCTCCGCGGCCTCGGGCGACCCGCGCCAGCTCAAGATTCAGGCCGTCCAACGCGCCCTCAACGACGGGCGCATCACGGCCAAGCACTGCGTTTCGGCCGTCAGCGGCGAGTCCATCATCGTCCGCTACATCCAGCTCCCCCAGATGCCGGAGGCCGAGCTGAAGAACGCCCTGCGCTGGGAAGCGGAGGAATACATCCCCTTCCACATCGACGAGGTGAACCTGGATTCCGAAATCCTTGGCACCGCCTCCCAGGAAGGCAAGGTGGACGTCCTGCTCGTCGCCGCCAAGAAGGACCTGGTCGGCGACCATCTGGACATCGTCCGGGCCACCGGTCTGACCCCCTTGGTGGTCGATGTGGACTCCTTCGCCTTCCTCAACTGCTACGAGGCCATCTACAAGCCGACGTCGCAGGACTGCGTCGCGCTGGTCAATATCGGGGCCCAGATCACCAACATCAACATCTACGTCGGCGGCACCTCGCGCTTCGCGCGCGACATCAACGTCGCCGGCGACGCCATCTCGGCGGCCATCGCCCAGAAGACCGGCGTCACGTTCTCCAAGGCCGAGGAGCTCAAGCGCGCGCTTGGCGCCCCCATGCCCGACGAACGCGAGCCCACAGAGGAAGAGGAAAGCTCACTCATCAGCTCGATCCGCGGCACGGTCCAGCGCATGACCGGCTCGGACATCGACGACGAGGGACTGGACTCCGGCACCCAGAAGGCGATCCGCAACGTCCTGACGAATCTGATGGGCGAGATTCGCCGCTCAGTCCAGTTCTTCGAGAACCAGTCGGGCGGCGCCACCGTCCAGAAGCTGATTCTCGGCGGCGGCACCTCGCGGATGCCCAATCTGGCCCCCTACCTGTCGTCCGAGCTCGAGACGCCGGTTGAGGTCTTCGACCCGCTGCGTGGGCTCAGCCTCGGCGGCTCGGCCAACCAGGCCCTGTTTCAGGACATCAAAGAGCATCTGTCGGTCGGCATCGGCCTGGCCCTGAGAAAGGCGGGATGACCCCATGATTCGGATCAACCTACTTCCCCAGCAAGCCGGCAAGGCGGCCGCCCGCGCCGCCTCCCCGCAGGGCGGCACCGTACTCGTCGCCCTCATCCTGTTTGTCGCCTTCGTCGTGACATTCGGCGTCTTTGGTTTCTTCTTCTCCAGCAAGTACAACGAGGAGAAGAAGGCCGCCGAACTCAAGGCCGAGCTCGAAGTCGTGAAGAAGAAGAAGGCCGACCTCGAACGCGAGTACAGCGAACTGCGCGACAGCCTCGAAGTGCTGCGCAAGCAGGACCGCATTCTCCAGCTCCTCGACCCGCCCGAGGGTCGCCTCTACTGGGCGGAGAAGATGAATATCCTGCCCGCGTACCTGCCCGAGGGCGTCTTCCTGACGAAGATCGACGTCACCGAGGACGTGCGCGAGGTCGAGACCCGCGAGTCCCGTCAGGCCCAGCAGCGCTGGGTGCAGGGCGGACGCAAGGGACGTCAGCCGACAAAGGAAATGACGCCGGTCATCCGCCAGAAGCTCACCCTCGACGGCGTCGCCTACGTGCCCGAGGGCACCAGCGACCAGCGCCTCGAACGCATCATCGAGTTCTACCAGCGCCTCGAGTCCGAGAAGGTCGTCACTCCCTTCAACAACCAGGAGGTTGGCTTCCTGGACCAGATGACGACGAACATCCTTTTCGACGAATTCGACCAGACCCGCGTGGGCGGACGCCCCGTCACTCGATTCCGCTTCTTCCTGTCCAGCCGCCCGCTGTCGATGGATGGCTCCCAGTAAGGACGCGACACACGCAGGACGCGCCGGCAAGGCCGGCACGACACCGTTGGCGATATCGGCGAGGTGCCCAACATGCATTTCACAGAAAAGCAAAAACAGGTTCTGACCGTGGGCTTGCTGCTCTGCGGTGTGCTCCTGATCTTCACGCTCTACTTCCAGTTCATGTTCTTCAAGGAAGCCGTCGAGGAGGCCCGCAAGGCCCAGACGGCGGCATCGGCGGAGATCACCAAGCTCAACGGCGACATCAAACGGATGCAGGACTTCATCCGCAACGACGAGGAACTCAAGCGCCTCCAGGCCCGCGTCGAGGTCGCCAAGCGCCGCCTGCCCAGCGATCCCCAGGCCATCCAGTTCCTCGAGGTCCTGCGCGACAGCCTCCAGAAGACCAACGTCAGCTTCACGCGCATCGAGAAGCTGGCGACCGTCAACCGCCGCCTGTACGAGGAAATCCCGTACCGCGTCCGTGGCGCCGCCCGCTATCATGAGTTTGGCCAGTTCATCAACCTCATCGAGTGTCACCCCGAGCGCTTCATGCGCGTCAGCGAATTCACGCTCGACAACAACGACGCCCGGCCCACCATCCATCCGATGAACATCCGCATCTCGACCTTCATGTTCGGAGCGGGATGACCCCGACTCACCCATCGACCCGAGACGCCTGCGAGGACGAATCGCCATGAGAATGCGCCATACAACGATGTTGCTGGGACTGGGCTTGCTCGCCTCCGTCGCCGCGACGATTGCCCTGCACGCGCAGGACGAGGAGTCGATCGACGGCGAGGCGGTGGTCGAAGAGTATGTCATGACCGACCAGGAGTACGTCGACGACATTGGAACGACGGTCGAGGACATCGAGAGCCTCATTCAGCTCCCGCCGCGTGCTCGCCTGACACGTGAGGCCGATGAGGATCCCACAAACCCGAATGCCATCTTCGCCTCCCGCGAAGCCCGCGAGGCCCTGCTCGGCCAGACACCCGCCTTCGTCTACATCCCGGTCGGCATGGACCCGATGATCATCCCGTGGATTCGCGAGCAGATCGTCGTGCGCGAGAAGCTGGAAGACGCCGAGCGCCTCCTTCAGGAAGCCCGCAACACGCGCAACGCCTCCCCCGCCCAGACCGCCTTGGCGGTGGTCCGCGAACTGCAGGCCAGCTACCCCGACTCCGAGCGCTCCGCCGACATGGGCCGCCTTGCCCAGCAGATCGAGGAGTTCCTCACCTCGCCGATCGACGCGCCGCCCGACGACTTCACCGGACCGGGCGTCGAGCCGCCCCCGCCGCTGCCCGAGTGGATTCGCCGCAACACGCTGGGCGTGGTGCTTGACCGCGAATACCCCGCCGAGTCCGTCGTTCTTGTCGGCGACTTCATCCTTCGCCGCGGCGACCGCATCGAGCGCTTCCCGACGGTCGTCGTTAAGGACATCCTGCCCCAACAGGTCGTCTTCGAGTACCAAGGCGTCGAGCACGGAATCCAAGTCCAACCCTACTGATCGCACGGACACTTTCACGAATGAGAAGGCCAGCCATGACAAACCATCGCCGAGCCGAGAAACCCAAAGGAGCGACCACCTTGTCCCGCACCGCCTCTTCTCCACTCCGTCTGGCCACCGCATTGGGAGTCCTTGCCCTTGCGGGGACGGCCTTGGCCGCGCCCA
Source organism: Candidatus Sumerlaeia bacterium (assembly GCA_019634695.1). GTDB lineage: Bacteria > Sumerlaeota > Sumerlaeia > SLMS01 > JAHLLQ01 > JAHCAW01. Next base: position 17,178 of record JAHCAW010000051.1, read on the forward strand.
CCATCGATGCGTGGGACTTGCAGAAGACCCAGCGGCAGGAACGCGTGCGCGTTCGCTGGAGCGAACCCGGCGCCGTCGAGCTCCATGAGTTCCCCTCCGCCCGGCAGTTGGTCGTCCGTCTGCCCGAGGCTGCGGTCGCCGGTGACGGCATCGGTGCCCTCGACCTGACGACGAGCGATCTCGTCCGCAACGCCCGCGTCCAGTCCGTCACGCTGGCCGACGGACGCCCGGGCGTCCAGATTACCTTCACCCTGCGCGAGTGGTGCCGCCCCGTCGTCAACACGACGCCGCGCTGGCTCACGATCTCGCTGGACGCCGCAGGCGCCCAGCCGGCTCCCGCCGTCAGCACGCCCCGCAACGCCGCCAGCCCGCGCATCCTGCTCAGCAACGCCGACATCGACGCCCTGCTGGCCGGCGACTTCGGCGCCCCCGACGCCCCCGAACTTGGCGCCGGTCAGGGCCCCGATTCCGCCCTGCCCTCCTTCTACGTGCCGCCCGACCTCACCGAGGACGAGCGCCGCGCCCAGACCACCGGTATCGCCGACCTCGGCATGCTCGCCACCACCGAACTGCTCAACCGCAGCGTGGACATCGACTTCAAGGACGCCGAGCTCCAGAACATCATCCGCTCGATCGCCTCGAAGCTGCGCCTCAACATCATCATGACGCCGGGCCAGGTTCGTGGCACCGTCACCGTCAGCCTCGTCAACGTCCGCCTCGGTGACGCCCTCGACGCCCTGCTCAAGTCCAACAACCTGGCCTACAAGATCGAGACCGGCGGCATCGTCCGCATCGTCCCGCGCTCCGACGTCCGCGGCAGCGACAAGGAACTCGAGACCCGCGCCGTCGCCATCAACTGGCTCGACGCCAAGGATGTCTCGTCCGTCGTGAAGCCCTTCCTTTCCGACTCGGGCAAGGTCGAGTTCTCCAGCCAGTCCAACATCGTCATCGTGCAGGACGTCCCCGAAAACCTCGGTCAGGTTCAGGAGCTGATTTACCGCCTCGACGTGCCCGAGAAGCAGGTCCGCATGGAAGCCCGCCTCGTGGACCTCGCCGAGGAGGCCCAGCGCCAGCTCGGCTTCCGCTGGAGCATCGTGTCGCGCGACCTCGTCCCCGGCCCGGTCCTCGACCCCGCTGGCGTCGGCGAAGCCGTCGGCCAGTTCCCTGAGTCCTCCATGCAGGGTGGCATCGCCAACATCGCCAACCCGGCCCTCAACATGAACCTGCGCGAGAACATCGGCATCTTCGGCGAGAGCTTCGACTTGTCGGCCCGTTTGCAGGCCCTCGAGAACCGCCGCGAGGCCATTACCTTGGCCACGCCGACGATCCTGTCGCTCAACAACATCCCGGCCAGCATCGAGATCAAGCGCCAGATCCCCTATCGCGACGCCGTCAACACGTCGCAGGGCTCCGTCGCCACGATCAAGTTCGCCGACGTCGGCACGCGCGTCGACGTCACGCCGCGCATCACGAACAACGGCCACGTGACCCTGGTGCTCGAGACCGAGCAGAAGATTCAGGTCGGCTCGGATCCGGCAACCGCCGTTCCGATCATCGACGAGCGCTTCACAGCCACCTCTGTGACCGTGAAGGACGACCAGACGGTCGTGCTGGGCGGCCTGCGCCAGTTCAGCTCGCTCTCCTCCGAGCAGGGCATTCCCTGGCTGCTGCGCGCCCCGGTCCTCGGCTGGCTCTTCAAGAGCACCGACAACACCCAGAACAAGCTCGAGCTCTTCCTGTTCATCACGCCTCACATCATCAAGGACCCGGAACCGACGGTCTACGAGCGCGGTCTCTTCGAGAAGATCGACTACAACTGGGATCTGCCGGACTTCTACTTCGATGAGATGCGCCCCCGCAAGGCGCCCGGCGAGATGAAGGACCCTCGGATCAAGACCCAGGTGTACTGATCCCACCGACCAACGCCGTCTCCCCCACCGGCCCCCTTCCTCCGAAGGGGGCCGGTTTCATTGCGGCGAAAATCGACATAAAATCGCGCGCCCAAACCGTCCGGACTTTTATTGCCGCTTCTCCCGCCCGCCGTTTCCAGTTGCCGCAATGCGCGGTCCGGTCGCTCGATTGGGCGCCCCGCGACACCGTCGCACCGGGCACCCGGGACACGGGGGATTCCCTACGCCAGACGAGGTGACGATGTTCTCCAAGACGCTTCCCGCCGAATTCCTCGGCATGGTGCGCGTTCTGCCCAACTTTCCGCCGGAGCTGGCCGGACTTGAAGACCTGGCCTACAATCTGTGGTGGGCCTGGAACCCGACCGCGCGGTTCCTCTTCCGCAGGATTCACGAGCCCACCTGGCACCTGTGCGAAGGCAATCCCGTCCGCTTCATCAATGCCGTTCACCAGAACGACCTGAACAACGCCGCCAAGGACCCCGACATCTGCGCCCTCTATGACACCGTCATGGCGCAGTTCAACGAGTACATGTCCGGCCGCAAGTCCTGGTACAAGCGCCAGAACAGCCCGCGCAAGGGCGAGCTGATCGCCTACTTCTCCGCCGAGTACGGCCTGCACGAGTCGCTGCCCATCTACTCGGGCGGCCTCGGCGTGCTCGCCGGCGACCACCTCAAGTCCGCGTCCGACATCGGCCTCCCCTTCATCGCCGTCGGCATGCTCTATCGCGAGGGCTACTTCATTCAGGACATCGACCCCGAAGGGCACCAGCGCGCCATCTACCGGCGTCTGGACTGGAACACGCTGCCCGTCCGCCCGGCCGTCAACGAGAAGGGCGAGGAGGTCACCGTCACGGTGAACCTCGCCGGGCGCGACCTCCATGCCCGCGTCTGGAAGGTCCAGGTCGGCCGCGTCTCGCTCTTCCTGCTCGACACCGACATCGCGAGCAACTCCGACACCGACCGCCGCCTCACGTCGCGGCTCTACGGCGGCGACCACGAGACGCGCATCCAGCAGGAGGTCCTCCTCGGAGTAGGCGGCATCAAGGCCCTGCGCCTGCTGGGCTACGAGCCCACCGTCTTCCATATGAACGAAGGCCACTCCGTCTTCCTCGGCCTCGAACGCCTGCGCGAGTACATCCACGACCACGGTCTCGCCTTCCGCGAGGCACTCGAGGTCGTCCGCGGCACCAGCCTGTTCACGACGCACACGCCCGTCCCGGCCGGCAACGACGCCTTCTCCATTCAGCTCATGGAGAAGTACTTCCGCCAATACTGGGAATCGATCGGCATCTCGCGCGCCAAGTTCCTCTCGCTCGGCCTCGACACCATGCCCGACGGAAGCCAGCTCTTCTCGCTCACCGTCCTGGCCCTCAACCTCTCGTCGATGGCCAATGGCGTGTCCGAACTCCACGGCCACGTCTCTCGCGCGATGTGGCAGCATGTCTGGCCCGACCTGCCCGCCGACGAGATCCCCATCCGCCACGTCACCAATGGCATCCACACGCGCACCTGGCTCAGCCTCGACATGGAGCGTCTGTTCGACAAGTACTTCGAACTCGACTGGCGCGAGCGCATCGAGGACCCCGCGGTCTGGAGCAAGGTCGACAGCATCCCCGACGACGAGTTGTGGGCCGTCATCGGCAAGCTGCGCTTCGACATGATCGACTTCATCCACCGTCGCCTGACGAAGCAGCACATCCGCTTCGGCGACTCGCCCGAGCAGATCCAGGAGTGGGCTGGAATCTTCGACAAGGATGCGTTGACGATCGGCTTCGCCCGCCGCTTCGCCACGTACAAGCGCGCCACGCTGCTGTTCCGCGACAAGGAGCGCCTGTCGCGCATCCTCAACAATCCCGAACGCCCGGTGCAGATCGTCTTCGCGGGCAAGGCCCACCCCGCCGACCAGCCCGGCCAGGCGCTGATCCGCGAGATCCAGAAGGCCTCGAAGGACGAGGCCTTCCGCGGGCGCGTCCTCTTCCTCGAGAACTACGACATCAACGTCGGCCGACGCCTCGTCAGCGGCGTCGATGTCTGGCTCAACAATCCGCGCCGCCCCTACGAGGCCTCCGGAACCTCCGGCATGAAGGTGCCCATCAACGGCGGCATCAACTGCTCGATCCTCGACGGATGGTGGGTGGAGGCCTATCGCCAGAATCCCGAATCCGGCTGGGCCCTGGGCGGCGACATCGAGTACGAGGACCCGAACCTGCAGGATGCCGCCGATGCGGAGTCCATCTACTCGGTGCTCGAATCGCAGATCGTGCCGCTGTACTATGATCGCGACGAGCGCGGTCTGCCCGTGCGCTGGCTCCGCCGCGTGCGCGAATCCATGAAGACCGTCGGCCCGCAGTTCTCCACCTCGCGCATGGTCGAGAATTACGCCGAGATGTTCTACTTCGCGGGCTCGAGCCGCTACACGCTCCTGACGGCCAATCGCTTCGAGCGCGCATGCCGGAATGCCGAGTGGCGCGATCGCGTCCGCGGCGCCTGGCCATCCATCCGCATCCACTCTCACGTCGAACCCCACGATGGCGACGGCATCACCGTACGCGTGCGCGAGAAGATCGAGATCGTCGCCGACGTCGAACTCGGTGCCATCGATCCCGACGACGTCTCGGTGCAGATCTACGTCGCTCCGCTCTACCAGAGCTGCACCGGGCGCAACTTCCGCGGCGGCACCATCCCGATGCACCCTGACGGCCGCAGCGAATCCGGCGCCCACCGCTATCGCGGCAGCCTCCTCGAAGGCGACTCGGGCAAGTACGGTTTCACCGTCCGCGTCGTTCCCAAGCACCCCGACCTCGTACACCCCAACGAGATGGGACTCATGGCCTGGGCCCAGCCCAACCGCTGAGGTCCTGACATCCGCCGGACCACTCCCGGGCGAGGACGAGATCACCATCTCGTTCCCGCCCGGTTCTTTTCGCATCCCGCCGACGCACGCGACGACCCGCGTCGTCGGAGGCGACGTCGCACCCGGCCGTCGCCCGGTCATTGCTTGGCCGGGAATCAACTCAAACAATTGAAAATGCTTGTCTTACAAATTCAGCCAAGGTTGGCAAGCCTCTTGATTTCTCCCCCTCCGTCGGCGCGGCGAGACCCGCCCGCCGCAAACCACGATGGAGGCACCCCGCCATGCTCGGCACCAATCCCTTCCGTGAACTCGACCTGTTGCGCCGCGAAGTCGATCGCCTCTTCGAGGGCTTCGCTTCACCGCCAAACCGCGCCGCGTTCCTGCCCGGACGCGCCGCACGCTCCTATCCGCTGATCAACCTGTACGAGACCGCCGACGAGGTGCTCGTCGAGGCGCTCGCCCCGGGCGTCGATCCGAAGAGCCTCGAAGTCACCCTGCAGGAGAACGCGCTGCTGATTGCGGGCGAGAAGCCTCGCCCGGCCGGCGAGATCGCCCAGGAGGCCTGGCACCGCAACGAACGCGCCGCCGGCCGCTTCCTCCGCCAAGTCAAACTGCCTACCGCGGTCGACCAGGACAAGGTCGCCGCCGACTACCGCAACGGCATCCTGACCGTCCGGCTCCAGAAGTCCGAAGCCGCCCGACCCCGCCGCATCGCCATCAATGCCGCGTAAGCGCGCCACCCCCACGCACACTCCCCCACAGGAGGCGAGTCCCATGGCCGAGAACACCATCCAGCAGACCGCACCGCAGTCCACGGAAGTGACCGCCACCGAGGCCACCCGCGAGCCCGAACGCTTCGTGACCCCGCCGGTGGACATCTACGAGACCAAGGAGGGGCTAACCGTCGTGGCCGACCTGCCCGGCGCCGCCCCCGAAACCATCGGCATCGACGTCGAGGACGGCGTGCTGACCATCAAGGCCCCGGTCGCCGAGGATGCCCCCCGCGAGGCGGTCTACCGCGAGTTCGCCCTCGTCAGCTACTTCCGCCAGTTCCAGCTCGGCGAGAAGATCGACCAGGGCGCCATCCGCGCAGACGCCCGCAACGGCGTCCTGACGCTCCACCTGCCCTTCGCCGAGAAGGCCAAGCCCCGTCGCGTCGCCGTCGCCACCGGCTGATCCCGTGACAGAGTACGTCCGCGGCCGGGTCCTCGCACCATCGCGAGGACCCGGCCGGCTTTTTCGCAACTTGCGGTTGCCGCATCCCCCACCCGCACGAAAGCCTTCGCGAACGGGGGCGATGCCAGCATGAAAGACTTCTTCCGATTTCGATCCAACGCCCGCGCGGATGCCCCCGAAAGCGACATGAATCCCGAAAGCCCGAACGCGGCCCCGCCCGCTGGTGAGCCCGAAGTGCCCGAGGCCGTCCTGCGCCTGGCCGCCGAGCTCGACAACCTGCGCCGCCGCACCAAGCGCGACATCGACTTCGCTCGCCGCCAGGAGCGCAAGAAGCTCCTGCGCGCCGTCCTCGAGGTGCTCGACAACTTCGAGCGCGCCCTCACCGCCGCGGAGGACAACCCGCTCCGCGAGGGCCTCGAAGGCATTCGGCACCAGATGCTCGACATGCTCAAGCGCTTCGGCGTCGAACCCATCGCCGCCCAGGATGCGGACTTCGACCCCGAGCGCCACGATGCCGTCGCCACTGCCGAGGTGCCCGACGTTCCGGCCGGCAAGGTTGTTGAAGTCGTCCAACCTGGCTACATGCTCGACTGCGGTGACGTCGTCCGACCCGCGCGCGTCGTCGTCTCGCGCTGACCCTCAGCTCTTCTTGCCGCTCAGAATGTCGCGCAGCTTCGCCGCCACCATGTCGATGGCGATGGTATTCTGCCCGCCCACCGGGATGATGATGTCGGCGTGCCGCTTGCTCGGCTCGACGAACTTCATGTGCATCGGGCGCACGACTTCGGTGTACTGGTCGACCACGGACTCGAGCGAGCGGCCGCGTTCGCGCACGTCGCGATTCAGGCGCCGGATGAAGCGGATGTCGGGATCGATGTCCACGAAGACCTTGATGTCCATCAGGTCGCGCAGGCGCCGGTCGGTGAAGATCAGAATGCCCTCGAGGATGACGATCCGGGAGGGCTCGATGCGGATGGTCCCTTCCCGTCGCGTGTAGGTGGCATAGTTGTAGAGTGGGCACTCGATCGCCCGCCCCTCGCGCAACTCGCCCAGATGGCGCAGCAACAGGTCGTTGTCGAACGAGTCCGGATGGTCGAAGTTCATCTTCTTGCGTTCCTCGAAGGGCAGGTGCCCGAGATCGAGGTAGTAGCTGTCCTGGCCGACGATGGGAACCTGGGCCGTGCCGCCGAGGCGCTCGACCAGGTTTCGGGCGACGGTCGTCTTGCCCGAGCCGCTCCCCCCGGCGATTCCGACGATCAGGCAATGTGAGGCCATGGGGGTGCTCCAGGGGATTCTCGGGTCGGCGACGCTGCCCGGCCCCCGCATCGGACGCCGGCGCGCCCCGCGGGGCAACTCCATCGCGAGTCCTCCCGACAAAGGCGCGAGATCGTCCCATCCGGCAACTTCGCCGTTGCCGCGGGCACGGAGCTTGCCCATCGTCGCCCCAGCATGAATGACCGGCGCCTTTCCAGAATCCTATTCCTCAACCCGCCCACCGGCCTGTACCGGCGCGATGACCGCTGCCAGTGCACCGTCGAGGACCAGACCGTCCAGATCGTCTTTCCGCCCTCGGATCTGGCTCTCGCCGCCGCCTGCGCCGAGCGCCAAGGCGCCACCTGTCGCATCGAGGACTACCCCGCCACCGGCCGCACGTGGGCCGACTTCCTGCGCGATCTTGAGGACTTCCGCCCGGACGGCCTTGTGGTCAACTCTACCACCGCCACCCTCGTCGGCGACCTCCAGACCTGCTTCCTCGCCAAGGAGCGCCTGCCCGCCATCCTGACCATGGCCCGCGGCGAGACGCTGATCGTCAACGCCTCGACCGTGCTCGTCGACCATCCCGAACTCGACATCGTTCTCCCCAACGAGGCCGAGGAGGCTGTCGAGGAGATCGTCGCCGGCGAGCCGTTCTGTTCCGTCAAGGGGTTGCACTTCCGCAGCGACCTGCTCGAGCGCGTCGGCGAGCCCCCCGCCCCGACGCTTGTGCAGCCCGAAGGCAAGGCCCAGGTCGCCGCCCGCAAGGCGCGCCAGTTCGCCCCCGAGACGCCGGCCGCCATCGTCGCCGGCTCGCTCGCCAAGGCGGTCCACTTCACCGGCAAGCGCCCCCTGCTGCAGGACCTCGACACCCTGCCCCTGCCCGCGCGCCACCTGCTGCGCAACGATGTCTATCGCTCGCCCGAGACCGGCAACCCCCTTGCCGTCATCCATGGCAATCGCGGCTGCCCCGCCAAGTGCATCTATTGCCCGGCCGGCGTGCTGACCGACTTCACGGTGCGCCTGCGCAAACCCGAGCGCGTCATCGCCGAGCTGCGCGAGTGCGTCGAGAAATTCGGCATTCGCGAATTCCTCTTCCATGGCGACACGTTCACAATCAACAAACGTTGGCTCAAGGAACTCTGCGACGGCATCGTCGCGGCGGGGCTCGACATCCACTGGGGCTGCAACAGCCGCGTGGACACCATGGACGACGAGCGCGCCCAGTGGATGAAGCAGGCCGGCTGCTGGGTCGTCGCCTTCGGCATCGAGCACGGCGACCAGGCGATGCTCGACCACATGAAGAAGAACGCCACCGTCGAGCAGGCCCGCGAGGCGGTTGCCTGCTGCAAGCGCAACGGCCTGCGCGTCCACTGCTTCATGGTGATCGGCCTGCCGTGGGAAACCGAGGAGACGCTGCGCACCAGCTTCGAGTTCCTGCGCGACCTCGATCCCGACTTCTTCGACTTCAACCTGGCCACTCCCCTGCCGGGCACCGAACTGCACGAAATCGCCCTGCGCGAGCGCCTCTTCGAGACCGACTACGATCCCGCGCGCGCGGGCTACGCCACCGGCGGCCTGCGTACTCTTTCGGGCATGACCAGCAGCCAGCTCGTCCAGTGGCGCCGCAAGCACCTCCTCAAGCTCTACCTGCGCCCGGGCTACATCACCCGCATGCTCACCCGCGCCGGCGGCCCCCGCAACACCCTCCAGTACTTCAAGGCGGGCACGAAGCGGCTGTGGCAACTGACCGGCGGCCGCAAAGCGGCCTCGGCGCCCGAGCCCGTCGACGCCTGACGAATCGGCTTCGTACCGTCGAAATCGGACCTCGCGTCTCTATATTGAACCCAACTGGTCCGCTTTGTCCGAAAACCCTTGCGGCCCCTCGGGGTGCTCTCGACCAATTCGCCAACGCTGGACCACCCGTCTGCACTTCGCCGAGGCCACCTGCCATGCCCGAGAACATCGTGTCGTCGGAAGTGATGCGCGAGATCGCCCACCAGCACCTGTTCAACCAGTTCTGGCTCTCCCTGTTCCTCGTCATTCCGATGGTGCTGGTTGCGCGCGCCGTCGTTGCCGGCACGCGATACTCCGCGATTCTGATCATCGTCATCTTCGGTCTGCTGATGGGCTATCTGATGGTGGCCACGGGAGTCACGCAGCCCGGACTGGCCGATTTCCCGATGCTGGGCATGATCGCGCAGTCGACGATCATCGCGCTGGCGGCCTCGTTCTTCGTCGGCGGCCAACAACTGCGCCGCATCTTGGCCGGCAAGGAGATCCCCCCCGACCAAAGCGTCGTCTACTCGATGGAGCAGGTCTTCTTCGGCACCGGCCGCACGCAGCTCGTCTTCATCGGCCGCTCGTTCTTCCTGCTGCTCGGCATGGAGGCCCTGATGCGCACGCTGACCGGCACAGTCCCCGAGACGACGCTCGGTCGCTACTACCCCGTGATCGCCTATATGGGCTTGGTGATCTCGTTCATTTTCATCGATTACAAGGCCACGATCCAGGACAAGCGCATCTACCTGCGCAAGGGCGTGGTGGAGATGGTGGGGCTGATGGCGGTGCTGGTGGCCGGCTTCGCGATCGCGCGGTGGATTCGTCCGACGATCGCCCTGCCGCAGATCTTCTTCGTGATGCTGATCGCGTGCGGGCTTGGCGCGTGGATGTATCGGTGGTCGCACGGCCCGGCCGTGCGGTGCCTGCTGTTCGCGGGCATCCCGGTGGTGCTGTCCGCCAACTTCATCATCGGCGGCTCGCGCATCGCGGAGGCTCTCAACCTCACCGGCATGAACTCGGTGATGGCCTACGGCTTCTTCGGCCAGGTCTTCTGGATGTTCGGCGGCATCTCGCTGCTGATTCTGCTGGGGCGGTCGGCGGCAGTGCGCAACCTCGGTCCGGGCATGGCCGGCGCCCTGTCGCATGCCGGCCTGACGGGTGCGTGCACGGCGGGCGATCTCGGCGACGATGCCACCCGGCGCGCGCCCATCATGATCAACGTCCCCTTCTTCGGCCACATCTTCGTCTTCTCGATCCTGGCTGTCAGCATCGAGACCGGCCGCCTGATGCTCGTTCCTTCGCTCGCCGTGGCCGCCGGTGGCATCGCACTGACGGCGTTGGCGCTGCGCAACCTCGGCCGCGCGGGCGGCGACGACACCCGCGAGGTCAAGGCCCTCATGCAGTTCTCGTTCGGCTGGCAGTTGACCGCGGTATTCGGCGGACTGCTGCTCCTGTCGATATCGGGCATGCCCGTCGCCAACATGATGATGGCCACCAGCTCGGCACTCTCGCACTTCGGCCTGTTCGCCGCCATCCAGGGCGGCATGGCTGGTGCCGAAGCCGCCGGCATGATTGCGTTCGTCTTCGCGATGCCGTTCCTCGTGCACCCGATGGTCTTCTTCATGTTCGGGCGCGCGATGGACAGCGAGGGCAACATGCCGGCGATACCGGCCTTCATTCTGGCCGGCATCGGCGTCGTGGGCGTCATCGCGTCGGTGATGATGGGTTGAACGGAACCCGGGCTGCCCGTCGCTGACGCTCCGGGTTCTGATTGTACGGTTCTGGGCCGAGAAGGCGGGCTGCCCGTTGCTGACGCTCCGGGTTCTGATTGTACGGTTCTTGGCCGAGAAGGCGGTCTGCCCGTCGCTCACGCTCCGGGTTCTGATTGTACGGTTGTGGGGCGAGAACGCGGGCTGCCCGTCGCTCACGCTCCGGGTTCTGATTGTGCGGTTCTGGACCGAGACTCACTCGAGGGCCATCCAGCCCGGCTTGGTCGAGAGGCCGTGCGGCGGCTCGGGAACGCTGCGCGACATGACGCCGAAGACGCGCAGGCCCTCGAACGTCCCGTGGCACAGTTCGTAGATCGACTGCTCGTCCGAGCCGCAAATCTGGTTGAACGGATGCGTGCCGTCTCCGGCGACGAACAGGTCGAGTTCGTTCACCCGGTCGAACTGGCCGACGGCGATGCTGCTCCCGAATCCGAACCACGCGCGGCTGACGGTGAACTTCGTCCACGGCACGCTCTGGTCCTCGTACTGAAGATCGCCGGGCGGCAGCGTCCCGGTGCGGTAGGCGTAGACGGCTCCCGCGCCGCGGGCCGAATGCGTCAGGTTCTCGCGTCCCGGCACGCCGACGAACAGCTCCTCGCCGATCACGGCGTCGTAGCTGCCGAAGGCCAGTGCGGTGCCCAACCGGTCCTCGGGCTGCGTGCCCGCGACCGAGGTGCGATGGTCGCCGGGAACGACGAGCGTCGAGCCGGCCGAGCTGGCCGGGTCGCTCATGATGTAGATGATCCCGGCGTTGATGCCTGCCGCCGCGTCCTGCAACGGCCCGGCAATCACAAGGTCCGGCAGCGTGTCGCCGTCCACGTCGCCGATGGCGAGCGCGGTGCCGACGCCCGCGTTGTTGCGGGTGCTCTCGATGGTCAGGTAGGCCGGCGTGACGCTGAGATCGATCACGGGCAGGCGCACGCCACCGAGATTGAACACGAGTGCCCGGCCGCGGCTCGTCGACGGGTCGGGCCAGAGCGGCGCGCCGATGGCCAGCTCGGGGAAGTTGTCGCCGTTGAGTCGGCGCGCGGCCAGACCGGTGCCGAAGCGCTCGCCCGGCACGTTGCTCACGATGCGCGAGGTCGGCCCCGGCATGATCGCGATCGACTCGCGCCGGTACGTCGGGCTGGCAAGTCCCCAGACGATGTCAACGATGCCGCCGACGCCGTGACGCGGCGTGCCGATGATCAGGTCGTCGTAGCCGTCGTTGTCGAGGTCGGCCATGATGATCGACTCGCCGAAGCGCTCCTCGGCAGCGCGGCCGAGAATCTCGAAGCCGAAGCCATCGAAGATCTCCAGATCCACCTCGCGCACGCCGCCGATGTCCGCCCGCCCGTACATCAGATACACCGCGCCGACACGCGACCCGAAGGGCGCGGGCGCCGAAATCGCCACGTCCATGAACCCATCGCCGTTGTAGTCGCCAACGGCCACGGCGCTGCCGAAGGCCTCGCCGCCGCGCTCGGGGATGAACTGCACGCCGCTGGGCTCGCGGCCCGCCAAGTCCGGCAGGAAGACCGAGCTGGTGACGCGGTTGTTCGAAATGTTGGGCGGCGTGGTCAGGTCGTAGTACAGCCCCCGGTCGTCGGTCCCCAGATTGGGTCCGAAGAGAAAGTTGCCACCGAACCGGATGTAGACGCCGCCGGACTCGACGGTCGTGAAACTCGACGCCCGCGGCGCCCCCATGACGATATCGTCGAAGCCGTCGCCGTTCACGTCGCCCATGGCCAGGGGGGAAATCTCGCCCGGATTGCGGCGGTTGTCGGTGAACTGGGCGACGCGCTTGGTATCGACGATCACGGTCACGGGATCGGCCGCCACGGGGCGGGCCGCCATCCCGGCAAGAACACTCACGGCGAGCAAGCCAGACGCCTTGAAACGCATCGAATGGGTACTCCCTCGAACGGGTCGGGGTGTCGAAATCCGTATGCGAGGGAGTTTGGGACGGCAGGGCCCGACCGTCAATCCGGAAGCGCGCCCCCGCCGCGTCAGGACTTGACGCATTCCCCCCCCCCCCCCACCCCCTCCCCCCACCGCGGGCCCCACAAACCCCCCCA
>JAHCAW010000052.1 GCA_019634695.1 Candidatus Sumerlaeia bacterium
GCTCCCGCACTCTGGCTCTGGGCTGGGACTCGGCCACCGAGGCCAAGCGGCGCGTGGTGCACGCGCTGGACCTGTACAAGCGCGAATTTCAGCGCAAGCCCAAGCCGGTCAAGCCTCTGCTGGACGAGTCCGCCGAGGACGCGGAGGCCGCTCCTGCCAAGTCCGCCGTGAAGAAGTCGGCTGCCGCGAAACCCAAGGCGGCCAAGGCCCCCAAGGCAAAGTAAGTCCCCGACAGGCGTCGAGTTGACGATCGGGCTAGCGCGCACCATACTGCCGACTGGGAGCCTCGAGCGGTTCCCAGCCTTGGAGTCGTCGCCGGACCGGAGCGCGCATGCCGGAGGGGGTGCCGTGTGGGGTGGAAGCCTGCGGACACCATGAGGTCCCCGATCAAGGGCCCTCCAGCAGGCGCGCTGCCGTCCGGGCGACGGATCGCCGTGACAGCCGGCAGTCCGCGTCGTAATCGCTTGTGCCCGCACCAATCCGGGACCTCACTCGACCCGATGGCCGAAGCTCCTCCCACCCTTCGCCCCCGATTCCGGTCGTGCCGCCGGGCAGCCTTGGTCGGACTCGCCCTGCTGCTCGCCCCGCCCCTGCTGGCCGAGGTGATTGTCCTGCACAACGGGCAGGTGCTCAGCGGCTCGCTGCGATCCGAGTCCGACACTCACGTGACGCTGACCCGTCACGGGCAGAGCATCACGCTGCAGCGCGCCGACATCGCGTCGATCGACCGTGCGGACACGAGCTACTATCAGGAGGAGTACCAGCGTGCCCTCGAGGCCGAGGACACGCCGCGCGCCCGTCGCCTCTTCGAACTGATGAAGCGTCATCCCGAACCCGCCGTGCGCGAGAAGGGGCACGAACTCGAACGCCTGTTCGCCGGCGGCGGCAACGAACCCGACTGGCCGGGCGTCGTGGATCTGGAGAAGGCCAGCCTCGAGGAACTGTACACGCGCCTACGTCTGGCGGCCGACCGCGTGCGTTGGGACGACGCCGTCGAAATCGGCCGCGTCATCCGTCGCCGCCATACGCCGCCGGTCTCCTACTACGCGACGATGCTCGAGGCCTGCCGCCAGACCCGTCGCGAAACCGCGCAGCTCATCCTGGACGCCGAGCGCGTCTTCCTCCACGGCAGCAACGATCCGACGCACGTCTCGCAGGTCTACCTGGCCAACGAGTTCGAAAACCGTATCCTGCGGCTGTGGAACGAGCAACGTCCCGAGCGCACGGATGCCGAGATTCACGCCTGCCTGCTGGCGCGTGGCCTTGTGTTCCATTCCGCCGCGCTGCGCGAGGCCCCGGCAGATCAACGCGCACTTGTCGAGGGCATCTACGCCGATCTGGTCACGACCGACGACTGGGACTATGCCACGCGCCGCGTGCCGCGGGATCATCAACTGCTGCTGTTCGCCGGTGCCTCGCGCATCCGCGGCGAGCTCGTGCCGGTCATCCGCTACTTCTCGCTGCTCAAGGAGCAGCAGATCCTGTCGGCGACGACCGACAATCCGGTGCTCGAAGGCCCATTGCGCGAGGCCCGGGCGGCCTACATCTACACGATCAGCGAGGTCATCCCGCTGCCCAAGGACAAACTCTGGGCCTCGGCGCGCGACCTGGCGCTCGTGCGGCACCAGCAGACGCCGCGCATCTCCGACATCATCCGCGAGGTGTTCGATTACACGCCCGAACGCAAGCACCCCGAGCTGGCGATGGCCTACGAGGGGATCCTGGTCGAGGAGGCGCTGGGCAATCGCGACCAGGGCGAGGGGCTGCGCACGGCGGTGCGCCTGATCGCGCGGCGTCGCTGCGGCGCGAACTTCGACGAGGTCCTCTCCTGGCAGGCCTTCTCGGCGCTGGCGACGTTGGAGAAGGGCGCGGGTCGCGAGGGGCGACCGGTCACGCTGTCGCTCTCCGACGTGATGGCCGCGGCGCTTGCGCTCGCCTCCCCAACGGAGAAGGAGCAGGTCTGCCTTGCCTACGAGAAGCGGCTGACGGATGGAGCCTTGGCGGGGGAGTACGGCGACGGGTTGCTCGAGGCGCTGCGCACGATCGCCGCGCGACGCGGCGGCGACACCTCCGACGAGGCAATCAAGTGGCAGGTCTTCCGCGCGCTGGCCGCGCTGCGGCGCGATGCCTTCACGGCCGAGCAGGTCGACACGCTCACCGTCTCCGAGGTGCTCGAGGCCGCCTGGTCGGTGCTGCCCGCGGAGCTGCATCCCCGTCTCGCCGTGGCGTTCGAGACGCGCCTGATCGAGGCGACCCGCGGTGAGGCCACGCCGACGCTGCATCAGGCAATCCGGCATCTGGCGACCTGGCGTGGGCAGGATTTGTCTGACCCGACGGCGAGCTGGCGCGCCTTCTCGGCGGTCGCGAGCCTGCACGCTGCAGGTCCGGGCGCCCAACCGCCCCTGCCCGAGCCGGCCGTCTCGCAGGTCTTCGATGCCGCCTTCGCGGCCGCGCCGGCGCAGCACCATGCGCGCCTCGCGGTGCTCTTCGAGGACGTCGTGCAGGAGGCAGTGCGCGGCAGCGACGACCGCGGCTCGGGGCTGCATCGCGCCGTCGAGCTGGCCAGTCGCACGCGCCTGTCCGATCCGCTTGCCGACTCGCATCTGGTCTGGCGGGCCGTCGAAACGCACGCCCGGTATCTGCACGGGCCGGGCACGGCGAACGACGACGTGCTCGCGATGCTCGAGGAGCTGAGCCGTCGTTCGACGGACCAGCGCGTCGTGGCGCTCAACACCGCGGCGGCGCACTACGCCAACGCGGGCGACGACGCGACGTTCGTTCGCTATCGCGATCGCTGGATTGCCGACATCGTCGGCGCGATCGATGCGTGGGTTGTCGAGTCGGCCGCGACCAGCGTCGCGCTTCCGGTCACGTTCCGGTTGTCGCCGGGGCTGGTGGCCCAGGTGCCGGCGCTGCGCGAGGGCCTGCAACGCATGACCGACCACCGCAGCCTTGTCGAGACGATCGAGGGTTTCGAGTCGCGGCTGCGCGCGCGCTACCGTCCGGGCCGAAATCTCGTCCCGGACGATGCGCTGACCGGACTGGTCGTTTCGCTGAACGACTACTGGGCGGGCACGCGCTCGCCGGCCGTACAGCGGCGCATTCTGACGATGATCGAGGAAGTCTTCGACGAGCCGACGCGCGTGCGCCTGGTCCAGGCCGGCCTGCGGCTCGACACGCCGCCCTCGTGACGGGCGTCAGGGCGCCACTGTACTGAGGTTGGCCTCCTCGGGGTACAGCATCAGACCCACCCTCTCGATATGCTCGCGCAGAGGGGCGTACTGAATATGGGCGAACGGCTGCACCTCGAATCGGTATGGCAGCGGAAGTTCATCGAGTTCTGCAGCGAGCGCCTCCGCCTTGAGGTGATCGATGGCTCCCCACACTGCCAAGTCCACGTCGGAATTGGGACGCTGGGTGCCCTTGGCGCGCGATCCAAATAGCTTGACAGCCTCGATTTCCGGATGCCGTCGGAAGACAGAGCGCATGAGCGCCAGTTCATCAGCAGTGAGTGGTGCCGGAATCATTCTGTTAGCCTTTCGGCGAACCATCTGCGCAAGTCTTCGAGCGCCGGATAGTAGCGTGCGGCGATGACCGGCAGCGACGTGTCGAAAACGGCGCTGTCGTATCGGTGAGTGAGCAGGTTGCGTTGGTCCAGCATGTCGATCCAAAGCTTGCCATCCTTGATGATACCGGCGGCAAAGGCCTCCTTCAAGACATGCCTTGGTGCTACCGGGACCACCCGGATTCCCGCCTCTTCCATGTAGTCCAACAACGTCTTCCATGCCAGCTCGAACGTGTACTCGAAGCGATGAATCGCGCCCTCCTTCTCGAGAGGCGAGAGTTCATCGACACCACGCGCGACGACCTCGTGCAGGAGCCCGCAGGCGCGGTCCAGATTGTCGAAGCGTTGTTTCCAGCGCGTATCGGGATTCACCGGTCGACTCCCCATGTGTTGCAGCAAAGGATGCACGACCTGGTGTCTGCGAGCAATCGGAATACCGGATGCCCCGCCTCCGGCCGGCCGTTTCGGCTTGCGCGTCTGGCGGGCGGAGCCCAAGCCTGCGCGCACCGTCGGGCCGGCCGGAGAGCCGGCCCCGAAACGCGGCCGCTGCCGCCCCTGGAGACGACGAAACCATGACGTGGATGCGCTCGAGAGTTCTTGCGGGATTCGTGCTTGTGGCCGGTGTGTGGCTGGGCGGTTGCTCCTCGGAGAAGATTGAGGCCGAAGCCCAGCGAGCCGCCGAAGCCGCCGTGGCCGCCGCCCGCCGCGGGCCATCCGCCGAGTCCGAAGGACTCTCGCGCGAGCAACTCATCCGCCAGTTCATCGAGCCCGTCATCGAGGACTCCTACAATCCCGACGTGACGGATGCCAATCGCCACACGCGCACGCCCCAACGCGGCGGCACGCTGCGGCTGCGCACCCCGGCCGACTTCGCCGACCTCAATCCCCTCACCTCGACCGGTCAGCCCGAGCGCGTCGTCCAGGGACTCCTGTTCGATTCGCTCGTCTCGCAGGATCTCGAGACGCTCGAGTACTACCCCAAGATGGCATGGACGTTCTGGAAGGGCGATCTCCTGAAGACGGCCGGCGGCGAGGTGCTCGAAGGTGTCCTTCTCGAACTCGGCGACGAGCACGACGCGGACTCCGAAGTGGTCTTCGTCGCCGACGCTTTCCGCCGCACGTTCAACAAGTTCGACGTCGCCAACGTCGCCGAGGATTCGCTGACCCTGAAGCCCGAATGGGGCGGCGCCACCTTCCGCGGCGCCGTGCAGGAGAACGTGCACACCTACGAGATCAACGAGGGCACCGACCCGGCCCGCGCGGACAGCCTGATGCGCCTGCGCATCGGGGACCTCGACGTCTGGACCGCGATCGTCAACGGCGAGCCGGTCCAACGCCCCTTCCGCAAGCGCGAGTGCGTCTTCCACTTCCGCCTGCGTTCCGGTATCACCTGGCACGACGGGCGGCCGCTGACCGCTGCCGACGTGGTCTTCAGCTTCGAGACGATGATGAACATCAACGTCGAAGCGCAGCACCTGCGCAACTACTATCAGGACGTTGAGTGGTGCCGCCTCGAGGCCGACGACACCGTGGCCTTCCGCGTCGTGAAGCCCTACTTCAATCAGTTCGCCTTCGTGGGGGCCCTGCCGATCCTGCCGCGGCATATCTTCAGTCCCGAACAGTTCGGCGGCGATTCCGAGGCCTTCGCAAAGGCATTCAACCAGCACGGCTTCCGCACCCGACCGGTTGGGAGTGGACCGTACCAACTGCGCGAGTGGCGCCAGAACGAGTTCCTCGCCATCGTGCGCAACCCGGACTACTGGGCGAGCAAGCTGCCGGCCGGCGCCGTGCCGCGTTGGCGCCCCGAGCAGCCCTACATGGACGAAATCCGCGCCATCGTGATTCCCGAAAAGGCGGCCGCCCTCAAGGAACTCCAGCGCGGCAACATCGACGTCGACAGCGACGTCGAGCCCGATACCTGGTATCTCGACGAGACCAACACGGACGAGTTCAAGCGCCGCTTCGTCCGCGCCATGCACTACGGCTTCCTGTTCACGTACGTCGGCTTCAACATGGAGCGGCCCATCTTCCGCGACCCGGTGGCACGGCAGGCGGTCTCGATGCTGATCCCGCGCGAACGTATCGCCGAGGACATCCACCAGGGCCTCGCCGTGCCGGTCACCGGTCCGTTCTACAGCAAGGGGCCGGGATACGATCACGCCGTCGAGCCCATCGCGTACGACCCCGAAGGTGCCGCGCGTCTGCTGCGGCGCAACGGGTGGCTGGACCGCGACGGCGATGGCGTGATCGAAAAGGAGATCGACGGGCGCATGGTGCCCTTCGCCTTCGAGTACAGCATCCACAGCGCGCGCGACTACCACCAGAAGATCGCCGACATCATCAAGGAATCGGTCGAGCAGGCCGGCATCCGCATGACGATTCGCAAGACGGACTGGACGATCTTCTCCCAGACGGTGCGCGACAAGGAATTCGACGCGGTGCGCTTCGCGTGGGGCGCCAGCCTCGACCCCGACCCGTACCAAATCTGGCACTCAAGCCAGATCGAGAACAAGGGCGACAACTTCGTCAGCTATCGCAATGCGCGCGTGGACGCCATCTGCGAGGCCATCCGCGAGGAGTTCGACCCGCTCAAGCGCTGGGAGCTGGCGCGCGAGATGCACCGCATCGTCGCCGCCGAGCAGCCCTACTCCTTCCTGTTCGGCTTCTACGAAACGAGCTTCTACGCCCGTGGCATTCAGGGCGTGAAATCCTACCCCTCTCAGTTGCCGCACGACCACACCGAGTGGTGGCGGCCCGCCGCCGCCCGCCGCGGAGGGCAACAGCGCCGGCCCCCGCGCCGGACGTGTTCCCGACTGGCATCCCACCCGAGGGCGACTCCGCACCCACCCGTGTTCGGCTACATCGTCAAACGGCTGCTCCTGATGATCGTGACGCTCTTCGGCATCACGCTCATCACGTTTCTGGTGACGCGGCTGACGCCGGGCGAGCCGGCGGCCGTGCAGCAGGGCGCCACCGCGCAGGCCGCCGGCGGATACGACGCCCAGCTCGAGCAGAACCGCCGCAACCTCGGCCTCGACAAGCCGCTCTTCGTGAACCTGAAGTTCGAGAACCGCGACACCGAGGCGGAGAAGGCGGTGCGCGACTTCATTCGACCCGTGCGCTTCTGGCAACAGGACGCGCGCGGCCGGCTGATCCGCTCGAGCACCATCGCCCTCGGCCCCGCGCTGGATCTGCTCGAGGCGCTCCAGTCCGTCGAGGGAGCGGTCGATCACAACTTCCAATTAACCACCGACCCCGCGCGCCGCATCGATCCCGTCGACGCGTCGCAACGTCTTGCGGCCATGCTGCCGACGCTGGCGCAGCGGCGCTCGATCGAGCCGGATAACCTTGACGTCGCCGGCCGCGTCGCCTTCTGGCGCGACTGGTTCGAGAAGCACAAGCACCAGTGGCAGGATGCCGAGGTGCGCCGCGTCGTGGGCGCCTATCTCGCCGGACAGGTCGAGCTGGCCGATGTGCTCGCGCTCGGCGGCTACGCGGTTCCGCACCTTGTGACCGGTGCGAACGCCCGCGACAGTGCGACTGCCTTCCGCGCCCACCGCGCGCTGTCCGGCATGACCGGCTTCGACTATCTCGGCGGCGACGACAATTGGGACGAACGCCGCGACTCCGTCGTCCAACGCTGGAACACCTTCTACTCGCGCGAGAAGATTCGCTACCGCGACTTCACCGCCGCCGGGCACGCCGTCAACATCTTCGCCAACACACAGTTCGGCGTCTGGTTTCGCCAGGTGCTCGTCTTCGACTTCGGCGATTCGTACAAGCACCGCCGACCCGTCATGGAGCTGATCCTCAATCGCCTGCCCATCACGGTCATCCTGTCCGTCCTGTCGATCGTGCTGTCGTACCTGATCGCCATTCCGCTCGGCATCCTGTCCGCTGTGCGCCGCTACACGACGTCGGACAAGGCGATCACCATCTCGCTGTTCGTGCTCTACTCACTGCCGACGTTTTGGGTCGGGCAGATGCTGCTCATGGCGTTGACCGGCGGACCGAGCCCCTGGCCCGGGGTCGGTTGGCCGGATATCTTCCCCGCGCGCGGCCTCAACAGCGAGGGCTTCGACTGGCGCAGCGGCGGCATGCGGGACCTCATCGACCTGACGTGGCACCTCGTCCTGCCGACCCTGTGCCTCACCTACGGCAGCCTCGCGTTCCTCTCGCGGCAGATGCGCAGCGCCATGCTCGAGGTGCTCAACGAGGACTTCATCCGCACCGCGATGGCCAAGGGCGCCTCCGGCACGGCCGTCGTGCTCAAGCACGCGCTGCGCAACTCGCTGATCCCGATCCTCACGCTGTCGTCCGGCCTGCTGCCGGAACTCATCGCCGGCTCGATCATCATCGAGTCCATCTTCACCATTCCCGGCATGGGGTTGCTCTCGTTCGAGGCGATCCTCAATCGCGACTATCCGGTCATCAACGCGATCCTGTTCTTCTCCGCGCTGCTGACGCTGCTGGGTATTCTGATCGCCGACCTGTCCTACGCCATCGCCGACCCGAGGATCACCTACGAGTGAACGCGCCGACCGACAAGCCCATCGCCCCCGCGGAGGAGAGCCCGTCGCTCTCCTATTGGCAGATGTCGCTGCGCGACTTCCGCCGCAACCGCATGGGCATGGCTGGGCTGTTGGTCGTCTGGTTTGTCGCAACAGTCGGTGTCTTCGCGCCGCTGATCGCCAACGGACGGCCGCTGTTCCTGCGCATGGTGTTCGCCGACGACTACGACGAGGCGTACTTCATCGTGCTCGAGTCGGCCGGTCGCGCGGCGGCGCTGCGGACCGGCGAGTCGCAGGCAAACCCGCGCGAGGTGCTGGCGACGTTCGACCGGGCGGTTCGCCGCATGCAGCGCAGCCTTGCTTCCGACGACGCCGACCGACTGGCCGCCGTCACCGAACAACTGCGTCGCCCCCTGCGCGACGTGGCGGCAGCCTTCGATGCCGCGGCTCATGCCTCGCTCCTTGCCGAGTTCGAGAGCGCCTTCGACATCGACGCGATGACGCTCGTTCCGCAGGAGCGCTTCCCCGCCCTGCGCGGCCTTCAGCGCCCGGAGATCTTCTTCATGCTGCTCTACATCGCCTGCATCGCCGCGTTGCCCTTCCGGCGCTGGCTGTCGCCGTGGCCCCGTGCCGCGGGTGCGGCGTTGCTGGTCGCGGCCCTCGGCACCATCGTCTGGTCACAGTCCCTTCCTCCGATCCACGACACGTTCCCCTATCGCCGCCACTACGAGGCACCCGGTTTCGCCGAACGCGGCGGCAAGGCGATCCTGTGCCCCGTGCCGTATGGCGAGAACGAGAACATCACTGCCGAGAATCGCCAGCCCCCCACGTTCCTGCTCGCACCCGACAAGCGCGTCCCCAACCAGCACTTCCACCTGATGGGCACCGACACGAATGGCCGCGACGTCCTCGCGCGCATGGTCTACGGCGCGCGCATCTCGATGATGATCGGCATCGTCGCCGTCTCGATCTACCTCAGCATCGGCATGTTCCTCGGCGCGCTGGCCGGCTTCTACGGCGGCTGGATCGATCTCGCGCTGTCCCGCCTGATCGAAATCGTCATCTGCTTCCCGGTGCTCTTCCTGATCCTGTCGATCCAGGCCTTCGCGCCACGGCCCAGCATTCTCAATATCATGGTAGTGCTCGGTCTCGTCTCATGGACCGGCGTTGCCCGCCTGCAACGCGGCGAGTTCATCAAGCTCGGCAATCGGGACTTTGTGCAGGCCGTGCGCGCGCTCGGGGGCTCGAACGCACGCATCATCTTCAATCACATCCTGCCCAACGCACTCGGGCCGATCCTAGTGACCGCCAGCTTTGGCATCGCCGGTTCGATCGTCGTCGAATCGGCTCTCTCCTTCCTGGGCTTTGGTGTCCCGCAGCCGATGGCCTCCTGGGGCGACCTGCTGAACAACGGCCGCAACGACATCCAGGGGACGTGGTGGTTGACCGTCTTCCCCGGCTTGGCGATCTTCATCACCGTCACCTGCTTTAACCTCGTCGGCGAGGCGGTGCGCGACGCCCTCGATCCCCGCCGCGAGCACTGAGAAAGCGCTGCACCATGGCCTCGTTCGAAGCGCGACTGCTGACCGATGCGAACCACGAGGAGTGGCTCGCGCTCTGGCAGGCGTCGCGCCAATGGCTCGCGCAGCATCCCGGCTATCATGGCGCGATGGCCGCGGGCACTGGCGGCGTTGTGGGCGTGTGGAGTGCCCAGCGGCTGGTGCTGGCGCTGTCGTTCCACGAACTCCACCGCCGCGGCCTGCGTCGCTGGATCACGCCGCTGTGGGCCTCGTTCGGCGGGCCGCTGGTTGCGCGCGAGATCGGTGAGCTGGCGCCCGACAAGGCGGAACGCTTCTGGCGCGAGGCACTCGGTGCCGCGGCCTCCTGTGTGCCGGCCTCGGTCAACGCGGCGGAGGTGATCTTCGCTCCCGGGTGCATCGACGTGCGCGGCCTGACGTGGCACGGCTGGGACGCGCGGCCGCACTACAACTATGTGTCGGAGTGGACCGAGCCGGGTGGCTGGCGCGCGGCTCTCGAGAGTTCGGTCCGGCGGCAGGAGCGCAAGGCGCTCGACGCGGGCCTGGCGGCGCGCGTGCAGTCGGCGAACGCAACGAAGGAACTCGAAGGCTTGTGGCGGCGCAACGCGGCGCGCACGCGGTTGGACGCGGACCTTGCCGCGCAGGCTGGCCGGCTCGGCGCGTGGCTCGCGTCGCAGGACGCCGGCTTCGTCGTCGAGATCGTCGCCGCGGACGGTGCCGTGCACGCGGCGGCGCTTGTTGGTCACGACGCGCATCGCGTGTATTATCACGTTGGGGCCTCGGAACCGGACGCGCTCGGGTCCGGCGCGCCGACGCTCTTGCAGACGGCGATTCTCGACGAGATCGAACGCCGTGGGCTGCCGCGGTGCTACGACTGGGTCGGAGCCAACACGCCGGGCGTGGCGCGCTTCAAGCGCCACTTCGGCCCGCGCCTTGAGTTGCTGCTCGCCGTTCGCCTTCAGGATCGCGCGGCGCGGCTGCTCGAAACCGCCCGCGGCGTCATGCGGCGTCGCACACAGGATTGAGGTTCTCTCGGCTCTTCTTCAAACACACGGGGCCCGGCGACGATGCCGGGCCCCGTGTGGCGAAGGCGTTGATGTGAAGGGGTCAATCGACCTGGAACAGGTCCAGCTCGACGGGGAGGCTGATGCCGCTCGCGCCGCCGGTCAGGTTCTGGCCCAGGCTGCCAGCGTTCGAGTACGGACCGGACGTGTTTCCCGGCCGCAGGTAGTTGACGTTTGCGGCGTCGGTGCGCGTGAACGTTGTCGTGACGAACTCCGGGCTGGCCGAGATGGCGTTCGTGTTCGACGTCGGCGAGGCCGAGAAGGGATTCGTGGTGTTGAGCGTCTCGGCGCCGCCGTCGGTCGGAATCGCGCAGTAGGCGAAGTTCGTCGTGCCACCCGAGATCACGATCTGGTTGGCGGCGGTGGAACCGAACACCGAGTCGGTGAACGAGGCGGTTCCCGAAAAGCTGCTGAACGTGAGCGGCGAGTTGGCCGCGCCGTGAGCGGTGATGCTTTCCGCCGTCACGCTGGCCGAGCCGGAGATGTAGATCTGGGCACCCGCATTGCCACCGGCGCGGCAGTAGCGCATCAGCGTCGTCGTGCCGCCATAGAAGGCGAAGCCCGAGGCGCCATTCGTTCCGCCGATCGAGTCGACATACTCCATCTTGGTGATCGTGGCGCCGGAGAGTACGTGGATCGATTCGCCCCCGCTGCTCCGTGTGGCGTTAGTGGCCCGCAGTCGGCTCGAGTCGGTGCCCTGCAATGTGACACCGGTTCCCGAGATACGGATGTTGTCCTGACCATTGTGGGCGAAGACACCGCGGTTGATCGTGGTCGTGCCGCTCTGGTTCTGGATGTTGAGTCCGTGGCTGCGTGCGGCGCCCGCCCGGCAGTCCGTCAGTGTGGCGTTGTAGCTGCCGCTGCCGCCCGTGTTCGTCAGGTTGAAGATGCCGCGCGTGTCGCCGAAGGCATACCAGCGTCGCACACTCGACGTGTAGTAGATGTCCGTCGCCGTCGCGGGATCCAGGTACGCATTGCTCGAGTTCGAGGCGCTGGCCCAGACGCGTTCGAGCGTGTAGTTGCCCGTCCCGCTCGCCGGCTTGACCATGCCGACCGCATCGATCAGCATCGTGGTCGTGTTGCCGTTCGTGTTCGGATGCAGGATCAGGTCGTGGATGACGACATCGCCGTCGGTGTCGATTTCGATGTAGTACTTGCCGCTGCGGCCGATGTCGGTCGCCGCGCCGATGCCGGTGGTCTCGCTGGTGTCCACCAGGATCGATGCCGGCGTGCCGTCGGGAACGGCCTCGCCGTCACCGACGATGGTCACCGGCACGAGGATGCGAATCTGCGTATCGTCGGGTGCCGTGTTGGTGCGGAAGCGGATGATGTTGCCGCTCGGGTCGGAGTTGGCGTTCACGTAGTCCATCGCCAGCGACAGCTTGCTGTACGGACCGCCCGCCGTGTCGGGCGCGCCGGTGCCGTCCACGTAGACCAGCAGCCCGTCCGGGCTCAGGTCCAACTCGAAGTCCAGGTTGTCGATCCAGGTGCCCATCGTCGAGGTGACCGACGTGAAGGCGCGGAAGCCGGCCTGGAAGGCGCCGGAGGTCGGGCCGCCAGTCGGGATCGATCCGCTGTAGACCGTGTTGCCGTTGATCTTGGCGACAAGGCTGTCCTCGATCGGGCTGATGGAGAGTTCGAACGTCGTCCAGTTCCCCGGCGTCAGGCCCAACGTGGCGGCCGAGGCGGAGCCGAGCAACGTGACCGGCGTGCTGTCCATGTTGTCGTGCGTCGCGTAGACGAACTCGAACGTCTCGCCGTGATCCGGGCGACCGTCGTTCAGGCCCAGCCCGCTCTTGTTCTCGTAGATCAACCAGTAGCCGGACTCGTAACCCGAGCTGGCCGGCGACGCCGTGAAGAAGGTCGTTCCCTGCTTGCCGCAGATGCCAACGGCGACGGCCTGACCGTTGGCGGCCGAGTTGGGAATGAAGACCTCGCCCGTGACGCGATAGCCCTTGCCGTCGGCGCCCAGCGCCGCATCGCCGAAGAAGGCGATCGTGCCGCCGCCCGAGGTGTCCACCACGCGGTAGACGTTGCCACCACTGGGCGATGCGCCGACGTTCGACGCCATCGCGCCCGAACTGCCCGACTGGAAGGTCAGGAAGCCCTGCGTCGGCGTCGTATCGAACGTGATCGTCGTGTCGGCCGTGATCGCGCCCCCGTTCGGCGCGCCCGGCGAGGCGATCATCGCCGTGAAGTCGTCGAAGTTCACCGTCGTGTCGGTGCCGTCGGGATAGCGTCCCATCGTGTAGGGTTGGCCCACCGAGTCGAGGCCGTTGGCAATCGCGCCCAGCCACGGCCAGCCGTGTCCGGTGACGCCCTTCGTCTCGAGCCGCGCCAGAAACTTGATCCCACCCCATGCACGATAGACGACGTTGTCGTAAACCGCGCCGGTGGTGCTGGAGTAGAGTTGGAGGCCGGTCGGCGCCGTGTCCGGCAGGTCGTCGCCCGCGCCGGTGAATCCGGTCGTCGAGTTCACGTTCGGCACGCCGGTGTCGCCGACGACGTAGTAGCCAAAGCCGCTGCTGGCGTAGTCGGAAATCGACCCCGACAGCGCGATCGTCTTCGCCACCGAGCCGTTGCTCGAATCGTACACCCGAATCTCCATGCCCGAGGGGAACGGACCGGCCGGGCCGTAGATTTCGATGAACTCATGGCTCTGCGTGCTGCCCTGCCCGTAGCGGAACTCGTTGATGACGTAGCTGCCGCCGGGGGTGCGCCGCTCGTACGCCAGCTCGTCGAAGACGACGGTGCCGCTGCCGGCGCTGCCGCCCTCGATCACAAAGCCCACGAAGGCGATGTCGCGCGTGCCGTCGCCGGCGCTGTCCAGCACTCCGTCGCCGTCGTAGTAGGCGCCCGTGCTGGTGTTGCGTTGTTCGTTCGTGTCGTAGGCGTGAATCTGGCCCGCGTCCGTCAGGTCCCAAACGATCTCGCGCCAACCCGTCGCATTGAGCGTGTAGGGGCTCGACATCTCGAGTTGGCCGTTGGCGTCCATCGCCACCATGCGCACCTGCCGGCCCGAGTAGGCCGCCGGCGTGTAGAGCTGCGCGCTGAACGCGGTATTCTGGTCCACGACCACGATACCCGCGTGGTGGTCGGTCACGCTCGATGCGTTCGGGCTCGACAGAATCTCGTGCCGGAAGAAGAGCTTGTTGCCCGAGGCGTTCTCGAAGTCGAAGGTGACCTGCATGGCGTTGGTCGAGCTGGCGGGCGCGCCGACGCCGGCCGGCTTCGTCACCAGCGCGCGGCTGGAGTCGGAATCCGTGTCGCCGCTCAGGTCCGGGGACGCCGTCGGCGTCGCCCAGCGCGGGTCGAGGCCTTCGAAGCCCTCGAACACGAAGCGCGTCGTTCCTGGCTTCTTCAGCGCCTCGAGCGTTTGCTGGTACACGTGCGGATAGGTGCGCGTGCGCGAAACGGAACCGCCGGTCAGCGGGTTGATCGAGCTCGTCTCGGCCAGCCACATCAGCGACCAGAAGCCGACGCCGCGCAGGCGCTTGCCGCTGCTCGTGTGGCTCAGCGCCTGCCGCAGCTTGTACTCCATCGCCCGCGGGTCCTCCCACACGGCCGTCCGGTTGTTCCCATCGTTGAATGAATACCAGCCCGTCTCGTCGCCCGTCACATAGTTGTTCGTATGCGGCCCGCTGTTCTGCGTGGTCAGCGTCGTGTCGTGCAGGCCGTCGGTGAACCCGATCGAGAAACCGTCGGCGTTGATCGTGGCGCCGTAGCCCGGCGTGTTCGTCGTCCAGACGCGGCCGTAGGTGCCCAGCGTCAGCACCATCTTCTCGGGCGGCAGTCCCGCGTTCATGTAGCTCTGCACCTGCACCAGGAAGCTGTCGGCATCCGTGATCGCCCGGGTCGTCGTGCTCCACGAGCCCGCCCACGGATAGGCACTGTAGTTCATCCAGTCGATGTAGGGCTCGATCGCCGAGATGTTCCAGTAGGTTGAGCTGTAGATCGGGTGCGTGTAGACCGTGATCTCGTACGGCGAGGGAAGGACGCTGCGCAGATAGATCAGGAACTGCGTGATGCCGTCGCGCGTCGTCGTTCCCCAGCTCGGCTCGAAGTCCAGATTCACGCCGTGGCAATAGGCGTCGCTCATCACCAGACTGGCGATGTTGTCGGCCAGCGTCTCGCGCAGGCTCGAACTCTGCATCACCGTGTCGAGCGTGGCCTGACTGAAACCTGCGTTGCGCACGGTGGCGAGCACCTTGACGCCCGCGGCTTCGGCTGCGCCGCCTGCCTGAAGGAAACTGCTGCGCCCCGTGAATCCCGACGCGTTCGTGAAGGCGCCGCTCGAGTTGAAGTCGATGAAGATCGTCCCGACGTGCGTCAGCGCGTGCCAGCGCAAGTGCGGCACGATGCTCTCGCTCTGCACGTAGCCGAACACCACGAAGTCGTCGGCGACCTGCGGCGCCGCGCTCTTGGCTGCCTTCGGCGCGCTCTTGAGCGGATGCAGCGTTCCCGCCTTCTCCATCGCCCGCAGTTCGTTCAAGTCATCGGTGGGTTCCGGCGGTTGGATCAACCGCGCATCCTCGAGTGCTCCATCCTGCGCCATCGCGCCGCCAGTGGCCCATGAAGCCGCCAGGGCAGCCGCCATCACGAGACTCCATCCACGCCGCATCGCATCACTCCCCAGTTGAGAGTCCGTTCCCACCGGTCGGTGGATTCCGGTTTCGATTTCTGGACTGATTCGCCCAGCCGCCTGGTCGTGACAACCCCAAAACCATCGGCCGGCATCAGCGCATCCGGTTGCGTTGTCGTGTGGATGCCCGCTTGCCCCGCCGATTGCGGCCGGGGCCAATGCCGCGGGGGCATGTCGCGTGCGGCTCTACAAGAACATCCTCTTCCCGATGCTGAAGCGGCTCGATCCCGAGACGGCCCACGACCATGCGCTGTGTCTGCTCCAGATTGCCCAGGCCACGCCGGTCGGGTGCTGGATGCTCAGACGCATGGCGGGCACGGTGCCGCATCGTCCCGTCGTGGTGTGTGGACTTCGGTTCCCGAATGAATTGGGCATCGCGGCCGGCTTCGACAAGGATGTGCGCGTGGCCGGTGCGCTGGCCGAACTCGGATGGGGGCATGTTGAGGTCGGCACGCTGACACCGCGCCCGCAACCGGGCAATCCGCGCCCGCGCATCTTTCGCCTGCCCGAGCAGCAGGCGCTGATCAACCGCATGGGCTTCCCGAACGGCGGCGTTGAGGAGGCCCTTCCGCGCCTGCGACGGCTTGCGCGCCGTCCGCGCCGTTGCCCGGTCGGCGTCAGTCTCGGCAAGCAGAAGGAGACTCCGCTCGAAGACGCCGTGGGCGACTACCTGGCGGTGCTGCGCCGCGTAACGCCGTGGGCGGATTACGTCGCCGTCAACGTCAGTTCGCCGAACACGCCCGGTCTGCGCGCGCTGCAAGGGCCCGAGTATCTCTCCGATCTGCTCGGCCAACTGGTCGCCGAGGGTTGGAACCTGGCCCGACGCGGTTGCCTGGCCCGCCGTCCGCTGTTCGTCAAGATCGCGCCGGACCTCACCGACGACGAGCTGCGCCAGACCGCCGACGCGGCACTCGGCGCCGGCGTCGATGGCTTCATCGCCGCCAATACGACGCTGAGCCGCGAGGGGGTTGCAGGGGGGCACGCCGCCGAGACCGGTGGTCTCAGCGGTCGTCCGCTGGGTCGTCGCAGTACCGACGTCGTCGCCCGCCTGCGTGCCTTCTGTGGGCCGACCGTGCCGATCATCGGGGCCGGGGGCGTCTTCACCGCCGCCGACGTGCGCGAGAAGCTCGATGCCGGCGCCTGCCTTGTGCAGATCTACACCGGCTTCGTCTACGAGGGGCCGCGTCTGGCGGGCAATCTGCTGCGCGCTCTCGACCGCAATGCCGGTTGAGTTCCCGCCCCCGGGCGCGGCACGAAACCTGCACCCTGACACGACGACGGCCGGTTCGTCCGCCCGCGTTTTCATCCCCGGAGGCCACGACTGCCATGATCACCATCACCGACCGCGCGCCGACCCCGAATCCGAACGCGTTCAAGTTCCACACCGGCACGCCGCTGGTCGGTCAGGGTTCGCTGTCGTTCGCCTCGTTCGCCGAGGCGGCCGCGTCGCCGCTGGCCAGCGAACTCTTCGCCCTCGGCACGATCACGGCGGTGCTGGTCGCCGAGGACTTCGTCTCGGTCAGCGGCACCGAGGACACCGACTGGGACGAGGTTGAGGGCGTGGTGGCACGCGAACTCGAGAGCTGGAGCCTCGCCGACGCGGCGCGGCTTGCCGAGACGCAGGCGGCCTCGGCGGCCGAACGCAGCGCCGCGCAGGTCGGCAACGAACTCTACGCACGCGTCGAGGAGATCCTCGACAAGTGGGTGCGCCCGGCGCTGGCCGGCGACGGTGGCGGTGTGGCGCTGCTGTCGGTCGAAGGCAAGACGGTCACGATTCGCTATCAGGGGGCCTGCGGCAGTTGCCCGACGTCGACCGCCCACACCTTGGCTGCCATCGAGAATCTGCTGCATTCGCAAGTCGATCCGGAGATCGAACTGGTTCCGGGGTAACGGAGCGTGGTTCGTCTCTCGCTGTTCGAACAACGAACCACGAACCACGAATCACTCCAACAACAACAACGCGAACATCTGGAACGGTTCCTCGGCGGTGCGCACGAGGTGCTGGTGCCAGAGGATCATCTCGAGTGTCTCGTGGATTTCGATGCCGAGTGCCTCGAGGGTCGGGCGGCGCTTCTCCGGGAAGTCGCAGGGCCTGAGCGAATCGTCGTGGTGCAGGTACAGGCAGTTGCCGATACCGATGGCGAACGCGCGGGTGTAGCCGCGCACCTGGGATTCGTTCTCGATCCGCAGCAGGTTCGTCGTGAACTCCTGCCACATTTCGCCGGCGGTGCGCTGGCCGAAGGGCTCTTCGCAGCGCAGCATCAGGCCGTACTTGTATTCGTCGAGAATCTGGCGCGTTTCGTCGTGGCGCGGCGTGTGCGGCGGCACGAAGTCCGACTGGCGCATCTGGCTGCAATGGTACTGGCAGCGCAGGCGCACGGAGGGCGACGTGAAGACCTGCGGCGTGTGGATGAACTTCGCCTCGGTCAGGCCGAAGTCCTCCGGGTTCTGCATCACGCGCGCGACGAAGCGTTCACGCACCGCCATGGGCCCGCTCCGGCGACGGCTTCTTCGGCTCGGCGCGTCCACTGTCCCGCAGCACCCGGTCGAGCACACCGTTGACGAATTTGGGTGTCTCCTCGTCGCCGAACGTGCGCGCCAACTCGATGTATTCGTTCAGCGTCACCCGCGGCGGGATGTCGTTGCAGTGCAGCAGCTCGGCGGTGCCGAGCCGCAGCAGGGCATGCGTGGCGGGGGAGAGGCGCTCCTCCGCCCAGTTCTTCAGCGCCTTCGCCAGCGCCGCGTCGATCGCCGGGCCGTGCTGCTCGACGAGCCCGAGCAGCCGCGCCGCCAGTGGATCGTGCGGCCGCACGTCCGGGCTCGCGATGGTCTGCACGTGCAGGGCCGCCTCCTGGCGGTCCTGCCCGGTGAAGCCCATCGCGAAGAGCACCTGGAAGGCCGCCTCGCGCGAACGTCGTCTTCGACTCATGGTTTCCGTCGCCTGTCCCTGGCCTAGCGCCCGAGCACGTACGAGAAGATCAACGGCGCGACGATCGCCGCGTCCGAGTTGATCATGAACTTCGGCGTGTCCCGGTGCAGCTTCTGCCACGTGATCTTCTCGTTCGGCACCGCGCCCGAGTACGAGCCGTACGACGT
Organism: Candidatus Sumerlaeia bacterium; assembly: GCA_019634695.1. GTDB lineage: Bacteria > Sumerlaeota > Sumerlaeia > SLMS01 > JAHLLQ01 > JAHCAW01. Next base: position 18,417 of record JAHCAW010000052.1, read on the forward strand.
CGTGCTGTCCGAAATCTGCGCGAAGTAGGCCCACAACGGCAGGTCGTCCATTTTCATGTCCTGGATCAGCATCGGCACCACGCAGATCGGGAAGTCGCCCGCGATACCGCCGCCAATCTGGAAGAAGCCGACCGGCACGTTGCGCTCGACGTGGTCGAGGTACCACCGCGCCAGCAGCTCCATCTGCTCGGTGCCGGTGCGGATGCACTTGTGGGACTTCACGTTGCCCAGCATCACGTTGCCGCAGAAGATGTTGCCCAGCGTGCAGTCCTCCCAGCCCGGCGTCAGGATCGGGATGCCCTTCTCCTTGGCGGCCAGCACCCAACTGTGCTCGGCGGGAATCTGGTAGTGCTGCGCGAGCGTCGGATCGTCCAGCAGCTTGTAGGCGTACTCGTAGGGGAAGTAGGCCTCGCCCTTGTCGGCGGCCTCGCTCCACAGGCGCACGAGAATCCGCTCGGTGTGGCGCATCACGGTCTCGGGGATGCAGGTGTCGGTGACGCGATTGAAGCCGCGGTCCAGCAGGGCTTCCTCGTCGTCGGCCGACAGCGCCCGCCAGTCGCGAATCACCTCGTACTCGTTGTGGGCGAACAGGTTGAAGAGGTCCTCCTCCAGGTTCGCCGCCGTGCAACTGATGATGTGAATCTTGCCCTGCCGGATCATGTCGGCCAGGGTCAGCCCGATCTCGCCGGTGCTCATCGCGCCCGCCATCGCCAGCAGCATCTCGCCGCCCTCGTCGAGCAGCTTCACCCAGCCGCGTGCCGCTTCCACCGTCTCCCGCGCGTTGAAGTGCCGGAAGTTGTGGTCCATGAATGCCGTGATCGGTGCCATCGCCTGCCTGTCCTTTATTTCGAGTAATCGTCAGGGCCCGCACTTGTGCCCCTGCCGCCCGCGCGAGACAACGCAATTCCGCCCCCGACGCAACTCCGATTGCCCCACCGGCGCCCCTTGCCCGTCCCTGACACGCGCGCGGCCGCGTCCGGCGCATTCTTCCTCGGATGGCTTTTCATGACGCTCCTGCGTTCCCTCGCCACGCTCCTGCTTCTGGTCCTGGCCACCGCCGGCTGCCGCGTGCAGCGCCAGGTCTACGAGACCGGCTCGGGTGACGGGCTGATCCTGCGCCTGCACACCCCGGTCTTCGAGGTCACCAAGGCCGGCACCGAGGTCCCCGTGCAACTGTCCGTCACGAACGCCGGTGAGACCTCCCGCACCCTGTCCTTCTCGAGCAGCAAGCGCTTCGACCTGCGCGTCGAGGACGCCGAGGGCAACGTGCGCTGGGCCCACAGCGACGGCCGGTTCTACTTGATGGTCATGCAGGAGCGGCGCCTGAACCCGGGCGAGACCTTGGAGGCCGAACCGATCCGGGTGCCCTTTCCGCCCGCATTCGAGGACTGGGAGGCGGGCACCTACTACCTGATCCCTGTTCTCGAAGAAAAGGCGAAGATCGTTGGCGGTCCCGTCCCGATCCTGTATATCCCCTGAAATCCCAAGCCGCGATTTCCAGCCTCCGCACCCTGCGCGAAAAACCAGCGCATTTCATTCTTGACGGTCTTCGCCGTCCCGCGCTCGGTCTCGTGGTCAGACCGAAACCGAAGCGAGCGAGGCTTCCACGTCATCATGCACCAGATCCTGGACCGGCTGATTCTGTCCGACCTCGGGCAGGCCAACGACCCCTTCTTCCTCCACCAGCACGACGTGCAGGCCATCCTATACTTCGGCGACGGGGGGCTCTTCCCCGACGACATCAAGTTGTACAACCGTCCGGCGCAAGCGGACGGGACCTTGACGGTGGACATGCTGCGCGACGGCGTCACGTTCCTGCGCGAGAGCCTCGCCGCAGGCCGCCGCGTGCTCGCCGTCGGACCCAGCGGCGCCACCATCGTGGCCGCCTACCTCACCGAAATGGGGTTCAGTCCCGCCCAGTCCATCCAGATGCTGGCCGGGGTTCACGACCGCGGCCTCACGCCCGACGTCTCGTCGCTGAGCGAGCACGCCGAAGACCTCCAGCGCCGCAGCCGACTCTCCCTCGGCCACCACTGATTCCTTCCCGACAATCAAGCTGAGCAAGACTTCACCACGCACCGCCCCCGGCCACGGCCCCGGGGGCGGCGGCGTGTTGTGTCACCGTGCGCCCGCGGCCGCCAGCGTCGCGCGGCGCTTCTCGTCGCGCTTGCGCTCCTCGGCGTCCAGGATCGCCTTGCGCAGCCGAATCGCACCGGGCACCACCTCGACCAACTCGTCGTCGGCGATCCACTCCAACGCCTGGTCCAGCGTCATCCGTCGCGGCACCTTGAGCCCCGCGTCCGAGTCCTTCGTCGACGAGCGGTGATTCGTCACGTGCTTCTTCTTCGTCGGGTTGCATGGCAGGTCCTCGCCGCGCGAATTCTCGCCCACGATCATCCCCGTGTAGACGCGCTCCATCGGCCCGACGAACAGCACTGTGCGCTGCTGCAAACTCTCGAGCGCGTACATTGTCGCCTCGCCGGTCTCCATGCTCACCAGCGATCCGCGGCTGCGGCCGACGACCTCGCCGCGCCAGGGCTCGTAGCCCACGAAGCGCGACGCCATGATCCCAAGGCCACGCGTGTCCGTCAGGAACTCCGTCCGGTACCCGATCAGCCCGCGCGTCGGGATCGAGAACTCCATCCGCACGATCCCCGTGCCCGTGTTGTGCATCGAGAGCATCTCGCCCTTGCGCTGCGCCAGCTTCTCGATCACGACGCCCTGATAATCGTCCGGCACGTCGATCACCAGGTTCTCCATCGGCTCGAGCAGGTCGCCCGACACCTCGTCGTGGTGCGTGATGACTTCGGGGCGCGAGACACACAGCTCCATGCCCTCGCGGCGCATCTCCTCGATCAGGATGCCCAGGTGCAGCTCCCCACGTCCGGAGACCTTGAGCCCGTCGGCGCGGCCGACGTCCTCGACGCGCAGCGCCACGTTCGTGCGCAGCTCGCGGTCCAGCCGCAGCCGCAGTTCGCGCACCGTTGCCGCACGGCCCGCGTTGCCCGCGAACGGCCCATCGTTGACCAGGAACAGCATCGACACCGTCGGCTCCTCGATCTCGAGCGGCGCCAGTGCCGCGTCCGAAATGTCCGGCGAAGCGAACGTGTCCCCGATGTTGATCTCCTCCGGCCCGGCCACCGACACGATGTCGCCTGCCGAAACCTCTTCGACCGCCACGCGCTCCAGTCCCTCGGTTCGCCACAGGTACTCGGCACGTTCCGTGATCGAACCGACGACCTCCCAGTCGCCCTCCTGCCGGTCGTAGTTCTTCCAGCGCGTCACGATGCGCGTGAACATTTGGCCTCGCTTCAGCCGGCCCGACTGGACGCGGCCGCAGCCGATGCGCCCGACGTAGTCGCTCCACTCCAGCGTCGAGACCTGCATGCGGAACGGGGCGTCGAGGTCCGCCTTGGGAGGCGACACGCGCTCGGCGATCGTCTCGAACACGGCGTCCATGCTGTTGCGCGCGTCCTTCTCCAGGTCGCGCACGAACCAGCCGTCAAGTCCCGAGCCGTACAGCACGGGAAAGTCCGCCTGCGCGTCGTTGGCGCCCAGTTCGACGAAGAGGTCGAACGTCTTCTCGAGCGCCTCCTTCGGCCGCGCGTTCGGCCGGTCCACCTTGTTCACCAGCACGATCGGCCGCATTCCCAGCCGCAGCGCCCGCATCGTCACGTAGCGCGTCTGCGGCATCGGGCCCTCGTTGGCATCCACCAGCAGCAGCACCGAGTCCACCATCGAGAGCACGCGCTCGACCTCGCCGGAGAAGTCCGCGTGGCCGGGCGTGTCCACGATGTTGATGCGCATGTCGTTCCAAGTCACCGCGCAGTGCTTGGCGCGGATGGTGATGCCGCGCTCCTTCTCCAGGTCGTTGTTGTCCATCACGCGTTCCTCGACGCGGGCGTTGTCGCGGAACAGGTGGGCGGCCTTGAAGATGGAATCGATCAGCGTCGTCTTGCCATGGTCGATGTGGGCGACGATGGCGACGTTGCGGATGCGGTCGACGGCGGTCATGGAAGCTCCTGGCGGGAAAATCGGAGTGCGGGTATCCGGGTTGCTCCGAAAGCCGCGCAAGGCTGCGGATGCCCCCCCTCGCGGTCAAAGGGGAATACGAACCGCGCGGGTGGGCTTTTCATCAAGCGCCCGTGGCTGGAGGGTTCGGACCTCTGCCCTTCACGGACGCCTCCGCCTTCGCCAAGGCTTCGACGGACAAGATGACGGATAGGCCGGGTTCTGATTGGTGGCCGCGGAGGGGTGGGCTTTTCTGCTTGCCCGGCCGTTCGACGCTGCTCTTTAGTTCGCCTCCCGCCGGACACGGCGGGGTTCTTCGGGCCGCCATAGCTCAGTTGGCAGAGCACTTCCATGGTAAGGAAGGGGTCATCAGTTCGAATCTGATTGGCGGCTCCACCGAAGTTTCCCCAGCGCCCCGCCAGCCCATTTGGGCCCGGCGGGGCGTTTGGCTGTTGTCGGGCAATCTCCTCGGGAGGCGCGTGCGCTGAAGGATCGCCGGGACGAGCGGACAGTGGCCTTGGCCGAGGCCGTTGCGTGGGTGCTGGCCTCGCGTCCGTCCGGCGGTGCGCACGGGTTGCTCGTTGCGCGGTCCGGCGGGATGGCCCGCGACGTCGCCCGCGCGGTTGCCCGCAGACGCCCCGGGGTTGGCTGGCTCGTGGCCCTGCCCGTCGGCGAGCGTCTCCACCCGCCCCCTGCCCATGTTCATGTCCTCGACGCCGACCCGCGCCGCTTGCTCTCTGCGGCGGCCTCTGCCCGCCAGCGGTTCCAGTCCGACGCCGCCGACCCCGCCGGCGAGTTGCCCGGTGCCTGCCGTCCCTTCGATGTCGTCGTGGTGGTCGATGTGCTGGACGCGGGGCTGGACTCGGAGGTCTTGGCGTGGTTGAGGTTGATGGCGGCGGCGACTTGCGGGGGCTGGGTGATAGCAGCGCGTCCGGCCGAACCGGCGCCCCGCGCGGCGCGCTGGCTTCGCTGGCTGGCGTCCTCGCCCCCGCCGTCGGACGGTCGCCGCACCGGCGCCCACTGGCGCAAGCTTGTGCGCGAGGCGGGCGTGCGGGGGACGCGCTGGCGCGAAGCGCCCGCCGGCGGGCTGCTCATCGTCAGTCGCGAGGTTGACTCGCCCCCTCCGAAGTCTCCTTGATGTCCCCACTCGGGGGCCGCCACACTCCCCCCGAGTTGTCCAATTCCGACTCCGGCTCCGTTCTCATCATGACCCTGCTCCCCATTCGTAAGTACGGCGACCCCATCCTGCGCGAGAAGGCCCAACCCGTCGCCGTCGTCACCGACGAGCTGCGCCAGTTGGCCGTCGACATGGGCGAAACCATGTACGCCGCCAACGGCATCGGTCTGGCCGCCAACCAGATTGGCCGCCTCGAGCGCATCCTGGTCCTCGACGTCGTCCAAACCGACGACGGCCCCGGCAAGCCCCGCAAACGCCAACGCACCAACGAGCGCCAGCTCGAAGTCTACCTCAACCCCGAGATCGTCGATTCCGGCATCGAGGACGATTCGTACAGCGAGGGCTGCCTGTCGATCCCAGGGCTGGAGGGCGACGTCTTCCGCCCCCTGCGCATCACGCTGCGGTGGATGGACCTCGAAGGCGCCAATCATCAAGCCGACTTTGACGGCATGCGCGCCCGCGTCCTCCAGCACGAGATCGACCACCTTGACGGCATCCTGTTCATCGACCGCCTGCCCGAGGCCCGCCGCGCATCCCTGGCCGGCGCGCTCAATCGCATGAAGAAGGAAACCCTCGACCTCATGGCCGCCCCGTAGCGGCGCCGCGCGCACAAACTTCTTACAAACCATTTACACGGGACTGACCACTCCGCCGACGGACCGTGCCACAGGATTGCCAGCGCCGGAAGGAAACATGCCGGCCGATTCCCGCCAAGGAGATGGCAATCATGAACTGGAATCACCGACTGGCACTGCTCGTCCTGTGCCTGCTGTGGGCCGGCATCGCGAGCGCCGCGGACCGTATCACTTCCACCACCCGGCCGACCGTCGAGTTGACGCTCGAACCCGCGCACGAAATCCTGAAGACCGACGAAGCCCGCACGCTCTACCTCAAGGTCGGCCTCAAGGGGCACGGCGCCACCGACAAGAAGCGCGCCCCCGTCAACGTCGCGCTTGTCCTCGACCGTTCAGGCTCCATGCAGGGCGAGAAGATTCGCCATGCCAAGGAAGCCGCTATCATGTTCATCGACCGCCTGGCGGACGAGGACATCGTCTCCGTGGTCACGTACGACAGCACCGTGCACGTTCTGGTGCCGGCAACGCGTTGCACCGACAAGGAGTACCTCCGGCAACTGATCGGTGGCATCGAGGCCGGCGGCAACACGGCGCTGTATGGCGGCGTCGCGAAGGGGGCCGCCGAGATTCGCAAGTTCCACTCGAAGGAATCCGCCAACCGCATCATCCTGCTCTCCGACGGATTGGCGAACGTGGGGCCGTCCAGTTCGGAGGAACTCGCCACGCTCGGCGTCTCGCTGGCCAAGGAAGGCATCTCGATCAGCACAATCGGCCTGGGCCTGGACTACAACGAGGACCTGATGAACAAGCTCGCCATGGCCGGCGACGGCAACCCGGCGTTCGCCGAGAAGCCCTCCGACCTGGCCAACTTCTTCGACCGCGAGCTGCGCTCCGTCACCGAGATCGTCGCGACCGATCTGGCCATCAAGCTCCGCGTGGCCGACGGCATCCGCCCCGTGCGCGTCCTGGGCGATCGCGGCGACGTGCACGGACAAACGGTGACCTTCCGCCTCAATCAGGTCTACCACGACTGGGAGAACTACTTCATCGTCGAACTCGATGTGCCCGCGACGCATGAAGCCAGGAAGGAAATCGTGCACGGGACGGCCCAGTACCACGACCTGATCGGCAGGCGCGAGGCGCAGACCGAAGCGCGTGCCGTTGTGCGCACCTCCGCATCGGTCGAGGAGGTCGAGAAGTCGCGCAACGACCGCGTCGTTGCCGCGGCGATTCTGCTCGTCGCTGCCGAGCGCACGGTTGAAGCGGTCAAGCTGCGCGACGAGGGCAACATCGAGCAGGCCCGTCAGGTGCTGGTCAAGAACGCGGATTGGGTGGCTACGAACGCCGCGCAACTGCCCGCGGAGTTCCAGATCCAACTCCAGTCCGTCGGCGAACGCAGTGCCGTGGACGCACAGAATCTCGATGCCGAGAATTACCAACGCCAGCGCAAGGTCATGCAGACCGAGTCGCAGGGATCGCTGTGGAACGTCAAGCAGTAGGGGAGTGACGGGCGCGCATGAATCGGCGGCTGCCGGTGATCCTGATGCTTCTGGTTCTCGTGCCCGTTGTCGGGCTCGGCTGGCTGGGGCTGCGGCTCCAGTCGGCCGAGCAACGCGTCGTCGAGCGACGTCTTCGCGAGTCGCTCGACGATCGGCTCGCCCTTCAGCGCCTTGTCCTTCAACGCCACCTCATCGACGTCGAGCGCGACCTTGCCCGGCAGTTTGCCGATGCCGACCAATGGTCGCCCGAGCAGCATGACGCCTTGCGGCGCACGCATCCGCTCGTCGTCGAGACGTTCGTGCTCTCGCCCGGCGCCGAGCTGCTGCACCCCCGACTGTCGGAAACCCTGTCCAGCCGCGAACGCGATCTGGTGCGCCAGCTCAACGCCTTCCTGCGCGCCAACCCGATGCTGTTCGTTCGCGCCGCCGATGAAGCCGACGCATCCGACCGACCCGCCACGCAAGGCTGGAGCGTGCGCTACGACGGATCCGGCCTTGCCATCTTCTTCTGGCGACGGACGCTCACTGGCGCGATCGCGGGCATCGAGGTGGCTCGCAGCCGGCTGATGGCGGACCTCGTCGCGTTGCTGCCCGACACGCCAACCAGCGGCGACGCGGAAGCCGGCAGCTTTCGCCTCGTTGACGAGAACGGCGCCGTGATCTATCAGTGGGGGCGCCACGAACCGGAGAGTGCCCGACTGCCCGACGGGCAGATGACACTCGATCCGCCCTTCGCCGCCTGGCGATTCGAGTACTTCCTGCCCGCGGACTACTTCGCCGCGCCGTCCGGCGGCAGGCTTGCCTTCTGGGCGGCGCTCGCGGCGGGGGGCGTTCTGATTCTCGCGTTGGCCTTTGCGCTCCTGCGTGAACACTCGCGCGAAATGCGCGAGGCCGCCCAGCGCGTTCACTTCGTCAACCAGGTCTCGCACGAGCTCAAGACGCCGCTGACCAACATCCGGCTGCACGCGGAACTGCTCGACGAGAGCACCGACGATTCCGATCCGGAGGCACGCCGTCGGCTCGACATCATCGTCGCGGAGAGCCAGCGCCTCAGTCGCCTGATCGACAACGTGTTGACGTTCGGGCGCGAGGGCCGCGGCATGCTCACCCTTCAGGTTCGCACCGTCTGCCTTGACGACCTTGTGCGCGAGATCGTCGAGCGTTTCCGGCCCGTCCTGCGCTCGAGTGGCATCGAGATCGAGACCGCGCTCGACGCGCCGCAACCTGTGCCGTGCGACCCGGATGCCGTCGGCCAGATTCTCGGCAACCTGATCGCCAACGTCGAGAAGTACGCCGCCGATGGTCGCCACCTTGCCATCACCACCACACAAGCCAAGGACTGCATTGTCGTGCAGGTCGCGGATCGCGGACCCGGCGTTCCCGGTCACGCCCGCGAACGCATCTTCGAGCCGTTCTGTCGCCTGGACGATGGCCTGACCGCCCGCGCCGCCGGCACGGGGATCGGACTCACCATCGCCCGCAAGCTCGCGCACCTGCACGGCGGAAGCCTCGAACTCGTGCAGTGGCAGAACGGCTGCACCTTCGAACTTCGCCTGCCCATCCCGGACCGCGAGGCAATGCGCTCATGAAGGTCCTCATCGCCGAAGACGACCCGCACATTCTTGAGGGTCTCGCCGAGATTCTGCGCCGCGAAGGATACGAGCCCCTGCCCGCGCGCGACGGCGACGTTGCCCTCGCGCTCTATCGCCGCGAGCAGCCCGACTTCGTCTGTCTCGACATCATGATGCCCGGCAAGAGCGGTTACGCCGTATGCCGCGAGATTCGCCGCAGCAGCCCCAACGTGCCCATCATCTTCATCAGTGCCAAGGGGCAGGAGATCGACAAGGTCGTCGCGTTCGAGATGGGGGCCGACGACTTCATCACGAAGCCCTTCGGCGTGCGCGAGGTCGTCGCCCGCATTCGTGCCGTCACGCGCCGCTGTCTCGCCAACAAACCGCCCGAGGATCATCTGCACCTCGCGTCGTTCCGGATGGGCGACCTCGAGGTCATCCCCGCGCAGTTGCGTGCGCGTCGCGAGGATGTCAGCATCGACCTCAGCCTGCGCGACGTGCGCATCCTGGGGCTGCTGCATCGCGAGCGCGGCAAGGTCCTCGACCGCGCCGCCATCTTTCGTCATGCATGGGGACTCGACCACATCCCCAACAGCCGGACGCTCGATCAGCACATCTCGCAACTGCGCAAACGCATCGAACGCGACCCACGAAGCCCATGCATCATCCGAACGGTGCACGGCGTCGGGTATCGCTACGACGGCACGGAGTAGCGCCCGCCCTCCGCGTCAGCGTGCCCGCTTCTCGTGCAGGGTCTCGCCGATGGCGGCTTCCATTTCCTCGATGCGTCGTTCCCATGTATGGCGGCGGGCGAGTGCGCGACGCTGCAACTCGAGGTCGTGCGTGTCCGCCAGCGCCCGTTCGCACGCGGCGATCCACTCGTCCGCATCGCGCGCGAAGTGCACCGCACCGCCGTACGGCAGCAGCGACGGCAGGGGCGACGAGACCACCGGCCGACCCGTTGCCAGATACTCGAAGAATTTGAGCGGGAAGACGGCCCGCGTCGCGTCGTTCTCCACGTAGGGAATGAGCAGCACCTCCGCCTCGGCCAGGTACGCCGGAAGGTCGTCATACGGCACGTGCCCAAGCAGGTGCACGTTGGGCAGGCGATCGAGGCGCTCGAACAGGGGATGGCCTGCCGCGCCCTCCCACTTGGGCCCGACCAGCACGACCGACCAGTCCGGCCGCCGACGGGCGATCATCGCGAGCATCTCCAGATCGACCTTGTGCGGCGCAAGGTTGCCGCTGAACAGCAGGCGCGGTCGCGGCATCATGCGCAGCAGTTCCAGCCGCGCGCCCACCGCGTCGGTTCGCGGACGCGAGAAGTGCCCATAGTCCGCAACGTTGGGCATGAACCGCGCCTTCGGGTTCACCGATCGCGCGCGGTCGTGCAGTCCGCGCTCCGTGCAGAACACGCAATCGGCGCGCGCCAACAACTGGATCTCTGCCTCGCGCAGCGCGCCCGCGTTTGCTCCTGGCACCGCGGACAGATCGTCCACCATGTGGTAGACCACCAGCCGCGGGTCGAAAAGATCCAGCAGATGCACGGCATACGGCGAGTAGACCCACACGATCGCGTCGGCGAACCGCGCGAGGGCCTCGCGTGCCTGCATGCGGAACGCGAGACGATTGGCCTGTTGCGCCGCGGGTGTGCTCCAGACCGGACGCACCAGCGGCGACAGCGTCCAGAGGTACTTCTCGCGCCGCACCGGGCCCTGGAATCCGCGTCGAAGGCGTCGTCCGATCCGGCCGAGATCCACCGCAGAGCCCAGCCGCGGCGCGCGCGTCCCCAACGTCTCGACGAACAGCACGCGATTGCGCCGGGCGAGGCGCTGCATCAACTGATGCTTGTTCGTCGGCAGCAGTGTGTCCCAATCCGCCGTCGAGAAGCAGACGATCCGCTCGCGTTCCAGACGATACCCGGCCTCGCCCATCGGGGGCTCCTTGCCTCCTAATCAGAACCCGGAGCGTGAGCGACGGGCATGTCCACGCCCCA